>JAFZKD010000094.1 GCA_017553785.1 Muribaculaceae bacterium | reverse complement strand
AGGCAAAGCAATGAAAACTGATATCATCCTTTGCGGCGTGGGTGGACAAGGCATCCTCTCCATCGCCACCGTGATTGGCGAAGCAGCCATGCACGAGAATCTTTATATCAAGCAGGCCGAGGTACACGGCATGTCGCAGCGTGGCGGTGACGTGCAGTCCAACCTGCGCATCAGCAGCAATCCCATCCACAGCGACCTGATTGCTAAGGGCTCGGCCGATGTTATCATCTCGATGGAGCCGATGGAGGCCCTGCGCTACCTGCCTTTCCTGAGCAAGGAGGGCTGGATCATCACTTCGAGCAAGCCCTTTGTCAATATCCCCAACTATCCCGAGGTGGACACCGTGATGGCCGAACTTGCCAAGGTGAAGAACGTCATCACCCTCGACATCGAGCAGTTGGCTAAGGACAACGAGATACCCCGCTCGGCCAACGTCATCCTGCTAGGTGCCGCCCAAAAGGCCCTCGGCATCGAGTATGACAAGCTGGAAAACGCCATCCGCCGCGTCTTTGGCCGCAAGGGCGACGCCGTGGTTGACGCTAACCTCAAGGCACTTGCCATAGGAAAGGAGGCCCAGCGATGAGACCCACACCCATTAGCCGCGAGATCATCGACCGCGCGATTGACGAGTATGGCATCATCGATTATGCCAACGCCACCATCCGCGAGGTGAAAGCCATCGCCGAGCGCGCCGAGCGCGAGTCGGGACAGGAGTTCATCAAGATGGAGATGGGTATCCCGGGCTTGCCCGCCGCCAAAATCGGCGTTGAGGCCCAGATTAAGGCCTTGCAGAACGGCTGCGCCCGCCTCTATCCCGCTTTACCCGGTGAGCCGATGATCAAGGACGCAACCTCTCGCTTCATTAAGGCGTTTATCGATGTTGACGTGCCGCCCGAGTGCTGCATCCCCACCGTGGGTTCGATGCAGGGCACCTTCGCCTCGCTGCTCACCATCACCCAGAGCAACAAGAAGAAAAACAAGGCGCTCTTTATCGACCCGGGCTTCCCCGTACAGAAGCTTCAGCTTGAGATCCAGGATGTCCCCTACGAGACGTTCGACATCTACGAGTTCCGTGGCAAGAAGCTGCGTGCTAAACTCGAGGAATACATGAGCAAGGGCGACGTGTGCTGCTTGATCTACAGCAACCCCAATAATCCCGCGTGGATTTGCTTGACCGACGAGGAGTTGAAGGACATCGGCGAATTAGCAACGAAATATGATGTCATCGTGCTGGAGGATTTGGCTTATTTCGCCATGGACTTCCGCCTGGACATCAGCAAGCCCTTTGAGCCGCCCTTCCAGCCCAGTGTAGCAAAATACACCGACAACTACATCATGCACATCAGTGGCAGCAAGGCGTTCTCCTATGCTGGTGAGCGCATCGCGATGACCTGCATCAGCCCGACGATCTTCCATCGCCACTATCCCGACCTGTCGGCCCGCTACGACGGTCTGCCCTTTGGCAAGGTGTTCATCACCCGCACGCTCTATGCCCTGTCATCGGGCACGAGCCACAGCGCCCAGTATGCGTTGGCAGCCATCATGGACGCTGCCAGCAACGGTGAGTACCACTTCCGTGATGACGTTATCGTCTATGGTCAGCGTGCCCACAAGCTGAAAGAGATCTTCACGCGCCATGGATTCCGCATCGTTTATGGCATGGACGGTGACCAACCCATTGCCGACGGCTTCTACTTCACCATCGGCTACGGCAACATGACCAGCGGTCAGTTGGCACGCGAACTGATGTACTACGGCGTGAGCGCCATCTGCCTCGCCACCACTGGCTCATGGCAGGAAGGTCTGCGCGTGTGCACCTCGTTCATTCAGGATCACCAGTACGACATCCTTGATGAGCGCATGGCCATCTTCGCCGAGAACAACCCGATTTAAGGTGATACGATAAGAAACTGTACCTCATACAATGCGGGAGGCGTCTTGAACGACGGCTTCCGCATTTTTGTTTATAGTCTTCTCATTATACTTTTTTAGAACTCGAAGCCCAGGTTGACGTAGAGATAGACCTTCTTGGTGAAGTTGCTCCAGCTAATTGAACCGCCCAGGGGACCGACTATGCTGTTGTAGGAATAGCCGAGTTGGGCACCCCAGATGGGCTTGTTGTCAAAGATGTGGCCCAGTTTGTTGTTTTGCTCGGCCACTTGTCCCTTGATAATGATATAATGGTCGTTGAACAGGCGTTGTTGCAGTTTGAGTCCGGCAATCAATACCTTGCTGTCCATGGCATGGCAGTGACCAATGCCGGCGAACGGCAACTGCTGGGGATAATAGATGCCAAAGCGGTTGCCGCCCATCATGTTTGCGGCACTCGCGGGAATATCGTCGCCAAAGAGCAGTCGGCCCGATACCATCGGTTGCACGTGCGTCGTGCCTGTTAGGGGCAATGTCATGCGCCATAGTGCCATCCATTCGCTGATGCCGCCGTGGCCGTTCCACTGGACGAGGTTATCAGTATAATAGGCGTATCTTACGTTAGCTCGCATACCCTTGCGGGTGAAGTACCAATGGTCTTCGGTGTTGTACTGCGCTCCTGCATGATACTTGAAGTAGTGCTCATTTTTCTTGAAGTTGCTGATGCTGTACTCGTTGCTCAGCACATCGTAGTGGTGGTAATGTTCCCACGAGAGGCCTAAATCAACATTCAGGTTGAGCGCGTCAAGCGAAAACAGCGTGGCATTGGCCTTCTGGTAGATGAACATCAGATTATCTGAGCGGTGACTGCGTTGGTATAGGTTGATGTCATTGTGCCAGATTTCATAGGATAGGCCTATCTTGCGATGAGGCTTCAGGCTCATGTTCCATGCCAGTTTGCCCATGGTGCGCTTGCCCAGCCTTAAGGTCAGGTCCACTCTCTTTTCCAATCGGTCTCCGTAGTAATATGTCGCGCCGATTTGAGCTGCTACCAGCTCCTCGGTGTCATAACGCAGTCCCACACTCGCCTTGATGGAGTTTTTTGCATTCTCCTCGTTCACGAGTTTGTTAGCTTGAGTATTGTCAACATCACTCAAGTGAATGAAGCTGTACTCGGGCATGTAATCGGCGGGCACACCAGCATGTTTCTTGAGTTGCATGATGGAGTTCATCTGTTCCCTCGTGGCGTCTTCTCCTCGCTTAATCAGGTTCTTAATGGCCGAGCGGTAGAAGTGGGCCGCCGAGTAACCCCTCACGGGAACACGAATTACCAGGTCGCAATACTTCATATTCTCGAGGCTGCGGTTATGGATGTCGGCTCCCACCGATCGCTCCAAGATGTCTTTAGTTGAATAGTAGTCCTCGTTAAGTCCCAAATCGGTCAGCACGCCGATGACGATGTCGGCACCCATCTTGCGGGCCAGGTCGGCAGGGAAATTGTTTTTTGTGCCGCCGTCAACAAGGATATAGGGGTCCATTCTCACGGGCGCAAAAACGCCGGGAACGGCCATACTGGCGCGTATCGACTTGGCCAGCGAGCCATGGTCAAGCACGACTTCGCTGTCGGTAACCAGGTCGGTGGCGATGCAGCCAAACGGGCGGGGTAATGACTTGAAGTCGATGTCCTCGGGCTGGCGCAGGTAGTGGCGCAACGTCTTCTCGACGTTGGTGCCGCGAATGAAACCTCCGGCCAACGTGTCTTTGCTGCTGTCCAGAAACAGACGGTAGTCAAACAGGTAGATGTTCTGGCGTTCGCGCTCATCAAGCGTCTGGTTCCTCATCGACAGGCGGTCGCGCAGGATGTCGCCCCAGTCCATGCTGTTGACGATGTCCTCGATGTCAGCAGCATTGTAACCCACGGCATACATGCCGCCGATGATGCTGCCCATCGATGTGCCGGTCACCATGTCGATGGGCATGCCGGCCTCTTCAAGCACCTTGAGCGCACCGATGTGAATAGTGCCCATTGCACCGCCGCCACATAGCACGACAGCTACTTTTTTGCGTTCAGTATTTTCTTTTTGAGGTTGGGTGATGGGTTGGGCTACGATGCCGGCAACTGTCAATATCAATATAAGAGATGAGATGAAACGTTTCATGCGAAAAGTCTATTTTTTGGCAAAATTACATATTTTTTTGATGATAATAGCTATCTTTGTAGTTTAAACAAAAACCGTTGCAGTTATGAAGACTTATCTTGTTACCGGAGCCGCGGGTTTTATCGGCTCGAACTTTGTGAAATACATCCTTGACAAGTATGGCGATAACATCGAGATTATCATTCTTGACGCCTTGACCTATGCCGGCAACCTAGCTTCCATCAAGGAGGAGATAGAGCGTTCCAACGTGACCTTCATCCGTGGCGACGTGGGTAACCGCGAGCTGGTACAGGGCATCATGCGCGACTATGACGTGGACTACATCGTCAACTTCGCTGCCGAGAGCCATGTGGATCGCAGCATCACCAACCCGCGCCTCTTCCTCGAGACCAACATCCTGGGTACCCAAAACATGCTCGACTGCGCCCGCGAGGCCTGGTTCACGGGCAAGGATGCCGAGGGTCATAACACTTACGCTCCCGGGAAAAAGTATCTGCAAATTTCCACCGATGAGGTTTATGGCTCGCTGGCCAAGGACTTTGACGAGCCGCAGCCGCTGGAGGTGAGCGATGATGTGCGCGAGGTCATCGAGGGCCGCACCGACCTCAAGACCTATGGCCGCCACTTCTTCATCGAGGAGACACCGCTGGCGCCGCGTTCACCCTATTCGGCCAGCAAGACCAGCGCCGACCTCATTACCATGGCCTATCACGAGACCTACGGCCTGCCCGTCAACATCACCCGCTGCAGCAATAACTACGGCCCTTATCACTTCCCCGAGAAGTTGATTCCGCTCATCATCAAAAACATCCTCGAGGGCAAGAAACTCCCCGTTTATGGCAAGGGCGAGAACGTGCGCGACTGGCTCTATGTCGAGGACCACTGCAAGGGCATCGACCTGGTGCTTCGTCAAGGCACCGTCGGCGAAGTCTATAACATTGGTGGCTTCAACGAGGAGAGCAACATCAACATCGTCAAGCAGGTCATTGCCATCATCGCACGCATCATGCGCGAGGAACCCGAATATCAACAGTTGCTCAAGTGCGACCTCGATGCCATCAACAACGACCTCATCGAGTTTGTCACCGATCGTCCCGGCCACGATATGCGCTACGCCATCGATCCCAGCAAGATTGCCCGCGAACTGGGCTGGTACCCCGAGACGCCCTTCACCGAGGGCATAGAGAAAACCATTCGCTGGAACCTCGACCACCAGCCTTGGGTCAACAGCGTCACCAGCGGCGACTACCAGCGCTATTACGAGGAAATGTACGGCAACCGCTAGGCACTGTTCTACATGAAGGTAAAGTCTCGTTAATGTACATTTGCCGGTGCTAATCACATAACAAAAATTAAAAACGATAATGGTGATGAGACGACTTTTTACTTTATTGCTTGTGATGATTATTGCGGCCGACGCCTGGGCATGGAAACCCTTGCTTGTTGGTCATCGCGGTTGCAACATTGGGGTTGAGAACACAGTCGAAGCCTACCGCAATGGTGTTGACGTGTACGGCTATGACGGGTTGGAGTGCGACGTGCGTGTGACTAAGGACGGATTCTATGTCATCAGCCATGATGAGACCACCAACCGTCTGGGTGGCAACCTTACCGTTGCCAATGCCACATTAGCCGAACTGAAGGCCGAGGAATATACCCAGACCCGTGGCGGAGTGACCTACAAGGGGCACATTTGCACAGTTGCCGAATACCTGGCCATCTGTGTCGAGAAAGGCGTGTTCCCCGTCATGGAACTCAAGTGGACGACAGGCATCAACAATAACGACATGAGCAACTTTGAAGGCCTCGTGCATCTGGTCATTGACCAAGGCCTGGCCGACAAGGCCATCTTTCTCACGTCGATGAAAAATTCCCAGGAGTATATTGCCACCAACTATCCCCAGTTCACCCGTCAGTGGCTGTGTAACGCTAACTGGGAGGGCAACGAGGACTGGTGCAGCCAATATGGCCTCAACCCCAGCATCTCGATCGGCAACTTTGACGCCAACACCGTCAAGACCTTCCATCACATGGGGCTGAATGTGGCCATGTGGACCGTAGACAGCAGAGCCAATTACTTGAAATATGGCAATATGGGTGTTTATATGATGACCTGCAACTCACTCAATGCCAAGGAAATGCCCGAACTTGATGACATTGATTGGGGTGATGACGGACTGGAACAGCCCCAGTGTGACCCCGTGAGTGTTGATGCTATAGACTATTACACAATGACTGGCGCGAGTGTGGACAAGAGTAACGCCCAAAGCGGCATCTACATCAGTGTCAAGCACATGAGCGATGGCACCATCCAGACCAATAAGGTCATGGGACAATGACTGATAACACGCGCTTCAGCAAGGAATGAAAGAGTTTTTCCCGCCCAAGAACAGAACCTTATGAAATATCAAGTAGTGTTTGAATACCAAAGCGAGGACTCGGCAATGAGCGATGTGTACAACTATAGCGACGGGCAGCAGGCACTCGACAAGTTTGCTGAGTTGAGAGATATGCTCGAGCACAGTATAGACCCTACCGATTCATCGGGTTGGAAAGTAGTTGATACCCCCGATTCCTACACTATTGTTAGCCCTGACAAGAGCATTGGCGGCTACGTCCGCCTTCTTTCAAAGTGATGCGTTGTTTTTGGATAACAGCACATCAATGAGTGAGGTGATATCATCGATGTTGATTTTCCCGTCTCGGTCATAGTCGGCACGGTACTCATTGATGTTTGTTTCATTATACAGCAGATAGTCAATCAAGGCCGAGACATCATCAATATTGACCTCGTGGTCGAAGTTCACATCACCGTCCTGATATGGGATGAACACGTTGCTGTCCAGATAGGCGATGTGGATATTCCACCAGTTGCGAAGGTACACAAGTTCGTTGTCGAAGTTCAGCTCACGACCTCCCAAGTCGTAGCAACGGTTCCATCGGGTAATCTCCCGTTGGTCGGCGCCACAGCTTTTCATCTCATCAAAATATGCCTTGTATCGCGCCACGATGCTGTCGGGGTTGAATGTGGTGCTTCGCAGTTCCCAGTAGCGTTCGGTCGCCAATCCATGGAACGACGGGTCGAGGGTCCATAACCTCTTATAAACCTTGTGCGCACTGAGTTGTTCGGTTCTGAAATCGACTTCAGGACCGACTTTCGCGTTGTGATAGTTGTTTCCCACATTGCTCCAAAACTGTCCTTGAGTGCAGTCAAGGTCCCAAATCGCGAGGGTCAATCTCTTGTCGGTAGCGGCATCATAGCATGCATAATAGACGTTTTTGCCGACATTATCTGGTGCCTGTAACAGGATGGTGAATAAATAGAAGTCGCGGAATACAGGAATATCGAAGTAGTACCTGGCGCTGTCCATAAAAACCTTGTCGCTGGAATGCTGAGTGAAGTACAGGGCATCGTACAGCGTCTGATAATTTGTCGGTTTCACATCATCAATATTGGGATACTTCATGTAGAACTCATCCCAGTTCTTTTTGTTGGCGTCAAAGTCAGCAAGAGAATAGAACGTGGTGATGTAACTCCATTTCATGGGTTTCCACAATCCGCCATGAAACACCTTGTTGGTGTAGTCATATTTCTTGAGTTTGAGCTGCTGTCGATCCATGTGCTCATTCAGACTGTAGATGCCCATGTATTCATCGTTGAGGAATACCTCGACAAAGTCGCCTCGAACATAGCTGTAGGGAGTTTTGGGCTCAATCGAAGCGTAGTGCGGCAAAGAGGCGAACTGAGCCCAAATGTCCTTGGCGACACGGTTGCGGACCCTTGAGAAATCGATTTGTCCAGCGTCAAGACGCCAGTGGAAATCGTGGCGGAGCCCAAAGAAAGACATATCCTTTTTGCTTCCGTCAGGATTATAGAATTTCAGATGGAAATTGTGCTTTTCACGGCCCGCGTCGGCTGTTGAACTGCCTGCCCAACGCACCCGAGAATTAATGGTTTGCTGCTGAGTTGAATCGGGATGGGTATAGACAACGGTTCCCCAGGCATATGGCCTCTTGACAAATGACCCATAAATCTGAACCACAGGCCAGTGGGTGAACTGGATGTTCGCTTCGACCATGCTAGTGCTGCTGATAACCTGCACATGGTAGGTCATGTTGGGCTGAATGTTGTGAAAGGTATAGTTGCTGGTCACTCTCGCCCCGTCGATGTAACATCTTGTCACCGATTCGTCGAGGGTCACAACGGCCGTGTGATTGGTCCCGAAGTAGGCTTTAGGCACCGTGATCAACCAAGTGCCTGTCAAGGTGTCAATCGCCGGCTTTTTGCCGTCAAACAGTACTTGGGCCGATGCTGTCATCACTAGCAGGAGTGCTGTGAATAACGAAGTAATTCTGGTTTTGGTCATTATCTTATGAATCAGGATTCTAACTTGTTTAATTCGAAGGCAGTTAATTTTTTCGAGCCGCAAAGGTAAGCAAAAATGCCGTGAAAACAAAATTTGTAAAGTTTTCATGTGCTGTTCTTTTTGACATACTGTGTTTTATGTGTGTTTAAAGCAGTCATCGTGATGTGGATTCTCTTGAGGTGTAGGATTCGGTTTTTGTGATAAACTATAACATTCCGATGTGGCCACAGTTGGGCAAGTTAGCAGACAGTGGATGTGCAGGTGTGGCAGACAAGGTGACGATTTGTCACCTTATTATATACTGGCATAGGATTTGAGGTGGAGTTGGGCAGATGCCTCCCCTCTGTCGGCATCAGCCGACGAGAGGTATAAAACTGATAATAACAATTTAAAACCGAAAGAGAATATGCCAACAAAAGGAACTATTGGGGTAACGACGAACAACATCTTCCCTGTTATCAAGAAATTTCTGTACAGTGACCATGAAATTTTTCTGCGTGAGCTGGTAAGCAATGCTGTTGATGCGACGCAAAAACTTAAGACGTTGTCAGGTGCCGGTGAGTTCAAAGGCTCGACCGACGACTTGCGCGTGACAATTGCCGTTGACAAAGAGGCCGGAACACTCACCGTGAGCGATAGCGGCATCGGAATGACCGCCGAGGAAATTGACAAGTACATCAATCAGATTGCTTTTTCGGGCGCCGAGGAATTCCTTGAGAAATATAAGGATAATGCCAACGCCATCATCGGCCACTTCGGCTTGGGCTTCTATTCCGCTTTCATGGTCGCCAAGAAGGTGGAAATCCGCACGCTGAGCTGGCAGGAAGGCGCAAAGGCCGTACAATGGACCTGTGACGGCTCGCCCGAGTTCGAGATGCAGGACTGCGACAAGGCCGAGCGCGGTACCGACATCATTGTCACCATCGATGACGATGAGAAGGAATTTCTCGAGACCGCACGCATCGAGGGGTTGTTGAAGAAATACTGCCGCTTCCTGCCCGTACCCATCATTTTTGGTAAGGAACAGGAGTGGAAAGACGGAAAATATCAGGATACCGACAAGGATAAGGTCATCAACGACATCGAGCCGATGTGGTCGCGCATGCCAGCCGACCTCAAGGACGAGGACTACCTCAAGTTCTATCATGCCATCGAGCCGATGCAGGACGATCCCTTGTTCTGGATTCACCTCAATGTGGACTATCCCTTCACGCTGACAGGTATCCTTTATTTCCCGAAAATCAAGAACAACCTTGACATCCGCAAGGATCGCATTCAGCTGTACTGCAACCAGGTCTATGTCACCGATAGCGTCGAAGGCGTCGTACCCGACTGGCTGATGCTGCTGCAAGGAGTCATCGACAGCCCCGACATTCCGCTGAACGTGTCGCGCAGCTACCTGCAGAGCGACAGGGCGGTTAAGAAGATCTCGACCTATATCACAAAAAAGGTCGCCGCCCGTCTGGAGGAAATCGCCAAGAACCAGCCCGATGAGTTCGAGAAAAAGTGGAACGACATCAAGATATTCATCGAGTATGGCATGTTGAGCGATGAGAAGTTCTGTGAGTCGGGCCTCAAATTCGCCCTGCTCGAGAACACCGAGGGCAAGTACTTCAAGCTCGAGGATTACCGCAAGCTCATCAGTTCGGAACAGACCGACAAGGAGGGCAACCTCATATGCCTGTATGCCACCGACAAGGAGGCTCAGTATTCCTACATCAAGGCAGCAACCGACAAGGGTTATGACGTGCTGATGATGAATGGCGAACTGGACGTGCCTTTCATGAGCATGCTGGAACAAAAACAGGATAAGACCCGCTTTGTGCGTGTGGATAGTGACGTGCTCGAGAATCTCATCCGCAAACAGGAAGACAGCAAGCCACAGTTCACACCCGAGCAGCAGGAGATGGCCCAAACCCTGTTCAAGTCACAGATCCCACCCGTCGAGAAGGCGGAGTTCGTTATCGCTTTCGCTGCGATGTCGCCCGATGACCAGCCCATGGTGATTACCCAGGCCGAGTATATGCGACGCATGAAGGATATGGCGCGTTTCCAGCCCGGCATGAGCTTCTATGGTGACATGCCTGACATGTACAGCATGGTGCTGAACACTAAGCACCCGATCATCAAGAAGGTCATTGAGCAGGCCGAAAAGTCACTTGAAGCCGAGCTCAAGCCTGTTACCGAGGAAATCGCGGCCACCCAAAATGTGATCAAGGCCATCCGTGACCTTGACAAGGACAATAAGGGTGTGCCCGACGACAAGAAGCAGGATCTTGAGGACAACGAGAAACGTCTGAAGGAATTGCGGGAGAAGAAGGAAAACATGATTGTGGCTTACGCGGCAGGCGAGAGCCGTGTGCACCAGATTATCGACATCGCGTTGCTGAGCAATGGCATGCTCAAGGGCGAAGGCCTGACACGTTTCCTGAAACGTTCGATAGGACTTCTCAAGTAACCGTCGGGAAAGCATATTATCAAAGCAGGAAGGGTCCTTTTCTCATGAAGGGCCCTTCACGCTTTTTCAAAAATGGCAAAATCTGTTTTTTTTTCTGCAAGTTTGCCTGAAATGCCAGTTTTTTTGTTATCTTTGCACTTGGTATAAGATGCCATTTTGTAATGACCCTAAAAAATGAGAAGATTTTTAACGTGGATATCCGTTTCCTGTGTGGCGCTTTTGATTCAAGCTCAAGTGCCCCAGTTTTCATCTTCTGAATACGCCGGTTGGATATATTCCAACCCGATTATTGAACTGAACCAATCCAACATTCTGGCTAATCGCATCGTTCTCTATACCACAAGCACGGGCCAGCATCTAACGCTGACGTCGCCGGAGTTCCCGTGTTTTGGAGGCCAGGTGATTACGATGAATGTAACATGGATTACCGACCAATGGAAGGAACCGGGTTTTGACATGAGCAAGGTCGCACTCACCGCATCGCTTCTCAACGATGGCGGCGTGACTGTGGACTCGGTGACCTATAACCTCACCAGTGTGAGCAAGACAAACCACCTGACCCTGTCGATTACTGTGCCCAAAGGACTCACGAGGACCAGACTGAGGTTCGCGTCTTGGAAGGCCGATGTGAACAATAGCGGTGCGGTTTATAAAATCGTGACAAGTTCAGCGCTCAAGGGTGATGTCAATCTTGATGGAGAGGTCAGCATTGCTGATGTGAATGCCGTCATCAATGTCATTTTGGGTGGGCAAGCGCCCGACGATCTTGTCAAGCGTGCCGATGTGAATGGAGACGGGGAGGTCACGGTCAATGATGCCAACGAAGTGATTGACCTGATTGTGGGGTGAAAATTAGTGTTCCAGACGGTCGCTCCGTTTTGACTCGTGATGCGCTGTTTAGTGGCTTTGGCTATGCGGTTGCATGAGATTTGCATGAAAAATGTCTTATTTTTCGCTTTTTATGGCCTTTTTTTTGATTTTTTCTTCCTTAATGAACGTTAATTTTTGGTTGAATAAGAAATTTGTATTACTTTTGCCACAAAATTGTCTAATATAGTTTTTAAATTTTATTAAAATGAAAAAGATTATCTTGACTTTAGCCCTTCTTATGGGCGTGTTTGCTGCTCAGGCTCAGTCTCTGGAGCAGAACAAGTTCTTTGACAACATGTCGGTTACCCTGAAGGGTGGCGCTATCATGCCGTTCCAGGGTTACGCATTCTGGCCCAGTGCTCGTGGCATCTTCGGTATGGAGATCAAGAAGCAGCTGACTCCCGTCTTCGGTATGGGCGTTGAGGGTGAGGCTACCATCAACACCACCAGCTGGGAGAAGGAACCCAACTACTGGGGACCCAAGAGCCCGAACATCATCGACCACACTCTGGCCGGTCTGTTTGGTACTGTAAACCTGGGTAACCTTTTCGCTGGTTATGCTGGCAAGCCCCGTGCATTTGAGCTCGAGGGTGTTATCGGTGCTGGTTGGTTGCACGCTTTCCACCGCAACGAGTCTGCCAACTTCTACGGCAACGACTACAACAGCTGGTACACCAAGGCTGGTGCTAACCTGAACTTCAACTTTGGTGAGAGCCGCGCTATCACCTTCAGCTTGAAGCCCGCTGTTGTTTGGGACATGAATGGTGACATCATGGTTCCCTATCGTTACAACTTGCCCGCACGCCAGACTTGGACTGGTGAGCCCCGCAATGGCAAGAGCCAGATGAACGCTGACCACGCTGCTGTAGAACTTGAGGCTGGTTTGACTTACCACTTCAAGGGTAGCAACGGCGAGCGTTACATCACCTTCTGCCCCTACAAGTACAGCCAGGATGACATCGACGCCCTCAATGGTCAGATCAACGGCCTCCGTGGCCAGCTCAACGGCCTCCAGGGTGACCTCGATGCTGCTAACGCACGCAACGCTCAGCTCCAGCGCGACTTGGATGCTGCTCGTAAGGCTGCTAACGCTAAGGGTGTGAACTCAACCGAGGTTATTGACAAGAGCGCTAAGTACATGAACGTTCTCGTACACTTCAACGTAAACAAGACCAACATTACCAACGATCAGCAGGCTAATGTTGAGCGCGTTGCCATGTACCTGAAGAACAATCCCACCGCTACTGTTGACATCAAGGGTTATGCTTCTCCCGAGGGTCCCAAGGACAACAACATCAAGTTGGCTAATGGCCGTGCCGAGGCTGTGAAGAACATGCTCATCAACAAGTACAAGATTGATCCTAGCCGCATTACTGCTCAGGGTTGTGGTGAGACCGACATGTTCCAGGAGCTCAGCTGGAACCGCGTTTCGATCTGCGAACTCATCGTTAAGAAGTAATTCGCGAATAACCGAAACGGTTTACTGAATTAAAAAATCACTCCCTGCTGACATTCGTCAGTGGGGAGTGATTCTTTTGCGGTCAGTGGTTGGCCCCGATCCGAACAGGTGTTAAATTCGGCTCATTTGAGTTGGCGCATGTGCTCAGCGTCGAGTTGCTGCCAGTAGCGCTCACGGATAATAAGTCCAACAGCATCACCTTTATTGATGCGCTCTACTGTTTGACGTTGCAAGGAGTCGTTAAGCAGGCTGTCTTGGCGCACCAGTAACACTTCATCGGCACGTTTAAGGGAAGAGTCGGACGACATCTTTAGATACTTCTGCCATGTAGCTACACGCTCATTCATGAGGCGATTGCGCCAATTAACGAACTGTTGGTATTCGAGGTTGCCAGCTCCGCCTTTGATATCCCATGTGCCAGGCTTGATGCTGATATTGATGTCGCCCGGTTCCAGGATGAAGTAAAAAGGACGTGTCGAATCGTTGTCCCAGCGGATGAGGGCCACCTTGGGCCTGTCGGTCTGCCCTGTGAAAGAAAAGGTGTTTTGGTCAGCGCAGGCGATGCCGCACACTCTCAACTGCTGATAGTCCTGTTCCAGCACCAGCAGGGTCGCGCTGTCACGGTGGATCTTGCTGTCCATCGTGCATGTCACTCGATATCCCAGGCCGGGTTGCTTGCTGTCACATCCAGCCAAAAGGGATAAAGCTAATAATCCGATTGTTAAGATCTTTTTCTTCATAATGACTGCAAAGTTATAAAACTTTTGCTCTCTGTTGGGAGAAGCCATTAAAAATTAGTAATTTTGCGTCAAAGAATAATTGTGAGATAACATAAACACTTAAATGACGATGAAGATGAATCAACGACAGGCGTTAGTTTGGTTGCTAGTGGCGCTCATGGCGTTGCCCTTGCTGGCGCAACAGCAGTTCACGTTGGAGGACTTGAACTTCGGCGGAAAGAATTACATGAACATGGTACCCAAGAACCGTTCCCTCACATGGTGGGGTGACCAGCTCGTGCGCCTGTCGGCTGACACCTGCTGGGCCGTTAACCTCGTGAACGGAAAGGAAAAAGTGCTGTTTACCCGTGAACGTCTCAACAAAGCGGTTGGTCTGACAGCCGACACTCTAGCTGTTAAACGCCTCACAATGGCATCATTTCCCTATCTTGATAAGCCTCTGGTCATGCTCTACAACAGCAATGAGCGCTTGCTGGTCAATTTCAAGAACCGCAAGGTGGAGTGGCGCGAATGCTTGGTTGACTATGATGCCGCATGCGAGTGGAACAAGGAAAGCCGCGCCGTGGCCTATGTAAAGAAAGATAACCTGTTCGTGCGCGATGCCGCGGGCAACACTCGCCAGGTCACCAGCGATGGCTCCCGCGACATGGTCTATGGTCAAAGCGTCCACCGCAACGAGTTTGGTATCGAGGGTGGCCTGTTCTGGAGCCCCGACGGCAAGAGACTGGCATTCTATCGCATGGATCAGAGCATGGTGACCGACTATCCGCTGGTCGATGTACCCGAGCTGGATGACAGTTCCCGTGTCATTGCCGAGCCCGCTCCCGAGAAATACCCGATGGCAGGCCAGACTTCCCATCTGGTATGGGTCGGAGTGCTTGACGTGGCGACAGGTGACACCGTATATCTCAAGGCGGGCGACCCCACCGACCGCTATTTCTCCAACATATCCTGGAGCCCTGATGGGAACGTTGTCTATATGATGGAGGGCAACCGTGACCAAAACGAGGTGGAACTGGTGGCTTATGACGCTGTGACAGGTAACCGCCTCAAATCACTCTACCGCGAGACTCACCCCAAATATGTCGAGCCGCAGCACCCCATCACTTTCCTGCCGTGGGATAAGGAAAAATTCATCTTGTGGAGTGAGAAGGACGGTTACAACCACCTGTATCTCTATGATACCAGTGGCAACCTGTTGAAACAGCTCACCCAAGGCGAATGGGTGGTGACCGAGATGCTGGGGTTTGATGCTGAGAAACAGGCTGTTATCATTGCTGCTAATGCTGACAGCCCCATCCAGCAGAACCTATACCGTGTGGATGTCAATACTGGTGAGCGTGTCCGCATCGATGAGGGCGGCAGGGGCTGGCACAGCGGCCGCTTGAGCGATGGCGGCGCATGGCTCGTCGACACCTATCAGGAACCTGATGTGCCCCGCAATATTGCCATTGTCGATACCCGCAACAACCGTCAATACCGCTACTTTACCGCCCCTGACCCTTGGGAGGGTTACACCGTGCCCGAGTACCGTTGTGGTAGCATCAAGGCCGCTGATGACAGCACCGACCTCTATTACCGTATGGTGATGCCCGTGGACTTTGATCCTTCCAAGAAATATCCCACTGTGGTCTATGTTTATGGTGGTCCGCATGCCCACAATGTGGATGCGCGTTGGCACTGGTGCAGCCGCAGTTGGGAAACCTATATGGCACAACGCGGCTACCTCCTGTTCATCCTTGACAACCGCGGCAGCGAGAACCGAGGGCGCGACTTCGAGCAGGCCACCTTCCGCCAGTTGGGACAGGTCGAGATGCAGGACCAGATGCGTGGTGTGGACTTCTTGCGCACGCTCAACTATGTCGATACAGCGCGCATGGGCGTGCATGGATGGAGCTTTGGCGGCTTTATGACCATCAGCCTGATGACCAATTATCCTGATGTCTTCAAGGTGGGTGTTGCCGGTGGACCCGTTATTGACTGGAAGTGGTATGAGGTGATGTATGGTGAACGGTACATGGACACCCCGCAAACCAACCCCGAAGGATATGCCAAGACCAGCTTGCTGAACAAGGCCGCGGATCTCAAGGGCCGCTTGCAGATCATCATCGGCCTCAATGACCCGACAGTAGTTCCGCAGCATGCCTACAGTTTCCTGAAAGCATGTATCGCTTCTGGCACACAGCCTGACTTCTACGTCTATCCTGGTCAAGGCCACAACATGCGCGGTCACCAGAGCGTCCATCTGCACGAGCGCATCACCCGATACTTCGACGACTACCTGAAGTAAAAGATCTAATAACTCTCACAAAGCCTAGGGCAGGGAAGTTTCCTGCTTTGGGCTTTTTCAATAAAAAGAGGAATTTTCTCATGGCAATGTAGATACTAAGTAGTAATTTTGCAATTGACCTGAAGTCCGTTTTTGTGGAGTCATGTCAAGACATTTTTGTTTGAGGCGTTACTTGATGCTTTGTGTTTGACACACAAGAAACTGGCAGTTCTTATCCAAGTAGTCAAAGACATGGCAACGGTTGACGCCCACTGGATGTGTATCGTCCGCTATCAATAGCGTGCATACATATCGGCGTGGGCTTCGGCGTTGCTCGTTTCGACTGCTTGAGGCCATGCCAGAGCCTTTGTGTGAGGGACGAGTGACAAGAGAACTCCCCACGTCGTTTCATTTCTGTAAATTAACCTGCCTGAATTCGGGGTGTTATAGGGCGAAAACCGAGTTAATTATGAAAAAAATTTCATTTCTTTTTGTTTTGTTTCTAATGGCTATACCGTTGAAAACCGTTGCAGATGATTTTGTGCGTGGAGATGTTAATCTAGATGGCAATGTCAGCATCAGCGATGTGACCTGCTTAATTGACTATTTGTTAAGTAATCAGTGGCCCGAAGAACAGCCACAACCCGAAAACACAGATTTTACTGTCGGTGGTGTGACATTTACGATGGTTTACGTAGAAGGTGGCATGTTTACGATGGGTGCGACTGCTGAACAAACCAATGCATCGGAGAATGAAAAGCCTGCACATCAGGTGACATTATCGTCTTTTTTTATATGCTCAACAGAGGTAACTCAGGAACTGTGGCTTGCGGTGATGGGTAGCAATCCCGCCAGTTCTATTGGTTTTAACATGCCAGTTGAGCATGTCTCTTGGAATGATTGTCAGGACTTTATTGTTAAATTGAATACATTGACTGGCCAAAATTTTAGATTGCCAACTGAAGCTGAATGGGAGTATGCAGCACGAGGTGGAACTAAATCTCAAGGATTCATATACTCAGGAAGTAATACAATTAATGATGTGGCTTGGTTCAGTAGTGTGCTTACCAGCAGTCAAACTCATTCCGTTGCTTTGAAGGCAGCGAATGAGTTAGGTATTTATGATATGAGTGGTAATGTGTGGGAATGGTGCCAAGATTGGTATGGAAGCTACAGTACGGCTCAAACTAACCCAACAGGGCCTGACTCAGGAACATATAAACTTCTTCGAGGTGGAGGCGCGTATAATTCCTCAAATCATCACCGTGTTTCTTACCGTCATTACTGCAATCCTACAGCAAATTATAACTACGATGTAAATGGCAAGCTGTGCCTCTTGGGACTTCGTCTTGCGTTATCTTATAGTGACTGATGAGAAGAAGAAAAATGAATCGGTTGAGATGAGATGCCAAATGTCATATTCTGAGTAACGGGCATATATACCGATTCTCATTTGTACTTATGCAGTAGCCAATTGAGAACGTTAACCTTGCGGATGCCGTCGTAGTTGGCATCGGGATCTTCATCAAGGGTCAGCAACCATTTGGGGTTGTGGTCCTTGATGTTTTTCAGTGGCGCTAATTCGCGCTTCAAGGTGTCGGCATCTCTAACGCTAGCCGATACCTGATAATAACTTGTTTGTTCATCGTTGATGGTGACAAAATCAATTTCCAGGTCACCAGTCTTCCCGATAAACACGTGCTGGTTGTGGCGTAACAGTTCCAAATAAACCACATTCTCCAGAAGATGCCCCACATCCACGCCCTGACGGCCTAACATGACGCGCCTCAATGCTACGTCAACCAGGTAATATTTTTCCATGGTTTTGAGTAGCTGCCTCCCCTTTACATTATAGCGGCCAGCACGATATAGAATAAAACTTTCTTGTAGGGCCGACAGGTATTTTTCGACGGTTTTCACATCAATTTTCCTGCCAGATGATGTCATGGTGTCGGAAATCTTTTTGGTTGATAGTGTGTTGCCGATATTGTCCATGATGAATGCCACGACGCTCTCAAGCATCATCGCATCACCAATGCTTTTTCGCTGCATCACGTCTTTGAGGACGATAGTGTTGTATATACCAAGCAAGTAGTCGCTTATCATGGTGGAATTGTCTCTTAGCTCAATTGAATACGGGAAGCTGCTGTTGGTCACATAGTCAACATATTTTTTGCCCAATTCAAGTTCATTGCCGGTGCTCTCAACATACTCGGCAAATGACAATGGCAGCATCTTGATCTCTACATATCTTCCTGACAGTAAGGTCGCAATCTCGCTGGAAAGCAGATAGGCGTTTGACCCTGTGATATACAGGTCAACACCAGCTTTGACAAAGAGGGCATCAACCACATCGGCATAACCATTGACATGCTGTATCTCATCCAGGAAGATATAGGACATTTTGCCCTGAACCAAACGGGAACTCACGTAGGAATAGAGCGCGTTAGGGTCCCTGTATTCCTTGTTCTCATATTCTTCAAGATTGATGGCGATGATTTGCTCATCGTCAACCCCGCTGGTCCGTAGCTCTTTTTGCATGATTTCAAGCAATGTAGATTTCCCGCAGCGCCTAACTCCGGTGATGATTTTGATGATCTTTTTGTCACGCAGGGCGATCAGTTTGTCCAGGTACTCTTTACGTTGAATGAGTTTCATAATTTATCGAGAATGGTTTGATGCCGCAAATGTATATAAAGTTTTTGGATTTCATTCCAAAAAGTGATGAAAAATTGAAAGTATTTGGATTTCGTTCCCAAAACTTGTCAAAAATGGGGAGTTTTTGGATTTGAGTCCCAAAACTTAACACGGGGCTGTTTCAGCAGGGAGATTACGCTGTGATTTGAGCAGTTATCTATGTAATAGATAAATTGTTGAAAAAAATACCATGAAATGACCGTGAAATTGGGGAAAATTTTCTATATTTGCAGCCATTATAGACATAAACCAAATAAATTCCAAAACATAAACATTATGAACAAACAAATCACATTGGAACAAGCCGTTGAGAAAGTACAGGACGGCATGACTATTATGTTTGGCGGTTTCTTGGGTAACGGCAGCGCCACCCAGATTATTGACGCTATTGTAGAAAAGGGTGTTAAGGACTTGACTATCATTGCCAACGACACGGCCTATGACGAGGTCGCTCATGGCAAGCTGGTTTCCAACCACCAGGTTAAAAAAGCTATCGTTTCCCACACGGGCACCAACAAGCAGACTGCATTGCAGAAGAATGAGGGCACGCTCATTGTAGAATACGTTCCCCAGGGCACCTTGGCAGAGCGCATCCGTGCGGCTGGTGCTGGACTGGGCGGCGTGCTGACCCCGACTGGCCTCGGCACCATCATGGCCGACGGCAAGGAAATCATCAAGGTTGACGGTCAGGACTTCCTGCTGGAGAAACCCTTGCGTGCCGACATCGCTTTCCTGCGTGCCAACATCGTTGACGAGTTCGGTAACATGGTATTCTTGGGTACTACTAACAACTTCAACCCGCTGATGGCTACCGCAGCCGACTATGTAGTGGTTGAGGCCGAGAAGCTGGTTCCAGTTGGCGAGATCGCCCCCGAGCATGTTCATGCTTCGGGTATCTATGTTGATGGCATCTATGTTGAGAAATAACTTAGGATAAGCGACTGACATGGAATATAAGACAATGATCAGACTGCGCATGAGCGCAAAGGATGCCCATTACGGTGGTAACTTGGTTGACGGGGCACATATGGTTCACTTGTTTGGTGACGTGGCTACCGAGCTGCTGATTATGCGCGATGGCGACGAGGGCCTGTTCTGTGCCTACGACAACATCGAGTTTCTGGCACCCGTCTATGCCGGTGACTTCATTGAGGCCGAAGGTTGGATTGACCGTGAGGGCAACACCTCGCGCCACATGATGTTCGAAGCCCGCAAGGTGGCTCAGGCACGTCCTGACATCTCAGCATCGGCTGCCGACATCCTCGATGAACCTGTTGTGGTTTGCCGTGCCTCGGGCACATGTGTAACTCCCAAAGATTGCCAACGTAAGAACTAATTTAAAGAACTATGAATTAAACAAAAACAGAACAGTGCGGATGCCATTAGTGAAGTTAGGAAGAATACAATGTGCGGATGCCAATTAGTTTTTGCGTAATTCGTAGTTAAAGAAAAACAAAGAAAATGGATAAACTGATTATCACTGCCGCCATCTGCGGCGCCGAGGTCACTAAGGAGCAGAATCCCAACGTGCCCTATACCGTTGAAGAAATTGTGCGCGAGGCCAAGTCGGCTGTCGATGCCGGTGCTGCCATCGTCCACCTGCACGTGCGATGGGACGACGGCACGCCCACACAGGACCGTGGCCGCTTTCAGGAGTGTGAGGAGGCCATCCTCAAGGTGTGTCCCAATGTCATCCTCATCCCGTCAACCGGCGGCGCTGTGGGTATGACTCCTGACGAGCGTCTGCAATCGACCGACACCACGCCGCAACCCGAGATGGCAACCCTCGACTGCGGTACCTGCAACTTCGGAGACGAGATATTTGACAACACGATGCCTACCATGCGCGCCTTCGGCAAACGTATGATCGAGCGTGGCATCAAGCCCGAGTATGAATGCTTCGAGATGGGTCACCTCGACACCATCCTGAACATGGCACGCAAGGGTGAGGTACCCGGTGCTCCCATGCAGTTCAACTTCGTGCTGGGTGTGCCCGGTTGCACTCCCGCCACAGTGGCCAACCTGTGCTGGCTCGTGAACGGCATTCCCGCCGGTTCGACATGGACCGTGACGGGTGTTGGCCGCCACGCCTTCCCGATGGCCGCCGCTGCTATCGCCATGGGCGGTAACGTGCGTGTGGGCTTTGAGGACAATCTCTACCTCTCCAAGGGCGTGCTCGCCAAGAGCAACGGTGAACTTGTCGAGAAAGTCGTTCGCATCGCCAATGAACTGGGACGTCCCATCGCCACCAGCGACGAGGCCCGTGAGATTCTCGGCATGAAGCCCCGCAATTAATCCAAAAACAAATAAAAAATATTGTTTAACACTTAAAAAAACAAATCAATGCAGAAACACGGAAATAGATTCGGTACTCACCGAGTGATTGAACCCAAGGGCGTTCTTCCGCAGCCCGCCAACAAGTTGGACAACAACATGGACGAGATTTACGACAATGAGATCCTCATTGACGTACAGACACTGAATATTGACTCCGCTTCATTCACCGACATCCACAACTATGCCAAGCAGCAAGCCAAGGACCCCAACAACGAGGCCGAGGTCATGGAGGAAATCAAGAAAGAGATGCTCCTCAACGTCGAGTTGCAGGGCAAGCACCGCAACCGTCGCACAGGTTCGGGCGGTATGCTCCTGGGTAAAGTAGAGAAGATCGGTGACGCCCTCAAGGGCAAGATCGACCTCCAGGAGGGCGATCGCATCGCCACCCTCGTGTCGCTGTCGCTGACTCCCCTGCGCATCGACGAGATCCTCGGGATCCGTGCCGATATTGACCAAGTGGACATCAAGGGAAAGGCTATCCTCTTTGAGAGCGGCATCTATGCCAAGATTCCCGATGACATGCCCGAGAAACTCGCGTTGAGTGCACTCGACGTGGCTGGTGCTCCCGCTCAGACTGCCAAGCTGTGCCAGTATGGCCAAAACGTGGTGGTTTTGGGTGCAGGTGGCAAGAGCGGCATGCTGTGCTGCTACGAGGCCAAGAAGCGCGTAGGCGTTACCGGTAAGGTCATCGGCCTTGCCAACAGCCCCAAGTCAACCCAGCGCATTAAGGACCTTGGCTTCTGTGACGTGGTCGAGAGCGTTGCAGGCATGACCCCTGTTGAGGTGTATGAATTGGTGAACAAGCTGACCGACGGCAAGATGGCCGATGTGACCATCAATTGCGTAAACGTGCCCGATTGCGAGATGACGGCTGTGCTGTGCACTAGGGATGATGGCGTAGTTTACTTCTTCTCCATGGCCACCAGCTTCACCAAGGCAGCACTGGGTGCCGAGGGTATCGGTGCTGACACGAATATGATTATCGGTAACGGCTACACTAAGGGCCATGCCGGCTTTACCTTGCAGGAGCTGCGCGAATGCCCCGAGCTGCGCAAGATCTTTGAGGAACTCTACGCTTAATTCAAGAATTTGATGTCTTGGAGCATGAATCATCGTGCTCCAAGACACTATCATTCATCATACACTATGGTAGAATCAAGAAGAAAACAATTATTTCCTGACGTTACCGACGAACAGTGGAATGACTGGAAATGGCAGGTGAAGAACCGCATCGAGACCCTGGAGGAACTCAAGAAATATGTGAGCCTGACCACCGAGGAGGAAGAGGGTGTCAAGCAGACCCTCAAGACCCTGCGCATGGCCATCACGCCCTATTACCTGAGCCTCATCAACCCCGATGACCCGAATGATCCCATCCGCCGCCAGTGCATTCCCACAGGTGCCGAGACCCACCAGGCCGCTGCCGACCTGCTCGACCCCCTGCATGAGGACGAGGATTCGCCCACGCCCGGATTGACCCACCGTTATCCCGACCGTGTGCTCTTCCTCATCACCGACATGTGCTCGATGTACTGCCGTCACTGCACCCGTCGCCGCTTTGCCGGACAGACCGATAACGAGTGCGGCATCGACCGCATCGAGAAGGCACTGGAGTATATCCGCAACACTCCCACCGTTCGCGACGTCCTGCTTTCGGGTGGTGATGCCCTAATGGTGAGCGACAAGCGACTGGAATACATCATCTCGGAACTCCGCAAGATTCCGCATGTGGAAATCGTGCGTCTGGGTACCCGCACTCCCGTGGTTTGCCCGCAGCGCGTGACACCCGAGTTGTGTGATATGTTGAAGAAGTATCATCCCATTTGGATCAATACCCACTTCAACCATCCCAACGAGGTGACTCCCGAGTCGAAACGTGCCTGTGAAATGCTCGCCGATGCCGGTATCCCCTTGGGTAACCAGAGCGTGCTGTTGCGTGGCGTGAACGACTGCGTGCATGTGATGAAGAAACTCGTGCATGAGATTGTCAAGATCCGTGTGCGTCCCTACTACATCTACCAGTGCGATCTGTCGATGGGTCTGGAACACTTCCGCACCCCCGTCAGCAAGGGCATCGAGATCATCGAGGGATTGCGTGGCCACACCAGCGGCTACTGTGTGCCCACCTTTGTGGTGGACGCTCCCGGTGGCGGTGGCAAGACGCCCGTCATGCCCCAATACATCATCTCCCAAGCTCCCGGCAAGGTGGTTTTGCGCAACTTTGAAGGTGTCATCACAACCTATACCGAACCCACCGAGTACCACACCGAGTGCAATTGTCCCGAGTGCCAGGCTGCACGCGCCAAGGAGCAGGTGGCTGCCGACAAGGCTGTGGATGGCGTCATCTCGTTGCTTGAAGGTGAGCGCATGAACATCGAGCCCAAGGCGCTGAAGCGTCATGAGCGCAACGAGGTCCGCGACAAGAGATAATTGAGACTGATTCTGTTGGTCTGTGAAGGCTCATCAAGCAGCCTTCACAGACACCAACAGGAATATCGCGTTCCAGGGAGTGCCCTTTATCGATGACATATTGCGTTACGATAGCCTGTCTATCGTGGGACTGGAGAAGAATACGGGAAAGACCGAGTGTCTGAAGTATGTGCTCGACCGCCTCCCTGTTGACACCAAGCGCATTGCCGTGACGTCAATCGGCATTGATGGAGAGACTGTGGACCAGGTGACCCGCACCCAGAAACCCGAGATTGTCCTTCGTGAGGGGACGTATTTCGGCACCAGCGAGGCTCACTACCGCCAACGTCGGCTGATCTCAGAACTAATTGATGTGAGTGACGAGAGCACCTCGCTGGGAAGGGTAGTGACTGCAAAAGCGCTCATGGGAGGCAAAATCCTCCTCTCGGGACCCTCATCGGCAAGTAGCCTCAAACGCTGGATGGGAGATATGCAACAGCGTTTTGGCATCGACCTGATTGTTATCGATGGCGCATTGTCCCGCATGAGTTCAGCATCACCTGCTGTGACCCAGTCGATGATCCTGGCAACAGGAGCTGCCTATTCGGCCAATATCAATACCCTGGTGAGCAAGACCGCCCATGTGGTGGATCTCATCAACCTGGATTTGGCCGATGAACGCAAAGCCAAGGAACTGATGCATCTTGAAAAGGGCTTGTGGTTCATCGACAAGGACGGCGGCCTTCACAATCTGGACTCGATGACCTCCCTGTCCCGGGACATCCATTTCGAGGGGATGGAAAACTGCGAGACACTCTATGTGGCAGGTGCGCTCGTTGACGGTTTTCTCGAGAAAGTGAGAAAAAACAAGCAGCTTAGGCAGGTGGAATTGGTGGTGAGGGACTTCACCAAGGTTTTTGTCACTCCGCAGCAGTTCCGTCTGTTCCTCAAGGCGGGTGGACGCATGAGGGTGCTCCAAAAGAGCAAGCTCATCGCCGTTACCGTCAATCCCACATCGCCCAGTGGCTATGTCCTCGACTCCGACATCCTGTGCGATAAACTCAGCGAAGCGATTCAGCTTCCCGTATATGACCTGTTAAAAAACAGCCTATAGTGCAACTGAAGAATGTCATAGAATCACCTTGCGGCCTGCGTTTCATGCTCGACCAGTTGGAACTGCAGTCGGGTTATGCGCGCCGTTGGCTTCTCGACTTGCCCATGATGACCGGGGTGGGGGAGATCAGGGCAATCTATGACGTGTTGCGCCGTTTTGTGGAGCTTGTCAAGAAGGGCGATAAGACCCGTCTCGACACGCTGATTTTTAAGTTGCAGACCTTGAAGGATATCCGCACGACGGTCAAAAACCTGCACAACAAGGCTGTGCTCGATGACATCGAGTTGTTTGAGGTGAAGCATCTTGCTCTCCTGACCACCGATGTGGCACATCTGCTGGACCAGTGCGGCATGGCTGGTGTTGTAGATATCCCCAACCTTGACGAGGTGATTGGCATCCTGGATCCTGACGGGATGAAAATCGCCACATTCTATATATATGACTCCTATTGCGCCCAGCTCAAGAATCTGCGGGCCTACATGTGCCGGCATCCCGAACAGCAAGAGGATTTCCTTCCGCAGGTCAGTGAGCTGGAAGATGGCGTGAGAAAAGACCTGAGCATGCGGTTGCATCCCTATGCGACTGCTATCGAGCAGGCACAAAGCGCTTTGGCTTGCGTTGACGTGAACTTGGCCAAGGCGATTCAGATGACACGGATGGGTTTGTGTTTCCCCGTCCTGTCCGATGACAACACAAGCAGCTATGAAGGGATGTTCCATCCTCAAGTGAAAGAGGCTCTTGCCGCCAGTGGCAGGGATTTCCAACCCGTGTGTATCTCATTCGGGGAGCGTCCCACCCTCATCACAGGTGCCAACATGGGCGGAAAGACTGTTGTGTTGAAGACCTTGACACTTTGTCAATATCTTTTCCAATTCGGGTTCGGTATTCCTGCGGCTTCGGCCCAAATTGCCGTGAGAGACGAGATATACTTCTGTATCGGTGATGAACAGTCGGTAGAAAAAGGCCTGTCCTCGTTTGCCGCCGAAATGAAGAACATCGATGCCGTTATCAAGGCATCGCGCGAAAACAAGAAACTACTGGCGTTGATTGACGAGCCTGCGCGCACGACCAACCCCTCAGAGGGCGCTGCCCTCGTGTCGGCTTTGCTCAAGCTGTTGACGGGTAACGCCATCAGTCTGGTTATGACAACGCACTACGATATAGGGCCTGATGACGCTCATTGCCTTCGCGTAAAGGGCTTCAACAATGGCACAATGGACTATCAGCTGGTCGAGGTGCAGGGCGGCGAGGTGCCCCACGAGGCGCTGAATATCGCCCAAAGCCTGGGCATCGACAGCGAGTGGATCAATATTGCGAGGAATCTGCTGGAGACCTCGAGTCAACCGAAATGACATCACACTATATACTATATACACTATGCAAAAGAGCAAGTTAGGATTAGATTTCAAAAAGGTCGAATATGCCAGAGGTCTTGCCAAAGGCATCGCCGAAGATGTGCAGTCCTTCGTGGAACAGTACACGACGGTCGCTGTCGAGCGCACTCTGTGCCGCTTGATGGGAATTGATGGCGTTGACGACAATGATGTGCCGTTGCCCAACGTGGTGGTCGAGGCACTGAAAGACAAGGGCGTGTTGAACGAGGGTGCCTTGTTCTTCATTGCCAATGCGATGATTCAGACGGGTCTCAAACCCCAGCAGATCGCTGAGAAAGTTGCCAACGATGAGTTGGACATCACCAAGGTTGTTACCCGTGATCCCAAGCAGATTGCAGATGCCTTGCAGCCCGTTATCGCCGAGAGCATGACGCGCATTCGCACGCGCCGCGCTCGCCGCGAGCATTATCTGGAGACCATTGGCGAGGGTCCCAAACCCTATTTGTACATTATTGTGGCAACGGGTAACATCTATGAGGATGTGGTGCAGGCCCAAGCCGGAGCCCGTCAGGGTGCTGACGTGATTGCCGTGATCCGCACCACGGGCCAGAGTCTGCTGGACTATGTGCCCTTTGGCGCTACGACCGAAGGCTTCGGAGGCACTTTTGCCACTCAGGAGAATTTCCGCATCATGCGCAAGGCGCTTGACGAGGTTGGAGAGGAGCAGGGCCGTTACATCCGTCTGTGCAACTACTGTTCAGGCCTCTGTATGCCTGAAATCGCCATCATGGGCGCTTTCGAGGGACTGGATGTGATGCTCAACGATGCCCTCTACGGTATCCTGTTCCGTGACATCAACATGCAGCGTACGCTCATCGACCAGTACATGAGCCGCATCATCAACGGCTTTGCGGGTGTCATCATCAACACCGGTGAGGACAACTACCTGACCACTGCCGATGCCGTCGAGGCCGCGCACACCGTGCTGGCTTCGGATCTCATCAACGAGCAGCTGGCCCTCATGGCGGGTCTGCCCGAGGAACAGATGGGTCTGGGACATGCCTTCGAGATGGATCCTATGCTCGAGAACGGATTCCTGCTGGAGTTGGCGCAGGCACAGATGACCCGTGAGATCTTCCCCAAAGCCACGTTGAAGTACATGCCCCCGACCAAGTTCATGACAGGCAACATCTTCCGTGGACACATTCAGGACGCATTGTTCAATATGATCGGTATCTGGACCCATCAGGGAATCCAGTTGCTGGGTATGCCCACCGAGGCTATCCACACGCCGTTCATGAGCGACCGTTACCTCTCTATCGAGAACGCCAAGTATATTTTCAATAACATGAAGAGCATTGGCGAGGAGATGGAGTTTGTCGAGGGTGGCATCTGCCGCAACCGTGTCAAGGAAGTGCTTGGAAACACCATCAGGTTGCTGGAAGACATCACCAAGGAAGGCCTCTTCACTGCGCTTGAAAAGGGTATCTTCGGCGACGTGAAGCGTCCCAAGAACGGTGGCAAGGGCCTTGAGGGTGTCACCATGAAGGGAGAGAACTACTACAATCCGTTCGTGGAACTGATGAAAGGCAAGAGATAACAAAACATCACATTAAGGTTACTATACGACTATGAGCGAAGGATTATATAGCATGGAAGCTAAGGATTTTGACAAAACCTTAGACTTCACCAAGATTAAACCATACGGCGACACGATGAACGATGGCAAGGTGCAGCTCAGCTTCACTCTGCCCGTGCCATGTGGAGCCGAGGCGGTGGAAGCCGCTAAACAGTTGCTCCGCAAAATGGGTCTGGAGAATCCCAGCGTGGTCTTTTATCAGGAACTGACACCGGGCTTCACCTTCTTCAACTGCTATGGCAGTTGCACCCACACTGTGGACTACAGCACCATCTACGTCCCGAAGGTGGAGAGCAACACGATGGACATGTATGAGACCGATGAGTATATCAAAGAGAACATCGGCCGCAAGATTGTCATTGTGGGAGCTTCGACGGGTACCGACGCACACACCGTGGGCATCGATGCCATCATGAACATGAAGGGCTATGCCGGCCACTATGGACTGGAGCGCTACGAGATGATCGAAGCATACAATTTGGGCTCTCAGGTGCCTAACGACGAGTTCATCGCTAAGGGCATTGAGCTCCATGCCGATGCCTTGCTCGTCTCGCAGACTGTGACCCAAAAGGACGTGCACATCAAGAATATGACCGAGTTTATCGAGTTGATGGAGGCCGAGGGTCTGCGCGACAAGATGATTTGCTGCTGCGGTGGAGCACGTGTCACCCATGAACTGGCCAAGGAGTTGGGTTTTGACGCCGGATTCGGCATGAATACCTACGCCGATGACGTGGCATCGTTCGTGGTGCAGGAGATGGTCAAGAGAGGAATGAAATAACTTTTTATAAAACATAATTAATCTCAAAAACCTTATTATTATGGACAAATATCAAATGAGAGAGGTCATCGCTAAACGTGCTGCCAAGGAGCTGCACGACGGCGATGTTGTGAATCTGGGTATCGGTATCCCTACCTTAATCCCTAACTATCTGCCCGAAGGCGTTTCAGTGACATTGCAGACCGAGAATGGCGCGATGGGTATGGGTCCCACCCCCGAGGAGGGCAAGGAGGACAAGAACCTCATCAACGCCGGTGGCGGTGCCATTACGTTGAACCCCGGTGCCTGCACTTTTGACTCGGCAACATCGTTTGCCATCATCCGTGGCGGACATGTGAACGTTTCGTTCCTGGGTGCCCTGCAGGTCGATGAGAAAGGCAATCTCGCCAACTGGATTATCCCTGGCAAGATGGCTCCCGGTATGGGTGGTGCTATGGACCTCGTTGTGGGTGCAAAGCGTGTGATCCTCACCATGGAGCACACCCAGAAAGGTAACCCCAAGATCTTGAAGGAGTGTACTTTACCACTTACCGCTGCCGGACAGGTGAATATGATTATCACCGAGATGGGTGTGATGGACATCACCCCCGAGGGCATTGTTCTGCGCGAGTTGCATCCCGAGTTTACTGTCGAGGATGTTCAGGCCGCTACCGAGGCCAAGCTCATTATCGCTCCCGACCTGAAACCGATGGACGTTTAATTTATCACTTTAAGACATGGATTACGAGTTCTTGAAGATTGAGAGGCAGGACGGCATCACCGTGATGAAAATCTCGGCGCCCAAGTCACTGAATGCGCTCAATTCAACCATCTTGAAGGAGATTGACACCTTCGTCAGCGGGTTGGACAGCACTACGCGTGTGCTCATCATCACAGGTGATGGCGAGAAGTCGTTTGTTGCAGGTGCCGACATTTCTGAGATGGCTCACCTCAACGAACCTCAGGGTTTTGAATTTGGCAAATTGGGCGCTCAGGTGTTCCGCAAGATCGAGACCCTGCCTATCCCTGTCATCGCTGCTGTTAACGGATTTGCGCTGGGTGGAGGTTGCGAGCTGGCCATGGCTTGCGACATCCGTATCGCTTCCAGCAAGGCAAAATTCGGTCAACCGGAAGTTGGCTTGGGCATCATTCCCGGATTTTCGGGAACTTACCGCCTGCCGAAACTCGTTGGACAGGGTTATGCCAAGGAGATGATCTACACCGGAAAGGTGATACGTGCCGACGAGGCCTTGCGCATCGGACTGGTCAACGCCGTCTATGAGCCCGAGGAATTGATGTACAAGGCGCTCGAAATGGCTGCTATGATGCTCAAGAACGCTCCTGTGGCTATTCGCTTGGCCAAGCAGAGCATCAACGAGGGCTATGACCTTGATGCTGACGGCGCTATCGCTTTGGAAAACAAGCTCTTTGGACAGTGCTTTGTCACTAAGGACCAAAAAGAGGGCATGGACGCTTTCCTGAACAAGCGCAAAGCCGATTTTATTGGAGAATAAGACATTAACATTTATAAAACTGAATCACATTATGAAAATTTGTGTAATTGGAACCGGAACAATGGCTAAAGGCATTGTGAAAGCCTTTGCAGCCAAGATGCCCGTAGTGATGAAGAGCCGCACCCAGGAGAGCCTGGACAAAGCAATGGCTTCGATTTCTAAGGGTTACAACAAACTCGTCGAGAAAGGTAAAATCACTGAGGATGCCATGAAGGCCATTCTGGCTAACATCACCACGACGACCGACTATGCCGACTTCGCCGATGCCGACCTCGTTATCGAGGCAGCTGTCGAGGACATGCAGTTAAAGAAGGATGTGTTTATGGAGCTTGACAAGATCTGCAAACCCGAGACCATCTTTGCAACCAACTCGTCCTCACTCTCAATTACTGAGATCGCCGCTTGCACCAGTCGTCCCGCTCAGTTCATCGGCTGCCACTTCTTCAACCCCGCTGACCGCATGGCGCTCGTTGAAGTAATCAAGGGCCAACTCACTAGCGATGAGACTGCCAAGTGCATTGTTGACCTGACCACCGAGATCGGTAAGACCCCCGTGCCCGTGAACGAGGCTCCCGGCTTTGTGGTTAACCGCATCCTCATCCCGATGATCAACGAGGCAGTGGGTATCTTGGCCGACGGCATAGCCAGCGCCGAGGATATCGACAAGTGCATGATGCTGGGTGCCAACCATCCCATGGGCCCGCTCGCTCTGGCCGACCTCATCGGTAACGATGTGAACCTCGCTATCATGGAGGTGCTCTACAACGAGTTTGGCGATCCCAAGTATCGTCCTCACCCGCTGCTGCGCAAGATGGTGCGTGCAGGCCTCCTGGGCCGTAAGACCGGCGAAGGCTTTTACAAATATTAATCAAACTAGCAACTAGGGACTAGCAACTAAAAACTAGAAACTAATTATGGATTTTAGCTATTCTAAGACTGAACAATTGTTCTTGCAGATGGTTCGCTCGTTTGCAGAGAACGAGGTAAAGCCTCTCGCCGCCGAAGTCGATGAGCAGGAGCGCTTCCCCATCGAGACGGTCCAGAAAATGGGCAAGCTCGGCATGATGGGTATTCCTGTTCCTAAGCAGTACGGCGGTGCCGGCGGTACCGTACAGATGTATATTATGGCTGTTGAGGAGCTTTCACGTGTGTGTGCTACCACAGGTGTTGTCCTCTCGGCTCATACCTCGTTGTGCGTCGCTCCCATCATGGAGAACGGCACCGAGGAGCAAAAGATGAAATACTTGCCCAAACTCGCTTCGGGCGAGTGGATCGGCGCTTTCGGTCTCACAGAGCCCAATGCCGGTACCGATGCCGCCATGCAGCAGACCACTGCGGTTGACGCCGGTGACCACTGGGTGCTCAACGGCTCCAAGATTTTCATCACCAACGCTTCCTATGCTAACGTGTTCATCGTCATGGCGATGACCGACAAGTCGCTGGGTACCAAGGGTATTTCGGCATTCATTGTCGAGAGGGACATGCCCGGCTTCTCTATTGGCAAGAAGGAGTTGAAGATGGGTATCCGCGGCAGCGCTACCTGTGAGTTGATTTTTGAGAACTGCATCGTTCCCAAGGAGAACCTCCTCGGCCCGCTCGGCAAGGGCTTCAGTATCGCTATGAAGACCCTCGACGGCGGTCGCATCGGTATCGCTTCCCAGGCTCTTGGCATTGCCCAGGGCGCTATGGACGAGACCGTGAAATATACCAAGGAGCGCAAGCAGTTCGGCCGCGCTATCGCCAAGTTCCAGAACACCCAGTTCCAGATGGCCGACCTCAAGACCAAGGTCGAGGCTGCACGTCTGCTGGTGCGTAGCGCCGCATGGAAAAAGGACAATGGACTTCCTTACAGCGCCGATGCCGCGATGGCAAAACTCTTTGCTGCCGAGACTGCTATGGAGGTGACTACCAAGGCTGTACAGTTCCATGGCGGTTATGGTTACACCCGTGAATATCCTGTTGAGCGCATGATGCGTGACGCCAAGATTACCGAGATCTATGAGGGTACATCCGAGGTGCAGCGCATGGTCATCGCCGGTCAATTGTTTAAATAATAATGAGGAGGACTGAATATGAATATTATAGTTTGTGTAAAACAAGTTCCCGATACCACAGTTGTCAAGATTGACCCCGTGAAGGGTACTTTGATTCGTGAAGGTGTTCCCAGTATTATGAACCCCGATGACAAGGGCGGTCTTGAACTCGCCCTGAGGCTCAAGGACCAGTTCGGTGCTAACGTCACTGTAATCTCGATGGGTCCTCCCCAAGCCGACGTCATGCTGCGCGAGGCGCTCGCTATGGGTGCTGATCGTGCCATCCTCTTGAGTGATCGCAAGTTCGCAGGTGCCGATACGTTGGCTACCTCCTATGCACTCTCAGGCCTGTGCCGTGTGCTCGATTATGACCTCATCATCGCTGGCCGCCAGGCTATCGACGGAGACACCGCTCAGGTGGGTCCCGAGCTCGCCGAGCATCTGGGTCTGCCGCAGATTACCTATGTTGCCGACGCCAAGGTGCTTGAAAACGGCAACCTGCAGGTGGACAAGGAGAACGAGGACGGTGTCCAGGTTCTCGAGGTCGAGGGCAAGTGCCTGTTGACCGTGCTCGCTTCGGCCTTTGATGCCCGCTACATGAGCGTGAGTGGCATCATGGAGGCCTATGACAAGGAAGTTGAGGTCTGGAGT
>JAFZKD010000093.1 GCA_017553785.1 Muribaculaceae bacterium | reverse complement strand
TCGCGGTCGTCGCGGCATCGAGCAGTTCTGGGTGGTTTTCTTCCTGTTCTTTATGACAGGTATCGCTATTGTGCTGTACCTGAACCAGACGCCTAACCAGCCCCGTGAGCGTGACTACGCTTATGCCGGTTCGTTCTATGCTTTCAGCATCTGGATCGGTATAGGTGTCGCTGGCTTGTATAGCATCATTTTTTCGGTTCTCAAGGGCAAACTCGCTGCCCCAGTTGCCGCATGCGCGGCAGTGGCGGGTCTTGTTGTTCCCTTGCAGATGGTGAGCCAGACGTGGGATGACCATGACCGAAGCGGCCGCACCGCGGCGCGCGACTTCGGCCGCAACTACCTGTCGAGCGTCGCCCCCAACGGTATCATCTTCTGTAACGGGGACAACGATAGTTTCCCGCTGTGGTACCTCCAGGAGGTGGAAGGATACCGCACCGATGTCCGTGCCGTGAACCTGCAATTTCTCATGTCTGACTGGTATATCGCTCAGATGCAGCGTGCAGCCTATGAGTCCGCTCCGCTGCCGATGCAGGCGGGCAGGGACACCTATGCCTACGAGAACCGTCAAATGTGCTATTTCGTGCAGCCTGATGAAACTCCCGTGGAGGCCCTTGAGTCAATAGGATTCACATATAGTTCTGAAGGCCATAACAACTCATACGGAATTGACGAAATCCGTTATCCTAAGGTTTATATTCCCGTTGACGCCGACCAGGCCATCAAGGCAGGTGTGGTCCGTGAGGAGCAGCGCGATTTGATCCAACCGTCGATCAACCTGGATTTGCAGCGCGTGGGCTCGGGCTTGACCTCAAGTCAGCTGATGTCGCTTGACATCATCGCCTCGAGCATCTCCGAGGGCTGGAACCGCCCCTGCTATTTCGCCATGACGGTTCCTGACAGTTACTATCTGGGATTGGATCCCTATTTGCGATTGACGGGACTGGCTTATCAGGTAACTCCCATGGTCTCGGGTGATTATTCCCAAAATGTCTCGACCGACATCATGTATGACAACGTGGTGAACAAATTCTTGTGGGGTGGTCTTGACACGGCAAAGCCCGGTACGCTCTACCTTGACGAGACTGTGTGCCGAATGGTTTCCACGATGCGCAGCGCGTTGTTAGATCTCGCCAGCGCTTTGTGTAACGAAGGCATCCTCGCCCAGGAAGGCAAGTTGACTGGTCCTGCCGGAATGACCGCCGAGGCATATGCTACTGATAGATTCAAGAAATCCCGCCACATCCTCGACCTGATGATGGAGAAGTTGCCCACTTCGGTTGTACCTTTTGTTGTGCCTATGGGAGAGCAGGCCTCGCGCATCTATTTCAATCTGGGACAGGTGAGCGGTGATGCCGAGTGTGAGAATAAGGCTAGACAATTGCTTGAGAATGAGATTATGCGATTTGCTGACTACTTGCGATTCTATCAGTCGCTTGATATGTCGCGGTATCAGCGTTTATCTCGCCTTGACAAGATTATCGACCAGCGGCATTTGCTTGACTTGCTCGGACTATATTATCAACAGTGCGGCGATGAGAAATATCAGGCAATTGCCAAAAAAATTGATGATTCAGGTGTGGACATGAACCGTTTAAGGGCCTTTCAAAAGTCCTATGAACGAGCTCGTCAAGAGTTGAATTCCCAAGAAGCAGCACCTGAAGAGTAGTGCTCATGTTGGCACTTGGTGTGTCAAAATCCTTTTTTTTGTCAAATATCGTGGTTTCTTTGGAGGCGTATTCAAAGATTATGAGTACCTTTGCCGTTTGAAAAATTTTGGAGGCAATAAGGCCAATTCAATGAACTTGATTGCGCCTGCTTTGTCCAAAAACAGAAATATAATAGAAACTGAAAGATAAAACCGATTATTTAGACAAAAGAACGACGATGAAGAAGTACAAGCTCATCAACAACACGCTGGGATGGCTGATATTCATTGTGGCGGCAGCGACCTACCTGCTGACCATTGAGCCAACCGCCAGCTTCTGGGACTGCCCGGAATTTATCGCACAGGGTTATAAGACAGAAATCGGCCACCCACCCGGCAACCCGATCTTCATCCTTGCCGCGAATTTCGCGAGCAAGTTCGCCGGTGGCGACGTGATGTCTGTTGCCAAGTGTGTGAATTCGATGTCGGCGATATTCAGCGCCTTGACCATATTGCTGCTGTTCTGGTCGATC
>JAFZKD010000092.1 GCA_017553785.1 Muribaculaceae bacterium | reverse complement strand
TGGAATACAAAGACATGACCAAAGCTGTTGATTTCGGCTTGGGCCTGGGATGTACCTATGACCTTGACAAGAATGTATTCATGCAAGTGCGTTATACCTTAGGGCTAACCAGGGTTTTCGAAGATCGTCATTACACTGCTTTTTCCATTGAGGACTACCATAAGAACGGCAACATCCAGCTGGCCTTCGGCTACCGCTTCTAAACCATAATTTTTTATTACAATGTTATTGGCTCACCGATGACCTCGGTGGGCTTTTTCTTTACATACCTCAGATGGGGAAAAACGGGCAATTCGTGGTAGAAAAGCACGGGTTTTGGGGATTGTGGGCATGGGGATGAACCGGTATTTTTGCAGAATGAACTTTTTATTTTTATGGCTACTGAGAATCAATGGATTATGATGTGTTAAATGAAGTCGGATGTAGTGGCGGTTTGATGGTTTTTGAGTAACTTTGCATCGTCAGATTCTTGATAATTCCCCGAGAACATCATCAACACTATATAAACAATGATACAGACATTTTATAGGCACCTGATCATGGTGTCGCTGGTGTGTGCCATGTTCGTGCCATCCATACCGCTTGCGGCTCAGTCGCGAGACGACGAGGTTATGGTGAGCAGCTGCAACGAGGTGTATGAGTTCAAGATGAAAGGTGGCCAGCCTATTGTCAAGAACAAGACAGTTATTGAGTATGAGTCCTTGCGACAGTATGACGTGAAGATTCAGCCTGCAGTCTTCTATGGGGACAATATCAAGCTGGATGAGGCACGCTGTGAAGGCTATAGCGCGAACTATCGGTCGGCGACTCCTGAGAACGTGTTCTTTGACGACTCCCGCGTGTGCTATTTTGATGTGACCCTGGGCAAGTGGGGCCGAAAGCGCAGGATGACCTATGAGCGCACGTTCACCGACCCGCACTATTTCACTCGAATCGTGCTTGGCGAGCAATACTATATCAAACACAAGACCGTCACCTTCATTTTCCCGAAAGGATTTGAGCATTACCGGCTGGTTGACAAAAACATGACTTCTAATGTCTCCATCGAGTGCAAGGACAAAGGTGGTAGCAGGGTAGTGACCTACACGATCAACGATATGGCACCTATCAAACAGGAAGAAGCCATGCCAACCGTGGCAAGTGTCTATCCCACGGTGTTTGTTGTGGGGTCATTCAAGGATGCCGCCGACATGTTTGCGTGGGGACGGCAACTCGCCGAAGTAGACACCGATATTCCTTCCCTCGACAGCATCTTGGCCGACATCAACCGAGACAGCAAGACCGAGCAAGACAAGATACGCAACACACTGGCCTGGGTGCAGAATAACGTGCGTTATGTTGCCTTTGAGGAAGGTGTCAGTGGCCATCAGCCCGACCGCCCCGCCGAAGTTGTGCGTAAGCGATACGGTGACTGTAAGGGCATGGCGCTGTTGCTCAAGACGTTGCTCACCGCCCAAGGCTTTGATGCCCGCTTGACAGACGTGGGTACCCGTGAGGCCTCATGCCTGATGAGCGAGATTCCAACCCTCGCCGCTATCAACCATGCCATCTGCACGTTGGAGTGGCAGGGCAAGACCTATTACCTGGATGCCACGTGCAACCACATACCGCTGGGCCACATCCCCAGCAACGTGCAGGGCATGGAGGTCATGGTTGAGGAACCAGGAGGCGCACCTTCGTTGCGCACAGCACCCGTTCTCCCCGTTGAAGCTAACTGCGACAGCGTTCACATCGACCTAATGCTCAATAATGCCGGCGAACTCACGGGAACGGTCACCCGTTGTGTCAAGGGCGACATGAAAGAGATGCTCCTCAGCGCCTACGACAGCCGGGAATCGCAACAACGGCTCATGTTTGAACGCAACGCCCTCAACGATGATGATCATGCCAACAAGGTCTCAGATGCGACGTGGCTGGACAAAGACTGCCGCAGCGAGTGGGCAGTGCTGACGGGTAAGATGACCGATACCCATTCAGTCCAGCACATTGAGGGAGAAGTGTATGTAGAACTTGATCCGGACAACATGCTGTTCACCAATCTGATTGATACAGCCAAACGAGAGAATGATTACACATGGCCGATGCCATGCCGCCAAGTGCGCGAAGTAGTCTTGCAGTTGCCCGAAGTTGTCGGCTGTGACGAATTGCCCGAGGACTTCAGCGAAAGTAACCAGTACGCCGACTTGTCGTGCACGTGGCGCCGCCAAGGGGCTTCGATCATCTATCGCAAAGTAATGAATTTGCGCCAGACTCGCATCAAGCGTGAGGACATCACGTCTTGGAACGCCAACATCAAGAAATGGCAGTCAAGCAGCCATGAGGCGGTCGTCTTGAAATGAAATGTGAAACCCAATAGTCATCAAAGAGATATGAAAACAACGATTAAATGTTTGGTAGTGCTGTTGATGGGATTAACCGTCCTGACAGCCAATGCCGATGACGAGAAAGATTATGCCCGTTTCGCCGAGGAGTTGAGGCAGAAGGTCTGGAGCGACAAT
>JAFZKD010000091.1 GCA_017553785.1 Muribaculaceae bacterium | reverse complement strand
GGGACTGGCATGGTTCTTGTTCAAGCGTAAAGATGTGATTTCACTCAAGTGGTGGAAGTAATCGGTGATCATTGATTAGTGATTAGTGAGATTTCTATTAATCGACATTTTATTATGAATTTCAAGGATAACAAAGCGATATATCTGCAGATCGCAGACCGCATTGGCGACCAGATCCTTTCAGGGACACTGACGCCCGAAGGGAAAGTGCCGAGCGTGCGGGAACTCGCCGCCGAGATCGAGGTCAACGCCAACACCGTCGCAAGGACCTACGAGCACCTGCAGCTCAACGGCGTGATATTCACCAAGCGCGGACTGGGATACTTTGTCTGCCCCGACGCCAAGGGCAAGATCGTCAGCTCCCGACGCAACCAGCTCATGCAGGGCGAAATGGACTACTTCCTGGGACAGCTCAAGGCGGTGGGCATCACTCCCGCCGAGCTACAGGAACTCTATAGTGAATTCCTCAACAAGTAACACTGACATCAACTACGAATTACGCGAACAAACCAACACAACACATCAGAAAAGACTGGCAACACTCGTGTAATTCGTAGTTTTTTAAAACAATAACAGAATTATGAAACAGCAGCAATCATTCATCGCAACAGCAGCCGTGGCAGTAGTGGCCATCGTCACATTTATCACAAGTATCATCCTGTCACATGCTACCAACGAGTAGTGGCATCCTCTCTTAGCTCATCGAAACCAGGTATTCATAGCTGCATTGTCTGCTATGAATACTTTTTATTTTGGAGGTCTGGGTACATATCATCAGCCCGCGACAAAAAAAACAGTCACCGGAAACCGACAACTCAAAACTTTACACTACCTTTGCGACTCATAAAAAACGGATGCAAGAGACGTATGACGAAGAAGGAATTAAGACAACAGATCAAACAACTGAAATCGATGACCCCCATGGCCATCAAGCAGGTGGAGGCCGACATGGTATTTTCGGCAATCGAAAAGATGGCGATATGGAAACAAGCGCAGCACATCTTGTGCTATTGGTCTTTACCCGACGAACTCCCCACCCACGAAACGGTCAACAAATGGCTTGACGCCGGCAAAAGCATCTATCTGCCACGCGTGGTGGGCGATGACCTAGAGATTGTGCCCTATCACGGGGCACAAAGCCTTGACGACAACAACAAGTTCCACATTGGCGAGCCCGTGGGCAACGCTGTCGATTCTTCTTGCCTGCAACTTATTATCGTGCCTGCTATAGCACTCGACAAGAATCGCAACCGTCTGGGGCGAGGCAAGGGTTTCTATGACCGACTGTTGAGCGGCACAACCTGCCCCACCATTGGCGTGGCCTGCGATTTCCAGCTGGTGGATGACGTGCCCACCGAGCCTCATGACCGCCCGCTGGACTGTGTGGTGACCAGCAATGGGGTCATTGCTGACAGCTCAGAGTTTAGGGATTAGGATTCAGAGGGAATGAAGAGAGGGATTGTGTTGCTGGCGGTCGCACTGCTGGCAATAGCTGCGGATGCTAAGGAGCAGGAATTACCGATTGACCCCGAACTGAGAATCGGACGGTTGGACAACGGACTGACCTATTACATCCGCCACAATGAGCAGCCCAAAGGCCGTGCCGATTTCTGGCTCGTGCAGGGCACTGGTTCGCTCGTCGAGGAAGAGGACGAGCGGGGCATGGCGCATTTTATCGAGCATATCGCTTTTCAGGGTACACGCAATTTCCCTAGAATCGACATGGTGGATATCCTGCAAAAAAACGGTGTTTCCTATGGCGGCGACATCAATGCCTCGACCGGTTTCGACGACACCCGCTTCAAGATTTCCAATGTGCCTACTGAACGTACCGCCTTGCTCGACACCATCTTGTTGATGCTCAAAGACTTGTCTTATGAACTTAGTTTCGATGAACGCGCCATCGATGAGGAGCGCGGCGTAATTCAGGAAGAGTGGAGGATGCATGCCGACCAGAACATGCGCATGTATGAGAACACGCTACCCATCCTGTTCTCTGGCTGCCGTTATGCCTACCGTATCCCTATCGGCGACATGAGCGTGATCCGCAATCTCACACGCACACAACTGATGGCATTCTATCACCGCTGGTATTGCCCCCAGCGACAAGCGGTGGTCATCGTGGGTGACTTTGACGCCTACCGCATGGAACAGATGGTCAAGCAGGTGATGGGGTCCATTCCCAAGCGCGATAATCCCGACCCAGACATATCGCTGAAGACCGTTCCTGACCACAACGGCGTGACCTATGCCCTTAACACCGACCCAGAGGCGTCTGCGACAATGACCTACCTGATGTTTGAGCACAAACCCATCCCCACCGAACAACGCAATACGACTGTATATCTCAAGCACAACATCATCTCTATCCTCGTTCAGAACATGTTGAGAGAGCGTCTGGACGACATGACACGCATAGCCAACCCGCCCATCGATTACGTCTCGGTATATGACCGATCTTTTCTCGTGACCCGTAGTCGCGACGCGCTCAACATAGTGGCTTTAACCAAGGAAGGACGGTCGCTCGAAGCACTTGACTCGCTCATCACCCATGCCGCGCGCGCCGTGCAGCACGGTTTCACCGCTAGCGAGCTGGAACGCGCACGCCGCGACGCCATCGCCGAATTCAACAATTATCTCACCGAAGCCCCTAACCACACGAATGATGAATATGTCAATGAGTACATCGACCACTACATGAATGGAAGTTACATTCCTGGTATAGTGGCCGAATCCCATATGACCATCGACGGATTGAAACGGATCACCCTCGACGATGTCAACGGGTACCTGCGTTCGGTTATCGGCAAGGACAACGTGAGCGTTCTGATCTCGGGACCTCAAACCATGGGAGGCATCAGCCGCTACCCTACCTCACGTGACGTGATATCCCACTTTTCCCGAATCATCAACACCCAGCAGTCGCCCTATGTGGATCTGCTGACAGACGGTCCAATATTGCGCCAGGAACCCAAACCCGGGAACATCATCAACGAGACCTATGAGCCCGAAACGGGCATCACGACCATGACTCTGCACAATGGCGCGACAGTAAGACTGAAACCCACAACGTTCAAGAACAACGAAGTGTTGTTCAACGCCTTCTCTATGGGTGGAGAGTGGGTCTATGACGACACGGCCGACGTGAACGTGCGTCTAATGGCCAAGGTCATAGAGGACTGTGCACTTGGAGGGCACACCATCAACCAGCTCAACAAGATGATGAGCGGTCGGCAGCTAGGCCTCTCCTTCATTCTCAACGATGCCAACGAACAACTGAGCGGCGGTTGCCAAAGCGCCGATTTAGAGACACTGTTGCAAATATGCCACCTCTATTTCACCGACGTGGAACTCGACAACGAGGCGTTCCAAGCATTAAAGACCCGCATCCGTTCCCAGCTATCCCAGGCAGCCTACAACCCGAAGATGATCTACAGCGACTCCATCGGCAGCACCATCTATTGCGGCAATCCCATGTACCGCAACATCAGGCCCGAGGAGGTGGACGGCCTTGATGGCGAGCGTGTGTTGCAACTCTATCGCCACCGCATTGCCAATGCCGGCGACTTCACCTTCTCCATCGTTGGCGCTTTCAATATCGACGAGGTGCGGCCGCTCATCTGTCGCTATCTGGCCTCATTGCCTGATAACGGCGTACGCGAGACCTTCGGCAACGGCTACCGGCCTGCGATAGCAACAGGCATGGTGGACAACTTCTTTGAGGTGCCCATGCGCAACCCCAAGACCTCGGTCTATGTCAGCATCATGGGGGATAAGCGCTATAGTTATGATGATGAATTCATGATTGACTTGGTCGGCGAGTCGGTAGGAGTCGCCCTGCTCGCCTACCTCAGGCATGAGAAACACGGCACATATGATGTGGCATGCGACGGCTCACATTCCATCTACCGTGACCGCTGGATGATCAACTATGAGTTCGAGACCAACACAGCCGACCGCGACAGCATGCTGATTCATGCCGAATATGCCGTAAATTCCATCTTCATGTGCGGCGTAAGCCAGGACCTGTTCATCAAGATGAAGGAGCAGATCGGTCGCCAACACGAGAGAGCCTTACAGACCAACGCCTTCTGGATGAAGGCCTTACAGCAGCGAGCATTAGGGATAGACATCATCTCAGGCTTTGACCGCATCTTCCCCACTCTCACACAGGAAACCCTAAACAACTATATCGAAGCTTTGCGTCCCCACACGCGCCTAAGAATCGTCATGAATTAGAAAAACACTCCTAACTCCTCACTCCTAACTTCAAAAAGCTTTGCGGTATTTGTTGTTAGGGTCCTCGTCGAGGATGCTAAGGTAACTCGAAAAACGCGAGGGAGCGATTTCGCCACGTTCCACGGCAGCCAGCACGGCACAGCCCGGCTCATGAGTATGGGTGCAGTTGTTGAAACGGCAATCGTTCGAAATCCTGAAAATTTCAGGGAAATAGTGGGCGACTTGGGCACGTTCAAAGTCGATGGTACCAAAGGCTTTCACGCCCGGCGTATCGATGATAGCGCCACCGTCAGGCAGGTCGAGCAGTTCGCTAAAGGTGGTCGTGTGCATACCCTTGTGGTGCGTCTGACTCACGTCACCCACCCGCACATTGGCATCGGGGACGAGCAAATTGATGATGGAAGACTTGCCCACGCCGCTGTTGCCCGAGAAGAGCGACATCTTACCCGCCAGCTGGCGCCGCAGTTCATCGGTACCTTCGCCTGTCTGGGCAGACATCACCACAACAGGATAGCCGATGTTTTCATACATCGCTTTCATTTCATTGAGGTAATCACGTGATTCCTCAGTCACGAGCAAGTCTATCTTGTTGAAGGCGAGCATGGCGGGCACCTGATAGGCCTCGGCTGTGGCCAGGAAGCGGTCAATAAACGTCGTGCTGGTCTCAGGGTGGACAATCGTGGCGACGAGGACCGCCTGGTCAAGGTTGGCGGCAATAATCTGGAACTCCTTGGAAAGGTTGCTGGAGCGGCGGATGATGTAGTTGCGGCGGGGCTCGATAGATGCCACGACAGGCGTGTCATCGGCCCGTTGCTCGACCTGGACGATGTCGCCCACGGCTACGGGATTGGTGCAGCGCAGGCCCTTGAGGCGCAGCACGCCACGCATCTTGCAGTTGAGGATGCCACTGCCGTCCTCAAGACGGACGGTGACCCAGCTACCTGTATTTTTGATGACTAATCCTTTCATAGGGTGTCAGTGAAAATCGTAATAATTGAGCGCGGACGCCAACTCCTAACTCCTCATTCCAAACTCATAACTATTCCCAGCAGTCGATGTCGTCAGCAATCTCTGGGAGGTCACTTTTGTGGAACTCTGGATTCTTGATTCCCTTGCGTTTTTGGGCACGATAGTTGTCGAGCAGCTTGAAGACATACTTGCACAGGAACACCAATGCGATGAGGTTGCACAAGGTCAACAACGCCATGAACAGGTCACCCAGGTTCCAGACAAACTCAAAGCTGGCTACTGCTCCGAAGAAGACGAACACGCCACCTGAAAGAATGCGGAACACCTGAACTGCCCATTTTTTGTCGGTCAGGAAACGGATATTGGCCTCGCCATAATAGTAGTTACCGATGATGCTGCTAAACGCGAACAGAATAATCGCGATGGCCACAAAGATGGTGCCCCAACTGCCCACCTGGCTCTCCATCGAAGCCTGCGTGAGTTGGATACCCTGAATACCCTCGGTCGTATAAAGTCCGCTGATGAGCACCAAGAATGCCGTGCAACTGCACACGAGCAAGGTATCGGTAAATACACCTAATGCCTGGATGAGACCTTGCTTGACAGGATGGGACACATGGGCCGTTGCCGCCACATTAGGAGCACTACCCTCGCCTGCCTCGTTGCTGAACAGACCACGTCTGATGCCAATCATGATGGTCATGCCCAAACCTCCGCCGGCCACCTGTTCAAATCCAAAGGCATTCACAAAGATGAGTTTGATCACATGAGGCACGAGGTTATAATTCATGATGACAACCACCAGGGCCAGGATGAAGTAACCAATGGCCATGACAGGCACCAGCACGCTGCTGACATGCGCAATGCGTTGGATGCCGCCGAAAGCGATGAACAGCGCCAATGCCGAGAGGATGATGCCTACAATCGTCTGGTTAAACCCGAAGGCCTGATTCAATGCCCCGCAGATGGTGTTGCTCTGGATAGAGTTATAGGATAAACCGAATGTGAGGGTGAGGAGCACCGCAAAGAGTGCCGCCATCCACTTATTTTTCATGCCACGGCTGATATAATAGGCAGGTCCACCAATGAAAGATTCACTGTCGGGACGTTTGTAGAGCTGCGCCAAGGTCGCCTCGACAAAGGCTGTCGCAGAGCCGATTAAGGCGATAATCCACATCCAGAAGACCGCTCCCGGACCCCCCACGGCAATCGCCGTCGCCACACCCGCAAGGTTACCGGTTCCCACGCGCGTTGCGACCGAGACAGCAAACGCCTGAAACGACGAGATGTGCTTCTTTCCGCCGCTAGACGGTGAGGCATCAACAAGTTGGCGGAACATATCGCCAAGAAGGGTAAACTGGACAAAACGGGTGCGTATCGTAAAATACAAACCGCAGATGATGAGTGCCCCTATCAGCAGATAGGTCCACAAGGCATCGTTTACCGAGGTAATGGCCGTATTGAGGGCGTCAAGATTTAACGTCATATCTTTTTAATTTGACGCTAAAGGTACTGCTTTTTCATGAAACAGGATGCTTTTCGATTAAGAATTTGTATATTTGCCGAATTAAAGCAAGAACAAATGAAACATAACTTAATCACATATCTGTTACTGTTGGTGACAGCAAGTGCCGTCGCACAGCAGTTGAACCGCCCCATCGGCCAATACCCCGGCAACCCGAGTGAATATTACGGACCAAAAATGGTTCAAGATAACAGTTTTCGCAATTTTGCACTATATCGAACGGTGTATCAATCGTCATCATGGGACTATAACCTCACATCACAACTGTTGACTGACGGCATCATTGAAGATGAATCCCCGGTATGGCTTAACGTGACCACCCCCGAGGGACCGTTGCCGCCCAACAAGCGAGAAGCCTGCATCGACGGCAACGAGTGGACGTGCAACATTCTGATGGGCGGCGACACCTGGCTACAGTATGACTGGGAAGGGATGAGCATCGACATCGACGAGGTGGAGATGGTGTGCAGTATGGCTTATCGCGAAAACGGGAAAAGAGGATTCAAAATCAGGCTGCTCACCTCAAAAGACGGCAAGAAATGGAAGGTGACCGACGAGTGGAAAGGTGACTCGCTGCCAGGAGAGCCTTCACGCCGCCGTGTCCATAGCGATCCCAACAAAAATTCCGGTGACGACCTGTTGCCGACGCGCAATATCAATCACGTCTTTAAATTGAATGGGATGCCGTTTTCGCACATGCGGCTTGAACTGGTCACACCCAGCGCTGCCCATTGGACTATCACTGAATTGAAGATGCGCAAAGACGGCAAACTTGCCAAAGGCATCCTGCCGTCGGAGCATTTTATCAGCGCATGGCGCAGCCTTGGGACAGAAAACGAATGGGTAACCGTAGATTTGGGGACAAATGCCGAAATTAGCCGCGTTCATTTATATTGGGTCAATAGACCATCACGGGGCAATATACAGGTCAGTGATGATAATATCAACTGGCGAACCATACAAGAGTTTAAGAACGAGTCATTGCCATTTAAAAAGAACATTCAGGTTATTTGGTTAAAAGCTGAAACTCAAGGGCGATATGTTCGCATCAATATGATTGCCCCCAACAAAAACAGGAAACCATTCTGCTTGAGAGAAATAAGTATTGATGGCCGAACTGGTGGCTTGATGGCTACTCCCTGGGGCAAAGGGGGCTGGCAAGACGGCAAATGGTTATTAAACGGCGGCGACTGGCAACTGGCAAGGGCATCACACATTGAACAGCCGCAACGCGCTGTTCAGCCCCTTGTGGCGACTGTTCCTGGGACTGTTTTATCAAGTTATGTCAATGCAGGGGCACTGCCTGACATGAACCACGATGATAACCTGATGCTGGCATCGGAGTCGTTCTTTAACGGCGACTTTATTTATAAGCGTTCTTTTGACCTGCCAACCGAAATGGCGGGTAAACGCGTTTTGCTTAATTATGACGGCATCAACTGGAAAGCCGATGTGACGCTGAACGGCACTGATTTGGGACGCATCGAGGGTGCTTTTAAGCGGGGCAAATTTGACATCACGCCCTACATCAAGTCCTTTGACAACGAACTTACAGTGCTTATCCATTCCAATGACAATCCCGGGGGCGTCAAGGTCAAGACCGAAAAGAATACCGACTATAATGGCGGCATCCTTGGGGCGGACAATCCCACTTTCCATGCTACCATCGGCTGGGACTGGATTTCGACCATCCGCGGGCGCGACATCGGCATTTGGGACGATGTTTACCTGACAGCTTCGGGATATGTGACAGTTAGCGATCCTGTGGTGACGACTAGACTCGGTGAGAACGATACGCTTGCCACGATGACACCTGCTGTGATAGTGACTAACCACAGCGACAAGGCCGTGACAGGAACGCTGCATGGCCATATCGGCGAAATCTGCTTTGAGAAACAAGTAACCCTTGCTGGTGGAGAACATATTGAGGCATCATTTAACCCTGAGCAGTTCCCGCAACTCAAGAACCAGCGGATGCGGCTGTGGTGGCCCAATGGCTATGGCGAGCCTTACCTTTATGACGCAGGCTTTGAGTTCATCATCAATGGAGAGCAGAGCGATGCCGTCAACTACAAGGCGGGCATCCGTGAAGTGAAGACGACCGAGAAGGACACTTGGCTGAGGATTTATATCAACCACCGCCGCCTGGTGCCCAAGGGCGGCAACTGGGCCTTTAGCGAGAACAATCTGAACTACCGAGGCCGTGAATTTGACGCCGCTGTGCGCCACCACCGTGAGATGAACTACAACATGATCCGAAACTGGGTGGGCATGACTGGCGATAAGGAGTTCTTTGAGGCATGCGACCGCTACGGTCTCATGGTTTGGCAGGACTTTTGGCTGGCTAATCCCGCTGACGGTCCTGACCCCGATAACGAAGCCATGTTCATGGACAACGCCCGTGATTTTGTATTGAAAATCCGCAACCACCCCTGCATCGGCATCTATTGCGGGCGAAACGAGGGCTACCCGCCCAAAACGCTTGACGAGAGCCTACGCAACACTGTGGCTACGCTACATCCCGGGTTGGACTATATCTCCAGTTCGGCCGATGACGGCGTGAGTGGCCACGGGCCTTATTGGGCATTGAGTCCCAAGGAATACTTCGAGCGGCAGACAGGCAAACTGCACACTGAGCGCGGCATGCCCAACGTGATGACCTATGAGGGCTTGAGCCGCACGCTCGATGCCGAGCACCTGTGGCCGCAGAACCTCTATTGGGGCCGTCACGATTACACGATGGAGGGAGCCCAACGCGGTGCCTCGTTCAACCAATTGATTGCCGAGGACTTCGGTGAGCCCACCTCTGCCGAGGAGTTTTGTGAGTGGGCGCAGTGGATCAACTACGAGGGTTACCGCGCCATGTACGAGGGCGGCAACAAGAACGCGATGGGTCTGCTCATTTGGATGAGTCATCCCTGCTGGCCGTCGATGGTTTGGCAGACCTATGACTACTACCTGGAACCCACGGCGGCCTACTTCGGTGTGAAACATGCCTGCGAACCGCTGCACGTGCAGTGGAACCCCATCACTAACCAGGTCGAGGTCATTAACCACAGTGCAGGTCATCAGGCGGGTACCGTCACAGCAACCGTCTATGACATCAACGGCAACCTGATTTGGAGCCGAGAAATGCCCTACGACCTACAGGAAGACAAGTTCTTCGACGCAATGACCGTTGAGGTGCCGCACCACTTCGAGGACTTGTATTTCCTGCGTCTGACGTTGACCGACAGCGAGGGCATGCAACTGTCGCAGAACGACTATGTACAGCGCACCGAAGGCAGCGACCGCACCGCCTTGCACGACCTGCGGCAAGCGCAGGTGAGCACCCAAGCCACCAGCGATGGTACCAAGGCCCGAATCACGCTGACCAATGAGGGCACCGTACCTGCTGTGATGATGCGTCTGAACCTCAAGGGCGATGACGGAGAACAGATTTTGCCTGTCATCTACAGCGACAACTACCTGCACCTGATGCCGGGAGAGAGCCGCACGATAGAGGTTGAATGGAAAATCGAAGACGCCCGCGGTTGTCAACCCATGATTGAGATAACCGGCACAAATGTGTCGAAATCCACCATTGCGTTATGAATAGACACCTCATCACTATAGTCCTTGCTTTGCTTGCCATGAGCGGCAATGCGGGGCCCAAGTATCCTTATCAGGATGCTACCAAACCTGTGGAAGAGCGCGTTGAAGACCTGCTCTCACGCATGACCATTGAGGAAAAAGTGGGTCAACTCGTGTGTCTCATGGGTTGGGATTCCTACCAGATTAACGGCAAAAAAGTGGGTGTCAGTGAGAAGTTCAAGCTCGAGGTGGACAGTCTGCATGTGGGTATGTATTGGGCTGTTTTCCGTGCCGACCCGTGGACAAAAAAGACCATTGACAACGGTCTCAATCCCGCTCTGGCAGCCGAAGCAGCAAATGCTATGCAGCGCTATGCCATCGAGCACACACGATTAGGTATTCCCATCTTCCTCGCCGAAGAAGCCCCTCACGGTCACATGGCCATCGGGACTACGGTTTTCCCGACAGGTTTAGGTATGGCGGCGACATGGAATCCTGATTTGATGAATCAGGTGGGCGCTGTTATCGGTAAGGAAATCAGGCTGCAAGGAGGCCACATCAGTTACGGACCTGTGCTTGACCTGGCACGTGAGCCGCGATGGTCTCGCGTCGAGGAGACGATGGGCGAAGACCCATATTTGAGCGGCGAAATGGGTGCCGCGATGGTCAAGGGACTTGGTGGTGGCGACCTTGCTCTGCCCTACTCGACCATCGCCACATTAAAGCACTTCATCGCTTATGGCACCAGCGAAGGCGGGCAGAACGGCGCTCGCAGCATAGTGGGCCCGAGGGAGTTGAAACAGGTGTTCTTGCAACCGTTCAAACGCGTGCTTGATGTAGGTGCCTTGTCGGTGATGACATCTTACAACTCACTGGACGGCGTGCCTTGTACATCAAACCGACAACTGCTCACTGATGTGCTTCGTGATGAATGGCGGTTTCGCGGTTTCGTGGTAAGCGACCTCTTTAGCATTGATGGGCTGAAAGGGACACACCACACGGCAGCCAATTCACAAGACGCTGCCATTCAGGCCTTTATGGCGGGCGTTGATGTGGACTTGGGTGGCAACTGCTATCTGAAACTTGTGGACGCTGTGAAAAGTGGCAAGATAAGTGAAATGGAGCTTGACCAAGCTGTGAAACACGTGCTGCGACTGAAATTTGAGATGGGTCTGTTTGAAAATCCTTATGTCAAAGCCAAGACAGCAGGCAAGGAAGTACATACCGTGGCGGCAGTAGCCACCGCGCGAGAAACAGCAAGAGAATCCATCACCCTGTTGAAGAACGACGGCATTCTGCCGCTGAGCAAGAATGTGAAAGTAGCCGTTATCGGGCCTAATGCCGATAACGTCTATAACATGCTGGGCGACTATACAGCTCCGCAAGCTGATGGTAAGGTTGTTACCGTCTATCAAGGCATCAAATCTATGCTGGGCGAGGCCAATTGCATCTACGCCAAGGGATGTGCCGTGCGGGACACCAACGACTGCGACATCCCTGCAGCAGTCGAGGCAGCCCGTCAGGCCGATGTGGTGGTGGCCGTCGTGGGCGGCTCCTCGGCCAGGGATTTCAGGACATCCTATGAGGACACGGGGGCTGCCAGCAGCGAGCAACAGTTCGTCAGTGACATGGAGTGCGGCGAGGGCTTTGACCGCGTCACGCTCGACCTGCTCGGGCGGCAGATGGAATTGCTTGAAGCCTTGAAAAATACAGGCAAGCCTCTCGTGGTAGTCTATATCGAGGGGCGGCCGCTTAACAAGATTTGGGCTGACGAGAATGCCAACGCCCTGCTCACCGCCTATTATCCCGGCGAACAAGGTGGTAACGCCATTGCCGATGTGCTTTTCGGGGATTACAACCCGGCAGGCCGACTGCCCGTCAGCGTGCCGCGCCACGTGGGCCAGCTGCCCGCCTATTACAACAAGCCCGCCCCAGCCGCACACGACTATGTGGAGATGAGCGCCAAGCCGCTCTATCCCTTCGGCTATGGCTTGAGTTACACCTCGTTCGAATACAGCGACCTCATGATATCTGAACTTGGCGCCGCCACATTCACGCTGACCAACACGGGTAATTGCAAGGGCGATGAAGTCGTACAACTCTATATACATCAAGACCAGCCATCGGTCGTACAACCCGAGCGGCAGTTAATGGCCTTTAAGCGCATCACACTAGAGCCAGGCGAGTCTCGCCAAGTGACATTTAATCTCGATTATGGCGACTTTGCCATTGTGGATGCCAATATGAAATGGACTTTGGAGAACGGAACCTATCAAATCCTCATCGGGGCCTCAAGCGATGATATTCGCCTGAAAGGAATAATCTCTATCCCGGATTTCAGAGTAAGCGCTAGTTCGTCAAGATAATGTGGAGAACAAGGTTGATGTCTGAAATATTCACCTCGCCGTCACCGTTCACATCGCCACGCAAATCCCACAGATTGTTTCTGATGAGGATATCAATGATTTCACTGATATCAGCTATATTCACCTCACCATCACCATTCACGTCGCCTTGCAATGGGGGTAACACTGGATTCACCTGACAGATCTCATCATCAAGCACGTGCCTGGTACCAATAGGTTCTGCACAGATACTGTTCTTCAACTCAATCTCTGCCCGACCTTCAAAATCACTGGAGGCAGTGATGCTTATAGTCATGATGGAACCACTATTTTCCGAAAATTCCCTGGCGCCCACCGATGAAACATATATCCTGATGGCGCCGCTACTTAAACGATTGGATGTCACGGTGTGTGAGTTGTCACAGCGGGAGGTCAAGTTAATCATAAATTCGTCTCCTTCCTTGTCCAATGACAAACCTGCAGGAAGATAGAGATCCGTCTGCAAACCACTGTAAGTTGTGTCATTAAGCAGCAAGACAGGAACCAGTAGTGTTTCGCCAGCAGCAATGTTGAAATCACCTATATAGAGCCTGTCTCTACCAGAAGCAGCAAGAACAACGGTGAGCACTAAAACTATTGATATGATCAACTGCCTTATCATTATAGTCTGACTTTTATTGTCTTACAGTTAAATTGGATAATATAGAAGCCGCTTTCTTCGACCTCATAAACATTATGACCCTCTTGAGCTGGATACTCAACCATACGACCGTCAAGCGTGATCAACCGAACCATTCCAGCATAAGGGGTATCAACGACAATGCAGCCGTTCTCAACATAGATTTTTGCGTCATTCCTCAACTCGTGAACGGGACTAGGCTCCACATATTCAACATCTGAGCCATCAAATTTGTGGCTGGCCAAATTGCGCTCAGCAAACAAAATATCTGAGAACCCAATGTTCGAGCCACGGCTATAGAACCTGTCAGCAACCACCTTCAGACTCAACAACTGAGGACATATTCCGCTCACGTTCGTCGACGAGAACGAGGTACCCAAAATACGGATTTTGCCGTCAGGCATGGATTCGCACGCCAGACTGAATGCGGAGGTCTGATCACTCAGCACAGCATCAGCAAGCGTCAAGCCTGTGGGTAGGGTCAAATCCATCTGGAAGCCCGCGAAATCAAATCCGCATTCAAGACCCACGCTCACTTCAACCTCGCCCGCTGCATCAAGTGATATCTTATCGCAGAACATCCGCTCTTCAGCACTTGATCTTACAGGCACTTGCCTAACCGTTATCGGATCAATCTCAAGGGAAATATTTGTGATACCCACCAGATCCACAACATCAAGCGTGTGGTTGCCGTTAACATTGGCGGCATCGCTATAGAATGGTGCTGGGGACTTGCCCAGAATCTTGCTGGCAGTAGCCGTGAAGTCAGCAATATCCACATTCGCGTTTGCATCGGCATCACCCACGACATACAGGTAACAAACCATTGCAGAATCGCTATCCAACTTGTGACTCGTTTGATTTGCCTCTGTTGCGACGATATTTGAGATATTGACATAGTAGATGCCCGCGTCATGGAGTTGTGGCAACATCAAGTCCATGTGTACCAGTTTTCCGTCATGTCCATTCAATTCCTTCGAGGAAGAGGAGGAAACAAGCACACGGAACTTGCCATTGCCAAGCGGAGTGACAAATACACTATGGGAATCTGTCTTCCTGGCATTATCAAGCCAAACGTCAGGCAGTCCGTCAACATAGTTAAGTTCGACATCCGAGGGCAATGTCACATCGAATTGAATGCCCGAAATCGGATTCTTATTCACCACTGTCACAGGTAAATCAACAACCTGTGCGGGTGTACCTCTGACGTGTGACAGACTGTCGAGCATAATGTAATAATCAGGGATAACCTCGATCTCACAACTTGACGAGAGACCGCTGCCGTCGGTAGTGGATACCATAATGTATGTGGTTCCTCCCTCGATTGCCGTCACCAGTCCGTTATTATCGACACTGGCTACAGCCGAATTTCCTGTGGACCATGCCAAAGTCTTATCCGAAGCATTCACGGGTGCTATATAGGCAATGAGCTGAGAACTCTCGCCAACATGCATCACGAGCTTATCCTCGTTCAACGAAATCGATTCAACTAACTGCCGACCCACAGTCACCTGACATGAAGCACTCAAATCGCTTCCATCGGTTGTTGTCGCTATGATGATAGCGAAGCCAACGGCTACGGGCGTAACCAATCCATGGTCATCCACCTTTGCTACAGCGGGATTGCTACTGGTCCAACTGAGCACTGGATTTGTTGCATCATCTGGGGTGATGGTCGCGGTCAACTGCGCTGTCTGTGGAATAATCAGCGTGATGTTTCTTTCATTAAGAGTAAGGCTCTTAACCCGTTTCACTATTTCCACATGACATGAGGCACTCAGATCTGTTCCATCGGTCGTCCTGGCTGTTATAGTGACGTTTCCAGGTGAAACCGGTATGATGAGTCCATCACTTGACACAGTAGCAACCTCTGTATTGCTCGATGTCCAGATAATTGTCTTATAAGTCGCGTTCGAGGGCTTTAGGGTGGCCACAAGCTGGTAAACATCTTCGATTTCAAGTGTCAAATTGGTTTGATTCAAAGAAATCGATGTCACAGGAATGATGCTGACCGTCACGGCACACGATGCGCTCAAGTTACTGCCATCAGTCGTGGTCGCGGTAATCGTAGCGTTTCCTGCAACAAGCGCAGTGACTAAACCGTTCTGGTCAACGGTCGCCACACTCGGGTTGCTGGACGTCCAAGCGACGGTCTTGTTGCCTGTATCGGAGGGATATACCGTAGCCGTCAACTGGGACGTCTGGTCCACATACAGCGACAGGGTCGTCTTGTTCAACGTGATGCCGGTAGCTATGCGCTCATTCACGGTCACCTTGCACGTCGCGCTCAAATTACTGCCGTCAGCAGTGGTCACTATGATGTTGACAATGCCCGGAGACACTGCCGTCACAACGCCGTCACTGCTCACAGTCGCTATAGCGGGATCAGAAGACTTCCACGTCACCGCCTTGTTGGTCGTATTCGCAGGATAAACTGTCGCTGTCAACTGGTAAGACTGATCCATATCCAACGTCAGACTGCTTGGTGCCACCGTAATGGAAGTCGCCAACATATTATTCACAGTCACGGCACAAGT
>JAFZKD010000090.1 GCA_017553785.1 Muribaculaceae bacterium | reverse complement strand
TTACAATTTGGTGGGGCAAATGTGGGGCAAAATGACAAAATGAAAGTCGCAAGTGCTTGAAAATGAAGCACTTGCGACTTATAAAAGTGATCCCTACAGGATTCAAACCTGTAACCTTTTGATCCGTAGTCAAACGCTCTATTCAATTGAGCTAAGGGACCATTTTTCGTTTTTAGCGCTGCAAAGTTACTGCTATTTTTTGAACTGGCAAGCCTTTTGGGCAACTTTTTTCAAAAAAAAATATCACACGAGACATCAGCAGGCATTATCCTACACAATGCCAGCGACTTAGGGCACTGTCAGCAAATCAGTTCAATAGCCAAGTAGCAAGCGCCCAAATAACAAAGATCACCAGAGCCACTAAGGTGGCGGTCCACAGTGGCTTGTATTTTACCACATACAGACTCAATTTGGGCACATCGGGCTTTTCGGGTTTTTCCTCGGCAATGGCGAGCTTGTGCTCGTCAATGGGCTCGATGGGTTGCTCCTCTTCTTTATATAAATATGCTTTCATTGTCTTGAAGAGTTATTGGTTTTACGGTGCAAATGTACACTTTTTCCAGCAAACAAACAAAACCAGACCCATTTTTCGCACAAAAAATGGGCAGGACACAGTATTGAACAGCATCCTGCCACATGTTATATAAGAAGCCACACCAAAGGATGTGATGAAACTCCGATAAATACAGGATTTGAGGGCGCCATAATCTTTGTAATCCTCCGGCTGTCAAGCACCTTGCGGTCGAGGCCCGCCATTGACTACAGCGCTTTTCTCGGCATTTCATAATAGTTTGAAGAGTATCCCAATCTACTTTGATGTGGACATTTTCAATGAGCTCGTTGTCACAATGACGTTGCAAAGATAGTGCGTTAATCCAAAAAATGCAAGACTCCGACTCTATTTTAACACTCCGTGCCCTATTGATTTCGGCCAACTAAAACCAGTGAGCAAACCATATGGCCGAGCGATGTTAATAAAAAGACAGGAAAAATTATGCAGGGTTGCGGGAATTTGCTTACCTTTGCCACATATTTAGCGAAGGTAGGCGGCTCCTCAACAGAATCAAAACAATTTTGCTTTTGTATTCGACTTGCAGCACCTTCGTGACAGATTATTAAACAACCATTTTCATAAACAAGAAAGAGAATTCCAAGTCATGAAAGGTATTCATGTTACAAGTGAGATAAAACCGCTAAAGAAGGTTTTGTTGCACCGTCCCGGACGTGAACTTCTCAACCTGACACCCAACACACTAGAAGAGCTGCTGTTTGATGATATTCCCTATCTCAAAGTGGCCGAGGAGGAACATGACGCCTTCTCCCAAGTCTTGCGCGACAATGGTGTCGAGGTGGTTTACCTTGAGGATTTGATGGCCGAGGTGCTGGACATCAGCCCTGACATCAGAGAACAGTTCCTGCGCCAGTTCATCGAAGAGGCCGGCATCTGTGCGACAAAATACCACGACATCATCTATAACTACCTGAATGGAATAAGGTCAAGCAAGGAATTGGTGCTCAAGACAATGGAGGGCATCTATCTGCAGGATCTGCCCCGCGACCCTCAGGAGGTCAAGAACTCGCTCGTTGACCAGGTGCGCGGTGATAGCCGCTTTGTGGTCAAGCCCATGCCCAACCTGTATTTCACGCGCGACCCGTTCGCGTGCATCGGCACGGGTGTGAGCATCAACAGGATGTTCTCGGTGACGCGTTGCCGTGAGACCATCTATGGCGACTACGTCTTCAAGTATCACCCCGACTTCAAGGAGGTGGACCATTACTATGACCGTACCCTGCCCTACCGCATCGAGGGCGGCGACATTCTTAACCTGAACGAGCACACGCTCGCCATCGGCATCTCACAGCGCACCGAGCCTGACGGCATCGAGCTGATCGCCAAGAACATCTTCAATAGCGAAAACACCGCTATTGACACCGTTCTGGCCATTCACATCCCTGAGACCCGCGCATTCATGCATCTGGACACCGTGTTCACCCAGATTGACCATGACAAGTTCACCGTTCACCCTGGCATCCTTGGGCCGTTGGAAGTGTTCAAACTCACCCGAGGCGAAGGCAACTGTGAGATTAGGCTGGAACGTAAGGAAGAGACACTCGAGGAGATTCTCGCCGAATCGCTCGGTCTTGAACACGTCACCCTCATCAAGTGCGGTGGCGGCGACCTCATCACCGCCGAACGGGAGCAATGGAACGACGGTTCCAACACGCTGTGCATCGCACCGGGCAAAGTGATCGTTTATGAGCGCAACAATGTGACCAACGCCATCCTGCGTGAAGAAGGCATCACCGTTCTGGAGATTCCCAGTAGCGAGTTGTCCCGCGGACGTGGAGGCCCCCGTTGCATGAGCATGCCCCTGTGGCGTGAAGAGTGAAGAGTGAGGAGTTAGAAGTTAGGAGTGAGGAGTTATTTCACTCGTCCAGTCAATCCAACTCGTCCAGACCCTTAAACCCATCATTAGAATTCATCTTTAACATTAACAATATTCACATTTTTATTTAAAAAACATTTTACTACTATGCCAAGAAGTTTATCTGGGAAAAGTTTCCTGAAGTTACTCGATTTCTCCACCGAAGAGATTCAGTATTTACTCGAGCTTGCTAAGGATTTCAAGCGCATGAAACGCGCCGGAACTCCCCACAAGTATCTCGCAGGCAAGAACATCGTGCTCCTGTTTGAGAAAACCTCAACAAGAACCCGCTGCTCGTTTGAAGTTGCCGGTAATGACCTGGGCATGGGTGTTACCTACCTGGATCCCAGTTCATCACAGATGGGCAAGAAGGAGTCTCTTGAGGACACCGCAAAGGTGCTGGGCCGCATGTTTGACGGTATCGAGTACCGTGGCTTTGACCAGCAGATTGTTGAGGACCTGGCCAAGCATGCCGGCGTCCCCGTTTGGAACGGTTTGACCACTGATTTCCACCCCACTCAGATGCTTGCCGATGTGCTCACCATCGAGGAGAACTTCGGTTACTATAAAGGCCTGACAATGGTATTCATGGGTGATGCCCGCAACAACGTGGCCAACTCATTGATGGTCGTATCGGCCAAGTTGGGTATCAACTTCGTGGCATGCGGTCCCAAGGACAACATGCCTGACAAGAAACTCGTTGACACCTGCAAGAAAATCGCCAAGGAGAACGGTTGCACCATCACGCTCACCGACGACGTGAAGAAGGGCACCAAGAATGCCGACGTCATTTACACCGACATCTGGGTATCGATGGGCGAACCCGACGAGATTTGGGAAAAACGCATCAAGCTGCTCAGCCCCTATCAGGTGAACGACGCAGTGATGAAGAATGCCAACCCTGGCGCCATCTTCCTGCACTGCCTGCCCTCGTTCCATGACCTGGAGACCACTATCGGCGCAGACATCCACAAGAAATTCGGTTTGCCCGAGATGGAAGTTACCGACAAGGTTTTCCGCAGCCCGCAATCCAAGGTATTTGACGAGGCCGAGAACCGCATGCACACCATCAAGGCTGTGATGTACGCCACCCTGAAGTAAACAATTTCACGATGTGAAATTGAGGATTAGAGATTAGTGATTAGAGATTGACAAAGGTTTGTTTTTCGCACACCGCAACCGCGTTGCGACTCTTGCTTCAAACTTTGTCGAGCTAAAGGTTAGTGAGGGTTACTCTTAATCTATAGACTTTAATCATTAATCTCATTTATCAAGAAATAATAACCGACAATTAATTATTTAGACTATATGAGCAAACGTCTTGTTATCGCCCTGGGCGGCAATGCCCTGGGAAAGACTCCTCAAGAGCAGCTGGACCTGGTCAAGGGAACAGCTTCGACCATCGTTGACCTGGTCGAGGAGGGTTATGACGTGGTTATCGGCCACGGCAACGGCCCTCAAGTGGGCATGGTAAACCTGGCATTTGAATACTCGGCCAACAACGGCGGAGGCACGCCCGCCATGCCGTTCCCCGAGTGTGGCGCGATGACACAAGGATACATCGGTTACCACCTGCAGCAGGCCGTGGAGCGTGAGCTCGCACGCCGTGGCATCAACAAGCCTTGTGCAGCAGTGGTGACCCAGGTGGTCGTTGACAAGAACGACAGTGCCTTCCAGCACCCGACAAAACCCGTGGGCATGTTCTACAGCAAGGAGGACGCCGACCGCATTGTTGCCGAAACGGGGTACACCTTTGTCGAGGATGCCGGTCGTGGTTACCGCCGCGTGGTGCCCTCGCCCATCCCCGTCAAAATCGTTGAGTTGCCTATCGTGGAACAGCTCGTGGGTCTGCACAGCGTAGTCATCACCGTGGGCGGTGGTGGCATCCCCGTTGTGGAGAACGGACCTGGTGACTTTGAAGGTGTGGCAGCCGTTATCGACAAGGACCGCGCCAGCGCCAAGTTGGCCCTCGACCTAAATGCTGACATGCTGGTCATCCTCACCGCCGTTGAGAAGGTTTCCATCAACTTCAACAAGCCTAACCAAAAGGATCTAGACCGCATGACCATCGCCGAGGCCCGCCAGTACATCACCGAGGGCCATTTCGCCCCCGGCAGCATGCTGCCCAAGGTGGAATCGTGCATCAGCTTTGTGGAGAACACCACTGGCGGCACCGCCCTGATCACCTCGCTCGACAAGGCCCGCGAGGCCCTGCAGGGCAAGACCGGCACCCTCCTGGTGAAGGAATAAACACATTATCCATAGAATTAAAGTCATGGTTGGAGATTTTCCAGCCATGACTTTTTTATTAACCTGAAAACAGGCTCTCGCAACAAATGGCGAGCATGCTAATTCTGGGAGGCACGCACGGGTCTCACGCTGCGGCCGTAGGGGCGATAAGTGAGCATGTATTGAAAGTCCACGCCCCATTCATCAATTATCATGCAAAAAGCAGCGTTTGGGTCGAACGGGCCGTCGCCACTAGGGCGTAACGTGCACGACCAATAGTAGCCGATGGAGCCATCATTCCAGGGCTCGGCGTCGTAGCAACCTGCAGCAGGAAAGAACAGTTTGTTCCCATTTGGCCCAGTCAACAAACAGCCGTAAATGCCGTTGCGAGACGTCATCTCCCATGTGCATTCATCACTGAGCTCCATCAGCTGCTCATCGGACGGCATACACCACTCATTGCCCCAGTTCACTGTCGCGGCATCGTCTTCAGGTTCCAAATCATCATTGCGGTCCAGGTACTTTGTCAACGTACCGTATTCGCCATTACACCACTTATAATTGATGAAATCGTAGGATTCCTTGGGCTCGGTTTCGCCCCAAGCGAAATAGTCGCCGTATTCCTCGGGGCTGTTAGCGCCTATGTTACATGTTGCCCACAGCGTGCCGCTGGACAGACCCAGGTCAATCCACTCATGATTCTGCTCTTCTTGGGGCCATTCGCTCGTGAGCAGATAGTCAATCAATGTCGTCACGTCGGCAATACTCACCCTGGTGTCTCGGTCAGTATCAGCATTCACCATGTTGATACCGCTTGCGTCGCCAGTAAGCAGGTAGTCAATCAGAGTTGTCACGTCAGCAATGCTCACTCTGTCGTCTTGATCCACATCACCACGCAAATCTTCTGCGCCAACCGTAAACGAAACCAACATCATCATTGAAAACAATAAAAGGGTAGCAATTTTTTTCATATCCATTCTTTATTGAAGGTTAATCACAATATTTCAGAGTCCTTGATTTTTCTGCAAAGATACAACATCATTTGCTGTTTCTTGCAACATATGGCATCTTTTTCAAAAAAAGAATTACTTTTGCAACTGAAGTAAAACTTTGAAATGACAAAACGACTATGAAACGATTATTGACTGCAATCACATTGCTGCTGGCATTTACTGCCGCATGGGCCGACTCGCCGTTGACTTCTACACATTTTGCCGACGCTTATTCTGAGAACGAGATGGTGCAGATGGCTGGCGGTCTTCAGGGCACAATCTCCACCACCCTGCTCAATTACCTTGCCGATGAGCATGCGCCTGTCGACCTCAGACTGGCTGTAGTGAACAAGTTGGGCTGGGACTTTGAAGGTACCTCGATAGGAGCGCAACTGGGCGAGTACCTCAAGGGTCGCTACAATGTCAAGAACGAGAAAAAGCTGGTCAAGAAACTCGATGCCAGAACTCTGGCGGTGTATGCCTACGCCAAGGCTATGAGCGACTACTTCAACGTCACAGGTGCCAGCGAACTTGGACATGAGGCTGTGAAGAAAAACAAGGACAACAGCTTCAGTGTAGCAATGATTTCGTCATTGATTGACGCTCAAGTCTATATGGACAGTGACTGGTCGATGGTGTACAAGGTTGTCGCTAACGTCCTGAACGACGGATCGCTCCATCTGGACATGCGCCAGGAAGCCATCGACAACATTATGGAGTACATCAACCTCTATAGCGAGTATTAATAACAAGCACCAGACAAGGTTTTGTAAAAAAGTCAGGCTCCTTGAGGTTTCCCTCTTGGAGCCTGGTAGCATTTTGCGGAATTAATTCTTTGGAAAGAACCCAGGTTGATTAGGCGTGCTTCTTAGCCTCATCAACGATAGCCTTGAAAGCCTCGGGATTGTTCATGGCCAGGTCGGCGAGCACCTTGCGGTTAATCTCGATACCAGACTTGTGAATCAGGCCCATCAGCTTGCTGTAGGAGAGGTCCTCCATGCGAGCGGCAGCGTTAATACGCTGGATCCACAGCGCACGGAAGTTGCGTTTTTTCTTCTTACGGTCAGCGTAAGCGTAGGTCAAACCCTTCTCCCAGGTGTTCTTAGCAACGGTCCAGACGTTCTTGCGAGCGCCAAAGTAACCCCTTGTAAGTTT
>JAFZKD010000089.1 GCA_017553785.1 Muribaculaceae bacterium | reverse complement strand
TCTACTCTGACTCTAATTTCATCAAGAGAAGGAGACAATTTTGCTGATTTTGTATTATTAGTATTGGATTGCTGTTTCACCATCCATTCATAAGTTCGTGTTAGGCTCATTGGACGAACATAAATTTGAAAGGCAGGTGTAGCTCCAGGGATATAAAAAGCGTGCATTCCGTATGCTTCCATTCTGTGGTAACGGATATCGAGTGTCGTGTCTCGGTCTGCAATGATATTCCATCCCCAGAATTCAAGACGATGTTCACTCTCAGGCAAACCATTAGTCATCGCATTTTGAGCATAAGACGGCCAGTAAATAGCTGTAACACTATTGTATTTTCCCTTAGAGATACGGACAGAGTAGAAACCATTAATATCGGTGAGTGCCTGAGCGATTGGTTCAAATCGCTCATTCTGCCACATTATCGTGCAACTATCTATCGGTATTCCTTTGAAATCAGTCACCCTGCCGCTTATCGTAACAGAGTCATTTGGAGTTTGCGCACCTACTCCCAATGATGTGATTGCCATGAAAGTTACTATTGCAATCTGGAGAGTATATTTGAATGATTTCTTTATCATAATTCTAAAATTCTAATCAAACAAAACCAATGGTGTAGCCGACTTATTTGGTTTAGTTAGCCAGGTACCAGCGGTAGAGGGCGGGAACTCCGTCCTCAAGTTCCATGGTGTGGTGCCAACCGAGGGAGTGGAGTTTAGACACGTCGGTTAGTTTGCGCAGGGTGCCATCGGGCTTGGTTGTGTCCCATTCGATGGTGCCGCGATAACCTACGGTGGCTTTGACCAGCTCAGCTAGCTGCCTGATAGTTACTTCTTTGCCGCTGCCGATGTTGATGTGGCAATTACGCACCTCATCGCCTGTGCCACGCACGTCCTCCCAATTGATGTGCTCCAAACAATAGACGCTGGCATCAGCCATGTCTTCGCTCCACAGGAATTCCCTTATCGGAGCGCCACTTCCCCATAGGCGCAGGCGGTCGGGCAAGATGCCATATTTTTCTAAAGTTGAGAAAATCTGCTCTTCGTCAGCGTTGCCGTTGATGCGCTCCACAGGGCGGCGGTCAAGATCGGCGCGGATGCCGTCAATGTCTCCCTCGTTGAGCAGTTTTGCGAGGTGCATCTTTCTTATCATGGCGGGCATGACGTGGCTCGTCTCAAGGTTGAAGTTGTCGCGCGGTCCGTACAGGTTGGTGGGCATCACGGCGATGAAGTTGGTGCCGTATTGCAGGTTAAAGCTCTCGCACATCTTCAAGCCGGCAATCTTTGCGATGGCGTAAGGTTCATTGGTGTATTCCAGCGGAGAGGTGAGCAAAGCGTTTTCTCCGATAGGCTGAGGTGCCTCACGCGGATAGATGCAGGTGCTGCCAAGGAAGAGCAGTTTCTTCACACCATGCCGCCAGCTCTCGCCGATGACGTTTTGCTGGATAGCAAGGTTCTGGAAGATGAAGTCGGCGCGGTATTTTAAATTGGCCATGATGCCGCCCACATGGGCTGCTGCCAGAACGACAACCTCGGGCCGCTCCTTGTCAAAGAACTGCCTCACAGCCACGGCATCCATTAGATCGAGTTCCTGGTGAGTACGTCCGATAAGGTTGGTGTATCCCTTGCGCTGCAGGGAATTCCAAATGGCACTGCCCACGAGTCCGCGGTGTCCTGCCACATATATTTTTGTGTCGCTAGTCATTATTTACTTAAGGTGGTAAATCTTTTTGATATGCTGCATGTCATATTCCATCATGATGCGCACCAGATCTTCGAACGATGTCTTGTTCGGGTTCCAGCCCAATTGCTTTTTAGCCTTGGTGGGGTCGCCCAGCAGTTGATCCACTTCGGCGGGACGGAAATACTTCGGATCTACCTCGACAAGCACCTTTCCGGTTGCTTTGTCTATTCCTTTCTCGTCAACGCCCTTGCCCTGCCATTCCAACTCGATGCCGGCATAGTGAAAGGCCAGTGTGCAAAATTCCCTCACCGAGTGGTATTCACCCGTGGCGATGACAAAATCATCGGGTTCGGGCTGCTGCATGATGAGCCACATGCACTCCACATAGTCGCGGGCATATCCCCAGTCACGCAGGGCGTTGAGGTTACCCAGATAGAGTTTGTCCTGCAATCCGTGGGCGATACGGGCGGCGGCAACAGTGATTTTGCGTGTCACGAAGGTCTCGCCACGGCGCTCACTCTCGTGATTGAACAGGATGCCGTTGGCGCAAAACATACCGTAGCTCTCACGATAATTCTTCATGATCCAAAACGAGTAAAGCTTGGCGCAGCCGTAAGGGCTGCGGGGGTAGAACGGTGTTGTCTCGCTTTGAGGCACCTCTTGCACCTTGCCATAAAGCTCGCTTGTGCTCGCTTGATAGATGCGCGTGGTTTTTTCCAAACCGGCGATGCGCACTGCCTCGATGAGTCGCAGCGTGCCGACTGCATCGGTCTCGGCAGTATATTCGGGCACGTCAAACGACACCTTCACATGGCTCTGAGCCGCTAGATTATAGATTTCGTCAGGCTTGATTTTCTCGATGATGCGGATGAGCGAACTGCTGTCGGTCATGTCGCCATAGTGCAGGTTGATGAGGCGCTGCTGCTTCATGTCTCGCACCCATTCATCAAGGTACAAGTGCTCGATGCGTCCTGTGTTAAAACTGCTGCTGCGGCGCAGGATGCCATGGACAACGTAGCCCTTGTCCAGCAGGAATTCTGCCAGAAAGGAACCGTCTTGGCCCGTGATGCCCGTGATGAGGGCCACTTTCTGCTTGTTCTCGTTCATTGTCGTTTATAATGCGTTGTCTAATGTATTTTTGTCAGGATCGGTGATTTTCTCAATCATCGACGGATGGACATAAGTTGTGGCGACGGCGACCAATCCCTGCACGTTGATGAGTACCCGACGGTCTCCCTTGACACGCACAAAGATTCCCTCAGCACCGGCAAACATGCCGCCGATGATACGCACGCGCTCACCTTTGGAGAAGTCACCTGGATTGGGACTCAGATAGACGAGTTTCTCCTCATAGGTGCCAGCCACCTTGATGAAGTTTTCCATCTCACTGGTAGGCACTGTGATGGGTTTGTGTGTCTCGCGGTTCATGATATAACGGATAGGCAAGTCGGTTGTCATCTTGTACTCTTTCATTCCGCTGGGCGTGATGTAGATGAAGATAAGGTTGTGCACACTGGGCACAAGGCGCTTGACCATCACCCCATGACGTTCCTCTCGGCGGTACTGCATGGGAACGAAATTGGTGATTCCACGGGCATCGAGGTCTTCCTTGACCTTAAGCTCGCGGTTGTAGGTCACACGGATGGCATACCATGCTTTTTCCTCGGGTGCCTTCTTCTTGATGATTCTTGTCTCCACGAGTGCAAAGGTACAGTTTTTTTTGTAATGCTGTACCATTCTGACGTTTTACACGTTATTATAATATAAAACGACGTACAGATTTATGGCAAAGGAAATCAAGAAATGGACCACGCTCGAGAGCCGCTACATCATCCAGCGGCCATGGCTCACCGCACGGGTGGACAAGGTGCAGTTGCCCGATGGACGCATCAACCCCGAACATTATGTGTTGGAGTATCCCGAGTGGGTGAACGTCATTGCAATCACCTGTGACGGGCAGTTTGTCATGGTACGCCAGTATCGCCATGCTATGGATGTGGTGCTCGACGAGTTGTGTGCCGGTGTGGTGGAACCAGGCGAGATACCCTTGCAGGCTGCGCAGCGTGAACTGCTCGAGGAAACGGGCTATGGCGGGGGCCAGTGGCGTGAAATCATGACTGTGGGGCAGAATCCCAGCATCTGTGACAACATCACCCACTGTTTCCTTGCCGAGGGCGTGGAGCGCGTCAGCGAACAGCAACTAGACGCAGGCGAGGACATCGCCGTCTTGCTGCTCTCCCGCAATGAGATCGAGGCGATGCTGCGCGAGAACCGCCAGTTGCAGGCCCTCATGGCCGCTCCCATGTGGCGCTACCTTGCCGAGCACCCCAAAGAATAAAATTTGAGCCACAAAAGTTGTATCTGACTTTCATGGCTCAAATTCTCACAGTTGAGTTTGCCGGTTATCTAACAACCCTGGTGAACTCTGGGGCCTTGCCTTTCTCGACCGTTACATAGACTTTGATTTCGCCGGCGGGAGGCATGTCTGCTTTAGGCTCGCGGGGCATGTCCTTCGCAGTGAACAGGTATTCGGTTCCTTCGGGGATAGTACGTGATGCGACAGTTGATGCCTTGGCATTGAGCATGGGATATCCGTTGACGGCTTCGTCAAAGATAGCAGCCTCCTCGGCATTAACGGGATGCTGCTCGGGAAACTCTGCAGGCATGAATACTGGTTCGCCATTATACATTTTCAGGAACTGTTCAACCTCCTTGGGCATAGCATCCATTCGCGCGGCACGCACGCCGTAACCGTTCATAATCTTGGCATTAGGTTGCTTCTCGGCCAAATCCTTCACGCTTGACTCCAACCCGCCGCTGCCGAAGGTGCAGAAGGGTACCACCCACTTGTCACTCAAGTCCACTTTTTCCAGCAAGGAGGCAATGGGTGGTGCATAAGTGCCGAACCAGATTGGATAGCTGATGAAAATCCACTCATAATCGGCGACATTCGACTTTAAGGGCTTAATCTCGGGAATGACGCCTTTCTCACGGTCGGCTTTGCAGCGCTCAATCGTTGCCTGGAAAGCAGTGTCATAAGGCTCCACAAGAACGATCTCCTCGATGTCGGCATCAAGGCGCGTGGCAATTTCCTGTGCCACGGCCTTGGTGTTCGATGTTAGAGAGTAATACAATACCAGAGGCTTGGATGATACCAGTCTATCGTTTTCTTCTTTTGCTTTTTTCTCATTGCTGCACGAGGCGGCAAACAAAATGGCAGTAACAGCGCACAACAATACAATAATAGATTTTTTCATACAATTAATGTTTATTATTTTGAAATCAATTTGTTGTTTCAGATGGGAAGTGGCCATAAAGTGACCCTTAAGACTCGTACTGGTAACCCAGTTCGTTGATTTTTTCGATAACGGCTTGATCCGTGACATTGCCTTCTACCAGTGCGGTGCCTTTGGCAAGGTCGACAGTGACTTTCTCCACTCCAGGAAGCGAGGCAAGTCCTTTCTCAACATTGGCTTGGCAGTGAACACACATCATGCCTTTGACTTTGAATTCTTTCATTGCTGAGTTGTTTTTACGTTTGATTAAGTAAGATTTATAGTAAGTTCTCTCGAGGGCGACAACTATCATGCCAAGCAAAGCTATGCTGCACACGTTGTTGAGCCACGTGGCGTGCATTCCGTGCTGCATGATGTGGTGGGGTAGTGCGTTGATAAAGATCTCACGCATGCCTGGCAGATAGTCTACCAGCACACCGAAGGCCATCGCGCCACCGACAATAGAGAATAGATAGACGATGGTCGCCTTTCGGCCGAAGGCTTTGTTGACGACAAACATCGATGCCATGTTTGCGGCAGGTCCGGCCATGAGCAGCACCAGTGCACAGCCGGGTGACATGCCTTTGAGCATGAGTGCCGCGGCGATGGGGATGGAACCTGTGGCACACACATACATCGGCACAGCAACTAACACGATAATGAACATATTCAGCAGCGGCCAGCGTGCATAGGTCGAGAAGAAGTCGTTGGGCAGCAATACGGTGATCAGCGTCGCAACAACGAGACCAATCAGCAACCAGCGCCCGATGCTTTGCATCATGTCAAAGAAACCGTATTTGAATGTTTCCAAAATCTTGTTCCAAATGCCCTTAGGTAATTCGCTGAGCTCATAGCTGATACCGTCTTGCACTTCATCGAGAGAACCCTTACGTTCCCAATGTCCGACGGCAAGACCGCCAAATAATGAGGTTATCAATGCGGCAACAGGTCGCAAGATGGCAAAGGGCAGACCCATCATCGAGAAGGTTGCTGCAATGCTGTCCACGCCCGTTTGTGGAGTGGCGATGAGAAACGATGTGGAAGCGGCACGTGATGCTCCACTGCGACGCAAAGCGACAGATGTGGGCAGCACACCGCACGAGCACAACGGCAACGGAATGCCGAATGCCGCCGCCATCGCTACCGAGCGCAGCCCGGTTCCAGCCAGATAGCGGCTGTATATGGATGAGGGAACAAAAGCGTGCAGCAGTCCCGCGATTAAGAAGCCCAATAGCAGATAAGGAGACATGCCGTTGAGCATCGATACAAATGCATTCACATAGTCCGTCATTATAAAAGGCAAAATTAGCAATAAATTGACATTTTCCTTCTATTTGAGTGGGAAAAATGCCGATTTGGGAAGTTTAGACACAAAATTGTTGGCGTTGTAAGAAAATATTTCTAATTTTACCCCACAAGAAATAAAATACCATCGTATATGGATATCCAATTACCGAAGAGAATAGACGGCAAGCAGCCTGAGATGCTGATGGACTCTAAGCAGATAACTATCATTGGTTCCAATGGTGCGGGTAAAAGCCGTTTCTGCTCCCAACTCGTCAAGGAATTGGGCGACAAAGCTTTTCGTATCTCGGCACTTAAGGCCTTGTTCCCATCGACGAACACCGGTGAGCCGTTGAAAGGGTCTATCGATGACTTGTTCAACCGAATGAATGCTGCCAATCCTCAGATCAAGAATACGGCCGAAACCGAGTTTGACAAGTTGTTCTACGTCATGCTGAACGATGAGTTCCGTGACCTGATGAATTATAAGGCGCACCAGCTCATGGGTGAGAAGATGGAGTTCCCCAAGACAAAGCTCGATGTCACCGTCAAGAAGTGGCAGACCGTCTTCCCCAAGAACAAAGTGCTGCGCGAGAACGGCAAGCTGATGTTCACCAGCGAGGGCTACGACGACAAGTACTCGTCGTTGCGGTTGAGTGATGGCGAGAAATCGGTGCTCTACTATATAGGTGCCGTGCAGTATGCCATGCCCGATGCCGTCATCCTGGTCGACGACCCTGAGACCTTTATCCACAGCAGCATCATGCGCACCTTGTGGAACGTTCTAGAGCAGATGCGCCCCGACTGCACGTTCATCTATAACACACACGATGTGGAGTTTGCCAGCTCACGCATCGACAACCAGTGCGTGTGGGTCAAGGAGTTTGACCCTGAGGCCGTGGCCTGGGACTATGAGGTGATGACCTCAAGCCGCGAGTTGGACACCGCTCTGTTCGACTTGCTGGGCAGCCGCAAGCCCGTCCTGTTCATTGAGGGCGATGACAAGCACAGCATTGACTCTAGACTCTATCCGCTCATTTTCCCAGAATATACCGTTAAGCCTCTGGGCAGTTGCAATAAGGTCATTGAGACAGTGCGCTCTTTCGGTGACTTGAAGAGTTTCCATCAGCTCGAGAGCCGTGGCATCGTGGATCGCGACCGCCGCAGCGATATGGAAGTGGACTACCTGCGCAAGAAGAATATCCTGGTGCCCAATGTCGCAGAAGTGGAGAATATCCTCATGCTCGAAGGTGTCATTCGTGCCGTGGCGCTTTACAAGCACCGCAATCCTGATATTGTATTCCCGAAAGTGAAGAAACGTGTCATTGCCATGTTTACCCATGAACTCAAGCAACAGGCGCTGATGCATGTGCGTCACCGCGTGAAACGTGACGTGGAAATGCGTATCGACATGAAATTCACCAGCATCAATGCTCTGGAGAACCACATGGTGGAACTGGTGAGCGAAATCAACCCGCGTGGCTTGTATGACCAGTTGTGCCGCGAGTTCCATGTCTATGAGGACAACAACGATTATGCCAGCGTCCTCAAGGTCTATAACCAGAAGCTCATATTGGGCGAGAGTAATGTCGCCACCCTGTGCGGCTTTAAAAACAAGGAAGACTACATACGCGGAGTCCTCAACATTCTCAAGGGCAACAGTGAGCATGCCCAATCCATACGCAAAGCCATTAAGGAATGTTTCGGTATTGAAGATTAGGTTAGTACCCTGAAGACTGGAATTCTGATATATTAACAAGTGAAAGATAATAAGGAAGCGACATTAGCACTTGGTACGCAGCCTGTGGGCAGGTTGCTATGGCAGTATGCTTTGCCTGGAGTGATCGCCATGACGGCGTCCTCGCTCTATAACATGGTGGACAGTATCTTCATCGGGCATGGTGTGGGTTCTATGGCGCTGGCGGCCTTGGGAATCTCGTTCCCCTTCATGAACATTGGCGCCGCATTTGGCGCCGCCGTGGGTGTGGGCGGCTCAACGTTGATGTCGTTGCGATTGGGGCAGCGACAGTATAACAAGGCTAATAACGTGTTGGGTAACATGGTTGCCCTGAACATCATCACGGGCCTGCTGGTGGGCATCGTGTCGATTATCTTCCTGGACCCCATCCTGATTTTCTTTGGAGCGAGTGAGCAGACTTTGCCACATGCCCATGACTACATGTTTATCCTGCTGCTGGGCAACGTCATTACCCATCTCTATCTTGGCTTGAATGCCGCATTACGGTCGGCCAGCAAACCTCGGGCAGCGATGATTGCAACTATTGTCACGGTTGTGCTGAACATCATTCTTGATCCCATTTTCATCTGGCCCCTGCATATGGGCATTAAGGGTGCGGCGATAGCTACCGTTTTGGCACAGGTCATCGTGCTGTGTTGGCAGTTGTGGCAATTCAGCCGTCAGCGTGAGTTGCTGCATTTGGAGTGGCGTTTCCTCAAGCCGGCTAAGGCCATCGTCAAGGATATAGTGGGTATAGGCATCTCGCCGTTTGCCATGCAGATTACGGGCTGTGTGGTTGCCATCTTCACCAACAACCTGTTGATGACCCATGGCGGAGATCTTGCGGTTGGTGCTTATGGCATTGCCCATCGCTTGGGCTTTGTGTTCTTCATGGTGATTATGGGCATCTGTCAGGGTATGCAGCCCATAGCAGGCTATAACTACGGAGCGCGCAATATGGACCGCGTGAAGCGGGTGGTGCGTCTTGCCATCACTGTGTCGGTTGCATCGATGACAGTGGGCTGGGTTATCGGCGAAGTTTTCACTGGGGCTTGTGTGCGACTGTTCACCGATGACCCGAATCTCATCGACATCGCCGTGCGCGGTATTCGCATCAACATGCTCGTCTTTCCCGTTATCGGTTATCAGGCTACGGTGACCAACTTTTTCCAGACCATAGGCAAGGTGCGTATCAGTATCTTCATGTCGCTGTCGCGCCAGCTGCTTTTCCTGTTGCCCATGATGCTGCTGTTTGCTTCGCTGTGGGATCTTGACGGCGTGTGGTTCTCACTTCCTGCAAGCGATTTTGCCGCTTTCCTCGTCGCTGTGGTCATCATGCAGCGCTTCAAACTCAACCACCACGTGGACTCTTAATGATTGCCGAATAATATAAAACGACAAGTCCCATGTTTGATTTCAAGTTGCAAACATGGGGCTTGTCTTCTATCGTTCCGATAACGTGAAGGGGTAGTATTGGTGGAGATTACCCGAAATTGTCGTAGTGGATAGACGAGGGATCGACACCCAGTGAGTCAAGTACCTCGTTGACGGTCTGACTCATCATCGCCGGCCCGCACATGTAGTACTCGCAGTCCTCGGGGGCCTCGTGATTGCCCAGATAGGTGTCGCGCATTACGGGAGCGACAAAGCCTGCGGTGTATTTTACACCAGCCTCGTCGGCAACGGGGTCGGGACGGTCAAGCGCCAGATGGAAGTGGAAGTTGGGGAAGTCCTTTTCCAGTTGCAGGAAGTCCTCAAGGTAGAAGACCTCGCTCAGCGAGCGGGCGCCGTAGAAGTAGTGCATCTCGCGGTCACGCGTGTTGAGCGTGCGCGTCATGTGCAGGATTTGTGCGCGCAAGGGAGCCATTCCGGCACCACCGCCCACCCAAATCATCTCCTTCTTGCTGTCGAAGATGGGATGGAAATCACCATAAGGGCCGCTCATGATAACCTTGTCGCCGGGCTTCAGAGTGAAGATGTAGCTTGAAGCGATACCAGGCATCACGTCCATGAATCCCGTGGCAGGTTTGGGTTTGAAGGGTGGGGTGGCAATGCGCACGGTGAGCATGAAGCGGTCGCCCTCAGCGGGATAGTTCGCCATCGAGTAGGCGCGCACGGTGGCCTCGTCATTGCGGCATTTGAGACTGAACATGTCGTATTTCTCCCAGGTGGGCAGATACTCGCCCAGCGATTCCTTGTCGATGTCCTTGTCGTAGTCCATCTCATACTCGGGAATCCTGATCTGTGCATAGCTGCCGGGAATGAAGTCCATGTGCTCGCCTGGAGGCAGGGCCACGATAAACTCCTTGATGAACGACGACACGAGTTTGTTGCTCACAACGGTGCACTCATATTCCTTGACAGACAGCACGCTGTCGGGCACCTGAATGGTCATGTTGTCCTTTACCTTGACCTGACAGCCCAGACGCCAGTGGTCGATCTGCTCTTTGCGCGAGAAATGGGGAACTTCGGTGGGCAGGATATTTCCGCCACCCTCGAGAACCTGTACCTTGCACTGGCCGCAACTGCCCTTACCGCCACAGGCGCTCGAGAGCATCACGCCGTTCTCGTGCAAGGTGTTGAGCAGGGTGTTGCCGCTGGCAACCTCCAGTTCCTTGGTACCGTTGTTAATGTTGATTTTTACGTTGCCCGACGGCACCAGATAGTGCTTGGCGACGAGAAGGATAATGACAAGCAGGAGCGTGAGCACGAGGAACACGATCGCACTCGCCATGACTGTTAATCCAGTAGAATTCAATAATATCATAGTGTGTGCCTCCTTATCCTAATTTAATGCCCAGGAAACTCATGAAAGCAATGCCCATGAGACCAGTAATGATGAATGCGATGCCCACGCCGCGCAAGGGCTTGGGAATGTCACTGTAGGCCAGTTTCTCGCGAATGGCGGCTATGCCCACGATGGCAAGCAACCACCCCAAACCGGAACCTGCACCATAGGCTGTAGCCATCAACGCTGAGTCGAAATCGCGCTGCTGCATGAACAGCGAGGCGCCCAGAATGGCGCAGTTCACGGCAATCAACGGCAGGAAAATGCCGAGCGACGCATAGAGCGAAGGTGAGAATTTCTCCACTGCCATCTCGACAAGTTGGGTTGCAGAGGCAATCACCGCGATAAACAGGATGAGGCCCAGGAAACTCAGGTCAACTCCCGATAGGGCGGGGCTGAGCCATGTTAGGGCGCCCTCTTGCAGGACATACTTGTTGAGCATATAGTTGATGGGTAGGGTCACGATCAGCATGAAGGTGACCGCGATGCCCAAGCCTAAGGCGGTTTTCACGTTTTTGGACACTGCCAGGAACGAGCACATGCCTAGGAAGTAGGCAAATATCATGTTGTCGATAAAGATCGACTTGATAAACAGATTAAGTTCTTCCATTTCTTCTTCGTTTTAATGGTTAAACATGCTCGTTACTACTCTTGCAGATCCTTGTTGCGTGAACGGTGAACCCAGATAATGCATCCCACCGTAATCAACGCCATTGGGGGCAAAATCATCAGGCCATTGTCCATATAGCCATGCTCGTAGCACCAGTCGGGGATGACTTTGAAACCGAACAGTGTGCCTGAGCCCAGCAGTTCACGGAAGAATGCCACAATCACCAGGATGATGGTGTAGCCCAAGCCGTTACCAATACCATCGAGGAAAGACGGCCAGGGACGGTTATGCATTGCGAAGGCCTCCAAGCGGCCCATGAGGATGCAGTTAGTGATAATCAGTCCGATAAACACCGACAACTGCTTGCTCACGTCATATTTGTAGGCAATAAGAATCTGTTGCACGATAATCACAAGTGCGGCAACCACCACCAGCTGCACGATGATGCGGATGTTGGTGGGAATGGTCTTGCGCAGGAGCGAAATAATCACGTTGCTGAACGCCAGCACGCAAATCACCGAGATGCCCATCACGATGGCGGGCTCCAATTTGGCGGTGACGGCCAAGGCGGAGCAGATACCCAGAATTTGCACCAGGATAGGATTATCCTTTGACAGCGGGTTGAATAATGCTTCTTTATTTTTCTTGGATAACATGGTCGTGAAAAGGTTTATTCGGGTTGAACATCTTGGGTTGCTGGTTCACAGGCACCTTGCAGTTTCTTCAGGAACGCCTCATAGGGGGCAAGGCATGCTTCCAGCATGTCGCTCACACCGCGGCTGGTGATGGTGGCACCCGTCAGGGCGTCAATCTGCTCGGCCCCATTGGTGGCTACCTGGCCCTTCTTCAGGATGGCGACGCTCTTGAACTCGCCATCTTTGAACAGATGCTTGTCCTTGAACTCGTCTTGGAATGACTGCTCGGTGATGCGGGCTCCAAGGCCCGGTGTCTCGCCCTCATGCGAGAAATTGGCGCCGTAGATGGTGTTGCCGTCATCATTCATGGCGATATAACCCCAAATGGGACCCCACAGGCCCGCGCCATAGGCTGGAATGACATATTTCACGCTGCCGTCATCGAGGGTGCACTTCATCACGGGAAGCTGACGCTCGCCTGCGGGCAGTTTCACGTTTTTCTTCATGTTAACGTCGAATGCCACGTTTTTAGCACTGTCCACGATATGGCCTTCACCATCAACCAGCAGGTCTTGGGTAATGTATTTCTCATACACGTCCTTGACCTGGGAATCGTCGGGCGAGGCGATGTGCAGCGCGCTCAGGATTTGCTTGCGCGTGTCGTTGGCGATGTTCTCGTTCTGCTTGGGCTTGAGCGCCATGTAGATAAACGCCAGCAGGGTACCCACGAGCAGGACCATCACTGCGGCATACAGGATCTGATAAGTATTACTGTTCTTATTCATAGCTTATCCCTCCTTATTCTTTTGTCGCTGCGCGGCGAGCGCGGCGCTTAATGTTAGACGATACCACGCAGTGGTCGATGAGCGGTGCAAAGGCGTTCATCAGCAGGATGGCAAGCATCATGCCCTCGGGGTAACCACTGTTATACACACGAATCAAGATGGCGAATACGCCAATCAGCAGGCCGTATATGTACTGGCCCACCTTGGTACGCGCCCCGGTCACGGGATCGGTTGCCATGAACACAGCGCCGAAGGCAAAACCGCCCAAGCACAACTGTGTCCAAGGATCAAGCATCGAGGCAGGGTAGGTTATACTCGGCAGAGTATGCGTCAGGGCGGCCATTCCCAAACCGCCGACGAACACCGAGCACATGATGCGCCACGAGGCGATGCCCGTCAACAGCAGCAGTGCCGCACCCAGCAAGATGGCAATCATCGAGGTTTCGCCCGGTGAGCCGGGGATAAGGCCGACAAAAGCGTCCATCGCCGAAATGGGCTTACCCAAGATGTTGGTCATGCTGAGGCTGTCGCCCACGTTAGTGGCAACCTGCCCCAGTGGAGTGGCACCTGTGAAACCGTCAACTACTGTACCCTGTCCCATGCCAAATGCGCTATCCAGCTTGACGAATGCCTCATCGCCGCTCATGCGGGACGGGTAAGCGAAGAAAAGGAATGCGCGTGTAATCAGGGCGACATTGAAGATGTTCATGCCTGTGCCGCCAAACACTTCCTTAGCGAAAATTACGGCAAATGCGGTAGCGACAGCAGTCATCCACAGTGGCGTATTAATGGGTACTATCAACGGAATGAGGATTCCCGTAACGAGAAATCCTTCCTGAATCTCTTTGTGATGAATTTGAGCGCTGATAAACTCAATGCCCAATCCCACGGCATAGCTGACCACGATGACGGGGAGCATTGCCAGCAGACCGAAAAGGAACATCGCAAACCAACCTGTATCAGGCTGGCCGATGGCCAGATAGTGTTGATAACCGATGTTGTACATGCCGAACAGCAACGCTGGTATCAAGGCGACCACTACGGTAATCATGGTGCGTTTCAGGTCATTGCCGTCATGAATGTGGGCGCCCGACCGCGATGTGGCGTTGGGCGTGAACAAGAAGGTCTCCATGCCGTCAAACACCGACTCTAGCTTGGCAAGTTTGCCGCCAGGCCGGAACGATGGCTCTATCTTGTTCATTAAATTCCTTAAAGCTTTCATATCAATGCTGTTGTATTGTTGAATAGCGTTTCTAGTTGACTAATATTAAATAATGTGTATTAAGACATCTCGGCGCGCAGCTTGTCCAGCCCCTCGCGAATGATGCGTTGCAACTCCAGCTTTGAGGTGTCGGCAAACTCGGCAAGAGCAAAGTCTTCAGGCGCGATTTCATAGATGCCCAGTTGCTCCATCTTGTCAATGTCACCGGTGATAATGGCTTTGATAAGGAATTCCCCATAGATGTCCATGGGCAGCATGGCGTCATATTCTCCTGTCCTGACAATGGCACGTTCACCTCCCTTGATGCGGCTGTCCATGCTGACGGGCTTCTTCAGTCCGCGCAGCCATGTGGTGAAGGTGTGGTAGAGCGAGAAACGTTTGGGGTTAAGGGATGCCCAACCCATGAACTCGTCAGGCTTGCTGTTCTCGGGAATGACAGTGATGTGGCGGTAAGGGGCGCGCAACCACTGGTCGAATTCTACCTTCGCGCCGGTGAGGACGTTGCCGCTGATGATACGGCAGTTTCCCGGCTCATCAGTCAGGTTGTCATTAAGCATCGTATTCAGCGCAGTTCCCATTACGGTCTTGACATATCGGGGCTGTCGCACCATCTCGCCGTTGATGGCCACGATGGTGTCATGGCTCACCTTTCCGGTTGTGAACAGTTCACCGATGCGGGCCAGTGTCACGATGTCCAGCGTCCACACGGTTTCACCTTTGTTCACTGGCGCGATGTTGGCCGCTTGGATGCCAGCATTGCCGGCAGGGTGGGGACCATAGAAAACTGTTACCTCGGCACCGGGAGCGTCAATGTGTTGGCCCTCGCGTACGCCAATGTAAACCTTGCCGCTACACATGCTGTCGAGAATTTCAATACCTTTGGCGATGTACTGGCGTTTGTCACGCAGCACAAGATCCAGGTCGGGCGCCAAGGGAGCCGAATCAAATGCGGTCACGAACACATCTCGCGGTTTCTCGTCTGGCACGGGCACCACATCATAGGGACGTTGACGAAGCATCGCCCACAAGCCTGACTCAAGCAACACCTCGATGGCGGGCCGCTTGATGTCGAGTGCCACTGCTTCGCTGGCATTGTCTGGGACAATGATGATAGCGTCGATGTGGCGACGCTCGCCTCGGCGCACCTCGTTGATGGTGCCGCTCACAGGCGAAACAACCTTGATGGCCTCATAATTCTTGTCATGATAGAGGGGTTCTCCAGCAGCGACGTGATCGCCCTCTTTCTTCTCCATGCGGGGGATAATCCCGTGGAAATCATCGGGTACGACTGCCACGCTACGGGGCTCCGAAACCGTGCCTATGGCTTGGTCGGCGATGGCTCCCAGCAAGTGAATGTCAAAACCCTTCTTGAGTCTTACAGTTGCCATGATATATTATAGCTTATATATTATATTTATTATGTGGGTACAAAGATACAAAAAAAGTGAAAAATCCCATATTGTTGTAAATAAAATCTGTTCCGTGGCATTAAAATTATCAAGATGTGACCTATCCTTTGCGCTAATGATATCACTTGTTAGTAGGCTCATAGATCTTCGTGGGTCTGTCTGTCGCGGCTGACAAAAAGTCATTGTTAATAAAAAACGTGAAAAAAAATGTCTTTAAATGTGGTCTTTTCAAATAATTGTGATAAATTTGCGTTAATTTTTTAGGCAAAATGGCTTGTTGAAAGTGTCCGATGGACCGCCATTGGTCGTTGAATTTATTGTGTTTCAACTGCTTGCGACAGCTCGTTGTGGGCCGATTGCCACGCAAAACCAAGTTTGTCAACAAAAACTTTAATAACTAAATAACTAATTTTATTAATCATTTTTAAACTAATTTAAATTATGGCTGAACAAACAAACATTCAGAAGCCAGCTGCTGCTAAGAAAGAAGTCAGCAGCAATGTTGGTGGTATCAAGAGCGCATTTTGGGTTATCGTCATCTGCTTCTTAGTAGCAGTAGCGTTCTTCTTGTTCATTTTGGGTAATCCGAGCAACTTCAAGGTTTCTCCGAACTTCTTTAGCATGGACAAGGAAGGTCCCCTCAACCTGTGGGGTACCGTGTTCAAGGGCGGTTACGTTGTGCCCATCCTGATCACTTGCTTCCTTACTGTGATTGTTCTCTGTGTTGAGCGTTGGATCGCTCTGGGCAGGGCTAAAGGTAAAGGTAACACCACTAAGTTCGTCGAGGACGTGAAGGCTGCCCTCCGTAGCCATGACCTCGCTAAGGCCGAGGACCTCTGCCGCAAGCAGAAAGGTACTGTTGGCGCTGTGGTTTATGCTACCCTGCAGAAGTACAAAGAGATGGAGAAGGACACTGTCTTGAGCAAGGAACAGAAGTTGGCTTCGATCCAGGCTACCCTCGAGGAGGCTACCGCACTGGAGATGCCCGCATTGCAGCAGAACCTTCCCATTTTGGCAACTCTGACCACTCTGGGTACCCTGATCGGTCTGTTCGGTACTGTGTTGGGTATGATCAAGTCGTTCCAGGCACTGTCCAATTCGGGCGCTCCTGACTCGACCGAGCTGTCAACCGGTATTTCGGAGGCACTTGTGAACACCGCTCTCGGTATCGCAACCGCTGCCCTCGCTCTGATCGGTTA
>JAFZKD010000088.1 GCA_017553785.1 Muribaculaceae bacterium | reverse complement strand
GTCTGATGAACTTCTACGCTTCACAGAAGAAGTAATTATATTCCTGGACTGGATTAAATCCAGTCCAGGAAGTTTAGAGTTTAGAGTTTAACGTTTAGAGACTCCGAACGACAAAATAACAATATTATCAATTTTATTTATAAACGAAACTGATTTTAATTTTCAATCATGATCGAAAAGATTAAAATGACCACTCCCATCGTGGAGATGGACGGTGACGAGATGACCCGCATCCTGTGGAAGATGATCAAGGACGAACTGATCCTTCCGTTTGTGGACCTCAAGAGTGAGTACTACGACCTGGGCCTGGTAAAGCGCGACGAGACTGGTGACAAGATCACCATCGAGGCTGCCGAGGCTTGCAAGAAGTATGGTGTCGGCGTGAAGTGCGCTACCATCACCCCCAACCTGAAACGTATGGACGAGTACAAACTGCACGAGATGTGGAAGAGCCCCAACGGCACCATCCGTTCCATCCTCGACGGTACCGTATTCCGTGCTCCCATCACCATCCCGAGCATCAAGCCCGTTGTGAAGAACTGGGAGAAGCCCATCACCATCGCTCGTCATGCTTATGGCGACGTTTACAAGAGTGTTGAGCTGCGTGCCGACGAACCCGGCGTTGCCAAGCTCGTCTTCGACGGCGAGAGCGGCAAGCACGAGGAAGTCGTGATCCACGAGTTTAAGGGTCCTGGCGTCCTCCAGGGTATGCACAACTTGGACAAGTCCATCCGTTCGTTTGCCCACAGCTGCTTCAAGTATGCCATCGATACCAAGCAGGATCTGTGGTTCTCGACTAAGGACACCATCAGCAAGAAGTATGACGCTCAGTTCCGCATCATCTTTGAGGAGGTTTACGAGCAGAACTACAAGGCTGAGTTCGAGAAGTTGGGTCTGGAGTACTTCTACACCCTTATCGACGATGCCGTTGCCCGCGTGATCCGCAGCAAGGGTGGTTACATCTGGGCTTGCAAGAACTACGACGGCGACGTGATGAGCGACATGGTCAGCACCGCTTTCGGTTCACTGGCTATGATGACCAGCGTACTCGTCAGCCCCGACGGCAACTACGAGTATGAGGCAGCCCACGGTACCGTAACCCGCCACTACTACAAGTATCTCGAGGGCGAGGAGACTTCCACCAACCCCATGGCTACCATCTTCGCTTGGAGCGGTGCCCTGCGCAAACGCGGTGAAAAGGACGGAATCCAGGAGCTCATCAACTTTGGTGATCAGCTCGAGGGCGCTTGCTTCGATACCCTCAACTCGGGTATCGTGACCAAGGACCTCGTGAACCTGATGGAAGGCGTTGAGGCCAAGGCCGTGAACAGCGCCGAGTTCATCAAGACCATCCGCACCAACCTCGAGAAGCGCCTCGGCTAATCCCCGACGACTTTTCCCCGAGAACATTAAACGAGAGAGCCACCTATTTACGGAATGGCTCTCTCTTTTATTTCAATCTTCAAAGACCAGAACTTATTTCACGTTGCCTATACCTCAGTGAGCAAGAAGGTCATATACAATGGTAACGTCAACAATGGCCCTTCACGGCCCACATTGTAGTCACCAACCTTAAGAGCATGATTGACATGGTAATGCTCGGGGTGTTTCAGGACGGTCTTTAACGACTTGGCGTTGCCACTGGTTGCCTTACATTCCAGCGGACAACACTCTCCCTTGTACCTGATTAAGAAATCAAGTTCCATACTCTCACCTTTCTGGAAATAATAAAGAGAACGCCCCATTTTCCCAAGTACATCTGCAACCAAGTTTTCAAAGATAGCACCTTTATAACCGAGCATATCTCCCTGCATAATGCTCCATGCAGTCCCCTGCTCCAACATGGAGACAAGAAGACCGATGTCAGCCATATAGACCTTGAAACAATCAGGATTAGCATTCCCAGCGAGAGGCAACTCGGTAATTCGGGTGTTATAACAACGGCGAATGATGCCTGCATCTTCTATCCATTGAAGACTGCTCCTATACTGGGCTGAACGTGCGCCTTTCTTGATGACAGAATATTGAAATTTCTTGTTATCCTTGGCAAGTTGAGCAGGTATTGACTCAAAGCATTCTCTGATGCGTGATTTATCTTCGGTCAGAGCATACTTCAGCATATCTGCCTTATAATTATCAATGATGCCACGCTGAACGGCAAGAACATCATTCATGTTATTCGTCTCAAAAAAAGCACTTACAGCCTCAGGCATGCCCCCCACAACAACATAAAGCAACAATAACTCACGCATGCGCTGATGAATGGCCAAATTAACGGGGACTTCATCAGCTAGACAATTCGCTAAATAGTCAATATGTTGTTGCTGCACACCATTGGCCCACAGCCATTCCTCAAAATCCATCGGATACATATCGACAATATATTCAAATCCAACTGGAATCGAAGCATTCATGTCCTCGTTTCTATATCCATTCACACCAAGAAGTGATCCAGTACAAATGACATCAAAACGGCCGTCAATTTTGAAGAACTTGAGCGAAGCCCTTGCCCTAGGGCATTCCTGAATCTCATCAAGAATTATGCAGGTTTTTCCTGGAACAAATTTGACCCCAGGAATACCGAGACTCATATTTAAAGTAATGGTGTCAACATCAAGGGCACCAGCGAAGAAAGCTCGATATTCATCATGTTCATGAAAATCAAGATAGACCACAAATTCAAAGTGTTTGTTGGCAAAATCTAGAACTGAACTAGTCTTGCCACACTGCCGACACCCCTTAATAACCATAGGTTTTCGCTTAGGATTCTCCTTCCAGCGAAGAAGTTGGTTCTCTATTTTTCTCTTATACATAACTGTTTATCAATATTTTAGTTGAATATATTACACTTTTTGCGGCGACTTTTTGCTGCAAAGATACACTTTTTGCGGCGACTTTTCGCTGCAAAAGCACACTTTTTGCGGCGACTTTTCGCTGCAAAAGCACACTTTTTACGGCGACTTTTCGCACAATTGCTTATTCTGATAATTCAAAATATAATTTATTGATGTGATTTATCGTTATAATAAAAAACGATTAAACCGAGATTATTATGGGTCAAATTGTAGGGGTGATTCTTTCGTTGGCGGCACTCTGCGCTGTCTTGATTTGGATAGTTGGCAAGGTGCGGGGCATGCAGTATGCCAAAAGGCATCTTGTAGCCTACTTAATTTATTCAATTCCTTTAGGGCTCCTGACCGCATTCGGTAATTGGTTCTTTTACCTGGGCTACCCCTTGCTTGTAGTCATCTACATCATTCACGCCACTGTGTTGGGGTGCCTGATTGCCGGAAGCCTGTTCAAAAGGGAAACTCTGAGGCATCGCCTGTTGGCTGCAGCAACTGTAATTGCTGTTCTGCTACTGGCATTGATACCGCCATGTTACCTGATTCATTTTCTTGACAAGGCCGTCAAAGAGGCCGCCAGCAGTTCAGTTCCATGGGAAACCTTTAATCTGGGGAACGGATACCACATCAGTGACTACAAAGGCCTTTACTACAAAAAAAACGAAACGGAAAATGGAGGACATGAGGTGCTTCCTGGCGGTATGATTGATTGTGCCCATAACGAGCGCTGGATTATCATCAAGACAAGAGCACCCTTCGGTTTCCAGAAACAGCCTCAACAGGACACCATACTGGCGGCTCCGATTGACAGCGTAACCGACTACTGGATCATCGACAAGAGCATCCACCTCGATTCAAAGAACCGAAGCCTCTACGACGGGCATCTCTACTATGCCAGCGTAACTCATCTCGAAAGTGACTCCGTAATGGTCAGATGGAGTAAAGAAGATGAATCATGTGTCATATCCAGGAGCGTTTCTGGCCCCTTCGATTCCACCACATTCATGCAGGAGTTAAGCCGTCTCAACATCCCGCTTTCCTTCAGCAAATAAAGTTCTCGCTTGGCGCGCATCATCATTTTAGGATCTAAATCTGCTTTCTTCTGCAGAAAAAACACGGTATTATTGGATACAAGCACCAGAATCCCTATCTTTGCACTAGACAACAAATCAGGGTGTAGGTTATGATCAGCTATTGGAAATGCAAAGATGGGTTTGAAGAGATACATCAGTGGAAGTCGGGGTGTTGGATTAAGGTGTCCAACCCGACAGATGACGATTTGGCCCTGTTGAGGGAACGTTTTGCTTTGCCGTTGGACTTTACCCATGATGCTCAGGATATTGAGGAACGGCCGCGCGTTGACCACGTGGATAACTGGCTGCTGGTGTTCATTCGAGTACCGTGCAAACGTGTTGACGAGGACGGTGACACGGTGTTCTCTACTGCTCCGCTCGCCATTCTTATCCGAGATGATGTGTTTATCACGGTATCCTACTATGACAATGAGGTGCTGGACGACTTCATCAACTGGAGTAAACGACGCCATCTCGATAGCTGCAAGAGCTATAATCTACTACTGACCCTAATGCTCTCCACGTCGGTGTGGTACCTCAAGTACCTCAAGCAGATGAGCGCGATGATGAATGCCGCCGAAGAGCGCCTTGACAAAAAGATGGACAACGATGAACTGATGCGCATGATGGGACTAGGCAAATTCCTGATTTACTTCATCACCTCGCTCAAGGGCAACGCCACCGTGCTGGCGCGCATCAAGCTCAGGGGACGCTCGTTGCCGCATGACGAGGATCTGCTCGAGGATGTCGAGATCGAGACCCAGCAGGCCATTGACACCGCCGAAATCTACAGCAATATCCTTGAGCGCCAACAAGAGACTTATTCGTCGGTCATCGGTAACAACCTGAACCGTATCATGAAAACGCTTACCGTAGTGACTATCTTGCTGATGATACCCACAGTGATAGCTGGTTTCTACGGCATGAACGTCACTAACGGCATGGAGACGTGGCCTTATGGTTTCCCGCTCGCTGTCGTAATCTCGCTATTACTGATGGCTATCTGCTATTTCTTTATCCGTCACAGCAAATACTTCAAATAACAGTCGCCAAAGAAAGCCTTGTAAGAAAAATCAGACAAGCAATTCTCCTGTGGCCACAATCGCGCTGTTGCCACCCACATAGACCGTTCCGTCCTTGCTCAACGTCGTCGCCACCACCGACGGGCGCCGCATCGCTTCGCCCTGCAAGAACTTGCATTCAGTATCATGCTTGACGATATTGCGGCGATAAAGATAATAGGTCAAGGCCGCATTGGCTGTACCGGTTGCCGACTCCTCGGGGACGCCGTACAGCGGGGCAAAATTGCGGACATGGGCCGTATAGCCGTCATCACCAAACGCGAAAGCATGTACGCCCAGCACATTCAGTTCGCGGCTCAACTCGGCCAAAGCCTCCATATCAGGCTTCAAGGCATTCAACGACTCCACGCTGCCCACGGGCATGATGATGTCAGGTAGACCGGTGGAAATCACCTCGACAGGCATGTCATTCCATTCAATCATATTCATACCCGCCATGATATCATGCAGGTACTCAATATCCAGCAAGGGCACAATCACTTTGGGCGCAGCCATCTGCATCATTACCTGCTCTCCCACTCTCACCTCGAGGTCGCCTGCAAGGGTATGGTTGCGGCAGACAGTGTCCTTAGGCACGATTCCCTCATGCCTCAGCAAGCCAAAAGTGGCAATAGTCGCATGGCCACACAAGTCCACTTCACTGCATGGTGTGAAGTATCTCACATTAAACTCCTCAGGGCTTAGTTGCCTGACAAATGCGGTCTCAGGGAACCTCAACTCGGCAGCCACCTGCTGCATCAACTCATCGGCAGGAAAACCGTTATTCTGCCCTAATAGCACCACTCCCGCGGGGTTGCCTCCAAAGGCCTTGTCGGTAAATGCGTCAACGATATAATATTTCATAAGGTTAATTCCTATTTTGATTATTACTGCAAAAATAAGCCCAAAAAACAAAACAACCAAACGATTAGGTTACAATTCCCGCCCTGGCTGCCGCTTTTGGTAAGGTCAGATTTATATTAATGATAAAAAAGCGCCGATTCACGATCGAACCAGCGCATATTTTATACGATGATCGGTAAAGTCAACGCAATGCGAAGGCTGTGCCACCAATGCCCACCAGATCCTGATAGGCCAAGACGCCAGGCTGTGACAATTCCACACGTGTATAGTTGCCATCGCGTGTAATGACATCGATATGCGTGTCGTCAACAAAGGTGAAGAGTTTCACCTCCTTGCCGTTGTTCTCGAGGTACCAAGCGTTTTCCTCGGCATTGAAGTTGAAACGGGTCACCTGCTTGGTCGTCATGTTGGTGATGGTGTAACCGGCCTCGTTGCGGGCCACCAGATACTGGGCGTCCTTGCCGTCAACAACCTTGGTCTGAGCCAATGCGGGATTCTCGCCCGACCAGAACTCGATGGTGTTGAGAATAAACATATCGGCAGCGAAGCACAACTCATACACGGGCAAAATCCACATAGCGACAAACACGACTTCGTTCACAAACTTGTCGCCTACGTGGTCGTTCCAAGTCTTCACTTTATTGAACAAAGCAAAACTGCCAATACAGGACTGCAGCATCATCGAAGCCGACAGAGCGACAACAGTGGCAATAACCAAATTCTTCTTTCTCATATTCTTCAGAAATTTTAATATTGTGTTATTAATAATTCAACAATACATCAGGGTATTTATTGCGCCAATCAAACGTTTTAACCGTACTTTAACGTTTATAGTTCTTCTTATAGAATTCATACCTGTTAAGCACCTTGACCACATAGTCCACCGGCTCGGTACCTCGACAATAGCCGTTGGTGCACACCGAGTCGTTATAGTATTCGGGATCCATTTTCCACAACATGGCCTGCTCGACATTTTCTTTCCAAACACGTGGATTGAGCTCATATTTGCGGGCCAACGCGATGGCATCGGTCACATGGCCCGAGCCGGCGTTATAGGCTGCCAGCACAAACTTGATGCGATCGCCCTGGCCAGCCTTTCCCCTCATAATGCCGTCAAGTTCCCTTAGAATCTTGGATGCGACACGAATACTCACCTCGGGGTTGCCCAGATCCTCTTCTTTCACGCCAAAGGATCTCGCCGTCTTTGGCATCACCTGCATGAGTCCTCTCGCCCCCATCCATGACGTGGCGTTGGGATCAAAGCTCGATTCGGAGTAGGCTATCGCTGCCAGCAGCCGCCAGTCCCAACCCATTGCTTTGGCATACTGCTTGAACACATGGTCATAGGGGGATATCGCGCCCGGGGGTGTCACGAGCGGAGTGTCAACTTTCACCGAGTCGGGCTTGGGACCGCGATTCATCTCAAAATAATGCTTCATCGCCTGCTTGGAGTATTCCTGGGCATTCACACTGGCTGCCCACATATTGATGCTGTCGGCAAGCCACTGGTCACGCTTCGACACTGCCCATGATGAGCGCTGCTCAAATCCCACCCTCAGGCCGATGTTGATGCTGTCATAATAAACAAGATTCATTTGTGCGATGTCACTGTCCACGATCGTGAATGAGATATCCCTCTTCGAGACCTTTGAAATCAGCTCGGTGGGCAATGACTCCTCGCCCTCTACCACATGGATGTTGATGCCGCCACCAACCTCATTATCCAGATTGCGCAACCTGGATTCATACTTGGACCCTTTCTCGACATACACGTCACGTCCGATGAGTTGGGTCACATCATAAATCATGCCCTTACCGCTGTGCTGGACCAGCACCTGATAAGTTTCATTGACTGCGCCACAATGGATCACGCGCGACTTGTATTCGGCAGTCACGGGAATCTCACACGCCAGGATATCGACCTTGCGCTGCTTGAGTAATTTCAGCAGATCGGGCATACTGCGGGCCACTTTGAAACGTAGCGCAATGCCATGGGAGCGGGCAAAATCACAGATACGGTCATAGTCATAGCCCATCGTGTCCCCTTTAAGAATAAAGAATCCGGTGGGGCTATATAGCGTGCCCACATTGAGTGTGTCGGGCAGATGGTGCTGGAGTGTTGCATCACGCTTATTGCCGCCACATGCAACTGCAAGCGACAAGACCCAAATCATCAATAGGAATGGGACGAAGTGACGCATGACAACTGTTTAGAGGATGTTAGGAACCACCAGTGACAAATAGATGAGAACTGCTGGAGCCACAAGCAACAGGCTGTCGATGCGATCAAGAATACCTCCATGTCCTGGCAACAGATGTCCCGAGTCTTTAACACCGACAGTGCGCTTGATGAGCGATTCCACCAGATCACCAAATGTCGCGAACACGGCGATGACCACACTCAAGCCCATCCATGTCGTGAGGTCGGGCACCTGGAAAAACTCATCAAACCAATAGTAGGTGATGTATGAGCCGGCCACACAGGCGAGCACACCACCGATAACGCCCTCCCAGGACTTCTTGGGCGAGATGCGCTCAAACAGGCGGTGGCGTCCCATCAACATGCCCACACAATAGGCACCCGTATCATAAAGCCAGATGAACATGAACATGCCCAAAAGCAGCCGAGGCGCCGTAATGCTCATGATGCAGTTGAGCATCGCGACAGGCAATGCGATGTAGCCTAATGAGAAAAATGAGCGCTCCAAACTGTGAACCGCGTTCTGACGGGGGCGATATAACTGTACAATCGTGCGCAACAGCAGATAGATGGCAATGGGCAATAGCCACAATGCCCTGGACTGCACAGTCGTGCCCTCGTAGTGCAGATAAAACGCGACAAACAATCCCACACCGCCAAGCATATCAATGATGTTCACTAGCCACGACTGGGTCTCCTCTTCCTTGGCCATTGTCACCATTTCACTGATGCCTAGCACGATCAACAGCGGGAAGACCAGCAAATACATCACCGGAGAATTGTCCAGCAGCAAGATGGCGGTCACTATCAGCGCTATATAAATGACACCCGACAGGATGCGTTTAATCAAGTTCATCATAATGAAACAAGTTATTTGGTGCAAATGTACAATTTTATCATGACATGGGCAACATCAAACGCCAACAAGTCCTAAAATTCACCGCTTATAAAACTAAAAAATAAACCTTCCCTTCAACCATTTGGCCGGGAAGGCTTTACTGTTGTTTCCTTGGAGAGGGGATGATTGAGCGGATTAATTCAAAATCATCGACTCCAATCCTCGCGGTAACTCGACGTTATACTCATAGGCTCTCGCAAACTGCTTGAGAAATTCTATGGTGGCCTTCTTGGGGCCTTTTACACTTGTGATAACGTCTTTTTCATTGTTTCTAGAAGTAGTCGTTCTGTGCATAGGCAATCTGGTTTTTTGTTTTATTACAATTTCATAACGCACAGATCTTATCTATTATTATATCGTTCTCCTGATTTAAGATTTTTTTTCTTTTCGGCCCAGATAACGAAAAATACTAAAAAGGCCTGTGACTGATCAATAGCCACAGACCCTCTAATGAATTTAATTATTTTAAAGTAAAAAGGAATCCTTTTTACCTAAAAAACTTATTCGCTCAATCGGTCCAGAACAGTACGCACCAGATCCTCGACTGCTGTCTTGTAGTTGGGATTAACATCGGTAGCCACGCGGTTAGCGATGATGGAGCATACGGTCATCGCACGATGGCCCAGCATGGCAGCCATGCCCTGCAGTGCACTGCTCTCCATCTCATAGTTGGTGATGTGACCGCCATTGTATTCAAATTTCTCGATGCGGCTGTTGAGTTCAGGCTCGGCCAAATCCAAGCGTACCCGACGGCCCTGGGGGCCATAGAAGCCGACTGCCGAGATGGTGTAACCGCGCACCATGTCGTCACGCCCGATCTTCTCGACGAGCCACGGGTCGGCGTCTACGACATAAGGCTTTGCGAACAGCTTGTTCCACTTCACGAATTCACAGAATTTCTTCTCAAAGTCAAGGTCGGCGACCTTGTTGCGGTCGGCATAATAGTTGATGACTCCGTCGAAACCAATGGCCTTGGAAGCAATCACAGGAGTGCCAACGGGAACATAGGGCTGCAAGCCGCCTGAAGTGCCGATGCGCACGATGTTGAGGGTGCGGTGCTCAGCCTTTGGGGTGCGGGTCTCGAAATCAATATTGGCAAGGCCGTCAAGCTCTGTCATCACGATGTCGATGTTGTCGGGACCGATACCATGCGATAACGCCATGATGGGTTTGCCGTGGTAGGTGCCGCCAATAGCATGGAACTCGCGGCTGGATGTCTCCCATTCCTGAGTGTCAAAATAGGATGCGATCATGGTCACACGGCCAGGGTCGCCACACACGATAATGTTGTCGGTCAACTGTTCAGGTTTCACATGGATGTGGAACGCCGAACCATCATCATTGATGATAAATTCCGAATCGGGGATTCTGTCTATATTCATATCGTTCTGTAATTAAATATTCGTTTTTTGTGATAAAAAGAAAATTCAAAGGTACTGCTTTCTTGCAGTTCGGCAAAATCGCACGCCTTAAAAAATGTGAAAACCCGCCCTTGTCATCAAGCTATAGTATATCGGCAGCCAGGCAGGGTGGCTATCAGTTTTTTGCAATCGAGTTCCACCAGAACACTCATAAGCTTATATACCGGGAGGCTCAAGGTGTCGGCTAGGGTATTGATGTGAATCTCTCCATGGTCACGAATCACATCAATCACCGCCTGCTCTTCCTTGGTAAGTTCGGGGAACAGGTCGGGTTGCCTGGATTCCTGTTTGGCACCTTCCCAGCGCATGGCAGCCAGCAAATCGTCGGCACTCGCAACCAGGGCCGCCTTGTTGGTGGCAATCAACTTATTGCAGCCTGTCGAGAACTCGTCACCACAGCGTCCGGGAACCGCCATCACATCGCGGTTGTAACTCATGGCGAGCGATGCTGTCACCAACGCGCCGCCCGACCCCGCCGACTCGACAATCACGGTGCAGTCGCTCAAGGCAGCCACAATGCGGTTGCGCGCTAGGAAATTGCCTTTCTGCACAGTATCCTGGCTGGTATAGTCGGTCAGCAGCATGCCTCCTTGCTTGACAATCGCGACAGCATCGTTGCGGTGCATGGCGGGATAGATGTGGTTCAGACCACGGGGCAAGACGGCGACCGTGGGCACATGGTGCTTGAGCGCTGCCCTGTGGGCTGCGATGTCAATGCCATAGGCCAATCCGCTCACAACCACCAGATCAGGCAAGCATTGAGCCAGTTCACCAATCAGGGTGTCACAAAAACGGATACCATATTGCGTCGCATGCCGCGTGCCCACTACACTCACCACGTGAGCGCTCTCCAAATTACAACGACCCAACGAAAAAACGAGGGCCGGGGCGTCAGGCGCCTCAAGCAGACGGCGAGGATAGGCCTCGTCGGTGTAATAGGTAGCAGCAATGTTGTGCTCACGCACGAAGGACTCTTCCTTCACGGCCTTTTCCAAGCAGTCGCGGCGATAATCGTCACGGTAGATCTTGCTACGTCCGTGCGTGAGGCCCCTCAACTCTTTCTCGCTCATAGCAAAGAACTGTTGCTCATCGCCCACCACATCAAGCAGCTTTCGGGCCAAGTCAACACCCATGCCCTGCAGGTTGGCAAAGGCGATGCGATAGGCCAATGGTGTGTATTTTTCACTTAGCATGGCGCTGCAAGATATTTGGCAAGACGGGCCGCCAGACCGTCGCCACGGTTAATGCGTCCGTCCTCCATGCACACGATAGTGACCACCGCGCTGACAACCGGATCCCCACTCTCCTTCTTGAAGATGTCCTGGTGAAAGATAAACCGTGCGCCCTCGCGTTCAATCCACAGGCGGCTCAGCATCACATCACCACTGCGCAACGGCTCACGATAGTCGATTTCCATACGCCGCACCACAGGCACCAGCCCGCTGCTCGTCAGGCTGCCGAAGGGAATACCCTCCTGCTTGACAAAGGCGTGGCGCGTGTGCTCCAGATAGTGGAGGTAGTTGGCGTTGTTGACGATACCCTCGCTATCGAGCTCATAGTCCCTCACTGCCATCTCAAGCGTGAATATGTATTTTCCTGAAGCCATGATGGTGTCACTTTTAGAATTACAAAATTACACAAAAAAGCAGTCGAAAATTCAATAGTGTAAAAGAATTTGACACTTTTGTGTAAAATATTTTTACAGTCTTTAAAAAATGCACATATTTTTTTGGCGCGTTATTACCATGAGACCTAAGTTTGCATCACAAAACAAAAATTCATTTTACTAACTATTAAAAATTTAAACATTATGAAACAGAAATTTCTATTATTATTTACATTAATTGTTTTAAGCACCGCTCATGGATGGGCAAATTTTAGTGTTTATGGCGATGATGATGATGATTGGATAGATTGGAGCACTTCTTTAGGTGAAGAATCTTATACTCCATTTGATAATGATGACGCAAAGGGGCTTGGCGAGGCTTTGGCGGCAACACCTAGAGTAACAGTTGATAAGAAGAAATTAATATTTAATAATGGCACCGTAAACAAAACTGTGAGCCAGACATTTAAATTGATTGTCCATAATTATCAATATACTCAAAGTGTATCATTGGAATTAGATGATGAAACTGGAATGTTCTCGATCGATAAGACATCTATCCCATTCTTGGAGATAGGTTTAAATGGTGCAGACGTGCCAGTGAGATATACACCAACGGAAGTTGGCACACACAAAGCAGTTCTATATATCAACCGTCACAATAGTAGTGCATTTGAAAGGAAAAAGATTACGTTGGAAGGAACTGCAGAGGTTAGAACAATAACAATATCCAATAATAGGTTAACATTTCCTGGGCAAACTTTTGGCAAGAAAGATAGCAAGTGGCTCTATGTATCTGGCCAAAACTTGACTGGACCATTAAGTGTGAAATTAAACCGAAATGAAATGTTTTCCATAAGCAGGAGCAAAATCGAACCTGATGAGGCAGAACATGGAGTAATGATAGAAGTGACCTATTTTCCAACCTCTGAAGGCAGCCACGAAGATATTATCACCATCAGTGGTGGCGATGCCTTAGAAGATAAAAAAATTTACTTGAGTGGTTCAACTGAAGTTCGTGCCATCAGCGTTGACACTGAATCACTATCATTCCCAAGCCAGACTGTTGGCAAGACACAAACGCACTCGTTTACTGTAGATGGTTTTAATCTAACTGGACCTCTGACAGTGTCATTGATTGATATAAACGGAATGTATTCAATTGATAAGGAACGTATTACCGCAGATGAGGCCGCTCAATGTGCTACAGTAGGGGTAACCTATTCACCAACAACAGAAGGTACTCACGATGCAAAAATAACAATTACAGGAGGTAATATCTTATCTCCTAAAGAGATCAGTTTACATGGTACGGCAGTAGAGCGCACGATTAATGTAAGTACGTCATCTCTGTCGTTCTACACTAATGGAGAAGTGGGTCAAGAATTAACCCGAAAGTTCACGGCGACTGGTACGAACCTAGCAGGCCCAATGAACATTCAGTTAGATGATAATAGTGGAATGTTTTCGATTAAACAGACTCAAGTCACTAATGATGGAGACATTACTCAAGTTATGATCACGGTGGGTTACATACCTACTGAATTAGGCACCCATACAGCTAAAGTTATTGTTAGCGGTGGCGATGCATTGGAGAATAAAACCGTTTATTTGAAAGGCATTTCCAACCAATCAACCATTACTGCCACTCCCTCGTCGTGGGATTTTGGAACCGTCGGCGTGGGAACTACCAATACTCATGAATTTACGATTACAGGCACCAACCTGAGTGGCCGCATCTCTTTGGTTTCACAAATGGAAACGACTGGTGGCGAATTCTCCGTATCCCCTGAGTCGCTGCCAGCCAGTGGCGGTAAAGTGACGGTAACTTTCAAGCCCACAAGTGCCGGTAGTTATGGTGGTGTGTTCACTTATGGTGATGGCCAAGTATCAACAAAAATCACAGTTGAAGGAAAATGCGCCACAATCACAGCAACTCCTTCTTCTTGGGACTTCGGAACAGTTGCCAAGAATAGTACCAATACAAAGAACATTACTGTAAAAGGCTATAACTTGACTGGTGACTTGACTTTGACATTGACAGGATCAGGCATGTTCAAAATAAACAATGAAAGAACAATAACTATCTCAAAGAGCGACGCCACCAGCGGAAAAACTGTTACGGTGAACTACGAACCGACAGCAGGAGGTAATCATAGCGGAATAATTACCATCAGTGGGGGCAGTGCAGCAGATAAGACCATCAGCCTGACAGGCAAGTGTTCAGATATTTCAGCCACTCCCTCGTCGTGGGATTTTGGAACCGTCGGCGTGGGAACTACCAATACTCATGAATTTACGATTACAGGCACCAACCTGAGTGGCCGCATCTCTTTGGTTTCACAAATGGAAACGACTGGTGGCGAATTCTCCGTATCCCCTGAGTCGCTGCCAGCCAATGGCGGTAAAGTGACGGTAACTTTCAAGCCCACAAGTGCCGGTAGTTATGGTGGTGTGTTCACTTATGGTGATGGCCAAGTATCAACAAAAATTACAGTTGAAGGAAAATGCGCCACAATCACAGCAACTCCTTCTTCTTGGGACTTTGGAACAGTTGCCAAGAATAGTACCAATACAAAGAACATTACTGTAAAAGGCTATAACTTGACTGGTGACTTGACTTTGACATTGACAGGATCAGGCATGTTCAAAATAAACAATAAAAGAACAATAACTATCTCAAAGAGCGACGCCACCAGCGGAAAAACTGTTACGCTGAACTACGAACCGACAGCAGGAGGTAATCATAGCGGAATAATTACCATCAGTGGGGGCAGTGCAACAAATAAGACCATCAGCCTGACAGGCAAGTGTTCAGATATTTCAGCCACACCCTCGTCGTGGGATTTCGGAACAGTCGGCGTGGGGACTACCAATACTCATGAATTTACAATTTCAGGAAGCAACCTGAGTGGCCGAATCTCTATGGTTTCACAAATGGAAACGACTGGTGGCGAGTTCTCCGTATCCCCTGAGTCGCTGCCCGCCAGTGGCGGTAAAGTGACGGTAACTTTCAAACCCACGAGTGCCGGAAGTTATGGTGGTGTGTTCACTTTTGGCGATGGTCAGGTATCAACAAAAATCACAGTTGAAGGAAAATGTTCCACCATCACAACAACTCCTTCTTCTTGGGACTTCGGAACAGTTGCCAAGAATAGTACCAATACAAAGAAATTTACTGTTAAAGGCAAGAACTTGACCGGCGATCTGACGGTATCACCAGAAAGTAGCTCTTACTTCACGGTCAGTCCGACTACGATTACTGCAGCACAAGCCCAGTCAGCCAACGGCGCAGAGGTTACGGTAACATACAAACCAACTGCAAGGGGGAACCATTCTGCTACTTTCACCATTAGTGGTGGTAGTGCTACGAGTAAGAAGATTAATGTAACAGGAACGTGCGCAGAAATCACAACTAACACCACCTCCTTAGTATTCGGTGGATACAATGATTCTAGAACCTTTACGGTGACGGGCTACAACTTGACTGGAAAATTGACTTTGATTTCGAGCAACAACATCTTTACTGTAACACCTTCAACAATTACAGCTTCTCAAGCTGCTAATGGCGTAACCGTGACTGTGAAATGTAATGCCGCAACCACCATCCAACATGCAACTGGCAAAATCACTATCAGTGGAGGAAGTGCAAAACCCGTAAACGTTAGTTTGACTCTTGACGCAACAAGTCCACAGCCTTATGCCCCTATGGTTCAGCCTGAAGATAGTGAAAGCGAAGGTGGTAACGATGAATTCACTGACTGGACTTCACAAGAGGCTTATCAAAACTCAACTACAGACGTGAATGAGTTGGCGATGAACTCTAAGGTCTATGCCGACGGACAGATGATTATCATTGAGAGTCCTGTGGAGCAGAGCGCGATTATCAGCGACATTGCTGGTCATGCAATGACTGTCAACCTCCAAACCGGCCGTAACGAGATTCCCGTCAATTCAAATGGTATCTACATCGTGAGAATCCGGGAAAAGACCACAAAACTTGTGATCAGATAGAAGTAGTTTAACATCTAATTGTTTGGGGCGTGTCCGAAATTTGGGCACGCCTTTTTATTTGAAACTGTCTAATGCTATTGAGCGATTAAAACTGATGATAAGTTGCAATTCATAGAACTAGATTTCCTCGGCAAGTAAATGACAACTGATGAAACGATGGCACAAAAAGGCTGCCCGCGGGCTGTTGAGAGCCTGCGGGCAGTAATATGTATTGGATGGGGGAAGATTACTTCAGCCAATCCTGTACCTTGTCGTTGGGGACCATGCGCTCCTCAAACACGTAAGCGCCAGTCTTCTCGGAGCGGACCATCTTGATCACCTTGCTCCATGAGCGTCCTTCACCAGTCTGAAGGGTTGCAACTACTTTCTTTGCCATAACTTAAAAATATAGTTATTTAAATGGTTATTATTACTTGATCTCCTTGTGAACGGTCATGCGTTTCAGATAAGGATTGTACTTCTTGAGCTCCAAACGCTCGGTGGTGTTCTTGCGGTTCTTGGTCGTGATGTAACGGCTGATGCCGGGAACGCCAGTACCCTTCTGCTCGGTGCACTCGAGAATGACTTGCACGCGGTCGCCTTTTGCTTTCTTTGCCATAATACAGTTGCTCCTTTCTTACTTGTTAATAACCATGATTTCGGTGAGATGGCCGTCGGCGGCTGCCTTCTTGAGGGCGGCGTCAAGACCCATCTTGTTAATGTTGCGCAAGCCTGAAGCCGATACGGTCAAGCGAATCCACTGTCCCTGCTCGGGCCAATAGAACTTGCGGTTGAAGACGTTAACGTTGAATTTGCGTTTCGTCCTGCGCTTTGAGTGCGACACGTTGTTACCCGTGATCGCCTTCTTTCCGGTGATTTGACAAACTTTAGACATAGTTTCTCGATTTGTTTAGTTATTGTTCTTGTTTTACATTCTTAAACCGTTGACTCGCGCTACATGCCTGCCTGTACACAGAAAAACACAGGCGCAGCACAATATATCGGGTGTGGATAACCAGCGTGGAGAGGCTACTCTACCCCACCGGTGTGAGAAGCTCACCGGCATCACAGGGTCGAACAACGGTCGGTTATCTCGCTCGGTTCAATATCGTCCTACGCTTGACTGCCAGGCACTTAGCATCATAGCCTTGACATCGAAGTTTCAACGATCAAGTGTCACACTCTTGACTTGACT
>JAFZKD010000087.1 GCA_017553785.1 Muribaculaceae bacterium | reverse complement strand
TCGAGATGGTAATGCCTGGTGACAACGTCGAGATCGACGTCAAGCTGATCACCCCGGTTGCTTGCAGCGAAGGTCTACGTTTCGCTATCCGTGAGGGTGGCCGCACCGTAGGTTCTGGTCAGATCACTGGCATCATTGAGGACTAATCAAGGTCGTCATCAATAGTCAAGCGCCGAAAGGCGTGAGAAAAACAAGAAAAGGGTCTGGCTGCATGCCAGTCGGACCCTTTAAAATACGGGAATAGCTCAGTTGGTAGAGCGACGGTCTCCAAAACCGTAGGTCGTGAGTTCGAGCCTTACTTCCCGTGCAAAGAGAAAGAGAATAAACAAATGAAGAATTTTATTAATAACAGGCTTACGGATATCAAGGAATCTTATAACGAACTCGTTCATAAGGTTTCTTGGCCTACTTCGAGTGAACTGGCCAACAGTACCATTGTCGTGATGGTTGCTTCCATCATCGCGTCATTGGTGATTTGGGTAATCGACAAGTGCATTGATGTAGTGATGCATCTCGTTTACCATGTTGCCTGATAGGGCAGCATCATCAGCACGCTCGAGCGTGTGGTTTTTCACTAACAAGTACATTTTTACAAACTGTCACTGCACTAGTCACAACTATGTCTCAAAGTAAGCATCAGTGGTACATTTTGCGTACCATCTCGGGCAAGGAGATGAAGGTTAAGGAGATGATTGAGGGTTACAGGAAGAATAATCCTGTGTATGCCGAGAACATCTCGCAGATTCTTGTGCCTACCGAGAAGGTTTACACTACACGTGCCGGGAAGAAAGTTCTCAAGGAGAAAGTCATGTTCTCGGGCTACGTGTTTGTTAAGCTTGAGCTTATACCCGACATTGAGGTGACCCTGCAGGACACTACCAACGTGGTGAACTTTGTGCGTTCACGTGAAGGCGAGCGCCGTCCCGAACCCGTTCCCGAACATCAGATCTTGACGATGTTGGGCCAGGCCGAGGCGCGCGAGCTTGAGGCTGCCGATGCGGTCAATGACTATGTCGTTGGCGAATCGGTGAAGGTCAACTTCGGTCCCTTCAGCGGCTTCATCGGTGAGATTAAGGAAATTAATCCCGAAAAGCGTGAGCTCACAGTGATGGTGAAGGTATTTGGTCGTGAGACACCACTCAAGTTGGATCATTCGCAAGTCGAGCGCGAGTAATGTCACGGTCGGTGTTACGCAACTGTGACTTACACGCAACGTTTTTTTAACACCATATAAATTAATTTGTACAATGGCTAAAGAAATTGCTGGACAGATCAAATTGCAGATTAAGGGTGGGGCTGCAAACCCCTCTCCTCCCGTAGGTCCCGCTCTGGGTTCTAAGGGTATCAACATCATGGATTTTTGCAAGCAATTCAACGCCCGCACCCAGGCTAAAGCTGGCAAGGTGTTGCCCGTAGTGATCTCTTACTACGCCGACAAGAGTTTTGACTTCATCGTCAAGACTTCTCCCGTGCCCGTTCAGTTGCTGGAGGCTGCCAAGATAAAGGGTGGTTCTGGTGA
>JAFZKD010000086.1 GCA_017553785.1 Muribaculaceae bacterium | reverse complement strand
TAGGACTTGACGCTGCGGTTCACGTTGGTGTTATCGGCCAGCAGGAGCATGAAACGGCGGAAGATGCGGTCGCTCTGTCGTAGCATGTCGTCATCATTATCCTGATTGAGGTGACGGTTGATGTTAGACAGCAAGTCGTAGGCAAAGCAGCGGATGATGTCCCTCACCGTTTCGCGCCCGAAGTTCATTTCCGGGTGATCCATCTTGAAGACCAGCAGTTCGTAGTACTTCATCATCAGGTCCACCTCATTTTGTTCCATCTTAATGACAGGATTGGCCATGATGTGCATGATGGATTGCAGCAGGCTCTTGTTGAAGAAGGCAAAGCCCATGTCGGTGCTCATGGCGCAGATGAGGCAGCTGAAGTTCTCGGTGTGTTTCACGTTATCGATCACCACCTTGCGGTCAACAAACAATGAGCTGTTCTTGTCCAAGTGGTAGGTGACATTGTTTATGTCGACAGTGAGACGGCCCTCCGTCACCATGACATAGGCAATGAAATTGACCTTGAACTGCTTCATCAGCCCAGGGATGGACGTGATGTTGTCAGCAAAATAGATTTCGCCGTCATTATACTTGAGGTTGTGGTACATCTGCGGCACGTCTTGCAGGTCCAGCTCGGTGATTTTGTGCTGTTGCATCGTTTCTCTGCTTTTGAATTTGCCTGCGAAGTTATCAACTTTTTTCTATAACTGCAAGCCTGCGACCCTAATAAAGAAAAAAGGCTAACGCAGCCGTGACTGTATTAGCCTTGTGCTCCTGACTTCGTCATTGCATACCCCAAAATTCATCGGTGAATAGAGGGGCTATGCGCTGATGGCGCCTCATGGGCATAGTTCTGGTGACTTTTTGCCCGTTAGGCATCCTGATGGTGATGGTTGTCACGGACTTTGCCATATTCAGGACTTTGTCAACACTCATTCCGATGTTTGCTCTTTTGAGCAGTCTCTCCAACTCCTTATATATCTTTAGCGCCACGAAACAGATGCAGATGTGAGCTTCGATGCGTCTGCGCGTGAAGTGGAACATGGGGCGTATCTCGATTTTGGATTTTGCGATGCGGAAGGCTTTCTCCACATTCCACAGGTTGTGGTATGCCGTGAAGACATCGTCGGTCGGTATTTCGGTGTTGGTCAAGTACCCCTTGAGCCCGTCCCACTGGGAGTCTTGCGCTATCCTGTCACGGTTGATCTCTATCTTGGTCTCTCCGGACATGTCCAGGAACTTGTTGTAGCCGCGCCGGTTGATGTTCTCCTTGGTCAACTGCCCTGTACGGAACTTCTTCTCAAGTTTCCTCACGCCCTTATCTCGGTTGTAGGCGTCTTTCCTGGCCCTGTCATCGCTGTAGCCGATGAGCAGCCTGCGTCCTCCGCCTTTGTCTATCTCGTGCATCATCCCATTAACTTTTGGATACGACAGTATCTGCCGCTTGATATTCTCCGCCTCGTTCCTGATGCGGTCACCGATGATGTAACTATAGCCCATGCGTTCCAACTCTGCGATGTTTGCGCTGTTCATCAGACCCGAGTCGGCTACCACGATGAACCCGTCAAGATCGTATCTCTGCACGAACTCGTT
>JAFZKD010000085.1 GCA_017553785.1 Muribaculaceae bacterium | reverse complement strand
TGCAAGAAGATCGCCAAGGAGAACGGCTGCACCATCACCCTCACTCCTGACGTGAAGAAGGGCACGAAGAACGCCGACGTCATCTATACCGACATCTGGGTATCGATGGGCGAGCCCGACGAGATCTGGGCCGAGCGCATCAAACTGCTGAGCCCCTATCAGGTCAACGACGCCGTGATGAAGAACGCCAATCCCGGCGCCATCTTCCTGCACTGCCTGCCTTCGTTCCACGACCTGGAGACCACCATCGGCGCCGACATCCACAAGAAGTTCGGTCTGCCCGAGATGGAGGTAACCGACAAGGTCTTCCGCAGCCCGCAATCCAAGGTATTTGATGAGGCCGAGAACCGTATGCACACCATAAAGGCTGTGATGTACGCAACCCTGAAGTAATTTCATATACCTATAAATATGAGTAAACGTCTTGTTATCGCCCTGGGCGGCAACGCCCTGGGCAAGACTCCTCAGGAGCAGCTGGACCTGGTAAAAGGCACCGCATCGACCATCGTGGACCTCGTCGAAGAGGGCTATGACGTTGTCATCGGCCACGGTAACGGCCCCCAGGTGGGCATGGTGAACCTGGCCTTTGAATACTCGGCCAACAACGGTGGCGGCACCCCCGCCATGCCGTTCCCCGAGTGCGGCGCGATGACCCAGGGTTACATCGGCTACCACCTGCAGCAGGCCGTGGAGCGCGAGCTCGCACGCCGCGGCATCAACAAGCCCTGTGCCGCTGTGGTGACCCAGGTGGTTGTTGACCAGAACGACAGCGCCTTCCAGCACCCCACCAAGCCCGTGGGCATGTTCTACAGCAAGGAGGACGCCGACCGCATCGTCGCCGAGACGGGTTACACCTTTGTCGAGGACGCCGGCCGTGGCTATCGCCGCGTCGTGCCCTCGCCCATCCCCGTCAAGATCGTTGAGTTGCCCATCGTCGAGCAGCTCGTGGGCCTGCACAGCGTGGTCATCACCGTGGGTGGTGGCGGCATCCCCGTCATGGAGAAAGGCCCTGGTGACTATGAGGGTGTGGCAGCAGTTATCGACAAGGACCGAGCCAGCGCCAAGTTGGCCCTCGACCTGAATGCCGACATGCTGGTCATCCTCACCGCCGTTGAGAAGGTGTCCATCAACTTCAACAAGCCTGACCAGAAAGACCTTGACCGCATGACCATCGCCGAGGCCCGTCAGTATATCACCGAGGGTCATTTCGCTCCCGGCAGCATGCTGCCCAAGGTGGAGTCGTGTATCAGCTTTGTGGAGAACACCACTGGCGGCACCGCCTTGATCACCTCGCTCGACAAGGCTCGCGAGGCCCTGCAGGGCAAGACCGGCACGCTCCTCGTCAAGGAGTAAAGAGACTATTCAATTCTAATTAATGTGGCTGACCGGAGGAGAGACAAGCGTCCGGTCAGTCTCATTTTCAGCCATCACAAGGCTCGTGGCGCCATTTTTTCCAAGAAAAAAAGCCTCCTCGGCAACAATGAGTAATTTTGCGCTTTTTAGAACAGGAATTAAACTCCTAACAGAAAGATATGCTCGATTTATCCAAAAAGAACAGTTCGATCATTAAGGGCATCGTCATCATGATGATGGTGTTCTACCATCTGTTTAACGGTAGCCACATGCATCTGCACACGCCCCTGCTTTACATTGGGCGAGTGCCGATGGCCACCTGGCTGGCGGCAGTCTGCTGGCCCGTGAGTTTTTTCTTGGTACTCAGTGGCTACGGCCTCGCCAGCAAGCAGGAACAGGGCGGCATCAGCACCGTGCGCCAGATCTCTCGCGTCCTCAGGATCTACATGCATTACTGGGTCGTGCTCGCCATCTTTCTCCCCATCGGCATGGTGATGATGCCCGACGTCTACCCTGGCGGCATCAAGGAGCTTGTTGCTAATGTGCTCGCGTGGAACACGACCTACAACGCCGAGATGTGGTTCCTACTCCCCTACTCCGTGCTCAGCGTGTTCAGCCTGTACATCATCCGCGGCATTGAGCGGCTGGGTAATCTGGCGTCATTAGTCATTACGACAGTCATCTATGCGGGTACGAGTTTCCTCATCAGCCGCTGCGGGCACTTCTTGTTTACCCACATTTGGGCCTACCAGCCGCTGCTGTGCATCCACCTGCTACAGGCCTTCACGATGGGTGTAGTGCTACGCCGCACATCCTTGCCACTGAGCCGTCCCTACCCCCAATGGGGCATCGTAGGCGCCATCATCATTCTGGTGCTTGCCACCTGCATCAAGCGTTACTCATTCTCTTATCTAGTGTATGTTCCCCTACTGGTGATTCTACTCGCCCACGTGCGCTGGCCAGGCTGGATGAGAGCCGTATTGACCGAGCTCGGCAACAAATCGATGCCCATCTGGATGATTCACACCTGGCTGGCCTATTACCTGTTCCAGCCGCAGGTTTATTCCCTGAAGTACGCACCCCTCATCTTTATCGCGGTAATGATTGCGTGCTATCTCATCTCCATCCCCGTGATGTGGATTGCCGGCAGGCTATACAACCTGCTGCCCCTCAAGAAGTAACCACCGCCAAGCTCGGTGGTCCGATCCAGCTTTGTCTCGGGCAGGGTGAAGGAATAAACACATGTACAGCATCAATAAGGGTTGAGCGTCACATGGCACTCAACCTTTTTTTGTGCCATTGTTGATAAAAATGGAAATCCATGAACAATAATTTTAAAAACTTGCACTATATTTGCAGTATAATTTGAACTGGATAACAAATATTAAAATAGAATGACTATGATGAAGAGATTATTCACACTGGTAACACTCATGGCCGCCTGGGCCTTCTGTTGGGCCGACTCGCCGCTGACTTCGACACATTTTGCTGATGCTTACTCTGACCACCCGATGGTACAGATGGCAAGTGAGGACATGCAAGGTGACATCCCCACCACCCTGCTCAATTTCCTCGCCGACAAGAAGGCGCCTATTGACGTGCGCCTGGCTATCATCAACAAGCTGGGCTGGAACTTTGACGGAACCTCGATGGGAGAGCAACTGGGCAACTATCTGATGGGGCGCTACAAAGTAAAGAGCGAAAAGAAACTCATCAAGAAACTCGACGCCAAGACGCTGGCCGTATATGCCTACGCCAAGGCAATGAGCAACTACTTTGACGTCACCGCAGCGAGTGAGATGGGCCACCAAGCCGTGAAGAAGAACAAGGATAAGAGCTTCAGCGTGGCATTCATCTCGTCGCTCATCGATGCACAAGTCTATCTTGACAACGACTGGTCGATGGTTCACAAGGTGGTCGCCAACGTGTTGAACGACGGCTCGCTGCGCCTCGACATGCGCCAGGAGGCCATCGACAGTGTCATGGACTACATCAACCTCTACAAAGAGTACGAGTAACTCCCAGACACACTTATTTCAAAACAAAAAACAGGCTCCTTGAGGTTTCCCTCTTGGAGCCTGGTAGCATTTTGCGGAATTAATTCTTTGGAAAGAACCTGTGTTGATTAGGCGTGCTTTTTAGCCTCGTCAACGATAGCCTTGAAAGCGGCGGGATTGTTCATAGCCAGGTCGGCGAGCACCTTGCGGTTGATCTCGATGCCGGACTTGTGAATCAGGCCCATCAGCTTGCTGTAGGAGAGGTCCTCCATGCGAGCGGCAGCGTTGATACGCTGGATCCACAGCGCGCGGAAGTTGCGTTTTTTCTTCTTACGGTCAGCGTAAGCGTAGGTCAAACCCTTCTCCCAGGTGTTCTTAGCAACGGTCCAGACGTTCTTGCGAGCGCCAAAGTAACCCCTTGTAAGTTTTAAGATTTTCTTGCGTTTGGCTCTTGAAGCCACGTGATTAACTGATCTTGGCATTTTTTTGAATTGTTTTGACTGCTAGCGGCCGTTTCCGGCACTTTGAGCTAGACATTCGGTTAATAAATAAAATGATAAAAATCTTGTGATTAAAAGAATGAATTGAGTGGTTTACTTCACCAGGAGCTGACGCACGATGTTCAAGTTGGCCTTGTCCACGATGCTCATCTTACCCAGGTTGCGTTTACGCTTCTTGCTCTTCTTGGTCAGGATGTGACTCTTGTAAGCATGTCTTCTTTTAATCTTTCCGGTGCCGGTAAAGGTGAACCTTTTCTTCGCAGCGGAATTCGTCTTAACTTTTGGCATTTTGTTTTAGTTTAAAAAATG
>JAFZKD010000084.1 GCA_017553785.1 Muribaculaceae bacterium | reverse complement strand
GACGCTGCTGATGCCGTGGGTTACTGGGAGGACGCCGCCTGGCTGGCAGAATCAAGCTGGTCAACAACCAACAATTATCTATTTGTCAACGTCAAAGATATTTCAGATTCGGGCTATCTTTTATATCTCACCTTCCTTTACAAACTGCTTGGACCCAACATTTTCATCACCCGTGTCATAAAAACACTTTGGAGCACTGCCACAGTGCTGCTCATCTACTCCCTTGCCAAGCGCAACATCGGTGAGGATGGAGGCCGGCTGGCAGCCATCATGGCCTGCTTCATGCCCAACCTTATCTTCTACTGCGGCCTGCACCTGAAAGAGACCGAGATGCTGTTCCTTATGGTGGCCTTTCTGGAGCGCGCTGACTATCTAATACGCTCACAACACTACAATGTGTTCACCATTGCCACACCTGTCTTATTGGCTCTCTCGCTCTTCACCTTCCGTACGGTGCTGGGGGCGGCGGCGGTATTCTCTTTCGTCACCGCACTGGTGTTCACCAACACCAGCGTCATAGGCCGCGGGAAACGTATCATGCTCATCGTCTGGGGCGTGCTGGCAGCGACGCTGCTGGCTGGCGGCACCATCATCAACGAGACCGAGGGATTGTGGGAGTCGCGAGACGAAAATGCCAGCAACAAACGCCTTGAACAAACCCTTCGTGGCAACCAGTGGGCCAAATACGCCACTGGGACTGTGATGGCACCCATGATGTTTGTACTGCCATTCCCCACCATGGTGGATGTCGACCAACAATACACCCAGCAGATGATTAGCGGGGGCAACTATGTGCGCAACTTCCTTGGATGTTTCGTATTATTGGCGGTTTTCAGCGCCATCTTCATCACCAAGAACTGGCGCAACCTGTCGCTCATCGGTTCTTTCGTCATCGCCTACCTGGGTATCATCTCCACTAGCGGATTTTCCAACTCGGAGCGATTCCTGTTGCCGGGCTTGCCGGTACTGCTCATCATGGCGGCCTACGGGGTGACGCTATTGGATGCGAAGAATTATCGGTTTGTCAAGATATGGTACTGGGTGGTGCCGGTGATGGCCTTCGCCTGGGCATTCTTCAAACTCGGCAGTCGAGGTATGCTCTAACGGTCAACGAGTCTACAAGTCTAATAGCCTAAAAATATTGATGAGGGTTCTGGTTGTTGTTAGTGGAAATCACGAGCGGGTGGCACCGTTTGTCGTGGAACAGGCGGAAGCCCTGCAGAAAGCCGGTTGCGACATACAGATGTTCTTGGTTGAAGGACACGGTGCCCACGGTTATCTGCGTAACTTGGGTAGACTCAAAACCGCCATTCGACAATTCCACCCCGATGTGGTGCATGCGCACTTTGGACTTTGCGGGTTGATTTGCACACTGCAGCACAAGGTGCCGGTGGTGGTCACTTACCACGGCAGCGACATCAACGACCGACGCATCCTGCCACTGAGTCGCATCGCCATGCGCTGCGCCGCCCATAACATCTTTGTCAGTCGTCGTCTCATGGAGAAAGCTTATCTTTTTTCACAACGACGAAGACAACAAGTCAACAAGTCAACAAGTCAACAAGTCAACAAGTCAACAAGAAAAAGATCCCGAGGTTTTGAAGTATGTTCCTCGGTGATACCCTGCGGGGTCGACACAACCATCTTCCATCCCATACTACGCGAAGAAGCCTGTCGAATAATGCAACTAGACCCTGCGAAACATTATGTCCTTTTCGCTGGAGCTTTCGATAATGAGGTAAAGAATCCGAAACTAGCAAAAGAGGCGTGTGCCTTGGTGCCAGAGATAACTCTGCTGGAGTTGAAAGGCTACAAACGTACAGAAGTAGCAATGCTTATGAACGCTGTTGACTGTCTGCTGATGACCTCGCACAGCGAAGGTTCGCCGCAGGT
>JAFZKD010000083.1 GCA_017553785.1 Muribaculaceae bacterium | reverse complement strand
CTATAAGGGTGGTCACAACAAGGTTCATGGTTCACACTATGCACACATGGGCAAGCCCGCACCTGCTCCTGTTGCAAAGCACAATCCTGCTCCAATGCCGGACAGAGGCGCAAGAGTGATGAACGACAAGGGCCACATGGGCAACCACAACATGGGTAACAACAATGCTCATAAGGCTCCGAATCGCGAAATTGCAATGAACACTCGTACCAATCGTAGTGGTTCCGGCCACTTCTTGCGTCCCTCCGGTAGCAAGCGACCATAGGTCGAGCGCGGAGGTCATCGCTAAAAGTCTGTTTCCATAACTCTACATATGCCTCGCAAGAGGACTCCGGGGAATCTCGTATGGGATTCCCTTTTTAGTCATAGTATTCTATTCGTAGTTCTTCGCTGACGTTGAAATCATCGTGAAAGCCATCATCGTATTTATAGACGATGCGCATACCGCGATAGGTAGATGGTACCTTCAGTACCTCCAGCAGATGCCATTTGGGACGGCCAAAATCATAAGATTCCCTATCAAGAATAATACGGTTGGAAACAAAGTCAAAGTGATAGTAGCCGCCTCCTATGCATTGGTCACCTGGCTTTAGTAGGTACTTGTGCTGGTCAACCATGCCCAGACGGAAAACGCCGTCCATTGTGATGATAAACTTCGGTAGTTTCATTCGCCTATGATTGTTACGACCAGTTTTCTTGCCCCACCATAATTGCGGTATTCACAGAAATAGATTCCTTGCCAAGTGCCCATGTTCAGACGGCCATCGGTAATGGGGATGGTCAGGCTAACTCCACTTAATGTAGACTTGGCGTGAGCAGGCATGTCATCAGCACCCTCTAAAGTATGCTCATATTCTGGACGATTCTCTGGTATGAGCCGGTTGAAAATGGTTTCCATATCCACACGAACATCGGGGTCAGCATTCTCGTTGATGCTCAGTCCGCAACTGGTATGCTTGCAGAATATATTGATGATACCCGTCTTTGGCAACTTGGGAATCTGACTCATTATCTCACTGGTAACCAAATGGAACCCGCGAGACTTTGGCTTTAGCGTTATTTCAACTTGCTGAATCATTTGAATTTCATTCTTACTCCGTCACGACTCGGCTATCATTTACTCGTTAGACGTTTGATGTGTTGTTTTAGAATGTAATAGGCGGGTTGCGGCATGGTGCCGTGGTCGTAGCCCTGCATCTCGTAAAGTGTCACGTCCTTGTGGCCTACGAGTTTCAGCATGCGCCAGAAGTAGGCCTGCTCTTCATAACGGCCGTATAGTTCCAGTTCCCTGTCACCTGAAATGATAACAATAGGCGGCGCATCAGGACGGACATAGGTAAGCGGGGCATATTGGTCGATGGTGGCCTGAAGCGGACCAATGCCCTGCTGCTTTCGGATGTTGTAGTGCGTCACGCATTGTCCGCTGAAAGGTATCAGGCCTGCCAATGAATCTGCATCAACGTCGTACTTGGCGAGCCACCGTTTGTCGAGTCCGATCATGTCGAGCAGATAGCCTCCGGCAGAGTGGCCTGCAACGAATATCTTGCGACGGCTACCATTGTATTTTCCGATGTTCTTGTAGGTCCAGGCCACGGCAGCAGCCGCATCGTCGAGGATGTCATCGATAGGAGCCTTCGGCAATAGACGGTAGTTGGCAGCGACAACCACGAGGCCGCTGTTCTTGAGCTGCGGGTCGATGTGCTTGTTGCCGCCTTCGATACCACCGCCGTGGAACCACACGACAACGGGAGCGTCATGGAGTTCGGTGGGGTAATAGACATCAAGCTTGCATCGCTCCTGGGCATAGGCATCGTCAGATGCTGTATAGGGAATATCGTTCACTTGCAGATACTGCTGACGCTGCGCCTGTGAAATCATCGGCAACAACATGAGCGCGAGGATTGTAACCGCTCGAACTTGTTCGCTTGCCAGAGCAAAAATTTTCAGTCTCATAAGTTTATTATTTGTGGGGTTACTTGATAAACAATGCTAATTCTTGGTGCAAATATAGTGATAATTCCCTGATTATTATTAACTTTGCTAATAAAATTAAATGTATTTATGAGAAAAGTAAGAATATGGAGATTATAAGGGCCACTAAGACATCGTTTTTATTTTTGTAAT
>JAFZKD010000006.1 GCA_017553785.1 Muribaculaceae bacterium | reverse complement strand
CATCGAGGTTGTCATGGGTGATTTCGAGCCTGAGGAAGGCGACATCATCGCGAGCAGCACGGAAGGATACGATTATCTGGGTGAGTGGATTGATATTGAGACGTTGGTTCCCGGCCAAGGCTACATGTACTATTCCAACAGCACTGAGCCGAAGACTTTGGTCTTCTCGACGGGAGCGAAAGCCAGTCACGGCACAATTTGCCAACACCGCAAGGAGGACTGATTGCAGCTTGCATAGACAAGTGAATGAAGAGGGTGACTAAAAGTCATCCTCTTTTTTTTTCGAAAACTCTAAAAATGCTAAACGTATCGAAAAAATGCTTACCTTTGCCCGCTTAATGTGTAATTTTTACAACCAAGAATAATTTGGAAACACAAATACTAATCAACTAACACAATTATGAAGAAGCTTTTCTTAACTGCAATGGCGCTGATATTCGGTGTCAGCGTCATGGCACAGCAAAAGATCCAGTTGCGTTCGGCCGACAAGGCAGAATGCGTGAAGAGTGACATGAGAAGTCTTAAGGCTTCGTTCTCATTCTCCTCCATTGATGCGCAGGACTATGAAAGTGAGCGAGGGACATTCTCCTGGCTCAGTTTGCCCAACACTGTCATCGGCGGCAATGAGGGTGATCCTCAGATTCCTGTCGTGAATGAGCTTATCGCCGTGCCTTTCGGTGCCAACCCGAGCGTCGAAATCACGAGCTACACCACCACAGACTACCGTCTCGATGACTACGGCATCCATACTTTGGTGCCGCGCCAGCCTGCTGCCATGAAAAACGAGAGCCCCGCATTTGTCTATAACGAGGCTGCCTACCAGACCCGTGGCATGCGTTCAGAACCCATGGCACGAGTTAGCGTGAATGGTACCATGCGTGGTGTACAAGTGGGTCAGATTAGCATCGAGCCTGTCAGCTACGATCCCGTCAACAACATCCTCCGTGTGTTCAACAACATTGAAGTGGAAGTGCATTTCGACGGTGCTGATGCCCGTGCAACGGAAGACATGTTAGTAAAGACATATAGCCCTTACTTCGACGTCCTATACAAGCAGTTGTTTAATGGAAGAGCCGTGCGTGATGTTTACGAGGACCATCCTGACCTCTGGAAGAGCCCAGTAAAGATGTTGGTTATCGCCAACCGCATGTTCGAAAGCTGCATCCAAGACTGGGTGGCATGGAAGACCACGAAGGGCATCTATGTAGACGTGAACTATACTGACAATATTGGCACTACTGCATCAGCCATCAAGAGCTTCATCCAAACCAAATATGCCGCAGATGCTCCTACCTTCCTCGTCATCATGGGTGACCAGGCTCAAGTAGTCCCCAGCATTGCCTCTGCCAGCCAGACTTCATGCGTGAGTGACCTTGATTATTCAAGCGTCGACGGCGATGAGTTCATCGATATGTTCCACAGCCGTATCTCCGCTGAGACCACGGCAGAGATGACAGCCATCCTTAACAAAGCTCTGGAATATGAGCAATATACCATGCCCGACCCGAGCTATCTGAATAATGTACTTCTCATTGCCGGTGAAGACGATGGCTGGGGCGTCACCGTAGGTCGTCCCACAATTTGGTATGCCACCAACTATTATTACAATGCCGATCATGGTTTCGACAATGTCTATGAGTTCAGCCATGGCACTTATACCAACTGCTATAGCTATTTGAGCTCTGGTGTCGGTTTTGCCAATTATACCGCCCATGGCAGCAAAACCAGTTGGGCAGGCCCGAGCTTTTCTGTTAGCGATGTCGCAAACTTGACCAATGCACATAAATACTTCTTCGCCATCGGCAACTGCTGCCAATCTGGCGACTGGGGCTACAGCACCACTTGCTTTGGAGAGGCCTTGGTTCGTGCCGAGAATAAGGGCGCTTTCGCTTATATCGGTTCTTGCCCGAACACTGTTTGGCTGAACGACTATTATTTCGGTGTCGGTCCCACCAGTCGTGCCGACGGCACTATGCCTTCATACGAAGAGACTGGCACGGGCATCTATGATGCCATCTGGATGGATGACGTTTACAACACCGTCAATTCCGTTCTTTATGTTGGCAACTTGGCTGGCAACGCCGCCAATGCACTCGGTTATACCATGCACAAACCAACACTCTATTATTGGCAAGCCTATCATGTCATCGGTGACGGCACAATCATGCCTTACCGTGTACAGCCTACCGCCAACCAAGTGAGCCACATGGCTATTCTGCCTATTGGCATGAGCACTTATGAGGTGAGTGCCGTACCTGGTTCCTATGTGGCCATCAGCAAGGACGGCGTGCTTCACGGCACAGCCCTTGTTGGTGAGACTGGCACTGTTCAGGTTCCGATTACTCCTGTCACCTCTGGCGGCAATGTCACCATCTGCGTGACTGCTCCCAACCGTATTCCTTATATCCAAACGGTTCCTGCTGCTGCCCTTGAAGGTGCTTACATTGCGATGGACAGCTATACGCCCGCTGCTACCCACGTTGGCGACAACACCAACTTGAGCCTCACTTTCAAGAATGTGGGTGCTGACGCCACTGTTGGCAACACCAACATCACCTTAAGCTCCAATGATCCAAGTGTTGTCACTGTCCTCCAGCCCACGGGTAGCTTTGGTGTTTTGGCTCCTGAAGCTACCACCACTGTGAACGGCTTCAGCTTCAAGATTGCTGAAGGTGTGGCCGACGGCACCATTGTGACCCTTCATTATTCCGCTGTTAATGGTGGCAACACATACGAGGGCAACATTGCCATCACCGCCACCGAAGCCGTGTTGGAATATCAAAACATGGCATGGAACGGCGGCTTTGTTCCTGGCGAGACTCTTACGTTGTCGGCAACGTTCAAGAACACGGGCCACTACCAAGCCACCAATGCCAGGATTGAGTTGACCTCTTCTAGCGACTATATCACCATCAACACCCAACCGATTTCGGCGGGTACGATTGAGGCAGGCCAGGAGGTCACATACGACTTCAGCGTCACCATTAATGCCGACTGTCCCGAGACCACAGTGATTCCTGTCACCTTTACAATGACTGCCGACGGCGGCCTCAGTGCTGTAGGCAACGAGAACTTGAAGAACTCGTGCAATGTTGTCTTCAATCTCAGCGACTCATATGGTGATGGTTGGAACGGTTCTACCCTGACCGTGTCGTTTGATGACGGTTCAGACCCACAAACGATCACCCTTTCTTCGGGCAATTCAGATACTCAAACCTTAGAAATCGGCAACGGAGTCCATGTCACTTTGACTTGGACATCAGGCAGCCAATGGGATTATGAATGCTCCTTCTCGGTAAGTTACGAGGGTGACCTCCTTATTTACCAGTCGAGTGGTACACCAAGCGCTGGTGTCCTCTACGAGTTCGACTGTAACTGTGCAGCAGCCTCGCAAACCTACATGGTAACCGTTTCCTCTGAGAACACGGAGCATGGCACGGTTAGTGGCGGCGGCGAATTTAGCTTTGGTGAATCCTGCTCCGTGATAGCCACGCCAGCTGAAGGTTATTACTTCACGGGATGGCTCCAGAACAACGAAGTGGTTGCCGGCGCAGGTGCCTCTTATACCTTCATTGTCACCAGCGACGTGAACCTTGTTGCCACCTTCGCCGAAGGCTTGATGATAGGCGACGGAGGCTCGACAACGGACCAATACCTGCCGAGCGCCAACTACTACAATTACACTCTTTCCCAACAGATTTACACCACAGAGGAGCTTGGTTCCGCAGGACTCATCTCCAGCATCGCCTTCTATAACGGAGGCGCGACCAAGACGCGCACCTACGACATCTACATGGCCAGCACGACCAAGAGCGAATTCACAGGTGCCAACGACTGGGTGGCAGTCACTTCGGACAACCTGGTGTTCAGTGGCAGTGTCGAAATGTCCGCCAATGACTGGATCACCATCGAATTCAGCACCCCGTTCCTCTATGACGGCGTTTCCAACGTGGTTTTGGTTGCTGATGACAACAGCGGTGGTTATACCGATGCGCCTCACATGCTCTGCCGCGTGTTCGACGCGCCGAGCCAGGCCCTCCGCATCTACAGCGACGGCACCGACTACAACCCGTTTGCTCCGTCAATCTACAGCGGTACGGTCATGAGCGTGAAGAACCAGCTGATGGTCACAAAGACTGCGCTGGACGGCTGCGTGAACGCGGCACCCTCGGGAGTGGAAGTGAGCGACGTCACAGGTAGAACGGCCATGGTGAGCTGGACAGGTTTCAGCGAGAGCTACAACGTGATGCTGGGCATCCCCACAGCCGTCACACTGGTTGATGAAGACTTCGCCGAAGGCATCCCCAGCGATTGGGCCAACAGCTCCAGCTATCCTTGGACTATCGTTGACGGCCATATCCAAAGCGGTAACACAGGCGTGGCTAGTTCGACATCCAGCATTTCGACCACTGCGAACTTCCTTGCCGACGGCACAGTCGAGTTCGACGCGGAATGCATGGGTGAAGGCTCCAAAGGTGTCAAAACCGTTTGGGACAAGTGCATCTTCTCAATTGACGGTACCGCACAATTCACAATCGGAGAGAACGTTTCAGGCTGGAACCACTACAACTTCAGGGTCGCGGCTGGCGAGCACACCTTCACCTGGTCCTACACCAAGGACAGTTCAGTGGATCCTGACGGAGACTACTTCGCCGTGGACAACGTGGTGATGAGGTCCGTCGATGTGAGCTGGGACGAACCCGTGGCAGTTGAGGATGCCGAATACGTCTTCACTCGCCTGAATCCTGAAACCGACTATTGCGTAAGGGCACAGGGCGTATGCAATGACATCGAGTCCGCATGGAGCGGAATCGCCTTCTTCACCACCGGAGAACTCACGGCTGAGACCCAAACAATAACTTTGGCCCAAGGCCTGACCTGGTGGTCGACTAACCTGGACATCACCCTTGATGAGCTCAAGGCAGCTATCGAGACCGCATTGGGGACAGAGGGCACCGCGATAATCAAGTCGCAGGGCACATCCATCATCTACAGTAATGGTGGGTGGCTACCCGAGGACATGCCATTCGACATCCGTGAGATGTACAAGATTCAGGTCAGTGCCGCCTGCGAGCTTTCGCTGACAGGCGTTCCGGTCAATCCGTCCGAGGAAGTGATTACCATCTACCCGAACAACAACTGGATTGGTTTCCCCTCTGGCACGAGCATGACTGTCGATGCTGCCTTTGCTGGCCTCAGTCCGGTGAGTGGCGACATCGTGAAGTCGCAGAGGGGCAGTTCCGTCTACAATGGCAGCACGTGGGTAGGTTCGGTGGAAACCCTCGAACCTGGCCAAGGCTACCTCTACTACTCGAAGGCAACGAGCGTCAAGACGTTCACCTTCTGAAACGAATAGTGGTAAGTAATAGCTATTTGTGATTCAAAAAGAAACGGCAACAACCGATGCCGTTTCTTTTTTTTCTGAAAAATCACAAAAAACGCAAAACGCATTGAAAAAAATACTATCTTTGCAAGCT
>JAFZKD010000082.1 GCA_017553785.1 Muribaculaceae bacterium | reverse complement strand
CTGGCTTGTGTTGACATCGCTTAAGTCCATGCTTTCGCAATGACTAAAACCAGTGAACAAATACGAGCAGTCGCCGGTAAAGCTGACTTCATTAGTGGCGGTGACGCTCTTGACAGCAGAGGCCGTCACCTCGCTGCCCCAGTTGTCGTCCTTATTAAACTCGCCCCAGTTGAGCGTCAGCGCGCCAGTGGTGTTGTCGTAGGTGTATTTGGGGATTGACTCCACGGTGGCGGTGACAGTGACGTCTGTGGCGGGCATGGTGAAGGTGTTGCCCGTGATGGCGTCGCCGTTCACGCTGTAGGAGATATTGGAATGCTCGGGCGCGTTGACATAGGCAAGGGTGACGGTGGTATTAGAAGCGTAATAGGTCACGCCACTGATGGTCACGCTCTCGCCCGTGGCAGTGACGCCGTCAGGCAGGGTGAGGGCGTGGACGCTGCGCGCGCCGTTGCTGTCGCTGGAGGCACTCACACCGCCATTGCCGCCGACGCCCACACCAGTGGCGCCTGCCGTGCCGTTGACGGTGCAGTCAAGGTAGTAATTGGCGGTGAGGGTACCCGTGTTCTTGCCCAAGAGGGCTCCCACATATTTGTCCGCACAAGTGATGGTCGAATTCAGGACGAGACAGTTCTGAACAGTTCCAGCAACTTTATTACCCACGAGTCCGCCGACGTATCGATAACCGGTAATGCGGGCATCGGCAAGAATGACGTTCTTGATGGTGGCACCGGTGTTAATCCTGCCGAATAATCCTTGGTTCATACTTTGGGCACCAGTTCCGTTCTTGTACAGACGGATACCGCTGATGGTGTGGCCTTGGCCGTCGTAGGTGCCGCAGAAGTTCTTGTCGCTGCCGTTGAAGTAGCCGCCGATGGTGGTGAAGTTCTCGCCGGTGTCGCCCAGGCCCGTGGTGCTGTAGGCGATGTCGGCCGTCTGCTTGAAGGTGGCGCCGCTGCAGTTGTTTTCGGCGACATCCACCAGCAGGGCGAGGTTGTCGAGGTCGGTCGTCGAGGCGATCTCGTAGGTGTTGCTGCCCAGGCTGCGGAAGTCGCTCAGGGCGATGTTGCGGATGGTGTAATTCTTAGTGACGGTGCCGGTATAGTTGCCCGTGCCGGTCACGGTGAGGGTGGCGGTGCCCACACTGTTGCTGCCCGAGTAGGAGACGGTGTAGTCGGTTCCCGCCGTGAGCGTCCTGCCGCCACTGGTGACCGTGGGCACCGGCTCGATGGCGCTACCGCGGTAAATGTACTCTGAGGCGATGCCTCCGATCACGGTGTTGCTGCTCGTCAGGGGCGCGTTGGGCACGTAGTCGAGGACGATTTGCCCGAAGGTCTTGCCCGAGGGGATGGAGACGGTGACCGTGTGCTTGTCGCTGCTCACCGTGACGGAGCAGCCAGTGACGGCGCCTCCGCTGCCGGTCTTGACCGTGGCGGCATCAAACCACAACGTGGTGCAATTAAACGTCACCGTGAACGTGCTGCCGGTGACAACGTCGGTAAGCGCGGTGGCTTCCTGGAAGTTGAGCGTGCCGTTGACGCTGCCGTTGACAGTAGACCAGCCGAGATTGGTGTTGCTGAAGGTGTAGCTCGTGCCTTGCCGATTGGACAGTGATGCTTGGCCCCAAACGGATTGGATTTGCCAACTGAAATAGCTGGTGTTGTTGACCGTCTGCTTCAAGCCCTTGAAAGTGACAGGCTCGGTAAGCATCGCTTGCGCCGTGAGCTCCACTAGGAGCACGGTGGCGAGAAAGAGGAATAATTTCTTCATAAGCAGAGTAATTATTGTTTTCGGTTAATGATTTTTGCAAAGATATAATAAAAAATACAATATTACTAAATTTTTATGGTATTATGTTGTTTTTAGTCGTTGGTTGCTAGTCGTTAGTCGCTGGTCATTATGGTACAGTCTCATCACATCAATTTGTCAAATAATGCAATATTTTGGTGCGGTTGCCCTGATAAAATAGGGACTAAGGACTAGTAACTCAAAACTTTTTACTATTTTTGCCAACTCATTGAGTAATCACGTCATGATGATCGAGGCTAGAAACATAGTGAAACGTTATGGCGACCTGGAGGTGCTTCGGGGCGTCGATTTAGACATTGCCAAGGGCGAGATTGTGTCGATTGTGGGTCCCAGTGGTGCAGGAAAGACGACATTGCTGCAAATCATCGGAACCTTGGACACGCCACAACAGGGCGAGGTCCGCTACGAGGGCCAGGATGTGCTCAGCATGAAAGATCGTGAGTTGGCGCATTTCCGCAACCGCAACGTCGGTTTTGTCTTCCAGTTCCACCAGTTGCTGCCCGAGTTCACCATGCTGGAGAATGTCGCAATCCCGGCACTGCTGGGCGGTGACAGCCGTAACGAGGCCTATCAGCGCGCTAAGCGGTTGCTGGAGCGGATGCATCTGGGTGACCGTCTGAACCACAAACCTTCGCAGTTGAGCGGTGGCGAGTGTCAGCGTGTGGCGGTCGCCCGAGCCTTGATGAATAGTCCCAAAGTCATTCTTGCCGACGAGCCGTCGGGCAGCCTCGACTCACAGAACAAGCAGGAACTGCACCAGCTGTTTTTTGAGTTGCGCGAGGAATTGGGGCAAACGTTTATTATTGTGACACATGACGAGGGCCTTGCCGCCCAGGCCGACCGCACGCTGCATATGCGCGACGGAATGATTGTTGACCAAACAACACGCATTGCCCGATGAAACGACTGCGCTACCTGCCCATATTGATGATTGCCGCATTGCTGGCGATGGTCTCTTGTGACGGAGAGAAAGACATCGATCGTGCTTATACCGATTATCGCTACGACATTGTCACCTATCTTGGAGAGAATGGCACGGGAGCAGTGTTTGAATACCTGGGGCACGGCGATTCGGCAGCTGTCAGACTACAGTCGAGGGTGAGCGTGGATGAGGTGAAAACCAACCAGCGCGTGCTGTTGCGCTATGATTTTGCCGACGAGCGGACCGGCGATGGCCGTGACATCAATGTGTATGGCTGCAATGCGATCATCAGCGACTCGTTGCGGCAGAGCCAAACGTCGCCCGACAGCCTTTCCCGGCACCAGGTGAAACTGCGCAGCTTGTGGCGTACGGGTGGATTCATCAACCTGCATTGCCAGGTGGAATACACCAACCATGCCCGCTCTTTCATGCTGGTCGCCGATGCCAAGACACTTGCCAGCGACACCGTGGACTGCTACCTGGTGCATGACTTGAGGGGTGAGAACGGAACTTTCTGGCGTGACTGTTACGCCTCGTTCTATGTTGGCGTCCTGTGGAACAAGGACTCGTTCAAGTGCCTGAGGTTACACCTCAATGATGTGACATACCCGTTAACCGAATATTACGATTTTATCAAATAATCATTTTTTAACGATATCAAAACAATTATGGCAAACGAAAATCAGAATCAACAGCAAATTAAGATTGAGCTTCCCAAGGAAGAGTTGCAAGGCCGATATGCCAACATGGCGATGATTGCCCATGGTCCCAACGATTTCTTCATTGATATGATCCTGCGTGGTCCCAATATGCCGCAGGCCCGCGTGCAGAGCCGCATCATCATGGCTCCCCAGCATGCTAAGGAACTGATGCTCGCGCTGCAGGACAACATCCGCCGCTACGAGAGCAACTTCGGCGAAATTCAGATCAGGCGTCCTGCCGGCAACAGCAACATCATGGACTTCCCTCTGCCCAAGGGACAGGCGTAATCAGTTTATAGACAACCGTTATTAGAGAATTATCTCAACAATGGAGCATCCGCTTTTTATATACAACACCCTCACCAGGCGCAAAGAGCATTTCGTGCCCCTGAATGAGTCGATGGTGGGCATGTATGTGTGCGGCCCGACGGTCTATGGAGACCCCCATCTGGGACACACCCGACCTGCCATCACGTTCGACGTGCTGTTCCGCTATCTGCAGCAATTGGGATACAAGGTGCGTTATGTACGCAATATCACCGATGTGGGCCATCTCGAGCATGATGCCGACGAGGGCGAGGACAAGATCGCCAAGAAAGCCCGCCTCGAGCAAATGGAACCCATGGAAGTGGCGCAATACTACACCAACCGCTACCATGCCGCCATGCAGGCGCTCAACGTGCTGCCGCCCAGTATCGAGCCTCATGCCACCGGACATATCATCGAGCAGGAGGAACTGGTCAAGCAGATCATGGAGAATGGCTATGCCTATGAGAGCAACGGGAGCGTATATTTTGACATCGAGGCCTATAACCGTGACCACCGCTATGGTGTGCTGTCAGGGCGCAATCTCGATGACATCATGAATGCCAGCCGTGAACTGGATGGTGTCGGCGAGAAGCACAACCAGGCTGACTTCGCGTTGTGGAAAAAGGCTCAGCCTGAGCACATCATGCGTTGGCCGTCGCCTTGGAGTGACGGTTTCCCAGGCTGGCACTGCGAGTGTACGGCGATGGGACGCAAGTACCTTGGCAAGCACTTTGACATTCACGGTGGAGGCATGGACCTCGTGTTCCCGCACCATGAGTGCGAAATCGCCCAGGCTGTAGCTAGCCAAGGTGATGAGATGGTGCACTACTGGATGCACAACAACATGATCACCATCAATGGCCAAAAGATGGGCAAGTCGCTGGGCAATTTCATCACCCTTGAGCAATTCTTCACGGGTGACCATCCCGCGTTGGAACAGGCCTATTCGCCCATGACGATCCGCTTCTTCATCCTTCAGGCCCACTACCGTGGTACGGTGGACTTCAGCAACGAGGCCCTGCAGGCGGCCGAGAAAGCCTTGGAGCGTATGCTCGACGGCTGGCACCGCCTCAATGGCCTTGCCGCTGCACCGCAGTCGTCAATAGCGCTTGAGAACTATCGTAAGCGCTGTGCCGATGCGATGAACGATGACCTGAACACGCCCATAGTCATCGCCACCCTGTTCGATGCATGCAAAGTCATCAATCAGGCCAACGATGGCAACACCAGCCTCTCTCAGGCCGATATCGACGAGCTGAAGAGCATTTTCCAGATTTATCTGTTCGACGTGATGGGCATCCGTGACGATTCCGCTGGCGGCGACAGCGTTAACCTGGAACCCTATCGTCAGGCGGTCGACCTGTTGCTGGAGATGCGCCGTGACGCAAAAGCCGCCAAGGACTGGGCAACCAGTGACCTGATCCGTGACAAACTGGCTGAGTTTGGCTTTGAGGTCAAAGATACCAAGGACGGCTTTGAATGGAAAGTGAAATAACAGAAGTTGATAGTTGATAGCTGGTTGGGAATCGTTGCTTGTCTGACCGTTGGCCGAAACCGTCCCGCTATCAACTATTGGCTTTTTGACATCGATTAAAGATAATGGAGCCACTCATATCGATCGTTGTTCCCGTCTATAACGTGGAGAGCTATCTGGACGCTTGCATGGAAAGCATCGTGAACCAGAGCTACACTCGCCTCGAGATTCTTGTGGTAGATGACGGCAGTACCGATAGCAGTGGCGTGAAATGTGACCGTTGGGCCGAGCGGGATGAACGCGTTAGTGTCATTCATCAGCCCAACGGTGGCCTTTCGGCCGCACGCAACAGCGCCTTGGATATCATGACCGGCGAATTGGTGATGATGGTAGATAGCGATGATGTTGTCCATCCCGATGCGGTTAAGGTTTTGCTGGGCGTCATGAATCAGTACCATGCCGATATCGCCGTCGGCGGGTATGTGCCTTTTTATGAGGGGCAACCTGACTGGAGCCAGTTGACCGACGGAGAGACACACTGCTTTAATCAGGACCAGGCGATCAAGGCCATTCTCTATCAGAAAGGTCTCACCCATTCGGCGTGGGGCCGCCTATACCGTGCTTCGCTGTTCGACACGATCCGTTACCCCATCGGTGAATACTATGAGGATTTTGCCATCATTTATCCGCTCTTGCTCAAGTGTTCCCAAGTGGTGAAAACCGATTGTCCTTTATATGGCTACCGTCAGCGCAAGAACAGTATTCTGGATAAGTTCTCTCCAAAACGGGCTGCAGTGATCGACACGGGGGAGAGGTTGGAACAGCACATGCTGTCAAATGACAAGGAGAATCTGGACGCCTTGCGCAGCCGATTGTTGAGTGCCTATTTCAATATCCTGATTCTCAGCAATCAGGACAAGTCAACCGATCATAAACAGCTGCAGGATCGCTGTTGGGCGGGCATCAAGCGGTTGCGTTGGAGATGCTTGCTCGACCACCGCGTGAGACTTAAAAACAAGGTGGGAATCATAGCGTCTTATTTTGGCCGTTGGTTCCTGTGTTCGGTTTTAGGCAGTCATTATCATCCGCGTCCTTAGCGGGTTAAAAGATGAGAATTATCCTGTTGTTTAGGCCGATTATCTGCAGAGCAGGTCATTCACTGAAGAATTGACGTGGTTTGTAGATTTTATTTTGTATTACCGCAATAATACATTTTCTTTGCGTTGTCTAAACTAAAGAGTAGAATAATTTTCATTTCCTTAAAGATCTTTACCGTGATTATTTGGGTTTAGTTAAAAGTTTTTTAGGCTTCAGAACACAAAGAAAAAGACAGGATGTGAACCCTGCCTTTTTCGTTGTATTGTGAGTCGCTTTTTTGTTACTTTGAAGCGGCCAGCAACATGTCGATGAGCGTTGTGGCGTCGCTGATCGAGGGCTGACCGTCCAGATTAACGTCTGCAGCATGCCGATACATTGTCGATGTCCCCAACAGCATGTCGATTAACGAAGTCACATCACTGATGTCCACAACACCGTCAAGGTTGGTGTCACCCACGGGATATGTGCTTTTCATCTTCTTTTTCATCCAGTTGTTGCGGGTGTTGTACCAGATGATGCGATCGGTAACGATATCATGCAAAGAATCGAGGGTGGTGTTCCACAAGAGACCTTCATAACTCAGGCTTTTATTCAATGCCACACCTTCACTGGATGTTTCGAATCGGCTCAGATAATACTGCATGGTGTTAAAAAAAGTCTTTTCTATGCTTCTCCACAATCCCACATACTCGTCAACAAAGGTACGGTTGGCGTTATTGAATAATGATTTGAAATGCTGGGTGTGGCATAACGACCAGTCCGTCTTCATGCGCTCGGCCATGTCAAAGTCCCATAATAGTGGCATATGGATTTTTGAGGTGTCGGTGCTGTCATATTTGGTGTAGTAACGGTTGGCTCCACCAGAATCCTGGGTTCCTTCCAGATCATGACCCAAACACCATTCCGCGAATGATTCCACATCAATCAAATCAGGATAATAGCTCTGGGTGAGGCTATTCTCATAGTTTGTGACCACACCCTGGATGTATTCTAACTGCTCAGGGGTGATATCTTCACTGTCAGGATACTTGAAGGTGAAATTATAGGACGGAGAGGTGATGGAGTTCACATACACATCCTCATTCCACCAATAGGGGTCGCATTCAAAGATATACCCTGTCAACTTATCGACATTCAACCGGCAACTGGGGTTGCGCTTGACCGATTCGCACATCATGTAAACGCCACGATAGACACCATTCATAACCACATTGACGAAGCGATGTCCCGGAGTCCAGGGGAGCCCCATCATCTCATTGATTTTAAAGCCCGAGAATGCCAGCAGATAGTCAAATTTCAGCAATAGCCATTCTTTGTCCTTGTATAGGTCTTCATTGCCTCTAAAGAGCAGGTCACTCTTCTTCTGCAATTTGATTTTGTATGGCTTCTTGCTGCTGTATGCGCTGGTGTTGCCACGAATCTTAATGGTCATGCCACTGACGTCCTTCACATAGTCGCCACTGTCATACAATAAGCTGTCAACACCTTCGATGAAGCCGTAGATGACCAATCGACCAGGCACTTTTGTCGCATTGGTGATAGTTTTGCCCATTGATCCGGGGGGAGCCGAAACATAATCACAAGTGGGCTCTTCGCCGTCAACGGTTTCAACATTTATTGTGATGAGCCCAGTTGAGATAATCTCACTCAGCTCAATCATCGTGTCCCGTACGGCGACCAACGAGGACGTGTCGGCATGGACCTTGGGACTATAGCACATGGCACAAACCAGTGTGACTAATAAAATAATCTTTCTCATACTCAGATATCGTTATTTTTCTTTTTGAATTGCTTTAATCGGGATGAAAAACCGTTTGGCGCTATAGTAGATGATGGCCAGCAGGATGGTCAACGCAAGGACAATCAGCGGGCGCAACCACAATTCGGTTGTCGATGGGGCGGTTCTGATGGCATCATAGGCATGCATCATGAGCGGATGGATAATGTAGATGAAGAAGGCGTAAGTGCTACCCATCAGGCAAATGGGGTTATACTTCATGTCGCTACGGCTAGAGAGGATGAACAGGGCAGGGGAGAGCAGCAACGTGCCGCAATACCACCATTGGGTGCCATAGTAGCATGCGGCGATTGATATAGCCAGTCCCGCGATGCTCGATACGATCATCAGCCAGTTGGGTATGTGCTCCTGAACCCATGCTTTGTGATCATGTAGCAGTTCACCGATAATAAAGAACGGAATGCCGTTGATCCACGGGTTATTGATGGGTAATCCCACGTGGTTGCTCACTGGGGGCAGCACCCCGATGATGCCGATAACAGCTCCGGCATATCCCAGATATCGCAGTTTCTTGCCCAACAGGTACTTGAGCGCATAACACATCATCAAGCTGATGAGGAACCATGCCACTCCGCTGAGTTTTGATTGGCTGAAGACCAACACTTTGAGAAGATGTTGGGGTGCCAGCACCTCGGTAGTGAAGAAACGGAACACTGACCCCATGTCAAACCCCATGGTAACCATGATTCTCACGATATTGAGCAGATAGGCTACAAGCAGATATACCGCTGTGCGCTTGAGGGATCTCAGCACTTTAGACCGTGAGGCGTTGAGTGCGAAATAGCCTGATGTCATAAAAAACACGGGTACGGCGAACGTGCCGACACGGGCAACGTAGTCTCCGAATTGGTCGGGGAATTTCACATGCATGAATACGACAAAACACGCTGCGATCCCTTTGAGGAAATCCAGTCCGTATTGGCGGGGTTTTGTTTGGTTAGGCATGGGTTCAACAGTTATAATGAAAGATGTGTTAATCTTATTTATCCAAATAGGGGGCTGTAACCGAACGTGGACATGAGAGCATGCCGCGTGGGGTGCCGTGGTAGATGACAGAACCACCCAGGTCTCCTGCTCCTGGACCAAGTTCAATGACATAGTCGGCGGCTTTGATGACATCGGTATTGTGCTCGATGACATAGACCGTGTTGCCCATATCAACCATTCGCTCGAACAGGTCAATCAGGTGGCGGACGTCTTTGAGGTGAAGACCGTCGGTAGGCTCATCTATCACAAACACGCCACGAGTGCCGCCTGATTCAAGTGGCAGGGTGTACTGCTTGAGGCAGGACGCCATTTTGAGGCGTTGCAGCTCACCGCCCGACAGCGTGCTCAGCGCCTGGTTAAGGTGCAGGTAGTGGAGCCCGACGGCCATCATGGGCTGGAGCTTTTCTTCGATGCTTGTGCCTTTGAAAAATTCGCTGGCTCGTCTTACCGATAGGTCCATTACCTGGGCGATGTTCATACCGTCGCTGGTGTATTCCAGCGCCTCGCGGCTGTAGCGAAGGCCGTGACAGGCCTCACAGGTGGTTTCGATGTTGTCCATGAAGGCCATCTCGGCAATGACCACTCCCTTACCGCCGCAAACGGGGCAGCCCCCCTTGCCGTTGAAGGTGAAAAACTGCTCTTTGATTTTGTGGGCCTTGGCAAAGCGCTTGCGTATGTCGGGTGCGACATCCATATAGGTGGCTGGCGTGGACCGCAGGCTCACGCCGATGTTCTTTTGGCTGATATAGACCACGTTGCCGTGCTCACGGCGAAAACATTCCATCAGCGAGCTTTTGCCTGAACCTGCCACACCTGCCACAGCGGTCAGTACGCCCATGGGCAGGTCGATGCTGACATCCTTGAGGTTGTGCAGCGTGGCATTGCGCAGCGGGAACGTCTCGTGGGCTTGGCGCGGCTCTGATTTGAAGTCGCCGTGCTGGCTCAGCATCTGGCCGGTGCTGGTACCGCTGCGCAGCAGCTGTTCATAATTACCTTCAAAGATGATGCGTCCGCCCTCACTGCCTGGGCCTGGTCCCATGTCCACGATGTGGTCGGCGAGACCGATCATCTCACGGTGGTGCTCAACAAGCAGCACCGTGTTGCCTGCGTCACGCAGTCGGCGCACCGAGTGCTTCATCTTTTCGATGTCATGGTCATGCAGGCCTGTGCTAGGCTCGTCAAGGATATAAAGCACATCGGCAAGTGACGAGTTAATGTATTTGGCGATCTTGCAGCGTTGTGCTTCACCGCCCGACAAGGTGCCCACGGCACGCTCTAGGCTGAGGTAACCCAATCCGATTTCCTCTAGCGCTGTTAGTCTGGCACTGATGGCCTGTTTCAGATCCACCGCCAGTGGTGCTGTGAGCGCTTTTATCCACTGGTTGAGCCGTGTAATGGACATCGCGCAGGCTTGGGCGATGTTAATGCCCTCAATTTTGCATGACAACACTCGGGGACTCAGCCTCGTGCCGCCGCAGTCAGGGCACACACCCATGGTTAGCATGGGATTCAGCACGGCGGCGTGCAGCAGTCCTTCTTCAGAGTTGATGATGCTGCGGTACATACGGGGAATCAATCCCTCATATTTTGCCGTTTTGGGCCAGTTTGCTGGCGGATTCTTGAGGCGGATCTGCGGGCTGTTGAGGAACAGGTCAAGTTCCTCGGGGCTGTAGTCGCGGATTTTCTTGTCCAGATCGAACAGACCGCTGTGGGCATACCGGATCCAGCGCCAGCCGCCCTTGCCGAAGGCGATGTAGTGTATCGTGTCCTCATCGTTGAGGCTCTTGTCAAAGTCCACCAGTTTGTGGATGTCAAGCTCGCGGATTTCGCCCAGGCCTGAGCAGCGGGGACAGCTTCCCTCGGGGTGGTTGAAACTGAACGACTCGGCATAGCCCACAAAGGGCTGGCCTACCCTTGAGAACAGCAGGCGCAGCAAGGCCGCTATGTCGGTATAGGTGGCGACTGTCGAGCGGGAGTTCTGGGCGGGCTTTTTCTGGTCGATGACAATGGCGATGGGCAGGTTCTCGATGGCATCGACGTGAGGACGCCCGTATTTGGGCAGGTATTGCTGCACGAATGACGGGAACGTGTCGTTCAGTTCTCGCCTCGACTTGGCCGCGATAGTATCGAGGACCAGTGAGCTTTTGCCCGAACCCGACACGCCCGTGAACACCGTGATTTGATGCTTGGGGATTTCCAGCGAGACCTCCTTGAGATTGTTCTCCCTCGCCCCCTTGATAACAATAGTATCGCCTTTCATGCCGCAAAGTTAGTGATTTTTTGGTGATTGGCAGTCAGCTTTTGGACTTTAGCTTTTGGGGTGGGTGAATTAAACAAGGCGGGCCGTGTGAGGCTCGCCTTGTGCTATTGTGGTGAAACGACTTTATTTCTTTTTGTATTTGTACTTGACGCCTAGGTTGTACATGATGAACGACTGGATGTCGGCATACTCGTCGATGATCTTGCTGATGGGCTTGCTGTGGCCGTGGCCAGCCTTGCTGTCAATGCGGATGAGCTTGGGCTGGTTTCCGGTATTGCAGTGCTGGAGCTCGGCGGCATACTTGAAGCTGTGGGCAGGCACCACGCGGTCATCGTGGTCGCCGGTGGTGACCATGATGGCGGGATAGCGTGTGCCATCGTTCTTGATGTTGTGCAGGGGAGAATAGTTGCGCAGGTAGTTGAACATCTCTGGGCTGTCGTCACTGCGGCCGTAGTCAGGGGCCCAGTTCCAACCGATGGTGAACTCGTGGTAGCGCAGCATGTCCATCACACCTACCTGGGGCACTGCACAAGCAAACAGATCGGGGCGCTGGTTAACCACTGCTCCGACGAGCAGACCACCATTGCTAGCACCGTTGCATGCGAGCTTCTCGGGGCAAGTGTACTTGTTGCCAATGAGCCATTCGGCGGCAGCGATGAAGTCGTCAAACACGTTCTGCTTGTTCATCTTGGTGCCTGCCTGATGCCATTCTTCGCCATACTCGCCGCCACCACGCAGGTTGACATAGGCGCAGATGCCGCCGCAGTCCATCATGGCGAACAGCGTGCGGGTATAGGTGAAGGCGGGGTTGAGGCTCACATTGAAACCTCCGTAGCCGTAGAGGAAAGTGGGACGCTGGCCGTCACGCTTCAGTCCCTTCTTGTAAACCAGGAACATGGGGATGCGGGCTCCGTCCTTGCTATTGAAGAACACCTGTTCGGTCACATAGTCTTCGCTATTGAGGTTGACCTTAGGCTGGAAGAAGAGTTCGCTCTTGCCTGTCTCGAGGTCATACTTGTAGATGGCACCGGGGAAGGTGTAGCTGGCGAAGCTGTAGAAGACTTCCTTCGCATCCTTCTTGGCGCTGAAACCTACTGAACCGAAGGTGGGCAGCTCGATCTCGCGGATGAGTTTGCCGTTCTGGTCATACAGGTAGGGATGGCTTGACGCGTCCTTGTCGTAGGTAAGGATGAACTTGTGGTCGGCCATCACGGCACCGGTGAGCACCGATTCCTGCTCGGGAATGAACTCGGCGCAGCTGGTGGGTTTCAGGGTCTCGGCATCGTAGGTGAGAATCTTGCCCTTGGGGGCATCTTCGTTGGTCATGACGTAGATTTTGCCATTGTCGATGCCGATGATGCCGCGCTCATACTTCATGCCGCCGATCAGCTGCACATAGTGCGGGTTGCGGTCCTTGAGATCCTTGACATAGATGTCGTTGCCCTCGGCATCGCTCTTCCACAGGATAACGTAACGCTCGTCCTCGCTCACGCTCACCTGGTGGAAATGCAGCGGTTCACCCTTGTCCTGATACTCGATGTAGTCCTCACTTTGCGGAGTGCCCAGCTTGTGGTAATACACCTTCTGGAACTCGTTCTTGGACGACTTGGCATCCTCGGGGGCATCATAGCCGCTGTAGAAGAAGCCGTCACCCAGCCACTGCGCGTCGGTGAACTTGGCCCACACGATGTGGTCATCAAGCACCTTGTCTTCTTTCAGGTCCTTGACGAAAATCTCGTTCCAGTCACTGCCGCTGCGGGTGATGACATAGGCCAGATAGCGTCCGTCTTTGGAGAAATCCAGCTGCTGCAGCGCCACGGTGCCGTCTTCGCTCAGCGTGTTGGGGTCAAGCACCATCTTGTGGTTGCCGTCCTTGTCATACTCGTAGAGCACGCTCTGGTTCTGCAGACCATTGTTCTTGAAGAAGTAGAATTTGTCCTTCACCTTGAAGGGGGCGCCCATCTTCTCGTAGTTGGCGAGCTCGGTGATGCGCTTTTTCACATCCTTGCGGAAGGAAATCTTTGATAAATAGTTTTGGGTAACTTTGTTCTGGGCTGCAACCCAGGCCTCGGTCTCGGCGCTACGGTCATCCTCGAGCCAGCGGTAAGGGTCGGCCACCTGTGTGCCGAAATAGGTGTCCACCGTGTCCACGCGTCGCGTGTCTGGGTAGTTGATGCGGTTCTGCGCCGTCACAGCCGACGCTGCAATCAATGCGCTCATGAGTAAAATCCTTTCTTTCTTCATTGGGTTGATTTAATTAAGTTTATTCTAGTTATTGATTTCTTCTTTTTTTATAGTCACTATAGGTTTTTAGAGGTTAAAAAGTCGATGCCGTGTTGAAATAAGAGGTTTCTCAACCGGGAAAACTCACCTCCATTGATTATCACCAGTTATCGTATTGCAAAGGTAGCGTTATTTGTTAAAGAAGCAATGCTCTTGAACTAAAAAGTGATTGTCTGATGATTAATAGTATCGGTTAATCGCACTGGAAGGCAAATTTTATGCTGTTAAAGCGTCGTGCCAGCAGGTCTTCCCGCTTGATGTAGAAGTAGATGCAGCCGCCGTCGCTGAACAGCACATCGTGAGGCGTCTTGTCATCCTCTTGCCAATTCTCACTGGAATAGAGTTCCAACAGGAGTACCTCATTAGCAAGGTCATTGACGATAGGCCCTTGAATGAGGTCGGCGTAACCGAGCATTTTGCCGATAGGTCCATCACCCTTCCAGAATTTATCATACAATCGATTAAACACACCATAGTACTCACTCTCATCTTCTTCGTCTAATGATGTCAAGTGGCAAAGATCTTCAATTCTGGGGAAACTCGTGCATCGGGTAAATTGCAAGCGACATTCCTGTAACTGGTATTCTTTGTCGAGATTCACAGGATAATCGAGTGGATGCAGTTGTGATGAAGGCTTGTCGTTATAGATGACTCGGACAGTGCTCTTCTGGCCGCCCCGATTCATCTTGCTGAGTTCGTAGAAGAAATACAGTTGTCTGTTTGCGGGCAATAAGCCCTCGCGGTCAAGGGGCGCGAGGTCAGCACAATCGACTTGCAGCAACAATGATAGGGGCCGGTCGCTATTGTCGTGTGGCCACTGAAAATCATCGGCCACATCAGGTCGTCCACCATATTTGGAACAACCGGCAGGCAATGGGACGTTACCTTTCTTCGCAAATGAGATCCGAATGGCATTGCGGCCAAAAAACTTGTATTCGGCCAAGAGTCTCTCTAATTCCTTGTCGGCTTTGTCTTTTCCGAGACACAGCAGCAAAAACATGATGGCAATTACTATGATCCATATCCACATCCTCATCGGCAAGTCACACAGCAAGGTATTATCGTCGATAGGCAGAATGCAAATGAGGGCAAGAACGCCGACTAGCATGCAGGTGGTCAGTGCATTCGCGGCTATTAGTATTCTGGTTTTTCTGATGTCCAAATCCATGTAGTGGCTCACCTTTTCTTTGTCAAATTCGACCTCATCGGCGGTCTCCTTGGCCAAGATTCTGACGGCTTTGTAGAGTCCGAAAATCGACAGCAGTGCGAAGACAACGCCCGTTACCCGCCACTCCATGCTCAAAGTATTCCAATTTAAGAGCATACCGATAAAGATACTACCGCCTATGAAAGTGCAGTACATCAGTAGTGCATTCGCGGCTTCCAGTTTGTCAGTATCTCTTCTCACGTTCAAATCAGTTGATATGAGTTATAAAAAACGTGAACTGGAAATACCGCATGATTGAATTTCTTGGTTCACGATTAGGGAGTTACTGCTCGAGGGAGGCGATGACGTTGAGGAGGGTTTGACCCACCTCGGCAAGGGTGATGGGGCTGATGTGGTCGATGGTGTCGTCAACGGTGTGCCATTCGGGGCCGAAGCCCGTATCGCTGTCGGCACGCATGTCAATGATATCAATGCAAGGGATACCGGCGCGGTTGACAAAGACGTGGTCGTCGGTGACAGCGCCTCCTTGAGAATTCATGAAGTGACTGCCCGTTGCACAGTTCCAAACCAGGTCAACAAAGCCGCTGGCATACTGCATCGAGTAGTACTCACGTGTGAAGGTGGCGCTAGCCGATCCCACCATGTCAAGCAGGATTCCGAACAAGGGTTTGTAGCCGGCTACATGCGGGTGTTCTACCCAGTATTGTGTGCCCAGTCCCCATGATTCCTCAACATCATTCTCGCCCAGGTCTTCGGCATCGACCAGAACGATATCGATGCCAAGCGAGGTTCCGTCCTGTTTGAGTTGGTGTGCGAGTTGTAACAGCACGGCCACACCGCTGGCGCCATCATTGGCACCCATCACGGGTTTGGTGTGGTTGGCAGGATCCGGGTCATTGTCTGCCCATGGGCGGGTGTCCCAATGTGCCAACAGCAGCAGGCGCTGGCTGGCTTCGGGATTGATGATGCCGATGATGTTTTTGATGTCAAGACGGCCCGATTTGGCTGTCTGGACTTTACCGGTTTGCACCATGACGCTGTCGCACGAGGCTTTTAAGAAGTTTGTCAGCCATTCGGCGCACTTGGCATGGGCGGGAGTGCCGGGAACGCGCGGGCCAAATTCGCATTGCTGCTTGGCGAGGGAAAACGCGCTTTCTCCATCAAACTTGCCATATGTCGATGCGGTCGCGCTAGATGCCGATTCGGCGTTGGTATCGTTGGCGGTGGTGTTGCCCGTGCTTCCACATGCTGTCATGAGGGTGGCCAGTATTATATATAATAATGTCATCTTCATAGTGTGACGGTAATCGAATAAAGGATGCGGTATGTCTCGATCCGCTGTGGTGCGGATACGACATACCGCATCCTTTTAGATGTTAATTACAGACGAGATGCTTATTTGCCCTCCTTAGCGGCAGGAGCCTCCTGTTCGTTATCCTTAGCGGGAACGGTTACAGTTTGTGTCGTCTGAGCGGCAGGAGCCTCTTCGGCCTGGGTGCCGAAGTTGGGGGCCTGGGTCTCGCTTGTGTTTACTTTCTTGATTTGAGGAGCAGCTTCAAGAATGCTGGGAGCACTCACGTATGCAGTAATGATACTAGCAGCGCAGATAAATGCAGCCAGGGTCCAAGTGGCTTTTTCCACAAAATCGGTGGTCTTGCGAACACCCATGAACTGATTGTAGTTGTTCACGTTGGCAGCGAGGCCGCCACCTTTAGATTTTTGAATGAGGATAACACCGATCAAAAGAAGCGATGCAATCGTGATCAGAATTGCTAAAATAATGTACATTTTTTCTTATTTTTTGTCATTTAGTGTCTCATTTAAGACCAATTTGGTCAAAAATCGAATTTGGTCTGCAAAGTAAATACTTTTTTCTGGATATTTCAAATTTAATTGTTCAATAATTTCAAGTGCCTGTGAATATTTGTGTCGGGCGATGTACATTTTGGCCAAACTCTCGCTGAGCATTGAGTCATCATTTTCGGTAGGATTGTCGATAATTTCCTCAGCTATTTCAGCCTTTTCTTTCTCACCGACGGGGACAGCAATCGGCACTTGTGCGGCTTTTTCGCCCAACTGCATCTGCTCGTTGATGAATTTGTTGATAAGTTCATCTTGAGAATCCCCTTCGGCTAGCGTCATGCCACCCTCCTCTTTCTCTTGGGCGGCAAGGACATCGGCATAGTCGGGTTGAGGGTTGAAGATGGCACGGTTCAGGGCTTCTACCTCGCCAGGACTGGTCTTACCGTAGTTGTCAAGGAATCGGTCGATGGTGGTAAGGGTGTCGGGTGTCGCGGCAATCTCCTCAGGGGGATAAAATTCTGAGAGCAGCCCGGCGTCATCACTCAGCATGAGCGCCAGGTCTTGTCTTGACGGATGTATGATGGCTAGCTTTGACAGCACATCTTCATTGTTCTCGACACCGTTTCGCTGTAGGTATAGCAAGGAGGGAAGCAAGCAATAGGGCGCCTCCTGCTCGTAGTCTTCCAGCCATTGCCTGGAAAATTCACTGTCATCACATTTCTCGCTGGTCGCGAGCCGCTTGATATCTGCGATCCAAGTCTTTGCTGCCATGTGAATGATTTTCTCTGTCTCTTTTTTAGCAAATCGTGTGCCAACTGTTACCAGTCGCCTAGGGTGGCGTTAAAGATCAGGTCAGCGAGATCCTTGCTGATTTGGTTGCACAACTCATCCTGAACATCGGTGAGTAACTCGCTGCTTGAGAAGTCACGATAGGCGCTGAACGACAGGTCTTTGGATAATGCTTGGTTCCGGTTGTCGGTGTAGCGAACCTTCACACTGATGGTCAATCGTGTCTGGCTGGCGTAAGCGTCTTCTCCTACCGCTTGCGGCGAAAGTTGGTAATTGGTGATCTCGCCCTCCATGTGCAGGTCGGCGTTGCGTCCGTCAACAACACGCAATCGGGTCTGCTGTGCAATCATGTCGGTCATCTTGTTCTCGAACAGTGATTGCAGCGGCGGATAAACCAGTGCGGCACGGATGGGGAACTCACCGATTGAAATGGTCTTATAAACATTGTAATCAATAGATGCACCGTTGAGCGTGTATCGGGGGATACATGCTTCCCAACCCGTTGCGGCTATGATGAGCGACAATATGATGAAGATCCGTTTCACTACCGTTCCAGGTTGTATTGTTTGATTTTGCGGTACAGCGTGCGTTCCGAGATATTCAATTCTTGGGCGGTGAGTTTACGACGGCCGTTATTGCGGCGCAAGGCGTTCTCGATGGTCTCACGCTCGGTCTCGTCAAGGGTCTTTACCGTTTCGCCTTCCACGTCCATGGCTGCCACCTCATCGATGTGATCCATCTCTTGGTGGTCACGCTGCATGTTGCGGTAGGGCGATGCCATGTTTATGTCGCCGGCGCTGCCGCCCAACTCAAGCAGGGGATTGCTCTCGCGTTTGAGCTCATGCACCGACGATGAGATGTGTGACGTGGGGCCCACATTATCCATTCGCTTTTTGATGGCCTCTATCTCGGCCCGCATCGACAGGATGAGGGTAAACAACTGTTCGCGCTCGGCGTTATAGTCAAAACTGGGTTGGGACTGTACCGTCAGGGCCGTGTTGCGGTTGTCCGGCATGTATTGGCTCAGCGTGTTAGAGTCCACTGTGTTGCCCGACTCAAAGAGGGCAACCTGTTCGATGACGCTTTTGAGTTGGCGCACGTTGCCAGGCCAGTGATACGACTTGAGCATGCGTTGCGCGTCATCGGTGAGCGTGACTTCCTGGGTGCGGTTCTCGCTGATGAAGTTGCGCAGGAACAGCCTGGACAGTAATACAATGTCATCACCACGCTCGCGCAGTGGAGGCACATTGATCTGCACCGTCGAGAGGCGGTAGAAAAGATCCTCACGGAATTTCCCGTCTTTTACGGCTTGCTGCATATCCTTGTTGGTGGCAGCTACCACACGGATGTTGGTCTTGCGCACGGTGCTGTCGCCCACACGCAGGTACTCGCCGTTTTCCAGCACGCGCAGCAGGCGGGCCTGGGTGCTCATGGGCATTTCGGCGACCTCGTCCAGGAAGATGACGCCGCCATCGGCCTCCTCGAAGTAGCCCTTGTGGTCGGCGATCGCACCAGTGAAGGAACCCTTGACGTGTCCAAACAGCTCACTGTCGATGGTGCCCTCAGGGATAGCGCCGCAGTTGACAGCGATGTATTTTTTGTGCTTGCGGGGGCTGCTCTCGTGGATGATTCTGGGGAATGACTCCTTACCCGAACCGCTCTCACCGATGATGAGCACGCTCAGGTCGATAGGTGCCACGAGCATGGCGCGGCGGATGGCGGCAATCAGAGCCGGTGACTCGCCCACAATGCCAAAGCGCAACTTGAGTGCGCGAATATCGTTATCTGTTAGTTTCGTTGCCATTTCTTCATTTTGTATGTTTCACTTTTCAGGAATACACCCAGTTCCTCGGGTGTCTTGTATTGCGAGTACTCCTCGGGCATGATGGGATCATGCACGCTCACGCGGAAGTCATAACTCTTGCGGCGGAACATCTCGGAGGGGAGCCTTAGTGTGCGCAGTTTCCAACTGATAGCGCCCAGCACGAGCGAAATCCAGCTGTTGTGCCCGTGGATGTAAATGGGGATGACGGGCACCTTGAGTTTTTGGATCAGGCGCATGATCACGGGTTGCCACTCACGGTCCTCGACACGCAGTTTCCACGTCAATTTGCTCACGGCGCCAGCGGGGAAGAAGCCCATAGGATGACCGGCCTTGACGTGCTTCATCGTTTCACTGATGCCTTGCATCGACACGGCGCGCTTGGCGGGATCGTCGCTGGCCAGGGCATCGACGGTGATGAAGTTGGGCATCATGCCGCCAATTTTGCTCAGTATCATGTTGACCATGAACTTGTAGTCGGGCCTATGGGTGCCGATGATGTGAATCATCATCACGCCATCAACAGCGCCAAAGGGGTGGTTGGTTACCGTGATAAAGGGACCCTCGGGCAGGTTGTCGAGCACCTCGCCGTTGTCATAGGTGATGGTGGCGTTCAGGTCCTTGAGCACACCGGTGCAGAAGGGCACGCCTGGCGTGTGGCAATTGTGGCCATGAATCCAGTTGGCGTCGTCCATGTCCAGCAGGTGGAACAACCACTTGACCAGTTTGGGCTTGCCGTCAAAGAATGGCGCCATCTTGCGGACGTCATCATAGTCCAGAATATCGGGCTTGATAGGCGTGGATTGTTGCTGTAGCTCAGCGGTTTGCTCCACAGGTTTGTTTTGTTCAATCTTGTTCTCTTCCATTGCTTCTCTCATTATTCGGGGTGCAAATTTACAACGATTTTTCGGGAACTGACACAAAACTAATGTTAAAATATGACATTTTGGCAGTATGTTGAAGACGAGTGAAACATTTCTAATGCGGCTCGAGCATTCAGGCTTCAAACCACACCTTCAAATAACCGGTACTGATAAAAATTAGGTTGCGGATTCTGTAATTAGCTGTAATTAGCGTAATCCGCGTTTTTCAAATTCATATGAAATATTTCATTAATGACCAACCGTTAGGGCGGTTTATATTGAAGGCCTGGAGTTGGGTTTCAGCAAACAAGTGTTTATCTATCAGTTGAGGATAGTGTGGGTGTTGTTCACTTGTAGGGATTGGCCTTGACGAGGTTGGTGTCGGGCTCTATTTTGGTGACGACATGCTTGGAATTGCCGCGCCACAGCACGCTTCCCTTGTATTCGTTATAGGTGACAACGATGCGTTTGCCATTGCTGGACCAGCGCATGGCGTCACGGGCAAGGCTGTCGGTGGGAATGGAGAACTGGAAATCGCTGTGCATGGCAACCAGAGTGTCCTCGACGTAGCCTTCGCTGATCATCTCTCCCTCGTAGGTCTTGAACAGCGTGCCTTCGTTGCTCACTTTCATGATCCAGCCTTTTTCCTGACTGATTCTATAAGGGTGGAAATAGTATTGCCACATCCACCAGCCCAAGAATGCCAGCATGGCGATAATCAGTAGCAACATGAGTATCTTGAGCGAGTTGCCACGCCGTTCAATGGTGGCTTCCTTGATTTCCCGTTCCTCGCGTTCCTGTTCCGTCTCCTGATGCACTTGAGGCTCCTCCTCGGGGGCATCATCGGTGAAATAGTCGTTGAAATTGTCGTCCATATTCAGTTGTTCAGTTTACAGTTATCTTTCCATTCTTCCTTTTTATTCCCAACCATCTAACATCTAAAGTCTGAAGTCTAAGGTCTAAAGACAGAATTCTAACGTCTAAAGTCTAATCTCATCATTAGTGGTATCGACAACGGTTTTTCCGCTTTCGATGCGGTTGCGGTCAATCGTCATGCTGGTGAATGCGTAGATGCCCAACACGATGAGCAGTACCGTCTGGAAACCCCACACCAGCATCGCAAATGCCGATGCGCGAGGGTCGAAGTTCGAGGGAGAGAATACTCCCACACCGTAGAGTGAGAGGCCAAAGATGATGGCCACATGCCACGATCCCAATCCGCCGTTGGTGGGGATACCCATGCCGATGCTGCTGAGCACGAACATCACCAGCACGGCCAGCACGCTCAGCCCGCTTGTGAAGTTGAACGCCTTGCAGGCGAGATAGAGTTGCAGGAAGTAGCATCCCCAAATCAGGACAGTGAGCAGCAGGAACCACCATTTGCCGTCCATGCGGGTGATGGATGCGAAGCCGTCCCACAGGTTGTGGGCCATGAGTTGGATTTTCTTGATGAACTTGTTCTCGGTTTTCATCACAAGCAGCCAGCCGATGGCGATGATGGCGATGGCTGTGCCGAACCAGATGCGCGCGTCGCTGGCGACATTCAGGAAGTTCTCCTTCATCTGGGGGTAGGCGTCAAAGAACTGGCTGAAAGCGTTCTGAGCCAGCAGGAAGGTCACCAGCGTCAGCAAGAGCACGGTGACGGTGTCGGTCAGGCGGTCAGCGACCATTGACCCCATGACCTGAGTCACTGAAGCCTTTTGACGGTTGGCGATGTAACCGCAACGCCACACTTCGCCCAGACGGGGGAAAACCAGGTTCACGGCATAGGTGCCGAATATGCTGTTGAGCACGGCGCTGAACGACGGCTTGACATCAATCGCCTTTAGTTGTAAGCGCCATCGCAAGGCCCTGAAAATATGACTCAGGATACTGACCACACCCACGGGGATGAACCACCAGTAGTTGACGTCGGTCTTCAGGGTGTCCATCATGCTGTTGATGTCAACATTTTTGTAAAGGAAATACATGAGTCCCACGCCAATGACGAGGGGTATGCCGTATTTCACGAGATAGGATATCGCCTTTTTCACGTTTTTTTTCTTGTATTGTTTCGTTAAAATCATGCCCCATGTGCCACAAGTCGGTAAAAAAGAAGTATCTTTGCAGATGACTAATGGACGCGATAGAGAGTGCAAAGTTAACAATAAAAGAACAAACATGCGGAAAGTAAGAGCAAAAAAGTCGCTGGGACAGCATTTCTTGACCGATTTGTCGATTGCCGAGCGCATTGCCCACACACTGGACGACTACAGGCACTTGCCGGTGCTGGAGGTTGGACCTGGCATGGGTGTGCTGACCCAGTTCCTGCTCGACATGGGTCTGGACCTCACCGTTGTTGAACTTGACGGCGAGAGTGTGGACTATCTCGAGGCGGCTTACCCTCAACTGCATGGCCGTATCATTGGCGAGGATTTCCTGAAGATGGATCTCCGCAAACTCTATGGCGACCAGCCTTTCTGCGTGATTGGCAATTACCCCTATAATATTTCGACTCAGATCTTCTTCAAGGTGCTGGATTACCGCGACCAGGTGAAGTGTTGTAGTGGCATGCTGCAACGCGAGGTGGCGCAGCGCATTGCTGAGCCTCCCGGCAGCAAGGCCTACGGCATCCTGTCGGTGCTGCTGCAGGCATGGTATGATATTGAGTATCTGTTCACTGTTGACGAGCATGTGTTTAACCCTCCGCCCAAGGTCAAGAGCGGTGTCATTCGCCTCGTTCGCAACGACGTGACCGACCTTGGGGTCGATGAGCGCCTGTTCAAACGCATTGTCAAGGCCTCTTTCGGCCAGCGCCGCAAGATGTTGCGCAGTTCGTTGAAGCCTGTTTTCATGAGTTCCCCGACGGTGATGGAGCGTGATGTGTTCAGGCAACGCCCTGAGCAGTTGAGCGTTGAGGATTTCATTGCCTTGACACGGCTGGCAATGGAACAGCCGCAGTCGGTCCCATGACGGATCCTGGACGCGGCATCATCAATCCTAACCAATCCACATTACCAAATCTCCAAACACTTGAAACGCAATGAAAGAATTTAGCGAAGAATATCTCCATAGACTCAATGAACTCATCGATCAGAAGGACGAGGAGCAGGTGCGTGCCGCCATCAAGGACATGCACCCTGCCGACATCGCCGAACTGGTAGGAGACCTGCATGACGAAGAGGCCCTCTTCATCATGATGCTGCTCGATGACGAGACCGCGGCCGATGTGCTCGTCGAACTGGACGAGGACCAGCGACACGACCTGATGGAACTGATGCCCAACGAGGAAATCGCCAAGCAGGTGGAGCAGATGGATGCCGACGATGCCGTTGACGTGATCCAGGAACTTGACGAGGAGGACCGTGAGGACGTAATCAGTCACATCGATGATGTGGAGCAGGCCGGCGACATTGTTGACCTGCTTCAGTATGACGAGGATACCGCCGGTGGTTACATGTCCACCGAGATGATTGTCGTCAACGAGAACATGTCGATGCCCGACTGCATCAAGGCCATGCGCCAGCAGGCCGAGGACCTGGACGAGATCTACAATATCTACGTCGTGGACGATGACCACCGCTTGAAGGGCATTTTCCCGTTGAAGACCACCATTACCAATCCGTCAGCCTCCAAGATCAAGCATGTCATGGAGCCTGATCCCATCAGCGTACGCACCGATACCCACATCGAGGACGTTGCACTCGACTTCGAGAAATATGACCTTGTGGCCATGCCCGTTGTGGACAGCATCGGTCGTTTGGTGGGCCGCATCACGGTTGACGACATCATCGACCGGGTGCGCGAGCAGGGAGAGGATGACTACCAGTTGGCATCAGGTATCTGGGGCGACATCGAGACCGACGACAATGTCTTCCGCCAAGTGCGCGCCCGACTGCCGTGGCTGCTCATCGGCCTGGTGGGCGGTATCATCAATGCCTTGATTCTGGGAGGCGGTGAGGGTGATGCCGACCTGCTGCGCATCCTGCCCGGTTTGGCATTGTTCATCCCCTTGATCGGCGGAACGGGCGGTAATGTCGGCACCCAGTCGAGCGCTATCGTCGTACAGGGTCTTGCTAACGGCAGCCTTGACATCAAGCACGTGGGCAAACACCTGTTCAAGGAATTCAGCACTGCGCTCATCAACGCGCTGGTGATGGGATTGCTCATCCTCCTGTACACCCGTTTCTTCCCTGTGGATAATGATCCCACCAAATCCAACATCGCTGCTGCTGCGGTAACCGCGTCATTGTTCTTGGTGGTGATGTTCGCCTCGCTGTTCGGCACAGTGGTGCCGTTGGTGCTCGAGCGGGTGAAAATTGACCCCGCCATTGCCACCGGACCCTTCGTCACGGTGACCAACGATATCGTGGGCATCACTATCTACATGGCCATCAGCGGCTGGCTCATACATTTCTTCTCTACCTGGATGGGGTGACGGCTTTATTTTCTGGTGGTATCTTGCCTGTTAAGATGCTGTCGATGTGTTGTATGAGCGGTCGCAAGGTGGTCAGGTTTCTAGGCTTGAGTGTGTCGGTCCTGAAATCGGATTGAGCGGGTTCAGGTGTGTCAATTGAGAGTTTGCGTGAACGCTCACTGGTAAACGCCAAGATTTCATCATATTTAATGCCCATGAGTTCCATGTTTTTGTTATTGAGGTATCGGATATTGGCCGCAACATAATCCAGCCATGCCTTGCGTACGTGGAAATCTTCGGTTTTCCCTCGGAAAGCGTTATTAGTGAGCAGCTTAGTGAGGGTGTGTTCTCCAGGTTTGATTTGGGACACCACTTTAGAAACAGTTGTCTCATATTCACTGACCCATTCGTTCCAATTGTTTTCATCGGCATTCATCTTGGAGAAGCATTCTCCCACGTTGTCGATGAACAGGTAGTGGCTGTTTCCCATGTTTTTCCATGTCTCGAAACTGTTGCTGAAGATGTTCTCAGCGGTCTTGTCATGGGACATGTATTCGATGAGTGAAAGCATCTCGTTGAGTATGCCTGTCACCTCTTTGGGCGGAATCTTGTCGAGCTCACCTTGGGGCAGGCTCCTCAACCAGGTGCCAATAGAGTCACAACGGGCCATATTCATTGCCATTTTGTCAACATTCGTCGAATAATTGTCAATGCTGCTGAGCACCATCATGGCCGACATCTTGCGGTCTTTAGCGCGTTGGTAACGGTCAACCAAGTCTGCTGTGCCGAAGGTCAATATGATTGATAGGGTGGTGGCAAGAAATTGAGATTCCCTGATCCACTCACGGAGCCTTTTGGGCATCCTGAATCTTTTGACAGCTTTTTTCGTCTCTTCGGTCGGCTCTTGCACTCTTGCAACCGTTTCTTGAACATCTGTGGCAGGCTGTTCGGCTTTTCGGGCTGGCTTTTTCGTTTTTGCGCTTCGTTTTTTCATTGTCGTATAGCGTTTTTGATGTTGTTATCGTTTCTTGCGCAGTTCCCAAAAGGCGACTGCCGAGGCTGCGGCTACATTGAGTGAGTCAACACCATGCTGCATAGGGATGCGCACAATGTGGTCGGCGGAGGTGATGACCTCGTGGGACAGGCCGTCGCCTTCGGTGCCCATGATGACGGCCAGGCGCGGAATTTCCTTGAGCACGGGGTCATCAAGTGGGATGCTGTTATCGCTCAGCGCCATGGCGGCGGTCTTGAAGCCCAACGCGTTGAGTGTTGGGGTCACTTCGCCCTCCACCCAAGCCCATGGCACGAGGAAGACCGACCCCATCGACACACGCACGGCACGGCGGTTGAGCGGGTCGCACGATGTTGGCGTCAACAGCACCGCGTCAATGCCCAGGGCTGCCGCCGAGCGGAAGATGGCGCCGATGTTGGTCGTGTCGGTCACGCCGTCGATGACGACGATGCGCTGGGCGACACGGCAGACGTCGGCGACAGCGGGTGGGGTGGGGCGGCGCATGGCGCACAGCACGCCGCGTGTCAAGGTGTAACCCGTCAGCGAGGCGAGCAGGTCGCGTTCACCGGTATAGACAGGGATGTCGCCGCAGCGCTCGATCAAGCTGGCGGCGTCGCCAGTGATGTGGCGTCGTTCGCACAGCAGCGACAGCGGCTCGTAGCCCGCGTCGAGCGCCACATGGATGACCTTGGGGCTCTCGGCAATGAAGATGCCCTTGTCCGGCTCCAGACGGTTGCGCAGTTGAGCCTCGGTGAGGGTGCTGTACACCTCCACTCCAGGATGATCCAGTGATGTGACCTCAATGATCGGCATGATGGGTTCTGGTTATTTCTCAGGTTGTCTGTGTAGTCTGATAATCACCGGCACCCTGGATGGCGCGCACCTGGCGCTGGAACTCGATGGGGCGCTTGATGTAGGGCAGCACAATGGTGCCGGCACCGGTCCCCGAGACCTTGACAGTACCATAGTTGCAGATGCGCCCCCACAGGCCTTGCTCAACCATTATGCTCTCCACCTTGCCGATGACTATCTCGTGGGCGTGGCGATGAACCCAGCCGTGACTGTGAAAGAACCGCTTGTCGCTCAAAAAGATAGTGGTCGTGAGGTTGCGGATCAAGTGACCAAGGTGCAAGTACGCCCATTTGCTCAGCTTGGGCCTATAGATGATGGTCTCGCCGGGGGCGATAATCTTCCTGATTTTCATAACTAGTCCTATAAATTGTTAGAACCTAAAACAAATACAAATTTATTTGATTATTGTTAAGGTACCGCCAAATTAATCTAAAAAACGTTTCTTATAGCGCAAAAATAGTGCATTTTCCACATTATTTAGTAATTTCGCAGCATATTTTTCTAAATGAAATGACTGATATGGCTAACAATATTGAGAAGAACAATAACAAGGAAGAGGAATATGTTCGTCAAACAGGCTCGCTCAAAGAACGCTTGGGACGTGTGAAAAAGACCCGTTGGCTGCGTTTCGGCATTGTGGCGCTCATCTACGTGCTGTGGACCGCATGGGTGGGTAATCCGTGGCTCTTGCTGGGCTTGATTCTGCTGGCCGACATCTATCTGACGCAGTTCATCCCCTGGGGGGCGTGGAAGGGAATGAAGAAAGGCCCGCTGCGCACACTCATGAGCTGGATAGACGCCATCGTCTATGCCCTGGTGCTGGTCTATTTCCTGTTCCTTTTCGTGGGACAGAACTACCAGATTCCCTCATCATCGCTAGAGAAGTCGCTGTTGACGGGTGATTTCCTGTGGGTCAACAAGGTAACCTACGGCCCGCGCGTGCCTCAAACTCCGCTGCACTTCCCGCTGGCGCAGAACATGCTGCCCTTCCTGAACTGCAAATCCTACATCGAGCATCCGCAACTCGATTACCACCGCTTGAAAGGCCTTCGCAACGTGGAGCGCATGGACATCGTGGTGTTCAACTTCCCCGCCGGTGACACCGTAGCGCTCAAGATGACCAACCCCGACTATTATTCCCTGTGCCAGCAATATGGCCGTGATGTCGTCAACAGCAACAAGGAACGCTTCGGGGACATCATCTACCGTCCTGTTGACCGGCGTGACAATTACGTGAAGCGCTGTCTGGGTCTGCCGGGTGAGACGCTCCAGATTAGGGACGGTATCGTTTATGTCAACGGCAAGGCTGTGCCCCAACCCAAGAACGTGCAGTATTTCTACTATGTTGAGACCGATGGCACCCAAATCAGCGATGATTTGTTTGAGGAGTTGGGCATCAGCGTAGATGACCGCCATCACGCCCTGGATATGTACGGCAACATCATTCCTAACCTGTATGTCCTGCCGATGACCGAGGAGATGCTCGCAACCGTAAAGGGAAAGCCCTGGGTGCGGACGATTCAGAAGTTTGAGCCCGATGAAGGCGAGTCATTGTCCACCTATCCCATTGGCGTGGACTACGGCTGGACACATGCCAACTACGGCCCTATCTGGATTCCCAAGAAGGGCGCCAAGGTGGACTTGACCTTGAAGAACCTGCCGCTCTATGAGCGCTGCATCCGCAACTACGAGGGCAACTCCCTCGAGGTCAAGAGCAATCAGATTCTCATCAACGGACAGCCCGCAACGAGCTACACCTTCAAGATGGACTACTACTGGATGCAGGGTGACAACCGTGACAACTCGCTCGACTCCCGCTACTGGGGATTTGTGCCCGAGGACCACATCGTGGGCACCCCGTCAATCATCCTCATCTCATTCGACAAGGACCACAAACTCTTTAACGGTGGCATCCGTTGGAACCGCATCTTAAAGAAACCCAACCCCGACAAGAAGTGACATCACCATCAGCCGTAGTGATGGGCAGCATGTGCGCTGCCTCGGTGCGCTGCTATGCTGCAGCCCTTAGGGCGGGCACATTGCTCGTGGATCTTGATGAGTCACGCCTGCCCTTGCGCCACAGTCATCACCGCTACCGCATCGACGGTCCCAACGGTGTGCAGACGCTCACCGTGCCGCTCGTGGGCTCGACCAACAACATGATGACACCCTTGCGCGACGTCCTCATTTCGGAGCACGGCGACTGGCGACGGCTGCACTGGGGCGCGCTTTTTTCGGCTTACGGACGTTCACCCTATTTTGACTACGTTGCCGATGACTTGTCGCACGTGATTCACGGTTCGCAGCGTTACCTGCACGAGTTTAATGCCCAACTGCATGAAGTCATTCTCGATTTCATGGATTTGCCCATCACCACGTCCCTGCTACATGAAGTGGAGATAGACGGCCTTGAAGTGACCGACTTGAGGGGACGGATCGCCTTGAAGAAACCTGATGCTCTGCCCATTAGGAATATACCTTATTACCAGATGTGGACAGCTTCCTGTGGCTTTTGTCCTGACTTAAGCATCCTGGATTTGATGATGAACAAGGGGCGTGAGGGAATTCTGACTCTAAAGGCTATGGGTGAGGAATAAAAAAGGCCCGAGCATTCACTGCTGAGACCCTCATAATTACTAATACTTGAAAACTATATTTACCCCATAAAAGCATTTCTATTTGATCATGTCATCAGGCGTTTGAAGCCGATGACATTTTCGACATGGCAAAATAAATAAATTTTTCTTTAATAGTTTCTATTATATGTTTTAAAAAATGTGAAAAAACTGATTTTTCCCTTTATTTGCTTTTTAGGATGAAGAATGTCGCGTTTTTCTATAAAATCTTTTTCGTGTTTTTTGCTCAACATGTGCAAATTTTTACTAACTTTGCAACCGCTTTTGATGGTGTGACCATTTAAGCCGGTCCTATAGCTCAGTTGGTTAGAGCACCTGACTCATAATCAGGGAGTCCTTGGTTCAAGCCCAAGTGGGACCACAAAAAATGCTGACAGAGGTTTGCTGTCAGCATTTTTTGTATTGTCGTGACGTTTATTTGGCGTAGAGCATGTTGATGATATCGTTGAATTGGCTTTCGCTCTTGAGACCGTCGTTCTTGAAGATCATGATCTTGTCCATGATGCGGTCCAGATAGTCAATGCTCTCGTTTTTCTCCTTTTTGTTATACACTTTCCAGTATTTGGTGCCTTTGAGCCCTTTCTCAAACTTCTTGTAGGCGTCGGTGGTTGAAGACTTGTAGGTCCATTTTGACTTGGCGAGTTCGGTTTTCTGCTTCTCGAGGAACTCTCTCAGGTTCTTGGTGTATTCTCCGTATTTCTCAACGAGCTCTTTCTTCTTGAGGATATCTTTGGTCTCCATTCCTTCGAAGCTCCTGAGGGCCTCCTCAACGTCGCTCTTGTTGTAGGGGTTGTAGAGGACATCGGCGATTTCCTCGTCATAGACGATTTCGTCCCTCGACTGGAATTTCTCTTTGCGGAGTTTCGACTCGGCTTTCATCTCTTTTTCAAGCGCCTTTTTCTGGGACTCAAGGGATTTGAGTTGGGATTTGAGTTGATTAATCTGATCCTCCAGGTCCTTGATCGTCGATTCTTTGTCTTTGATGTTCTTCTCGTGAAGCTCAATATCCTTCTCGAGCTGTTGCACGTCCTGGGCTACGGCTTTGGGAACCATAGCGACAACCATTGTCAGGGCCATCAACATGACCATTGTTCTAAACTTTTTCATCGCTTTGTACACATTAATAACTTGTTATATGCAGGCAAAGATACAATTTTTTATTTGTTTATCCATGGATTTTGAGATTTTCAGCAGCTTTCAAATTAATTTGTCCCTCGAGATTGTCACCGTGCCATGTGAGGAGAGTCTGATTGGAATTGGCCGTTAGTACCCATCTATAAAGCGAAAGTGTACTTTTTCACAAAAGCACACCATCTTCATAACCAAAATTCAAGTATATATGTTCTTATTGTCTGTTGTCGATAAAAACAGCGTTGTGATGACGTTTTCACCACTATAGGCGACTTTAAGCCGCCTTGTGATTGCAAAGGTAATATAAATCTTGGTAATCGGCCAAATTTTCAAGCTATTTTTTGAATAATAATTCTATATTTCTTTGTGCAAGAATTAATAAGTTGTTGAATAAAAGAAACATACGCAGCACAAGCGGTGCTGCGTATGTTATATAACATATTATTTTTCTCTAAAGAAAAGGTTGATGGCGGTGCCATGCAGGTTCCAACGCTCGCGAATCTTGTTCTCCAAGTAGCGCTTGTAGGGATCCTTGACCCACTGTGGCAGATTGCAGAAAAAGATGAAGGTGGGCACATGCGCTCCCTTGAGCATGGTGACGTATTTGATTTTCACGTACTTGCCCTTCACTGCAGGGGGCGGATAGGCTTGAATGACTTCCTGCATGAAGTTGTTGAGTTGCGAGGTGGGGATGACGATGCGTCGGTTCTCATACACGTCGATGGCGGTCTGCAGCACTTTGTGGATGCGCTGTTTGGTGAGCGCCGAGCCGAAGATGATGGGGAAGTCGGTGAATGGCGCGAAGCGTTCCCTGATCGTGTCCTCGAAGTAGTCGATGCTCTTTTGCGTCTTGTTCTGGGCCAAGTCCCACTTGTTCACCAGCACCACGAGCCCCTTGCGGTTCTTCTGGATAATGGAGAAGATGTTGACGTCTTGGGCCTCGATGCCGCGTGTTGCGTCGATGAGCAGGATACACACGTCGCTGTTCTCGATGGCGCGGATGGAACGCAACACCGAGTAGTACTCGATGTCTTCGTTAACCTTGTTCTTCTTGCGGATGCCGGCGGTATCCACAAGGTAGAAGTTGAAGCCGAACTTGTTGTAACGCGAATAGATGCTGTCGCGCGTAGTGCCCGCAATATCGGTCACGATGTTGCGCTGCTCGTCCATGAGCGAGTTGACCAGCGACGACTTGCCGGCATTGGGCCTGCCGACAATGGCGAATCGGGGTAATTCCTCGTCAAGTTCCTCGTCGGCCTTGTTGGGCATCTGCTTCACTATCTCGTCCAGCAGGTCACCTGTCCCGGTGCCGTTGATGGCCGAGATAGAGAACGGCTGACCCAGGCCGAGGGCGTAGAATTCGGCCTCGGCAAACATGCTCTGGTTGTTGTCATCCTTATTGGCGACAACGATGACCGGCTTGGATGTCCGCCTCAGGATGTCCGCCACCTTGTCGTCGAGGTCGGTGATACCATTCTTGATGTCCACGACAAAGAGGATGACATCGGCCTCCTCGATGGCGATGTTCACCTGCTTGTTGATTTCGTCCTCAAAAATGTCCTCGCTGTTGACGACCCATCCGCCTGTGTCCACGACCGACATTTCCATGCCGTTCCATTCCATTTTGCCGTACTGGCGGTCACGGGTGGTGCCGCTGGTGTCGTTGACAATGGCGGCACGGGTTTGGGTCAAGCGGTTAAACAGCGTTGACTTGCCCACATTGGGCCTTCCCACGATAGCAACTAATCGTCCCATATCTTTAAGTTTTTAGCTATTAGCTGTTATTATTGTCGTAATTCTCTAAACTCTAAACTTCAATTAATGAAGCCCACTACATTAATTGAATCACTCGATGTAACCGAAGGCTCGGAGTTTGTTCTCCTGGTTGCGCCAGTCTTTTTCCACCTTCACGTAAAGTTCCAGAAAGACTTTCTTCTCAAAGAATTTCTCAATGTCCTTGCGGGCCTCTATTCCCACCCGCTTGATCATCTTGCCTTGATGGCCAATGATGATGCCCTTTTGGGTGTCTCGCTCCACATAGATGACTGCCATGATGTGGATGGACGTGTCGCTCTCGTCAAACTTCTCAACGATGACCTGAGAGGCATAGGGCACTTCCTTGTCATAGGTCATGAGGATTTTCTCGCGGACGATCTCGGTGACAAAGAATCGGCTGCTGCGGTCGGTCAAAGCATCCTTCCCAAAGTAGGGCGGGCTCTCGGGCAGTAACTCGACGATGCGCTTCATGATGTTGTCAACGTTGAAGTTGTTGAGCGCGCTGGTGGGAAATACCTCGGCGTTGGGCAGCAGTTCTTTCCATTGGTCGATGATGCGCAACAGGTCTTCATTGCCCTTGAGCAGGTCAATCTTGTTGATGACCAGGAGGATGGGGATCTTCTCCTTGGCGACACGGTCGAGGAAGTCCTGGTTCTTGGTGGGGCTTTCAACGACATCGGTGACATATAGCAGCACATCGGCATCGACCAGCGCGCCGGTGGAGTATTCCAGCATGCTCTGCTGAAGGCGGAACTTGGGCTTGAGCACGCCGGGGGTGTCGCTGAAGACGATCTGGTAATCATCACCGTTGACGATTCCCATGATGCGGTGGCGTGTGGTCTGGGCCTTGCTGGTGATGATGGACAGACGTTCGCCCACCAGGCGGTTGCTCAGTGTTGATTTTCCCACGTTGGGGTTGCCTACTATGTTGACAAATCCTGCTCGATGCATTTTTTAGTCGTTTGCTATAGACGCTAGTCGATTGTTATTGTTTTTTACATTCAAGAAGCATCGCTACTCTGGTTGATGGTCGTGAGTAGTGATGCTTCGATAATGTGTACAGGCGCTTTACAGCGACCAGGTGATGTAGAGTGCACCCCAAGTGAATCCGGCACCAAAGGCGGTGAGGATTAACTTGTCCCCCTTCTTGATCCTGTGCTTGTTCTCGTCTAGACACAGGGGGATGCTGGCGGCGCTGGTGTTGCCGCGATGCTCGATGTTGACCATCACTTTGCTCTCGTCGATACCAATGCGTGCTCCAACGGCCTCGATGATGCGCAGGTTGGCCTGGTGGGGCACAAACCAGTCAACGTCATCTTTGGTGAGATTGTTGCGCTTCATCACGTCTTGGCTTGAGGTGAGCATGTCGATGACAGCGTGACGATAGACCGCGCGTCCTTCCTGATAAACGTAGTGGAAGCCGGCGTCAACCGTCTCGTGGCTGGCCGAAAGCGCTGAGCCACCTGCCTTATAGACCAGATGCTCGAGTCCTGAACCGTCCACATGGAAGACGCCGTCCATGATGCCGATGTTCTCCTCGGTAGGCTCCAGCAGCATACATGCTGCCGCGTCACCAAAAAGTGGACATGTCGCGCGGTCCTTGTAGTTGACCATGCTCGACATCTTTTCGGCCGAGACGACAATGACCTTCTTGTAGATGCCCGAACGAATGAATGCCGTCGCTTCGTAGAGTCCCACGAGGAATCCCGCACAAGCAGCCTGGATATCATAGGCATAGCACTTCTTCTCGATGCCTGTCCCGTGGGCAATGATAGATGCCGTTGAGGGGAAACGGTGGTCGGGATTGGATGTCGGACAAATGAGCAGGTCGATCTCGTCACGGTTGGTGCCGGTCTCCTCGAGCATCTTGTTCACCGCCTGGATGCCCATCCATGATGAGCCGACGGGTTTCTTGAGGATACGACGCTCTTTGACGCCCACGCGTGTGGTGATCCACTCGTCGGTGGTGTCCACCATCTGGGAGAGCATCTCGTTGTCCAGAATATCATCGGGGAGATAGGATGCGATACCTGTAATTTTAGCGTTCAGCATATGCTAGAAAGCGTATTCGTATAGCAAGTTATTAAATTCAATATCCCAAATGAGGTTGAAAACAATTAAGATTCAGCCCATTCAGGATATAACGAGTAACTAGAATCTCATGTCGCCACGGCATTGGGCCGCGGTACTCACGGGATTTAGGCTTCCTCTTTGCCCATCACGTTCTTGCCACGGTAATAACCGCACTCGGGGCATACGGTGTGATAAACATGCCATGCGCCGCAGTTTGAGCACTGAGCGATAGTGGGGGCCACAGCCACATCGTGGGTGCGGCGCTTTGCGGTACGAGTCTTAGACTGTCTTCTTTTAGGATGTGCCATTTTCTTGTTTTATTTAAAAATTATTGTTCTTTCAGTTTTCGCAGCGCCTCCCATCGGGGGTCGGTGCCGGTAGTCTCACTTTGGTGATCCTCATCGTCGTCGGGGACGGCCTCGACGCTATGAGAATTGAGCATGTCGAGCATGTCGGGGTTGCAATCGTCTTCACTCTCATGACAATGCGTCATCGGTATAGCGAGCAGCACGGTGTCCCGCACCAGGGGTGCGGTGTCCAGCTCCCGCCAGTCCGATGGCACAATCAGAAGCTCATCGTTGGTGTCGTCAAGCTCGGTGCCCATTTGCTCCACGTTCAGTCGATAGCTCTCCTCCACCGGCAAATCCAGATCCTCAAGGCATCGGTCACAGGGTATTGTCAAGGTGCCGGTGCATGCGATCTCCAGGTGGAAGGTGTTTTCGCTTTTGCGCGTTACATCCATGGTGACAGCCACATCAGCGTGACGCACCTCGGCCTGCTCAAATCCGTCGAAAAATGACTCGTCAATATGGCACTCAATAGTCTGTGTACCAAATGCTAAAGTCTTGATTTTCAACTTTAAAGCATCCACCATCAACTGTAGTTTTTCGTTAAAGCGCCACAAAGGTATAACAAATCCCGTTAATATTCAACGATTTTACAATTTTTTTTGTTTTTGGTGTCCTATGTGGAGTTTTGGGCGCTCAAGTCTATTTGTTGTTGAAAATCATGTCGTAGATGAGTTGGGTGCCGCCCAAGTGGGATTGGATGTAATCTCCGGCCGCTTTGCCGCACTTGAGCCGCAATGGTTCGTTCTCAAGCATCGGGTCCATGGCTGCCGAGAACGAGTCGGCATCGTGGATGCTCATGGCACCGTCACACGCGATGAGGTCTTTGGCTTCCTGGAACTTGTGGTGCTTGGGCCCGAAAATGACAGGAATGCCATAGACGGCGGCCTCGTTGATGTTGTGGATGCTCACGCCGAAACCGCCGCCCACGTATGCCGTTTGGCCATACTTGTAAAGCGAGGAAAGGAGTCCGAAACTGTCAATGATCAGACAGTCGGCATTTTCCACGTTTTTAATTGTCGCCTCACTGTAAAAGCGGGCAGGCCGTGACAGTTTGGACATGAGGACATGCAGGCGGTGGCGGTCAAACTCATGGGGCGCGATGATGAGTTTCATCTCGCGGTGGGCGTTGAAGTAAGGGATGACAATGTCTTCGTCGGGCGGCCATGAACTACCCATGATGAGCGTGAACTTGGCGTTCTCGACGAATTTCTCGACCAAGGGGAATTCTTTGGCCGCGGCTTTAACGTCAGCGACACGGTCAAATCGGGTATCTCCGGCAACTACAACGTTCTTGACGCCAATGCTCTCTAACAACTTTCGGGACTGCTCGTTTTGGACAAACAGCGTGTTGAAGCACTTGAGCATCTTGCGGAACATGCCGCCCCATGGTCTGAAAAAGATTTGTCCGGGTCTGAAAATCGCCGAGATGATGAAGGTGGGGATTCCGCGCCTCTTGAGGGCCTGCAGGTAGTTCCCCCAGAACTCATACTTGACAAAAATGGCGATTGAGGGCTTGACGATGTCCAGGAACTGCTTCACGTTGTTGGGTAGGTCAAACGGGAGATATACCACGGTGTCCACCATGCTGAAGTTCTTGCGCACCTCGTAGCCCGACGGTGAGAAGAACGTCAGCAGGATGCGGGCATCGGGCTTGTCCTTCTTGATGCGCTCGATGAGCGGCCGTCCTTGTTCAAATTCACCAAGCGACGAGGCGTGAATCCAGATGTATCCTCCTGCGGGATTGAGTTTGCGTTGAAGCGTGCGGAAACACCGGCGCTGTCCGCGCATGAGCAGTTTCGCTTTGGGATTGCGCACGGCAGCTATTCTGACGGCGTTACGGTATGTGGCTACACCTAGGTTGTAAATGGGATCCATGCTGGGCTCTTGGTGTTTGGATTGTTAGTCGTTAAAATAGTGATGGCAGATGGCCGTCTTTGAAGCCACGGCCGTCGTGGCGCCGTTTCCATATGTCGCTGTCGATGTAGAAGCGGCAGGCGATTTGCTGCCACACACCGGTGGCGTTTTCAGCGGCATGAAATGTCAGGGAGCCTGTCAAGTCCACGATGCGGTTGCTCACGATGTGGAATATCAGGTCGGTGCGGCTGTAGGTTTTGTTGTTGTAGTAAGGGTCACCCAAAACGAGTTCGCTTCCGTATCTCGGGTACAACGGCATGAGCCGCTCTCCGGTGTAGAAGGTCTCATCGAGTTGGAGCCATCGCCAACGCGCTGTCGCGGTTGCGATCATTCCGGCAGGTTTCTCCCATTGGTTGATGCCCCGGTCACGTTGCATGGCGATAATGGAGCCCACCGACAGTCGAAGAGAGTCAAGGATAGTGCTGTGTGAGAGGTTAAGCGAGACCATGGGATTGATGATCAGGTCGTCATTGACGTGTTCGCCCTCAATATGGGCACGCGACATGGCCAGATGGCTATACTGCATGTGCCCCCCCAGACTCACTTTCCCTGCAATGTGCCAGTCGGTATTCAGCATGGCGGTGAAGGCTTCGCGCTGGTTTTCGGTCTGCATTTGCCGCCAGTCTATCGCTAGCTCGGCATATCCCGCAGTTTTGATCAGTTGGGTCATGACACCGCGCATGTTGGGCTGCACGTAGTTCAGCGAGTCGCTCCACATGTATCGAGGCATCCGTTCCACCATCAGGGCTCGCGGCATGAGTCCCGCCGTGACGTGCCATCCGTTGCTGTCCTGGTAACGGTAATAAAGGGTGGGGAGCACCTTGTAACCGCTCAGGTTGTCAATCATGGGCTGGTACCACACGATACCGCCCTTGAGCACATGCTCGCCATCGTTGACCGAGATACCCACCTCGGGGGCCAAACGGGTGAAGACAAAGGTTTGGTCCGGAGTTGACCGGTCATCACCGCCCTCGCGGTTATTGATCAGGGAACTCTCATCAATGCTCCAGATCACTTCTTGGGCCTTGACTGGAGCGATGAACAGCAGCAGGGTCAATATGGCGAGTAGGGGTTTAGGCATCCTGCGCGGGGACTTGGATGTTCTGGATTCCGGCGTTGAGGCGTGCGAGGGTTTCCTCACGGCCTAACAGGCGTGTGATGTCGAACATGTGCGGTCCACGGCACTCGCCTACGACAGTAAGGCGGAATGCGTTCATCACATTGCCCTTGTGAAAACCGTTCTTTTCAATCCAGTCCATGACGAGCGCTTCGCATGACTGGGCGTCGCTCATGTCGGCATCCTCGAGGAGCGCGACGAGTTGACGCATGATTTCGGGAGTCTCGGGTTTCCAGCGTTTGCGGATATCCTTCTCGCTGTATTCCGTCGGACGGGTGAAGAAGAAACCCGCCTGGTCCCAGAGTTCGCCCACGAAGTTGGCGCGGCTCTTGACCAGATCGACCACCTCGGCGATGAATTCGTCGCTGTATTGAGACACATCAACGTCGTGTTTTTTCAGGATGGGTTTGAACAATGCCGCCAGTTCGGTGTTGTCCATGTTCATCAGGTACTCGTGATTGAACCACTTTCCCTTCTCGAAGTCAAACTTGGCGCCCTTTCTTGAACAGTGGTCGATGGAGAATTCCTTGATGAGTTCTTCCATGGAGAAAATCTCACGGTCGTCGCCAGGGTTCCATCCCAGCAAGGCCAGGAAGTTGACCACAGCCTGTGGCAGGTAACCGGCCTCGCGGTAGCCGCTGGAACGCTCGCCGCTCTTGGGGTCGTTCCAATCGAGGGGGAAGACGGGGAATCCCAGCCTGTCACCGTCTCGCTTGCTCAATTTGCCCTTTCCGTCAGGTTTGAGCAGCAGTGGCAGATGAACGAACGCGGGCATGGTGTCCTCCCAGCCAAAGGCCTGGTATAACAGCACGTGTAATGGAGCGCTGGGCAACCATTCCTCGCCGCGGATGACGTGTGACACTTCCATCAGGTGGTCATCAACAATGTTGGCCAGATGATAGGTGGGCAGGTCATCAGCGCTCTTGTAGAGCACCTTGTCATCGAGGATTGACGAATTGATGGTCACGTCGCCTCGCAGCAGGTCATGAACCACGACATCCTGGTCGGGCTCGATGCGGAAGCGCACCACCCATTTGGCACCGCTCTCCATGAGGGCCTTTACTTCGTCGGCAGGCAGGGAAATGGAGTTGCGCATCATGCCACGAGTGTGTGCGTCATACTGGAAGTTCTTGATTTCCTGACGCTTGGTCTCCAGTTCCTCGGGGGTGTCAAAAGCGTAGTAGGCTTTCCCCGCATCAAGGAGCTGCTGTGTGTACTTGCGGTACAAATCACGGCGCTCGCTCTGCTTGTAGGGACCATAGTTGCCGCCCTCGCGCACTCCTTCGTCTATACCGATGCCCAGCCATTGCAGCGCCTCGTTGATATACTCTTCGGCGCCGGGCACAAAGCGTGTGCTGTCGGTGTCCTCGATGCGCAGGATCATATCACCGCCGTGTTGACGTGCAAACAGGTAATTGTACAGCGCCGTGCGCACGCCGCCGATGTGCAGCGGTCCTGTGGGTGAAGGCGCAAAGCGCACTCTAACTTTTCGTTCCATTCTCGTGTCGTTTATATATATTATTAATGTGTAGTCGTCTTGATGAGGTTTACAGCAGCAGGTCGCTGATAGCGGCCATCGAGGCGAAATCGGTCTGGTCCACGTGGGTGGGAGTGACCGTCACATAGCCTCGTTCGAGCCAATAATAGTCGGTTAAGCCTTCGCCCTTGTCGGCCAATTCAAACTCTCCGGTCAGCCAGTAATAGTCGCGTCCTGTGGGATCCACACGGTGTTCCCACTCGTTGACCCAACGACCCATGTCGCCGGTGGTCACTTTCATGCCCTTGAAAGTGCCATCCACATGCGGGATGTTCACGTTCAGGCATACGTCCTTGGGTAGTCCGCGTTCCAGGACGCGTTTGGTGACGTGGTGGACCACCTCTTCACACACGCTGGTGTCGGCATCGGAGCTGTAATCGCCAAAGGAGAATGCCACCGACGGCACGCCGTGCAAAATGCCTTCAAAGACGCAGGCCATCGTTCCGCTGTACAGCGTGTTCAGGCCACTGTTGAAGCCGTGGTTGATACCGGCGAGCACTACATCGGGCATGCGGTCGGCCATGAGTTGGCTCAGTGCCAGTTTCACGCAATCGGCGGGCGTTCCTGTCGCGAGATATACGGTGAATCCAGGCTCTTCAGTCACCTTGATGGTGCGCACAGGGTTGACAAACGTGATGGCGCTTGACATGCCGCTCTGATGCACGGCCGGAGCCACAACAAACACGTCGCCCAGCGTTCTTGCCACCTTGATGAGTGAACGTATACCGTTGTAGTTGTAGCCGTCATCGTTGCTGATGAGGATGAGTGGTCGTTTGTTGTCCATTTGATGTGTCGAATTTGGGTGCAAAGTTACAATTTTTTATGGATAATTGTGAGATTTGGAGTAACTTTGCCCCCATTAAAGATTAATCTATTCAAAATCAAGAATTATGAGACTGATCATTGAACCGAATTACGAACGAGTATCAAAATGGGCCGCAAACTATGTGGCAAAACGTATCAATGAAGCTAATCCTACACCCGATAAGCCCTTCAAACTGGGTTGCCCTACCGGTAGTTCCCCGCTGGGCATGTACAGTGAACTCATCAAGATGAATAAGGCAGGACAGGTGTCGTTCCAAAATGTCATCACCTTCAACATGGATGAGTATTGCAACTTGCCCGAGGATCACCCCGAGAGTTACCACTCGTTCATGTGGAAGAACTTCTTCTCGCACATCGATATCAAGCCCGAAAACGTGAATATCCTTAACGGCAACGCACCGGATGTGTTGAAGGAGTGTGAGGAATATGAGGCGCGTATTCAGGCCGTTGGGGGCATCGACTTGTTTATGGGTGGCGTGGGCCCCGACGGCCATATCGCGTTCAACGAGCCTGGCTCGTCGCTCACCTCATTAACCCGCCAGAAGACACTAACCCGCGACACCATCATCGCTAACAGCCGTTTCTTCGACGGCGACGTGAACAAAGTGCCCAAGACCGCACTCACCGTGGGCGTGGGTACCGTCATGGCTGCCCGCGAGGTGATGATCCTCGTCAACGGCCACGCCAAGGCCCGTGCCCTTCAGGCAGCCATCGAGGGTGCCGTGAACCACATGTGGACCATCAGTGCCCTGCAGATGCACGAGCATGGTATCATCGTCAGCGACGAGGATGCTGCCGACGAGCTGAAGGTCAGCACCTACAAGTATTTCAAGGACATAGAGCGCGAAAACCTGCTTTAAAAAGTAAAAAGGTAAAAACTATAAAAATTGGGGCACGGAAATAGTTCGTGCCCATTTTAAATCAATGAAAGTTATGAAATGTTTATTTTTGAAGGGTATCGGTATTAGGAAATGGGTCTTACCTTTTTACCTTTTTACCTTTTTACCTTTATTTGCTGATGACGTTACTGTTTCTTCACCCGACGGCAAATTACAGGTGACCATCAGCAATACTGGCGGACGCTTATACTATAGCGCCACGCTCGACGGCCAGCAGATGCTCATGCCCTCTGCCTTGGGACTGAAGACGAGCATCGGCGACCTGACGCGCGACCT
>JAFZKD010000081.1 GCA_017553785.1 Muribaculaceae bacterium | reverse complement strand
TCTTTTTCATATCGTGGTGAATTATATCTCTTTGTTATCGGTTGGTTCGTCTTCACGGATGTAGATGTTCCAGTTGCGGGAAACCCACTCGATGTATCGGGTCTCGATGTTCTGACCGATTCCGAGGTCGATAGTTTTCTCGTAGTAATACTCTTTGGGCCATCCGTTTAAGAAGAAGCCGCAATACTCTTTGAGTATGATCTCGGCCCCATTCGGTTTTGCCATCTTCAGTGAATCAACAATTTGGTCTCGCACGGCATCGAGGCTATCGTTGACCATGTCGCTCATCATCATTGCAAGCGCACCAAATCCCAAATCCATCATATCCTCAACTGGAATAATCGTGGTTGAATGCGTTGAGATGGCGTAATCGCCTTCGAAATCGTCCTCCTCATCCTCGATGGTGGTGTATCCGATCCTGGCGGATATGTGCTGCGGATAACCCTGTTCCTCGGTTTCCACTTCCTTGTCTCCGATTTCCAGGATGGTGCCGTGAATTCCAAAGAGATTCTCTAACTCCTCGTATGAGTTGCGGATGCCCTCCTCGGTGGAGAAATGAAGCAACAAAATGTTCTCCAGCGACTTGCGTGGCATGATGCTGTCCAGGTCGGGGATGGTCGTGTACAACGTGTCGCAAGTGGCCTTGACGCCTTTCTTGAGTTTGTCGCGAATCTCTCGCCAGTTGGTAATGCTCTTGAGCTGTCCCAACTCATCGGTCGTGAATTCGCACACGACCGACTGCATCAACTGACTCATGGCACTGGTCATAATGGCTGTGACGGTATCAGCATCATGAAGGGTGAAACTCAGCGGGACGTACTTCATCTTGTAGCCGTCGTTGGTCGAGTCGGTCACAACAATCATGAACTCCTCTACATAGGACTCACTGACTGTCGTGTCGCCCTCATGAATCTTGTATTTGTTGTGCGTCTGCCTATAGGTCATCGTGTCGTTCTTGCAGAAGTAGCCCACCACCGCAATCTCGTCATCGGGTTCCTCCTGCTCCAAGATCAGGTTCTGCGACCAAGCCGTCATCGAAACAATAGCCAGGCACAAATTCAATACGAATGATATAAGAAGTCGTATCATAGCGCTGTTTTGTTAGGTCGTTAACTCGTTAAATAACAATAAGCCCAATCTGCGTAGTTAATAGCAATTACCGAGACCAGCAAATAATCACATTTTGCCTTGTTATAATCTCCAGCCGAAGCTCACATAGGGGTAATACCACTTGCGGTGGATGCCATATTGGTCACCGAAATTGAACGACGGTGTAAAGCCGGCCCGGAACAAGAAGCCGCGGTTGGTTTGCAGTCGGTATCCGATGTTGCCGAACACGAAATAGCCAAACGTGTTGTGGGTCACTTTCTTATAGTAATCGGCATAACCAAAGTATGGTGGTCCGCCAACATCGCCAGGAGCAGGGCCGACAGAGGTCCACACATGGCATTTCTCGTAATAATAGCCCAAACTGGTTCCAAAGCCCAGTTCTAACTTGTGTCTGCCTTTACCGAACAGATAGTTGATCTCGATGGGAACGGCAATTCCCTGTAAGGCATAAGAGCTGCTTGCGATTGTGCTGGTCTCGCTATAACCATAGCCTACACCCACGCGGTAACCCAGTCCGTGGTTACCCTTGAAACGGCTGTCGTAGTTGATGCCGACAGTGTTTTGCGCTCCAAATAGTTCAAGCGACAGACTGCGCTCGGGAGCATCCTGTGCCTGAGCGACAAAACCTCCCATTAGGGTCATCGCCATCAGCAGTGTCAATAGTTTTTTTGTCGTTTTCATGATTTATTATTGAGTTAATATCATTTCGATGATGGCGTTGACGTCGGCCATGTTGACCTCTC
>JAFZKD010000080.1 GCA_017553785.1 Muribaculaceae bacterium | reverse complement strand
CGGCATCTTCCGCAATGCCCGCGTATGGTTCAACGGCTTCTATATGGGTACCGAACCCAGCGGCTATGCCACTCAGGTGTATGATGTGACCGAATATGTAAACTATGGCGGTGAGAATCTTGTTTGTGTACGAGCCGACGCAACGCTCGAAGAGGGCTGGTTCTATGAAGGAGCCGGCATCTATCGTGACGCATGGCTCATCAAGTCGGCTGCTGTCAGTGTAGCCCCATTCGGCACCTTTGTCTATGCCGACCTCAAAGCCCCTTACACCTCGGCGACCATTCATGTAGATACCGAGGTGAACAATCATTCCTTGGAACCACAAACGTGTACCGTAGAACACCGACTGCTCGATGCTCAAGGTAACGAAGTGGGCAGGACAAACACTGCATCACTTGACCTGAAAGGCAAACAGACTAGCGACTGCAAACAAATGCTGACGCTTGACCGACCGCATCTGTGGAGCATCAGCGACCCCTATCTGTATCAAGTGGAAACGACCGTCAAAGTGAACGGACTGGTGACCGATGTTTACATGACAACAACGGGCATCCGTGATGTGGAGTTTGACGCCGACCGAGGATTTCTGCTCAACGGAAAAGAGGTCGAGCTCAAGGGCGTGAACATGCATCAGGACCATGCCGGCGTGGGAGCCGCAATTCCCGAGGCACTCATGGCGTGGCGCATCAAGCAGCTAAAGAAATTGGGCTGCAATGCCTATCGTGCATCCCACAACCCGATGACGCCTGCTCAACTTGACATCTGCGACCGCGAGGGCATACTCGTCATTGACGAAAACAGGCTTTCAGGCATCAATACCGAGCACCTGAGGCTGCTGGAAAACATGATTAAGCGCGACCGCAACCACCCGTCGATTGTCCTGTGGAGCGACGGCAACGAAGAATGGGGCATGGAGAATACCATTCAAGGCACACGCATAGCAGCCGCCATGCGTGAATATACCCGCCTGCTCGACCCCACACGCCATTCAACAATGGCCAATGCCGGAGGGTTTGAATTGATAAAGGGACTCGATGTGGTGGGATTCAACTATATCGCACAAAACGATGTGGATAACCGTAAGAAAGCCAACCCCTCATGGAAAATCGTGGGCACTGAAGAAACCACCGGCTGCGGCACGCGTGGTGTCTATTTTGACTCACCTGACCAGCCCGGCCACATGGTCAGCATCAACCGTGGCACGCAGCCAGGGGTGGAGAACGTGATTGAGCGCGGATTGAAATTCTATGATGAACGTCCTTGGGCGGCAGGCCTCTTCTACTGGACGGGGTTTGACTACCGAGGCGAGCCCAATCCCCTGTCTTATCCCGCCCATGACTCGGAATTCGGCATTCTTGACTATTGCGGATTTCCCAAAGACGAGGCCAGCTATCTTAAAGCATGGTGGACCAGCGAGCCCGTGCTGCATATCTTCCCTCACTGGAACCTGCAAGGCCATGAAGGCCAGGAAGTGGAGATTTGGGCCTACAGCAACTGTGATGAAGTGGAGTTGACCGTGAACGGCAAGAAACTGGGTCGACAGGCGATGCCCAAGAACGGTCACCTGAAATGGACAGCAGTCTATCAACCAGGCCGCGTAGTTGCCATAGGATACAAGAACGGAAAGCGCATCTTGAAACAAACTGTCGAGACCACCAATCCTGCGACAAAAATTGTGCTGACAACAGACCGCCAACTCATTACCGCTGATGGACGCGATGTAGCCATTGTAACCGTTGAGATTCAGGACAACAAAGGACGTATAGTTCCTGATGCCTGCCCCATGCTGACCTGCTCACTTGAAGGAGACGGTCGCATTTTGGGTGTTGGCAATGGAGACCCCTCCTTCCTTGGCCCCGACCATCCCAATGAGCCGGACTGCCACACATTTCAAATCCCGGCATTCAACGGACTGGCCCAGATACTCATCCAGAGCGGACATACTCCTGCTGCCCTTCAACTGAACTGCAGCAGCGACGGTCTAAAGTCCGGAACTTTAAATATCACTACAGAATAAACCAGAAAGAATACTTCTGGATGTAAATATTCATCAACAAAGAAAGCCGGCAAACTGTGCTGCAGGCTTTCTTTGTTATGGAATAACTATTAAATTACTTCACCTTCTTGATGTCCTTGACAAAGAGGATTTTCTTTTCCTTTGCCATTTGCTTGAAATCATCGGCTGTGGCGATGCCAGGCGCTGCGCCAAAGTGCTCACGCTTGAAGTTGCGCCATGGCAAAAAATAGCAGGGATGGTGTTTCTCCATGATGGGTAGCAACACGCGGCTCCACCAGATGGCATTGGGCGAATTCTTGTAGCCGCACTCGGTGAATGCCAGTAATAAGCCATGCTCCCGAGCGTAGGCATTCAAGAAGTCCATATCGGCATTACATTGTTTGACAAAATCTTCCTCGGTACCCCACTGATAGGCGTCAAGACCTAACAAATCAACACGCTCGTCACCAGGCCAACGGTTATAGAATTCCTGCGGATTGACACCCAAGTTGGGCGAACAACTCCACACGATGGACTCGGACAGGCTCTTATTGAGATAATCTTGTGTAAGATTCCACAAGCGCAGGAAATCCTCGTCGGTGCAATTGCCCTTGCCCCACCAGAACCATCCGCCGTTGTACTCATGCCAGGGACGGAAGATAACAGGAACAGGCTTGCCGTCCTTGTCGGTGAGTGAGAGTATGAATACCTCCACACGTTTGAGCCAAGTCATGAACTTGTTGTGGCCCTTGCCACCTGGCAGAATCTCCTTTACCGTGCTCTTGGGATCGAGGACAAGACCGAGCTGACCAGTTTTCTCGAGATAAGGCTTTGCTGCCTCAAACGACTTGATGTCACTCTCAATCCAAGCGGTGGTGCCCAACATGGGATTGCGCGGATGCCATGACAGCGTTACGATACCGCCACGCTCATATTGCTTGATGATTTCTTCACGAATCCAATTGAACGGTACTGAATCCAGGTTCTTGTCGTCTCCCATCTCGATGCCGCCCAAGTCAAATCCCATCACAGCAGGATAGTCGCCAACAAGGTCATAGGTGTCGGAACGGCCCTGCTCCCACTCCCAAGTGATGCCATAGAATGGGTCGTCCTGATGTCCGTACATGATGCCGAGTTTTTGTAGTTTGGTGAGG
>JAFZKD010000079.1 GCA_017553785.1 Muribaculaceae bacterium | reverse complement strand
TTGAAGAGCTTTCACGCAACATCTGGTGGTGTTGGAATGTAGATGCTGTCGAGCTGTTTGAGAGCATCGACCCAGAGGCTTGGAAAACCACGGAGCAGAATCCTGTCGCATTGATGGGCAACCTTTCAGTGGAGCAGATCAAGGCATTGGAGAATAACAAAGACTTTGTGGAGCGTCTGAACAAGGTTTATGACCAGTTCAAGCAATACATGGCGCAGCCAACGAAGCAGAAGGATCTCATCGCCTATTTCAGCATGGAATATGGCCTGATGAAGAGCCTTAAGATTTATTCGGGCGGTCTCGGCATTTTGGCTGGCGATTACATGAAACAAGCCTCCGACTCGAATGCCAATATGGTGGGTATCGGTCTGCTATATCGTTACGGCTATTTTGCCCAGGAAATTTCCGTCTCTGGCGAACAACGCGCCGAATACATCCCTCAGAAATTCTCGCAGTTACCGCTACAACCTGTGTTCAATGAGAAAGGCGAATGGGTGAAGGTGAGCATTGCCTTCCCGGGCCGTTCAGTCTATGCCAAGGCATGGCGCGTTAATGTGGGTAGGGTAGGGCTGTACCTCTTGGATACCGACATCGAGGAGAATTCACCCGAAGACCGTGGCATCACCAGCCGACTCTATGGCGGCGACAGTGAGATGCGCATTAAGCAGGAGATGTTCCTCGGTGTGGGTGGCATCCGTCTGCTTGAGGCAATTGGCCTGAAACCAACGGTTTATCACTGCAATGAAGGTCACGCGGCCTTCAGTGGTTTGGAGCGTTTGCGCGTGTATATCAACAAGCATAACCTCGACTTTGATGTCGCGCTTGAGTTGGTCAGGGCATCGACCTTGTTCACGACTCACACGCCTGTGCCAGCAGGTCACGATGCTTTCGAAGAGCATCTCATTCGTACCTATATGCCACACTATGCCAACCGTATGAATATCAGCTGGGAATGTTTCATGGGCTTGGGCCGTTTCAACCCCAATAACCCGAATGAAAAGTTCTCGATGAGCGTGCTGGCCACCAACCTCAGCCAAGAGGTGAACGGCGTGAGTAAGATCCATGGCCGCGTGTCGAGGGAGATGTTCCAGTCGCTGTGGCCAGGCTATTTCGCAGAAGAGAATCATATCGGTTATGTTACCAATGGCGTACATCTGCCTACGTGGAGCAACCGCCTGTGGCAACGGCTCTACAAGGAGACCTTTGGCTCTGATTACATCGACAACCAGTCGGATGTGAAGATGTGGGAACAAATCAACGAGGTGCCTGATGAAAAAATCTGGGACATCCGGAAGCAATTGAAGCATGAGTTGATAGCTTATCTTTCGGAAAAGATCAAGGAAGACATGCGTCAGCGTCAGGAAAGTCCTAAACTGATTATGCAGACTGTCAACAACTTGAACGAGAATGCTTTAATTGTTGGCTTCGCCCGTCGTTTTGCCACCTATAAGCGCGCCCACTTGCTGTTTGGTAATTTGGAGCGTCTGTCGCAGTTGGTTAACGACCCGAAGCGTCCCGTTATCTTCCTCTTTGCCGGTAAGGCTCACCCCAACGACAAGGCTGGTCAAGACCTGATTAAGATGATCATCGACATCTCGCGCCGTCCAGAGTTTGTCGGTAAGATTTTGTTTGTCAGCAACTACGATATGGAGCTCGGTGGCCGTTTGACCAGTGGAGTGGATGTATGGCTCAACACGCCGACGCGTCCACTTGAAGCTTCTGGCACCAGTGGCGAGAAGGCTGTGATGAATGGCGTGCTTAACTTCTCCGTGCTGGATGGTTGGTGGGCTGAAGGTTACCGTCCCGATGCTGGCTGGGCTATTCAGGAGAAGCGCACATATCAGGATCAGCGTTATCAGGATGAGATGGATGCAGAAACGATTTACAACACGCTTGAAAATGAAATCGTTCCGCTCTATTATGCCCGTAACGTACATGAAGTGCCCACAGGTTGGGTGGCGGCTATGAAGAAGTGCCTCAACGAGATTTCACCGCGCTTCACGATGAAACGCATGATGGACGACTACTTTGAGCAGTATTACAACAAGCTCATTGAGCGGACCAACTGGATGCGGGCCAACCGTTACAAGAAGGCCTTTGAGATCAATGCGTGGAAGACGCGGGTACGCAACAACTGGGACAAGGTGGAGGTGAAGTCATTGATTTTGCCCGATACCAACGTGCGCCCGTTAACATTTGGCGAGCAGTTCATCGCTGAAATCACGTTGCTCACGCCCGACCTTGAGCCTGGCGACTTGGCCATCGAGTTGCTTTTCGGCAAGAAGAACAACGATATGGTGGATGAAATCACCTCCGTCTATAAGATGAAGCTTGTCGACTCAGGCGACGGCTGGGTGAAATACTACATTAAAGTGCCGATTACGCGTGCCGGCGTATACGATTTCACTTTCAGAGTGTATCCTACCAACACCATGTTGCCACATCGGCAAGACTTCCCGCTAGTGAAGTGGATTTGACCTACTAAAGACGCAAAAATGGGAAAGACAATCGCCTTTCCCATTTTTTTGCACTTTTTTTTAAAAAAATGCATTTACGACTAAGGGTAAAACGCCCCTCGCGCGTCTTATAGGTGTCGACAAAATGTTAAACGCGTTTACTATGCATTCTTTTTTTACCACAATGCCTAGCAAAAATGCTGTCACCATGCCATTTGGCACTGGTGCGTTTCTCATTTACACACAAAGAAACAAATCAATTCACTTATTTATTAACCAAAATTCTTCATTATGAAAAAGAAAGTATTTTCTTTGATGATGATGCTCTTGCTTGCTGTTACTGGCTTTGTGAGAGCAGATGAACTGACCGTACACGAGGGTACAGCTACCAGCAGTTACGTGCCAGTTTACGGCTTTTATGCCGACGCTTACCTCAAGGCTGAGTTTGTGATGCCTGCGGCCGAGCTTACCGCTATGGCCAACGGCGATATCACAGCCATGAAGTTTTATGCTTCTCAGTCGAGCGTGAGCTGGGGCAATGCTGACTTCCAGGTCTTCTTGACCGAAGTGGGCGATGCCTCGATTAGCGCTTTCAATGGTCCTGGTACCATTGTTTACGAAGGCGCATTGGGTATTAGTGGCGGAGAAATGAACGTCACGTTCGCCACACCTTACCACTACAATGGAGGCAATCTGCTCATCGGTGTTTATAACACCGTTAAAGGCAGCTATGTGTCTTCCACTTGGTATGGTGAGACGGTGAGCGACGCTTCTGTGCAAGGCTACAGCTACAGCAGCCTTGAAGCCATTACTCCTTCTCAGCGCAACTTCCTGCCCCAAACCACCTTCACCTATACTGGTGGCGGCGGCGGTGGCGGCGGTGGTACCGTTGACCAGCTCCATGTGAAGTACATGAACGGCGATGTTGAAGTCATCGATGAGTTGAATCTTGGCATTCGCCCTGCCGGTGCTTGGATGGAGCCTTTCAACTTCACCATGTACACCGAAGGTGCTACCTACACTGTCAACATTCTCGACTTCACGCCGAGCGACGGTTTGTTCAACGTCACTGGTGAAGACCTGCCTTTCCAGGTGGTCCGCGATGAAGACGTTGACCTGATGCTGACGACCAACAGTACTGAAGCTGGTTTGATCGATCGTCAGTTTGTGGCCATCACCGAAGGTGACCGTGCCGCCCACATCTGGCCTATCACGGTTGAGCTTTACGCTCCCGAGATTCCCGATGTCTGGGAGAAGGCCAAAGATTTTGGCACCGTTGAAAATGGTTTCACCTATGCTGGCATTCCTTCTCAGATTACTCCCACCGAACTGCATAATGACTATACCTTGCCTTTCCCCGAAATCGAGGAAGGTGTGGACGCTGTCTACAAGTTCAAGATTGAGAACGATATGATCATCAATGCTCATGTTGATGAAAATGCCCAAAATGGCAAGGTGGCTCTCTACACCGAGGACTTCTACGGCCAAGGCGGTCCCATGGCCGACAATAACTACCAAGGTCTGAGTGCTTCCGGTAACGGTGGCAGCGGCGGCGGTGCCCCATTTGAGGCTCAGATCGGTGAAGGCACCACTACTTCGACCTATTTCCCATTCCATACCCTTTGGAATTACTCTCTCAGCGAGAACCTTTACCTTGCTTCAGAGTTGGCCGAGGCTGGAGCGACTTCTGCTCCGATGACTAGCTTGAGCTGGTATGTCTACTCAACGACTTGCACGACACCCCAGAACAACATCAGCATCTGGATGGCAAATGTCGGTGATGAGGCTTTGACGGCCACTTCGCATACCACTGCTGGTATGACTCTCGTCTATACTGGTAACGGCGTGCTTCCTGTGGCTGGTGAATGGAACGAGTTTGTCTTTAATGAGGGTACTTTCTCATGGGATGGACACAGCAACGTGTTGGTTGTTTGCCAGAGACTGAATGGTGCATGGCAAGGCAGCGTGCAGTGGCAGACCCACAACCCGGGCTTCACTGCCATGTGCTACGACTATGATGACTATGAGGTATACGATGCTTTGACCACATCCTACAGTATGTATACTTCAGCCACGAACCGTGCCAACGTCATCCTGAAGGGCGGTGGACGTACCGATACGCCTGACCCGAATGCCAATCCTACTCCTGGTGAGTTTGCCGCAGAGGTCAGCGCTGGTCCCGTCATCACCAACCTGCCTTTGACTCCTGGCACTTATTATTTAGTTGCCTCTGCTACACAACCCGACTACACGGTCTACATCAATTTGGATGAAATGCCTTGCCCGGCCATCGATGCTGAAGGCTTTGCCTTCAACCCGACTCCTGCCGACAACGATGATGAAATCGAACCCGGTAGCGTCACCTTGCGTTGGATGGTTCCTGAATACGCCACGGGTTGGCGTCTGGTCTTCGGTTCCACCTATTATCCGGATCCGAATCACGTCCAGACTATTATGTTCCCTGAGGATGGTAGCTTCACCCGTAATATGGCCAACAGCTATACGGTGCGCAACCTTTGGAACAACACCAACTACTTCTGGCATGTCGAGTTCAACAACGATGGTTGCCCCGAAGGCGTGAGCAGCCCGGTTTGGGGATTCACCACCCACCTCAATATCCCGACCAACCTCACTGCTGAAGACTACACCGTGTTCAACGATGAACATGTCGTTCTTCACTGGAACGCTGTTGTCGACCGTACCTATCGTCAATACTTCATCTATCGTGATGGCGTGAAGGTTGGTGAGACTCAGGTGAACAACATCGGTCACACCACTTTCACCGATGAGCTTTTGGCCTATAACATGAATGGCTACACCTATTATGTGACTGCTATTTATGATGAAGGAGAAAGCAATCCTTCAGATCCTATTACCGTTAGAGTGTCTGGCTATGGCAACGTGGAAGGTCACGTTTATGAGCAAGACGGTACGACTGGCATCGCTAATGCCACCGTTACGATGGTGGGTGAGGATGAGTTTGGTGACTCGCACACCTACACCTTCACGACTGATGGTCAAGGTTACTACACGGGCCACATCTATACTGGCAGCTACGACGGCTCTGCCGCTTGCAACGGCTACCAGCCCATCGATGCCCCCGTCCAAGGCAACCCGATTGCTATCACCTACAACAACATGACCTCTCCTGTCGACTATATGCTCGACGAGAACTTCTACACACCTTGCTCGGTTGTTGCCCAATACTATCCTGACTCGACGGATGTCAACTCTCCATATGTGAAGGTGATCTGGGGCTGCGGCCTGCCCGGTGAGGAAATCATCGAACCTTTCGAAACTGGCGACTTCAGCAAATTCGATTGGCAGCTTGATAATAACTATCCTTGGAGCATCACCACCAACAACCCGTATGAAGGCACTTACTGCATGAAGAGCGGTGGCGCTGGCGTGGCCAATGTGGTGAGCAACATGACTGTGACGGTGAACATCCCGAGCGATGGTGTCATGAGCTTCTTCGGAAAGATCTCCAGCGAGAGCAATTACGACTATGGTAGGTTCTTCATCGACGGCGTCGAGAAGGGCAACTATTCTGGTAACGGTACCTGGAGTGAGAAGACCTTCGACATCACAGCTGGTGACCACATCTTCCAGTGGAGATACACTAAAGATGGTAGCGTTAACAGCAACGATGACTGCTTCTATGTCGACTACATCACCTTCTACAGAAGATCTGAACCTGCTCTCCCGGGCATGACTTACGACTTCGATAACAGCACCATGCAGGGCTGGACTTCAGTCGATGCCGATGGCGACGGTTATGGTTGGTATGTGGCCAGTGAGATTATGAGCACTGGTTACGGCCACAACGACTCCAACGACTGCGTGCTCTCACAGAGCTACAGCAACAGCACCGGTATCCTCTATCCTGACAACTACCTTGTTTCGCCTCAGGTGCAACTCGGTGGTGTTTTGAGATTCTATGCTTGCGCTCAGGATGCCAGCTATGCTGCTGAGCACTTTGGCGTTGCCGTTTCGACGACCAACACCAACCCGAGCTCCTTCAGCATGGTTCAAGAATGGACGATGAGTGCCAAGGCCGCACCTGCTGACAATGGCAAACCCGTTCGTAACAGCCGTAGCGGTCGTGCACAAGGCAACTGGTATGAATACACCGTTGACTTGAGCGCCTACAGCGGCATGGGTTATGTGGCCATCCGTCACTTCAACTGCAGCGACATGTTCTACCTCGACGTTGATGACATCACCATCGGTGAACCTAGCAAGGGCATGACAGCTCTTGATCGTTCCTTCTTGCACTACAGAGTGTATCGCACGAACTGCTACAACGATGGTCCTTACACTGAGGAGAATACTGTCGTTCTTGCTTGCGAACTTCTCGATACCCTCTACATCGACGTGAGCTGGCCGGATGCCGCTCCTGGCGTGTACAAGTGGGGTGTTGGTTGCGTCTATAGCGGCAACCGTGGCGAAGAGATTGAAGGCGAAATCAGCTGGTCTGAGCCTATTGCAATTAATCCTGAGATGGCCAACCGCGACCAGGTCTTCGACTTTGAGAATGGTCAGATTCCTGCTGACTGGACCAATGATGCCACGTATCCTTGGACTGTTGTCAGCAATGCTTATGCAGGATACAACGGTACTTACTGCATCAAGAGTGGCAATGGCGGAGTAGCCAGCTCTACTTCTTCCATTAGTACTACAGTGACCTATACCGAATCCGGCACCGTCAGCTTCCTCGGCGGTTTCTGGGGTGAAGGTAGCGACTCAAGTAACTGGGATAAGTGCAGATTCTATATTGATGGCGTACTTATGATAGACTATGGTAATCACCAGCAATGGGAGAACGTTGTCTTACCAGTTACCGCTGGTACCCACACCTTCACTTGGGAATACAAGAAGGACAGCACCGTGAACCCGACGGGTGACGCCTTCTTCGTTGATGATGTCACCTTCACTACCACTGGTAGCGGCGGCGGTAACAATAACGGTGGTTATGGTCCTGGCACCGAACCGATCCAAGAGCCTCGCGAGAGCGTGATTGTGTGGTCGAGATGCCTCGACAAGGATATGTACCTTGATAATGTCACTGTGAATGTGCTGCTCAACAGCGCTGATAGCCCGGAAGGCACTACCGTTGACTTCACCAACCTGAACGAAGTTGAACAACAGAACTATCCTGTCGGACAGCTTGTCCTCGATGAGAGCGGCTTCTATGCATTCGAGACCTTCCGTCGTGGTGAATATGCCATCAAGATTCGTCACGATGGCTATGAACCCATTGATGACACTGTCAGCATCTGGGAGAATACCGATCTCCGTTATGTGATGATTGAGATTCTCTACGGTGTCCAGAATGTTTATGTCTCTCGCACTGGCTGGGCCATGTGGGATGAGGCTAACGTTCCTGGTGGCGGCGGTGGCGGCCAAGGTGGTGGCAACGCTAGCACCTTCAGCGAGAACTTCGACGCTGGCATGCCTGCCGGTTGGACGACTGTCGACGCTGACGGCGACGGTTATACTTGGGTTTCGAGTATGAATCCTGGCGTGTATCACAACAGCGGCGTGAACCTGGAAGGCACTGGCCATAACGGCTCCGCTCACTATGTGATCTCTGGTTCCTATGCCAATGGTCTTGGCTATGCCTTGACTCCTGACAACTTCCTCGTTTCGCCTCAGGTGACCCTTGCCTCCGGTTCCACCTTCAGCTTCTGGGCTTGCGCTCAGGATGCTTCATGGGCTGCCGAACACTTCGGTGTGGCCATCTCCGACAATGGTACGAGCAACTGGACAATGGTTCAGGAGTGGACGATGACTGCCAAGGCTGGTGGCGATGTCATGAGCTATGGTCGTGGCGGTAACAACCGTGCACAAGGCAACTGGTATCACTACACTGTTGACCTGAGCTCATACGCCGGTCAGAAGTACATCGGTATCCGTCACTTCAACTGCACCGACATGTTCATCCTGAATGTTGATGACATCGAACTGACTAGCGGTGCCAAGAGCGAGGACCGTCATCTTGAATATTATAAGGTGATGTGCACCAGCATCGACGATGTGCCGATCTTCAACCACAACACCGTACATCCGTTCTGCCAGCTGTCAACCAACGAACCTTACAACGCACCGCTTGTCGAAGGTGAACACTACCTCTGCAAGGTTGCTTGTATGTACAGCACTGGTCTGAGCGCGTGGAGCGATCCTGTTGAATGGGTTTACGAACCTTGCGATCACTGGGGACCTGTTGATGAAGTTAGCGTCGAAGCCAGCGCTCAAGGTAACCACATCGAATGGGTGTTTGAACACGGCTTCAACCCCTATGGTGGTTCAACTCCTGGTCCTGGCCCCGGCGGTCCTGGCAGCACCTTCAACGAGAACTTCGACACTGGTATTCCTGCCGGTTGGACGACTGTTGACGCTGATGGCGACGGCTATACCTGGGTTTCGAGCATGAATCCTGGCGTGTATCACAACAGCGGCGTGAACCTGGAAGGCACTGGCCATAACAGCTCCGCTCACTATGTGATCTCTGGTTCCTATGCCAATGGTCTTGGCTATGCCTTGACTCCTGACAACTTCCTCGTTTCGCCTCAGGTGACCCTTGCTGCTGGTTCCACCTTCAGCTTCTGGGCTTGCGCTCAGGATGCCTCGTGGGCTGCCGAGCACTTCGGTGTGGCCATCTCCGACAACGGTACGAGCAACTGGACTATGGTTCAGGAGTGGACAATGACTGCCAAGGCTGGTGGTGATGTCATGAGCTATGGTCGTGGCGGTAACAACCGTGCACAAGGCAACTGGTACCACTACACTGTTGACCTGAGCGCCTACGCTGGTCAGAAGTACATCGGTATCCGTCACTTCAACTGCACCGACATGTTCATCTTGAATGTCGATGACATCGAGCTGACTGCTGGTACGAAGGGTGGTCTGAACTTTGCCAAGGGTGGTGAGTTCTACACTCAATATGCTGAAGACGGCGTTATGCTGAACTTCTTCGCTCTCGACAATGTTAACTTCAGAGTTTACATGCTCTCCAAGCTCAGCAATGACAGTCGCTTTACGCTGGTTCCTGAAGAGGAATATGGCCAATTTGTCCTCACCTCGAATGTTGCCAACAGCAACTTCATGAATGAGTTTGAATCGGTCTATCAAAACGCTATCGCCGACTTCGACCTGCTGAGCAAGGTTGACATCGATGATCGTATTAATGGTTGGAAGAGCAGTGTGTCTTCCTACAACCTTACCTCGGTCATGATGGATGTGCTGATGAGCAACGCCAGAGTTGATAACGACCATTGCGTCAACTCACTGCCGTTCTGCACGTCAGAAACGATTACGTTTGAGGCTGCTAGCACGAGCAACACGGCTAACGAGCCTGGTATGGATGATGGTTGTATTGGTAGCTCCTACAATCCTTCATTCTACCACATGAGAATACATACCGGTGGCCCATTCGTTATCCACATGGAAGGCCACGACCCGAACAACCCGTCCACTACCAGAGACATTGACTTCTGCATGTGGGGTCCCTACACCGAGCAAGAAGTGATGTCTGGCTCGGCTTGCAGCAACTTGACTGGCAACAAGATCATGGACTGCTGCTACTCGGCTTCCTACACTGAAGATTGCTATCTCGGTTATCCTGAAGGTCAGCATCAGCACAACACCAGCCACGGCACCATCAACTACCACGTGCCTGAAGTCGGTGAGTACTACATCCTGATGATTACCAACTTCTCACAGCAACCTTGCGTCATCAGCTTCACCAAGACTGAAGGTGAAGGTGAGACCGACTGCGAAATCGTGACTCCTACCGACCTCATCGGCTTCCTGATCACGGAAGACGGCGAGTATGTTGCTTTCGCTGGTCCTGATGATCGCGAGTACACTGTTGAAGGTGAGTATGGTGACCACGAGTACTGCGTCCGCCCGATCTATCCTGGTGAAATGATCCTGCCCGACCACAACTATGGTTGGTCCATGGGTTGCCCGGTCTGCGAGTTCGGTCCTTCCGGTGCCACTTGCGCTGCTTACATGCCTATCCACGGCGAGGCTATCAACGCTACCGATCAGGTGAAGATCTGGTGGGGCGAAGAGAATCCTGGCCCAGGTCCTGGCGGCTGCGAAGGCGACGAGTTCACTGTTGACTTCGAAAGCGGCATGCCTACTGGCTGGACGACCATCGATGCTGACGGTGACGGCTACAACTGGATGCTTGCTTCAACCTCTATGGGTACTGGCTACGGCCACAACGGCTCGAGCGACCTGATCCTGTCTCAGAGCTATAACAATAACGTTGGTGCTCTGAATCCTGACAACTATCTTGTGTCGCCTGCCGTGACCCTCTGCGAAGGTTCAACCTTCAGCTTCTGGGCTTGCGCTCAGGACAACGCTTGGGCTTCCGAGCACTTCGGCGTTGCCGTTTCTGAGACTGGAACAGGTAACTGGACTATGGTTCAGGAGTGGACGATGACCGCCAAGGGCGAAGGTAAGTCTCCTCGCGGCATGAACGAACAAGGCAACTGGTACAACTATACCGTTGACCTTAGCGCTTACGCTGGTGAAGGCCGTTACATCGCCATCCGTCACTTCAACTGCACCGACTGGTTCTATCTTGATGTTGATGACATCCAGTTGACCAATGGTGCTAAGAGCCGCGCCAACATCGTGAACTTCAAGGTGTATCGTTCGACCGACAACGTTGACTATACCCTTATCAACACGGTGGCTTACGTTGCTGGCCAGACCTACTACGAGTACATCGACACGCCTGCTGGCGCTGGTACTTACTACTACCAGGTGACCACTGTCTATGACAATGATTGTGAGTCCGAGCCCGCTGCTGCCTTCGACAACCCGAACAACGATTATGTTGAGGTTGGTGTGACTGGCATTGGCGAGAACGACGGCAAGGTTGCCCTCTATCCTAACCCGACAAAGGGCAATGTGACGATCCAAGCCAACGGCATGAGCCGCATCACTGTGGTGAGCATGCTCGGCCAGGTGGTCTTCGACACCGAACTCAATGCTGATGTGTACACCCTGAACATGGCCCAGTTCAACGCTGGCATGTACATGGTGCGTGTCTACACTGAGGAAGGTATGACCGTCAAGCGCGTCACTGTCATGCAATAATTGACACCGCGGGATTGACTCCCGCAAAAAATTGGGCGGTACCCTTGTGGGTGTCGCCCTTTTTTTTGTATATTTGCAGAATCAAACATGTGTTGCTATGGAATATTACTATTGGCTCATCGCCGCAATCGTACTGGTGATTGTTGAGATTTGCACCGCAGGTTTTGGTGCCCTTTGTTTTGCCATCGGTGCTGCTTTTTCAGCTATTGTTTCTGGAATAGGAGGCAACTTGACTTGGCAGATTGCAGTCTTTGTCGTAGTCTCATTGCTGACTTTCATCTTCCTTAGACCCGTTGTCATGCGTTTTCTGGATAAAAAGTCAAAGAATGTGAAGACCAATGCGGAAGCTATTATTGGGCGAAAGGGAATCGTTTCCGAGCGCATCGACGCATCGCAGCATACGGGTCGCGTGGCCATCGACGGCGATGACTGGAAGGCGGTTTCTGAAGACGGATCGGTCATCGATAAGGGTGCCGATGTCGAGATTGTCAAGCTCGACAGCATCATCGTTACGGTTAAACAATGTCATTGATTATCAATAATACACTATCATTATGAATTTAACTGTTTTAAACATCGTACTAATCGTATTGGGTGTCCTCGTTGTAATTTATATCCTTCGGGGCATCAAGATTGTTTCGCAGTCGGAAACCATGATTGTGGAACGCCTCGGAAAGTATAATCGCACCTTGAATGCGGGTATCAACATTGTGCTGCCCATCATTGAGCAAGCCAAGGAAGTGATTGTCCGTCGCCAGAATGGCCGCCTCGACCGCGCCAACCGCATTGATATGCGTGAACAGGTGTATGATTTCGACAAACAAAGCGTGATTACCAAGGATAATGTGATGACCGAAATCAATGCCTTGCTCTATTTCCAGATTGTGGATCCGATGAAGGCCACTTACGAAATCCAGAACCTGCCTGTCGCTATCGAGAAGTTGACGCAGACCACGCTCCGTAATGTGGTGGGTGAGATGGAATTGGATGAAACCTTAACCTCGCGCGATACCATTAACTCGAAGTTGCGCAATGTGCTGGATGATGCCACCAATAAATGGGGTGTGAAGGTGAACCGTGTCGAGTTGCAGGACATCACACCTCCTGAGAGCATCCGTCGCACAATGGAACTCCAGATGCAGGCCGAGCGTAACCGCCGTGCCGAGATTCTGAAGGCTGAAGGTGAGAAGCAGGCCCAAATTTTGAACTCGGAAGGTGAGAAGCAGGCTGAAATCAATGCTGCAGAGGCTGAGAAGCAGGCCAACATCCTGAAAGCAGAAGGTGAGGCTCGCGCCAAAGTGCTGCAAGCCGAAGCCGAGGCCGCTGCCATCCGCAACATCGCTGAGGCCGTGTCCGACCGTGGTGCCGACCCCGTCAACTATCTGCTAGCCGTGAAATACATCGAGACTTTGAAGGAAGTGGCGAGCGGACAAGAGAACAAGACCGTTTATCTGCCATACGAGGCTACGAATATGCTGGGCTCGCTTGGTGGCATCAAGGATTTGTTTGGAAAATAAGCATGGAAATTCTGGATTTGTATGACAGAGACCTGAAACCCACAGGCCAAACCATTGAGCGTGGGAAGCGGGTGCCGCCTGGCTTGATGATTCCCATCGTGGCGGTGTATGTCTACAACGACCAGGGCCAGTACCTGATTCAGAAGGTGTCGCCCAAGAAAGGCAATTTCTATTCCACTACCGCTGGGCATGTGCAGAGTGGCGAGCGTGATTTCGCTCAGGCTATGTTGCGTGAAATGAAGGAGGAGATTGGCCTATCGGCGACTAAGAGCGAGCTTAAGTTGGTGAAAATCAGAAGGTATGACTATAAGTTTACCTTTCTCTATATGCTGAAAAGCAACGTGCCTGCCGAGATGCTGCATTTGCAAAAGGATGAAGTGGACTCCGTGATGTGGATGAGCCATGAGGATATCGAGTTGCTCTGCAAGATGGGCCTTTTCAATAGAATCCACTACCAATTGTTGCTCGATTGCGAAGAAAGATTGCAAAACAAGCACTGAACGCTTTTCCGTTTCGTTATTTTGGCTATATTTGCGGCAATTTAATGTTGTCGAAACAAATACCTTATTAATATGATAGCAAAAGAATTACTTAATCCCCAAAGCATCGTTATTTGCGGTGCGTCCAGTGACATTCATAAACCCGGCGGTAAATCGCTGAAGAACCTCTTAGAGAGCCCCTTCAAAGGCCAGATTTATGCCGTCAACCCTAAAGAGACCGAAGTGCAAGGTGTGAAATGCTATGCCAAGGTCGACGACCTGCCGCAAGTGGACTGCGCACTACTTTGTATTGCTGCCAAGTTCTGTGCCCAGACAGTTGACGTGCTGGCCAAGGAGAAAGGCTGCAAAGGTTTCATTATCATCAGTGCTGGTTTTTCTGAGGAAAGCCACGAGGGTGCTGAAATCGAGAAGCACATTGTCGACACCATCAACAGCGTCGGAGGCTCGCTCATCGGTCCCAACTGCACGGGCTTCCTCAACGTGAACTACGCTGGTTGCTTTGACACGCCCATCCCGCCATTGAATCCCAAGGGTGTGGATTTCATCACCGGTTCTGGCGCCACTGCTGTGTTCATCAAGGAATACGGTATGAGCAATGGTCTTCAGTTCAACAGCGTTTGGGCCGTGGGCAACAGTGCCCAATTGGGTATCGAAGACGTGCTGGAGCACCTTGATGAGACCTTCGACCCTGAAAAGTCTTCTCACGTCATTATGCTCTATATGGAGAAGATCGGCGACCCGCAACGTCTGCTCAAGCATAGCCGCAGCCTGATCAATAAGGGCTGCCACATCGCCGCCATCAAGAGCGGTAACAGTGCTGCCGGCTCGCGTGCCGCATCTTCCCACACTGGCGCTTTGGCCACCAGTGACGCTGCCGTCGATGCCTTGTTCCGCAAGGCAGGTATCGTGCGTTGCCAGAACCGTCAGGAACTGACCACGGTCTGTGCCGTTTTTATGCATCCCGAACTGAAGGGCAAACGCTGTGCTGTTGTTACCCACGCTGGAGGCCCCGCTGTAATGCTGACCGACGTGCTGAGTAACGGTGGTATGGAGATTCCTTCGCTGAAGGAGCATCCCAAAGCGCCTGAACTGCTGTCGAAACTTTTCGGCGGCTCTTCGGTGGGCAACCCCATCGACTTCCTTGCCACGGGTACTGCCGAACAACTGGGCTATATCCTCGACGCTGTGGAGAACGACTTCGATGAGATTGACTTCTCTGTTGTCATCTTTGGATCACCTGGCTTGTTCAGCAATAAGGAGGTCTACGATCTGTTGGATGAGAAGATGAAGACCTGCAAGAAGCCTATCTTCCCTGTGTTGCCGAGTATCATCAACGTGAAGGATGAGATTGAGGACTTCATCGCCAAAGGCCGCATCAATTTCCCTGAAGAGTGCGTGCTGGGTAATGCCATTTGCAAGGTCTACAACACGCCCAAGCCGCAACCTGAACATGTGGAGTTGCCGAAGATTGACGTGGCACGTATCCGCAAGACCATCGACCGCTGCAAGAGCGGTTACCTCGAGATTGCCGACTACAACGAACTGCTGGATGCCGCTGGCATCAGCCGCAAGAAGAGCGTTGAGGTTTCGAAGAAGGAGGATGCGCTGGCCTTCGCCAAGGAGGTCGGCTGCAGCAAGGACGTGCCGTTGGTAATGAAGGTCGTTGGCCCGCTGCACAAGAGTGACGTGGGCGGCGTGACTCTCGGCGTGAAAGACCTCGACACCGTTGCCAAGGAGTTTGACCGCCTTATTGTCATTCCCGAGACCTACGCTGTGGAGATGTATCCTATGCTGGATGGTTTGGATGTCTACATCGGCGCCATCAAGGATGCCAAGTTTGGTCATCAGATTTTCTTCGGCCTGGGTGGTATCTTCATCGAGGTACTGAAGGACGTGCAGAGCGCGTTGGCTCCCATCACCGCTGCCGAAGCCAAGGAGATGCTTAAGCAACTCAAGGGCTATAAGATCCTCGAAGGTGTGCGTGGTCAGGAGGGTGTCAATATCGACCTCTATGCCGATCAGGTGGCTCGTGTCAGTGCCTTGGTTCAGGCCGCTCCCGAGATTGCCGAGATGGACCTCAACCCGCTGTTGGGTAACCCGCGCTATGTTACTGCTGTTGATGCACGTATTCGCATAGAGAAATAATTGTGGTGGTGTAGAGACGCAATGCATTGCGTCTCTACCAACCAAACCGTATGAATTATGATTACCGAAAAAGCAACCTATTATCTGGTCTACGCCGCGCTGGTTGTCCTGACCTTCGTGATTGACAATCTCCTGCTGAAGAAGACTGACAAAACCAGCCGTTCTGTGGGCTACGTCCTCAGCATTATCGTGGATTTGGCTATGTTCGGCTATGGCATTTATCTGTATAAGGCCAAAGGTGAGGACCAAACAGGCTTTGTGCTCGGCGGTATCCTCTGCGGCGTCTGCCTGCTTTGCCTGCTGGGCCGTTACTGGCAGAACAAGGAAAACGACAAAAGAGACAAAAGGTCATGAAAAAATCGGATATCATCACTTTGATTGTTGTAGCCGCCGTGGTTTGTGGCTTCGCCTTCATTCCAGGTGCGTGGGACTGGTTCAACACGACCACCAAAAACCACGGTCTGCTGATGAGTTTCTTTAAGTTCGCCATCTTGGGCACCTTCGGTGAGATGTTGGCCTTGCGTATTCGTGAAGGCGTGTACATGAAAAAAGGCTTCGGTCTATTGCCCAAGATGCTGGTTTGGGGCGTGTTGGGTGTAGTCATCGCTTCGGCTATGACTGTCTTCAAGTCAGGAACGGTATTACTCTTGGATGATGGTTTTCATCTCGATGGAAAAGCTCGAGAATGGTTTGGTTTTTCTCTTGATGAAAACACTGGAAAGTGGATCGTTGGAAATGCACCGCTCAGTTGGGGCAAGTTCTTTGTCGCATTGTGTGTCAGCGTGCTGATGAACACTTTGTTTGCGCCGGTCTTTATGACCTTCCACAAAATCACCGATATCCATGTGGCAGAGACGGGTGGAACATTGAGGGGATTCTTTGGCAATAAGCTGAGAATTAGGGAGAAGATGAGCCAAAAAATCAACTGGGACATTCAGTATGGTTTCGTTTTCGCCAAGACCATTCCGCTGTTTTGGTATCCCGCTCACACCATCACGTTCTTGCTGCCGCCTACGCTTCAGGTGCTTTTTGCTGCCTTGCTCGGCGTGGCTCTGGGTGTGATTTTGAGCATTAAGAAATAGGGGAGATGAGGCGGAAGAGATGGATATGGCTTTTGTTGCTCATCGCTATCCGTCTTGAGCTGTTTTCGCAGACGGAGGTCTTTTTTTCGCATCACGGCGGGTTTTACGACGCGCCGTTTGCGCTTTCTTTGGGCAGCAGCGATTGGGAATGCCAAATCCATTATACGACCAATGGCGAAACGCCTACAGCGGCATCCCCCCTCTACGAGGCGCCGCTGTTTCTCGACAAGCACCTGTACTCCACTTCCGATATCTTTACACTGATTTACTCGCCTGTTTTTGATTATGTTATGCCTGATTCGGTGAAGCATGCCATCGCCATCCGAGCGGCGGCTTTTGACGCTGAGGGGCAGCGAGTCAGTGAGGTGGCGACCCAAACCTATCTCATCCGCAGCTTGGGATGTGAGCATCATGGCCTTGCTGTGGTGTCGATTTGTACCGACTCGCTCGCCTTGTTTGATTACAACACTGGAATCATGGTGCCAGGTGTCAACTTCGACCCGAATGCGCCTGCCACCACTGGCAATTATTTCCAGCGGGGAAGGGAATGGGAGCGTTTAGTCAATGTGGAGTTCTATGAACCCGACAACACGGGCATCAATCAGCAATGTGGCTTGCGCATGCATGGTAACCATGGACGTAGGGCTCCCGCGAAAGGCATGAAGATTTATGCCCGCGAGGAATACGGTAAAAAACGCTTCAAGCACCGCTTCTTCGACACTACTCAAGTCAAGAGCTTCAAGCATTTAGTAATCAAGCCATTTTCGATACTTTGGCCGAAGACGGGTGTGCAGGATTATGTGTCCGACCGTATGGCATTGGGAATGGGACTTGAGGCACCTAACTCTAGGCCCGTGGTGTTGTATCTCAATGGTGAGTATTGGGGCATCTATTTCCTTCAGGAGAAACTGGATGACCATTATTTGGAAGACCATTTCGGCATTGAGTCGGACCAGTTCAATGTCGTTAGTGGCGACGGTGTGGATAGTGAGACTTGGATTTGGAATGTTGAAGTGGATTCGGGCGACGGCTCGGAATTCACCCATCTGTTGGACTGGTTGGAGGATGCCGACCTTTCGGACAGCGCCAACTATACCTATGTCGGCAGCCTGATTGACATCGACAACTTCATCGACTATCAAATCCTTGAAACCTTCATCGCCAATGATGACTGGCCGGCAAACAACCTGCGCTGTTGGCAGACTGGCGATTCCAAGTGGCGCTTTGCCTATTTCGACGGCGACTACGCTTTGCTGAAAGAGGATTACGACGTCTTTGGCAACGCCTGTTACGTGATGAACGACCAATGGAATACGGGAGGCAGGTCGACCTTGCTGTTCAGGCGTTTGTTGGAGAATAACGATTTTAAGCTGAAGTTCCGAAATCGTGTGGATGAACTGTGCAGCTACACTTTTCAGTACGAAAACGTTGCCCCTTATCTCGATGTGGTGGAGCAGGCCATCCGCTTGGAGGTGCCCAATCAGATCGATCGTTACGGCTATCCCGAAACTATATATATGTGGCAATGGGGTTGCTCTCTGGTGAGGAATTTTCTTCGCAACCGCGTTGAGAACTATCTGGAGGAATGTGATCGTTTCGAACCTTTGAAAATCCATCAATACGAATCGAACACGGATGACTTTGTCATCTACCCTAATCCGACTGAAAACGAGGTTCATATTAAAATGTTGGATGGACGCTCACGCAAGACTACCTTTGTGTTATGCGATGTGATGGGTAAGGTTGTTTTGGGCGGTGATTGCTATCTTTCTGCTTGCCAAGAGATAGTGTTGGGTTCTGAATTGCGTTCAGGAGTGTATGTTGTCAAAATCGGGCCGTATGTGCATAAATTCATCAAGTTGTAGAAAAGAATCTTCGCGAAAGATGGCGCACTTGTCATATTTTGTATAACTTTGCAACGGAATTATAAAAATGCGCATTATGAAATCATACAAGTTATTCAGATGGCTTTTGAGAGCATCGGCGTTGACAACGGTGATGTTCATCATGCAGGCATGCTACGGCTCTCCCTATCATGATAGGGATATGCCCGATCCGATGGAATTGAACGATGAGGCCATGGAGCCTGAAGTTCCTGCCAGTGACACATTGGTTCAAGCGGAATTGCAATGAAGATCTACAGATGGATACACCGTATAGCGATGTTTACGGGCATTCCTGCCTTGACAATGATGTGTGATTGCGCAAAGTTGTATGGGCCGCCTGTGGAAGTGTTGTACGGACCGCCCGCTGATTATCAAGTTTTTGGCAAAGTCCTGGACAAAGAGAGCAATCAACCCGTCTCTGATGTTCTTGTTCAAGGCGAGAACGGCGATTCAGTGGCCTCAACAAATGAGAATGGCGAGTTTGAGGTGTGGTCAGCAGAATGTAAAGACTTGGTTTTCAGCAAGGACGGTTATCAATCAAAGGATACGACGCTTTGTCCAGCTGAGGAAAGGTTGGTCTTCATGCAAAAGCAATCCGAAGAATAATGCTTCAAGCCTTCCATAATTGGTTTCGCCGCAAAGAGACCCAGCTTCACGAGTTAAACTACCTCTTTTGGGAGTGTACACAACGCTGCAACCTCAATTGTCAGCATTGTGGCTCGGACTGCTTGGCCTCATCGCGCTACAAAGATATGCCTTTCGAGGACTTCTTGAATGCCATCAAACCCTTGGAAACCAAATTCAAACGTAATTCGGTTTTGGTGGTTATCACCGGCGGTGAGCCTTTGGTGCGCCCCGACTTGGCCGACTGTGGGCGACAACTGAGGCAGCATGGTTTTCCTTGGGGCATTGTCTCCAACGGCTATGCTTACGATGAGCTAATGCACAAGAAACTGATGGACGCGGGCATGTGCAGCATCACCATCAGTCTGGACGGCTTGCGCGACACGCACGATGCCTTCCGCAAACGCCAAGGCAGCTTCGATCATGCTTTGCGTGCCATTGACTTGATTTCCAATGAGAAACGCTTACCGACATACGACATTGTGACCTGTGTAAGCCCAATGAACTTCGGTGAGTTGGAGGCGATAAAACAGTTGCTTATCAAACACAAAGTGAAGGCTTGGCGCTTGTTTACCATCGCCCCGATTGGTCGTGCTGCAGCCGACGACGGCTTGCAACTCAGTAATGAGCAATTCCGCCAGATGATGGATTTCATCGTAGCTACTCGAAAAGAGGGGAAGATCGATTGTATGTTCAGCTGCGAGGCCTACGTTGGTCCTTACGAGCGCAAGGTGCGCGATTGGTTCTATTTCTGCCGTGCCGGCATTACCATCGGCTCTATTCTTATCGACGGCTCCATTTCCGCTTGCCCCAACATCGACCGTAGCTACGTGCAAGGCAACATCTACCAAGATGATTTCTTGGACGTTTGGGAAAACCGTTTCCAACCCTTCCGTGACCGTCAATGGATGAAAACGGGTCAGTGCGCCGACTGCAAGGCGTTCAAAAATTGCCTCGGTGGTGCGATGCACCTCCACGCAAAGGATTCGGGGGAGATTATGATATGCCATTATCAGAAAATCTCGCGTCAATGAAAGCCTGGTTTCCGTTGGTGTGGCTTTGTCTGTTGTCTTCCTTTGCCATGGCTCAAACGGATGAAGTTGAGTTTTCTGCTTCTGGCGGCTTCTATAACCATAGCTTTTACTTGACCCTTAGTTGTCATGACCCGAACCATCACATCAGATATACGACCAATGGGAACGCTCCGACAGAGAAGTCAATCTGCTATGACGCACCTTTGTTCCTTGACGGGCGGCTCTATTCTCAATCCGATATCTACAAAATTCAGATCTCTCCCGATGAGTTGGTTTATGTGCCTGATTCGGTGCGTCATACTGTTGTCATTCGGGCGGCGGTTTTTGATGAAGGTAACCATTGCATCAGTGAAACCGTTACCAATACCTACTTGATTCGTGACTTGGGCTGCGATGCAACAGGCTTGGCGGTTATGTCGATATGCGCCGACTCGCTTGCGCTCTTCGACTATGAAACGGGCATCTTTGTGCCAGGCAAGCATTGGAATCCCGAGGTTCCGCTCAATTCGGGAAACTACTACCAGCAGGGACGGGATTGGGAACGTCTGGTTCACGTGGAGTTCTACGATCCCGCTGACAATAGCGGTTTGAACCAGGTTTGTGGCTTGCGAACCCACGGCAACCGTTCGAGACGTTATCCAGCAAAAGGAATGAAGATATACGCTCGCAGTGATTATGGGAAGGATAGATTCGATTATGCTTTTTTTGAGAATGCTCATATAAACAGTTTTAAGCATTTGGTACTTAAGCCGTTTGCAACGTTTTGGCCTTATTCTGGGGCGCAAGACTATGTT
>JAFZKD010000078.1 GCA_017553785.1 Muribaculaceae bacterium | reverse complement strand
TGCTCAATGCGTCGTTCAGGCTGAGAGACAAAGAGTCAAGGTGGTCATAGCGTGAGGGTCCCACCTCTTCCCATTCCGAACAGAGAAGTTAAGCCTCACCACGCCGATGGTACTGCGAAAGTGGGAGAGTAGGTAACCGCCCCCTAAGAGAGGTAATGCTCAATCCGAGTGTTGCCTCTCGTTTTTTTTACAGGGGTGTTTTGTGTTCACCTCGTGTGTGTCCCGCCTCTTCCCGTTCCTGGCACAGCGCCCTAAGCGTAGTGCGTGCCCTTTCGATGATTTTTGATGAAAAAACGAAAAATTTCTTTAAAGGTTTGTTGGCTAGAAAAAATAGTTATAACTTTGTTGATTGATTGAAAATGATGAAGCGCCTGTTAGCCATATTGACTTTTGTACTCGTCGTGGGGTTGAATCAAGTAGCCCAAGCCGAGGTGCAGTGGCGTGAGACCAACCGCGAGGTCCAAGGCAAGACCTGGAATGATCCTCGAAACAGCGACGGTATAGAGATATATGGCAGTAAAGGCGTCATCACCATCGTCACGCCCAAGCGAATCACTGTGCGGGTTTATACGATTCTGGGTCAGATGGTGTCTCAGGCGACGCTGCAGCCTGGTACTTCGGAGCTGCGTCTGGGTTCACGTGGCATCTATCTGATCAAGATAGGCAATTTGACACAGAAAGTGGCGATTTGACGCTTGGCTGTTGGAAATCAATAAAAGGAAAGAGATTGAACTAAAAACCATTTAATAACCTTAACTAAACATTAGTAGTAAAGATGACTAATTTAGAAAACATTGATTGGGCACATCTGCCTTTCGGTTACATGAAGACTGACTACAACGTGCGTTGTACGTTTAAGGATGGCAAGTGGGGTGAGATCGAAGTCACCCAGGATGAGACGGTCACCCTGCACATGGCTGCCAGCTGTCTGCATTATGGACAGGAGATTTTCGAAGGTCTTAAGGCTTTCCGTGGCCAGGATGGCAAGATCCGTATGTTCCGCCCCGATGAGAATGCCAAGCGCTTGCAGAATAGTGCTATGGGTATTAAGATGGAGCCGCTACCCGAGGACATCTTCCTGGAGATGTGCAAGAAGGTGGTTAAGCTCAACGAGCGTTTCATCCCGCCTTACGGCAGCGGCAGCTCGCTCTATCTGCGTCCCGTTGAAATCGGCATCTCGCCCCGTGTTGGCGTGAGCCCCGCAGATGAATATACCGTGATTATTTTTGTAACCCCTGTAGGTCCTTACTTCAAGGAGGGCTTCCAGTGCACCCGGGTGGCTGTTTACCGCGAGTATGACCGTGCCGCACCCTGTGGTACTGGCCGCTGGAAAGTGGGTGGCAACTACGCTGCCGGTATGGGAGCTACAGCCCGTGCCAAGGAGGCTGGTTACAGCGCTGCGCTGTTCCTGGATCCCAAGGAGAAGAAGTATCTGGACGAGTGCGGTCCCGCTAACTTCTTCATCGTGAAGGGTAACACCTACATTACCCCGAAATCGGGTTCCATCCTGCCCTCAATCACCAATATGAGTCTGCAGCAGATTGCCCGCGACCTGGGCATGGAGGTTGAGGCACGTCCCATTCCTCTCGAGGAACTGGCTGAGGCCGATGAAGCTGCTGAGTGCGGCACCGCTGCCGTAACAGCTCCCATCAGCGAGGTGGTTGATATGGACAAGGATGTACACTATGTCATCAGAAAAGATGGCAGTGTCGGCCCCAAGGTGACCGCTCTGTATAACCGCCTGCGTGCTATCCAGATGGGCGACTATCCTGATGAGCACGGCTGGGTAGTGTTTGTGGACTAATGCTGGATTGCTTATCAATCATTCAACGATACTATACACCCGGTAACGACGATTACCGGGTGTTGGTTTCTCATAGCCGCCGGGTCGCAGATTTGGCCGTCGCATTGAGCCAGCGCCTTATCGACAGAGGGGTGCCTATCGACATTGAATTTGTCGAGGAGGCATCCATGTTGCATGACATCGGCATGTGCCGGACCGATGCTCCCGGCATTCACTGCTATGGCACCGAGCCGTATATCCTTCATGGCGTTTTGGGACGCATCATGCTTGATGGCATGGGACTTTTTCGCCACGGCCGCGTCTGCGAGCGTCACACGGGTGCAGGCATTACAGCAGCTGAGATCATTGAACAGCACTTGCCCATCGTGCCGCCTCGTGATCTCTTGCCCGAGAGCCTTGAGGAGAAAGTCGTCTGCTATGCGGATAAGTTCTTCAGCAAGAGCCGGATTGACGAGCCTCCCAAGACTATGGAGCATGCACGCCGCTCTCTTGCCAAGTTCGGCGGCGGTACCCTTGCGCGATTTGATGAACTGGTCTCCCTCTTTGGCGACCCTGCCAAGATTTGAAACCGCTGATATCAAAACAGAACACCTTCACAACAAAGTGTTGCGAAGGTGTTCTAGTTAACGGGTTTCTCGTTGATGCGAATTACTTGCGGATACCAAGTTCCTTCTTGGCGATGAGAGCGCGGTAACGGTTAATGTCTTTGCGCATCAGGTAATCGAGCAATTTGCGACGCTTACCAACAAGCATCTTCAACGAGCGCTGAGTCGTATGATCCTTCTTGTTGACCTTCAAGTGTTCGGTCAAGTGGGCAATACGGTATGAGAATAATGCTATCTGGGCCTCGGGAGAACCAGTGTCAGTATTGCTTTTGCCGTAAGTGCCAAAGATCTCTTTCTTTTT
>JAFZKD010000077.1 GCA_017553785.1 Muribaculaceae bacterium | reverse complement strand
TTTCGGTTCATTCACAGATATTTTTATGATGAACGACTTGGAGAATATTGTTTGTTCTCAATCATTGTGGATGGAATATGACTACGGGGAGTACCTAGCGCGCGAAATCAGTGCTGATCCGTTATTTGCCCATGACACCGGGTGGCTAGACGGTTCGTATGACGATCCTCCTGTAAACGAGGGCTATACAAACTGTTACATTGAGCATGGAAATGTGGTATTTGAAGATGTTCAGTTTTGGTATGCCCATCGCAGTTATTCCTTGTATTATCGGAATGAAGACGATATATATAATGTTTATACTTGGGAGTTGGAGCCCCTTGTTGATGGTGGCGATTTAGCCCTAATAAGAGATGTTGTCACTTTCAAGGGGTTGCCGACGCCCGCAAGCGGCCAATACACAATCCATATTGGTAATCACGAGTATATAGCAAGCAGCGTCGATGATATTGTCACAAACACTATTGATATTGTCACAAACACTCAGCACGAAGATCATTTTTACGACTTGCAAGGTAGAAGATTGGACTCGAAGCCCACACAAGGTTTTTATATCAGGAATGGAGAGAAGATTTATGCAAAATAATTGACGGCATATTTGAATCAATTCACAATAAGATTAATCATTAAAATATCTAAACAATGAAAAAGAAAGTACTTTTACCAATTCTGGCGCTGTTGCTGGCTGTACCTATTGAGGCTAGTGGCGCCACCCTCAAGGGTGACGTGGACGGCAACGGCGCTGTCAGCATTAATGATGTGACCGCTCTCATGATTTATATGAACAATTAGTCCATCCGAGCTATATCTCGAGCAAGAACGGTTATCCCGAGAACAAGCAACGCCCTGTTGAAGGGATAGGTTCGATAGAAATCAATGTATTCATAAGCCGTTTGAAATACCTGACAGGCCTAAATTTCCGGCTACCCACCGAGGCGGAGTGGGAGTTTGCCGCCCGCGGGGGCAACCTGAGCAAGGGCTACAAATATGCCGGCAGTAATGACATTGATGAGGTGGCGTGGTATGTAAACAATTCATACCTTGTCGGCACTGGCAGCCCCGATTATGGAACCCATACAGTGGGCACCAAGAAACCGAATGAACTAGGCCTCTACGACATGAGCGGCAATGTGTGGGAGATATGTGCCGATAGGGAATATGATTACACCTCTGACCCTCAGACGGATCCCGCATATCCTGAAGGAAGCGGTAATTATCAGGGACGTTCTGGATGCTGGAATATGGCTGCGAAACTGTGCCGTGTGTCGAACCGGAATTTCTATCCTTCTTATAATGTTTCATCCGCAGGATTCCGATTGGCCCTCTAACGCTTTTCCCGTGAAGACGGCAATCAATAGCTAGTTGTTTACCCAAGAATGACCCGCTGTCGTCAGGAAAAGGGTATAGACAGGCAATTATGACTCAGGTTGGTGAAGAGGATATTTCCACTTTGCCAACCTGAAGTGTAAAGGTGGAGGATGCCCGTGGCATCAGAGTAATCGTTTTTTTATGGTTGTTAGACGTTAGTTGTTAGTTGACATCCGCGCACATGTCGACTTGGAAGAATGACCGTGCTAACGCACGGGAAATTAAACAAATTATATTTAAAATTCAGTAGAAAAATTATTGTTCTATTCATTCAAATTTAATAAGTTGAATAATTCCCTGTTCGATAGCATGATCTTTAATGACGACGGAGCCGTCATCCACGGGACACGACGCTACGGGGCATGACGGGCGGGGGTGCTTTTATTAGCGGAAATAGTATGAAATGGAAGATTAGCGCATGAGATTGACATCATGCCCTTTGATGTGGATATCTATATAATGATAGAGGCCGGCCTGAGCTATATGGCAGCTAAAATAATGATCAATTCAGCGATCAGGACGCGCATGAACATTGTCAAGGGATAAACCGTAGCATAGGCGACAGCGGGCGCGTCGTTGCCGGCGGTGGTGTTGGCGTATCCCAAAGCTGGAGGATCGGTGGTGGCACCAGCCACCAAGCCCATGATGGTGCAATAGTTGAGGTGAAGTTTGCCTCGGGCCACGATAATAGCGATAATCAGGGGGATAATGGTAATCAGGAAACCATAGAGTACCCACATCGCTCCATTGGCACTCAGTATCGTTGAGACGAACCTGCCACCAGCGGCGAGTCCTACCGAGGCAAGGAAGAGGCACAACCCAAGTTCACGCAGCATGAGGCTAGTCGCTGTGGTAGTGTAGGTGACTAGTCTCAGTTTGTGGCCATATCGTCCGATGAGGATGGCAACCACGAGCGGGCCGCCAGCAAGACCCAGCTTCATGGGAACCGACATGCCCGGCAAGGAGATGGGGATGGAACCCACCAGAATACCTAGGAAAATGCCGATGAACATGGTGAACAGGTTGGGGTGGTCCAGGCGCTTATAGGAGTTTCCCATGCGCTTGCCTAGACGGTCCACGTCCTCCTCGCGCCCCACGACAGTGAGTTTGTCGCCCACCTGAAGCGACAGATTGGAACTGGCCAGCAACTCCACTCCCGAGCGGTAGATGCGGGTCACATTGACTTTGTAGCCTTCGTGTAGGCGTATGGAGCCGATTTTGCGCCCGTTGAGTTCGTTGTTAGTGATGACAATACGTTTGCTGACGATGCCCTTAGGTGTGGTTTCCAGCTGCCAGTCGAAGTCCACATGAGGTCCGATAATGGCGTCGAACATATCCTGGTCATGGGCACTCATGACGATGCGCAGCACGTCGTCCTTGCGGATGATGGTCTCGCCTTGAGGTATCTCAACGGTGCCGTCGGCACGCTTGAGTCGTGAAATGGTGAAGTTGTGGTCGATGATAGCATGTAGCCTCGTCACAGGGATGTCATAAATGAGTTTATTGGTCACCTGGTAGGTGATGACGTGGGGCTTGAGCTGGCTGTCTTCTTTCTCACGCTCGATATCTTCGGCCTCTTTGTCGATGTTAATCTTGAAAATGGTCTTGAGGACAACTATCGATAAGATGATGCCAACAACACCAAGGGGGTAGGCGGCTGCATATCCCAGGGACATCGATTCGTTGAGGCTGCCAGCCCGGTCACCCACGGTCTCGATGAGCGTCTGCTGGGCGGCGCCCAGCCCGGGCGTGTTGGTGACAGCACCGCTCATCACGCCCACCAGGTCGGTCATGGAGATGTTGCCGGCTATGTAATAGATGGCTAGCGCCACAACCACATTGAGGCCAACGATCAGCATAGCGATACTGTTCAGTTGGATACCCTCGTGTTTGAATGAAGAGAAGAAACTGGGGCCCACCTGAAGGCCGATAGAAAAGATGAACAGGATAAGTCCGAATTCCTGGATGAACTTGAGTGTAGCAGAGTCAACAGTCACTCCCAAGTGCCCGATGAGGATGCCGCAAAACAGCACAAAGGTCGCTCCAAGCGAAATGCCGAAGATTTTGACCTTCCCCAATATAACGCCAATGGCAATGACGATGGCGTAAACCAGGATGGTGTGTGCGACACTGTTTCCAATGAATAAATCAGTCAGCCAGTTCATGTCGTTAGGTTTTTGCTGTTGTCAACCGTATCTGATATCTTTTTCAACTAATCTTGATGCCGTACTCAACGATGTCCAGAATCTCCAACGGGTTGTTCACGATGGCATTGGCATAGTATTCCACCAATTCCTTCTTGCTGCGGAAACCCCAAGTCACGCCCACCGAGTCGATGCATGCCCGTTTAGCGGTCTCCATGTCCACACCGCTGTCACCAACGTAGAGCGTGTCAGCTTTAGCGACACCTGCCTTGGCGAGAATGGCAAACACCACACTGGGATCGGGCTTGACATTGACACCCTCTTTGTGCCCTTCGATGGCGATGAAATCGATGTTGGGGTAGAAGTGGGGGATGATTTTATCGACAGCTTTCTGGTACTTGTTGCTGGCAACAGCCATGGCCACGCCCATGTCGCGCAGGTCCTGCAAGAGTTCAGGCATGCCGTTATATGGCTTGGTGTAGTCGGTGCAATGCTCGTCATAGAACTCGAGGAAGTCCTTGAGCACACGGTCAACGTTCTCGTCGTCGCGGGCATCCTCGGGCAAGACGCGGGTCATCAGGCGTCGCACTCCATTGCCCACAAAATAGGGGTAACTTGCCATGCTGTGAGTGGCATAGCCGTTGCGCTCCAGAGCATAGTTGGCCGCTTGCCCCAAATCCTCGATGGTGTTGAGCAGCGTGCCGTCCAGGTCAAATATCACCAGCTTTTTCATCGTCTCTCTCAATTATGCCGCAAAGGTAGTGATTTTAGTTCTTATTTGAAGTGTTTTTAACCGTCAGTTTTTGCTCGATGGTGCCATTTCAACGATATTTCCGAATTGCTCGCTCCATGGCATGCTGTCCTGATAGGTTGATACAGAGCCTGTGGGCACATGGAGCGTGCGCCCGTCGTATTCTCCCTCAGGCAACAGAAAAGCGTCACAAGAAACATCCACCAACGACAGGTCAGCAATGCGGCAAACGACATCTTTCAATGCTGGGCAGTTATTGAACGCCTTGCGTCCAATGGCGGTAACAGACCCAGGAATGGTGATGCCGCTGAGAAGCACGCAGCCGTCGAAGGCGGCATACCCGATGGCGGTGACATCGGTTGGGATGGTGGTGTTGCGGCATCCAGCCAGCAATGTGCCTGTGGACGTCTCGATAATGGCGTTACATCCATGCCGTGAATCATAATTTGGATTACCGCTCGACACGGTCATACTGGTCAGTGACGGACATTCCCTGAATGCCGAGCTGCCAATCGTCTTGACCGCTTTAGGGATGTTGATGCGGGTAAGGGACAGGCAGCCACGGAATGCCGATGAACCGATTGAAGTGACGGTCTGAGGAATGTCGATTTCTTTGAGCATGGTGCAACGGTAGAACTCATGATCACCAATGGCGGTGACTGATTTGGGCAGGCTGATGCGTTCCAGCGAGATACAACCCAGGAAAGCCGCCTTGCCGATGGTGACAACCGAATTGGGGATATCAAGGTCGGTAAGGGCCGAGCATCCGCTAAAAGCCTCTTCGCCTATAAAGGTCACTGTTGAGGGGATGTTGATGCTGGCCAGCGAGGTGCATCCCGTGAACGCATAGTGGCCGATAACCTTGACCGACTTGGGTATGACGGCCTTGGTGAGCATGAAGCATCCGCTGAAGGCATTGTCTCCTATCGAGGTGACAGTTTCGGGAATCACCGTGTTCATGCAGCCGGCAATCAGTGTGCCCGTGGCCGTTTCTATGATGGCGTTGCAACTGTCGCGTGAGTCATAAATCGGATTGCTGCCGGAAACTGTCATACCGAATATCGCAGGACATCGCTCAAATGCGAAGCTGCCAATTGATTCCACTGTCGAAGGAATGTCCACACGGTTAAGCGACGAACATTCAAAGAATGCCGATGCGCCAATACTGGCAAGCCCCTCGGGCATGGAGACACTGCGCAGACCCGAACAGTCCCTGAAGGCGAAGTCGCCCAGCGCTTTCACACCTGCGGGGATATCAATGCCGGCAAGTGTCGAGCATCCCGAGAAAGCGTAGTCACCAATCTCATTGACCGAAGCTGGTATGACCGTGTTCCTGCAACCTGCAATGAGTGTGCTGCCGTTGGTCTCGATGATGGCGTTACAACCGTCGCGTGAATCAAATCTGGGGTTACCGGTGGCCACAGTCATTTCAATGAGCGAGGGACAGAATTCAAAGGCCGAGCTTCCGATGCTCGTGACCTTACCGGGAATGTGGATGCTTTTGAGTGAAGAGCAGCCCCAAAAAGCCTGATAACCAATGGACTTGACCGAATCGGGAATGTTCACACCCATGAGCGACGAGCAGCCATAAAAGGCCTCAAAGCCTATGTTGATGACCGAACTTGGAAGACGTATGGCGGTCAGACCCGTGCATCGGTTAAATGCCCAATGGCCGATGGCTGTAATGCCGTTGGGGACGACGGTTTTTTGACAACCCGCAATCAGGACGCCTGTGGCCGTCTCGATGATGGCATTGCAACTGTCGCGGGAGTCATAAATCGGATTGCCGGGATCCACGGTGATGGCAGTGAGCGAAGCACAGTCGCTGAACAAAGATGAGCCTATTTCCTTGACCGAGTTGGGAATGATGGCGCTGGTGATTGATGAGCATCCCGTGAATGCGAACGAGTTGATGACCTCAACCGAGTCGGGAATCACCAGTTCCACAATTTCAGTTCCATTCAGGAACAAGCGATGGGCATGGTAGCACGGATTAGCCGTCTCGGATGCGAAATCGATGCCACACCAATTGCTCAGGTCATAGATTTCCACACTGTCGAGTGCCGTGCAGCCGGCAAAGGCATGCTCTCCGATCTCGGTAACCGTGGCGGGAATCGATACGCTCGTGAGGGCGGTGTTGTTGCGAAAAGCAACCGGAGCGATGGCATTGACGGGGTAAACCTTGCCGTCATGAGTGATTGCTGCTGGAATGTTCACATCGCCGCTATAAGGGTAAGTGCCGCTGGTGACAATCGCCTTGACGCTGTCGATCCTGTAGTAGATGCCGTCCACTTCCAGGTCTTGAGCCTCGATGGTTGCTGGCAGCAAACAGGTCAGCAATAATATGGATCGGATGAGCAGCTGCTTCATAGTCGTTTCTGTTTTTTTGAATCCACTAACAATTACAAAGATAGTGCTTTTTAACCAATGATGATATAATATCTGTATTAAAACCAAATGAAAGTGAAGATGGGTGCAAACGATTGCATTGATTTTTTCGGCTGATTGGACGGGTAAAGAAAGATGTAAACCGATAAAAATCATTAACTTTGGGGACATAAAACAAAAGGGCAAGATGCAAGCCTGCCGCCGTCTGAATAACCGAAATTTATAAACATAACACTAAACATTTACCATTATGAAAAAGACGTTTACACTTTTTCTTGCGCTTGTGGCGTCGTTGTTGACCCTGCAAGCCAGTGCCCAGATGTATATCGTGGGCGATGGACCATTTGGCGGATGGAATCCTGCCAGTGGCGTCGCAATGACCGCTAAGTCTGATGGAACGTACAATTACACGGCTACCATCAGCGGTACGGTGTATTTCGTGTTTGCCGACGGGCTTGTATCCTCATCTGATGATTGGGCAACGTTCAACAGCAGTTACCGCTATGGCCCGTCCAACGGGAACCAGAGGGTTACTGCCGATGCTTGGACCACAACCCAGAAGGCGGGCGACCATGGCGCCTATTACTTTACGGGCAATGGCTCGAGCTATGTGTTCACTTTTGACACGATTAACAAGCGCTTCAAGATTTCAGGCGATGCTGTCAATCCCTTGACGGGTCACTTGTATATCTTGGGCGAGGTAGGAGGCAACACTTGGGATTCTAACGTCGGCGTGGAAATGACCACTACCGACGGCAACGTGTTCTCATCGACGGTGACCTTCAACGGCGAGAACAGCGAGGAGGATGCTAACGTGAGCTATTTCTCCTTCTCATCAAAGCTGTCTCAGACCAGTGGTGACTGGAGCGGTATCGCCGCCTACCGACTGACTCCCGTGAGTGAGGGCAATTATTGGGTAACCTCGACGACGCTTGGCGAGAACATCCCGTTGAACGATTTTGGCGAGAATCCCGATGTGGCATTCCGCATCCCGGCCGGTACTTACACCATCTCGGTGAATCTGAACAGCCGCATTTGCATCATTACGCGCGAGGGTGGCACGCAGCCGGTGGCCGGCAAGGGTTGGCCCTCGATGTATGGCGGTGTCATGCTTCAGGGTTTCTATTGGGACAGCTACAATGCCACCAAGTGGACTAACTTTACCGAGAAGGCACAGGAGTTGTGTCAGAACTTCGATATCGTATGGGTGCCCAACTCGGGTAGTGTTGATTCCTACGGCACAGCGCAGAGCATGGGTTACATGCCTGTCTATTGGCTTAAGCACAACACCTGTTTCGGCACCGAGTCGCAGCTGCGTCAGATGATACAGACACTGCACAGTCACAATACCAACGTGATCATGGATATGGTCATCAACCACAAGAGTGGCAAGAGCGGCTGGGTGGATTTCGCCAATGAGACCGTCACAGGTCCCGTCACTGGCGACAGTTACAGCATGACGTGGTCGTTGGCTGACATCTGCAAGACCGACGAGTGTGTTGCTGCTGGCTATGCCGCCACGGGAGCTAACGACGAGGGCGAGGACTTTGACGGCAGCCGCGACTTGGACCATACCAGCGCCAATGTGCAGAAGAATGTCAAGGCTTACCAGAAGTATTTGACGAAGGAGTTGGGCTACGACGGCTTCCGCTATGACATGTGTAAGGGTTATGCTGGTTACTATGTGGGACTGTACAACCAGGCCAGTGAGCCCACTTTCTCGGTGGGAGAGTACTGGGACGGCAATGCCGAGACCCTGCGCTGGTGGCTGAACCAGACCAAGCAGGATGACCGCATCCAGACCGCCGTGTTCGACTTCGCGCTGAAGTATCCGATGCAGAGCGCCTTTGCCGGCGGCACATGGAGCGCCCTCAATGACAAGGGCCTCGCAGCTGACAATAACTATCAGCGCTACTCGGTGACCTTCGTCGATAACCACGACACGGGTCAAAACACCAACTATGACTGCCTGAAGACCAACGTGATGCCCGCCAACGCCTTTATCTTGGCAATGCCTGGCACACCGTGTATCTTCTACAAGCACTACAATGTTTATAAAAACGAGATCAACAACTGCATCAAGGCCCGCCGTGCGGCAGGTGTCCACAACCAGAGTGCCATCCTCACCCAGCAGGAGACCAGCGGCGGTTACATTCTGGAGACCCAGGGCACACGCGGCAACCTGTACCTGCAATTAGGCTATGCCACCGGCAACGGATGCCCCTATGGCTACGAATTGGTACAGTCCGGTGACGGCTATGCCCTTTACATCACTTATGGTGTTGATTGGAAGCACGTGGGCAAGGATGGCAGCATCCTGGGTTATCCCGTGGTGAGCAAGGCCTCAGGCAATTATGTGGGCAGCGTGACGCTCACAGTGGCTCCCAGCGCCAGCGGCACCACCATCGTCTATACCACCGACGGTAGTGTCCCCACCGTCACGAGCGAGAAACTTACCGCGAGCAAGAGCTTTACTTTTGACGAGAGCACCACGCTCAAGGTGGGTGTGCTCAACGGTGACCAGGTCGAGAACGTTGAAAGCTACATCTATACCATCACCGATGCCGCAACGACGGGCATCAATATCTATGTGAAGACCTCGATGACCAATGCCAGCATCTGGGCTTGGACCAGCACGGGCAGTGTGACAGGTAGCGCATGGCCCGGCAAGGCCATCAGCAGCCTTGACAAGGTCACAGTCAACGATATCGAGTGGTATTGTCTGCATGTCGATGCCGATCAGGTTTCGGTCATCTTCAATAACGGCAAGAGCGGATTCGAGAACCAGACGAACACTATCAACGTGGCGCGCGACGCGTTCTTCATCTACCCGAACAGTGATTTGACGGGCTACAACTATACTGCGGCTGACACCTATCTGGATGTTACCGAGAAATATGCCGGCGCTGGCTCGGCAAGCTTTGACAAAGTGTATGTGCTGGGTAACATCAACACCGCAGGCTGGAGTCCCAGCAATGGCTTTGAGATGACGACCGCTAATGGGGAGAAATACACGGCAACCATCGACTTTGTGGATCCCTATGGCGGCTACAGCTACTTCAGCTTCTCGACTGCACTAGGCTCGACCTGGAGCGATATCGCCGGTTGCCGCATGGGTGCCACGGCCAATAACTTCCTCATCACAAACGAGCGTTTGGGCACCAACCTGACTGTTGTCGCTGGCGAGAACTCCTTCAAGATTCCCGTGGGCAAGTACAACCTGACGCTCTATTTGAGCCAGGGCATCCTCGTGGTTGAGAAGTGGAAAGAGCCAGTGACTGTCGTGCGTGGTGATGTGGATGATGACGGTGAGGTAAACATCGCTGATGTGACCGCACTCATCGACTACCTGTTGAGCGATAACGCCAGCGGCATCAACATGGAGAATGCCGACTGTGACGAGGACGGAACCATCCTGATTGATGATGTGACCGCACTCATCGACTTCCTGTTGCTTGGTAGCTGGTAGATTTTAGACTTTAGACTTTAGACTTTAGACATTAGACATTAGACATTAGACTTTAGACATTAGATGTTAGACGTTAGATGTTAGACATTAGACATTAGACTTTAGACGTTAGACATTAGACTTTAGATGTTAGATGTTAGACTTGTAAGAGCTTAGAGTCGAAATAAAAAATCGCTCATCCCGACGGATGAGCGATTTTTTAGTTGGTGGAGTGGGGAAAAAGTGGTAACTTTGCAGGTGGTAATGAGCGAGAGGAATTACGAGAATATCATCATCGGCATTGACCCTGGCACCAATGTGATGGGTTATGCGCTGTTGGGTGTCAACGGCAAGACACCCGAACTCATCGTCATGGGCGTGCTGCAGCTGGGCCGCATGGAGGACCACTACATGAAGCTGCGGCACATCTATGAGCGCGTGAGCGGCGTGATTGCTGAGTACCTGCCCGATGAGATGGCCATCGAGGCGCCTTTCTATGGCAAGAATGTGCAATCGATGCTCAAGTTGGGTAGGGCGCAGGGTGTGGCGATGGTCGCCGCCCTGAACCGCGAGATCCCCATCACCGAGTATGAGCCTCGCAAGATCAAAATGGCCATCACGGGCAATGGCGCCGCCAGCAAGGAGCAGGTGGCGATGATGTTGCAGCGCACGCTGCACATCGATGAGGCGCAGATGCCCGCATTGCTCGACGCGACCGATGCCCTTGCCGTAGCACTGTGCCACTTCTATGAGCGCAACAAACCATTTACTGGCAAAGGCAGCCAGTCGTGGAAAACTTTCATCGCCCAGCACCCTGACCGCGTGGTTTAACCATGCGGCAGCCCTCGGGCACAATGGTCAGCATGACCTTGACTACTTTTGTATTGACTATCACAACCTCTAATTCAATAATTGGCTTATGAAAAAAATATTATCACTTGTGGTTATGTGTGTGGTGGCACTCAATGCTTTTGCCTCATTTGTGTGCACGTTTGACCCGGCTGTGGACATTGACCCAGCGGCCACCTATTATAATATAAAACCATTCCATCTATCCAAAGACGGTGTAGAGGTAGAGTGCTCTAGGGGATCTATTTCAGGGCACTATTATGTCACTAAAGGATCTACCATGACCGTTTCCACCCAGATAGGGGAAATCACGGGCATGGTCATAGAATTCAATATTACTAATAATTATGGTCCAGATGGTTTCGTCTCAAGTACCGGTAATTACACCGTCGCTGAGAATTTTGGCATCTGGGAGGGTCAAAGCCAGTCGGTGACCCTCAAAGCAGAATTTGGCTATATCTATATCAAGAAGCTGACGGTCTATGTCGATGGTGATGGCACGATGTGCTATGCGCCCAAAATTTCTCCCAATGGTGGTGACTTTTATGATCCATTTGAGGTGACGATGTTTTGTCCCATCGCCGGCTCGACCATCCACTACACTACCGACGGGAGTGAGCCCACGGTAGCGTCGCCAGTCTATGAGGCTCCCATCACGGTGAGCGAGAACTGCACAGTGAGCGCCATCTCGGCGATGGGTGATCAAGTGAGCGACGTGCAACGCCAGACATACAATTTCAGGCAACACGAATTCGGTTTGGGCGACCTTCAAGGTTTACCAGATGGCACGGAAGTTACGCTTGATTTTGACGCGACGGTGCTATATGCTGACTATTACGTCTATTTTTTGCAGGATGAGACTGGTTTTGCTGCTTTGAATATCACTAGTAACTATGGCTATAATGACGGTGATGTCATTCGGGCAGGGTATAAGGCAACGAAGACCAGCACCAATTTACATATGCCCGAGTTGAAAGATGTTGCCCGCATGGGTCGAACTTCTTACCCCAACCAGCCCATTGCCCGCGAGGTTCCCATCAGCCAGCTAAGCAGCTGCATGCCTGGTGAGTTTGTGGTCTTGCGCGATGTGACCTTGGACCCATACTCCCGTACATTGACTGATGCTCAGGGCAATTATTGTTATGTGTATCAAGATTTCTACTTCCCAGCGGTAATTGATGACGGGGAGTATGAATATGAGCCTGCCGATGAATATGTCATCGTGTTAAACGATCACCTGGTTTACATGACAAAGGATATTCATTACTATGGCCTGGGGTACGATTTTAGTGGCTTGAGGGACGATGACGTGGTGAGGTTGCGCTTTAAAACGACGGTGCTGTATCAGCACGGCGACTACCTGTTTGTCAAGGACTGCACGGGCTATGGCCTGATTTATGGTCAAACGGGGAACACCTATGCCCCTGGCGATGTCATTCCTCCCGATATTTATGTCAAGAAGTCCGTTATCGACGGCGAAGTGAGACTAATCCCTTATTCTAGGTATAAAATTCCTGATGTCAAAGGCTGCGAAACTGTTGAGCCTGAGGAGATTGGCGTGAACAATATTGGGCACGGCTATTGGGCCCACTATGTTGTGCTCAGGGATGTCACCGTGAGCGCCCTTGACAACGGCGACTTCATCTTGACCGATGCCCAGGGCAATACCTGCCGTGGGCGCAACACCTTTGAGCAGCCGCTGGCCGAGGGGCACTATAATGAGCTGCTCGGCATTGTGGGCAGCTACCAGTCGGCCGACGGCCATCTCGTTTATGGCTTGCTCCCCATTGTCAACAGCATTACCGAGGTGAGCACACTTACCGAGGTGTATGCCCTTGAAGGGGAGAGGTTAGCACGGTTCACCGAGCCCTTGACGGTGGTTTACCATAATGGCCCCATGCTATATGTGGCCGATAAAGACGGAAGACAGGGTCTTTTCTATTGCAACCAATACACAAGACTCAGAAACGGCGACCTGCTTCGTGATGTTATGTGCCACTTGTCAACCCACGACTTCGGCACTGGCTACGAGCCGTTCTACATCACGGTAATCCTTCCCGTTGACAATTTGACGGCGAGTGGCAGGGGTGCCACCATCCATCCGACCGAGATTACTCTCGCTGACATCACCCCCGACATGGTGCATCGCTATGTTAAGATAAGAGACTTGGAAAAGGGGGGCTATAGTTCACTCTATGATCCCATCTCCAATAACTGGCTTAGTCTGGATAACGAATTCTCGATTGACATGCCAAGCCAGAAGGCCGACAAACTGTATGATGTAATTGGTTTTTTGGCCACAACACGAAAAATTTTTCCGATAGAGATTATGGAACACGACCCCGTGACCTATCCGTCGGGTGATGTGAACGGCGATTGCGAGGTGAACGTCACAGACATCGATGCGCTCATCAACATCATTGAGCGTGTCGGCAGCTTAACCAACAGGCGCGCTGACGTGAACGGCGACAGTGAGGTGAACATCAGCGACGTGAACACCATCATTGACATCATCTTGAAAGATGGTTCACAGGATTAACCCCCATCAAGAATCGGCTGGTGACGGGCGACAGGAGGTGCTTTGCAGTTATTTTTAATGCTATTTTCGGCTCACCAGCGAAACCATGTGTTTGTTGTTTCCTCATGCTGAGGGTGTTGCAAAACTAACGCCTAAAAACTTGTGATCGCGCTACGCGCGAGAAATTTAACCCTAAATTATAAATAAAATTTTATACAAATAATTATTATACTTAATTTGTATACAATTTTTGTATAATTTCCCGGCGAAGGCCGATTAATAATTGAGTCAAATGAGTTTTGCAACACCCTCCGTGCATGGTGTTTCCCTACAAAGTCGGCTCACCGAGGCGCCTGCTTCGAAGAAGCACTTTGTCGCTGAATATGACACATGGTTTTGCTGGTGTCCCCTAATTTCGCTAATTTTACTAAATGGCAAAAAAATCGTCAAGGTTGTGCCGTTTTCAACCCGTTGAATTTGCTTTTTTAGTGGAGACTTGTTACCTTTGCGAGGTGATTCAACGAGGTGACGTTTAGCCTTTAGATGCCTTGATTTTTAGTCAATTAACCAATAATTATATAACTTTAAAACTTAAACACAATGAAGAAATCTTTTATCTTGGCTGCCATTGCAGTCATCATGGCCGTGGCCAGTGCTTACGCCCAGCAGATTGCCGTCGTTTCAGAGGGCGGCGAAACGTCCGTTTACCAGACCTTCCAGGCCGCCATTGAGGGCGCCGATCCTGGCAGCGTCATCTATCTGCCAGGAGGCGGTTTTCCCATCGCAGACAGTGTTAAGATTACCAAGAAATTAACTATTATTGGCATTGGACATAAATCAAATAATGATAATGTGGATGGATTCACCACAATATCAGGAAATTTATGGTTTAATGAAGGTAGCAGTGGCAGCGCCATTTTAGGATGCTATATTACTGGTGATGTCAATATTGGTGAAGGTGGGGCTTCGGTAAATAATGTTATGGTAAAATGCTGTAATTTGAATAGTGTTCAAGTGAAAAATAGTACTTGCATGAGCACGTTTGTTAATCAAAGTTTTATTCGTTCTACTTCAGAATTTGGAGGTAGTAATCCCACCATTTCAAATAATGTTTTATATACGATTGGTGGTGTTAATGGGGGGAAACTATATAATAACATTGTTATGGGTAATTACTACCTTCATGTAATTGCAGTTTCAAATAGTGTAATTAATTATAACGTATTTTTCCGTTGTAGGGGAGGAGCTACTAATAATGGTTTTTGTTTAGGAGGTGGCAATCAGGGAACTGATAATATTTTTCCCTATTCCTCGAATGAATATGCTTCATTTGATAATAAAATCATATTAGGACCTGACGATTCTTGGAATGTCGTTTTCGTTAACTATGTTGGTGGAATCAATCCGATGTCTGATTTCCACTTCTCAGAAGCCTTTCAACAGTATTCTTACATTGGCATTTATGGCGGAACTGGCTTTAATGACCACCAGACAGCTCCTGTGCCTTATATTGTCGCCAAGCGGATTGACCAGGAAACTGATGCTGCAGGACAGTTGAAAATCCAAGTCAGGGTAAAGGCCGGCGAATAAAATGATGAGATTATGAGAAAAATCATTATTCAAGGCCTGCTGGCATGCCTGTTAGCACTGTTCCCTGGCTTGATGCCCGCTCAAACGTTAACCAGTTATGAATATTGGTTTGACGACGATGTCGATGGACGTCAGACGGGCACCTTGTCTGGCACAAATGACGCGGTCACTTTTTATGCCGATGCCCGGCGTCTGTCGCAGGGCATCCATCGGCTGAACTTCCGTGCCCGCCAGTCTGACGGGAGCTATTCAGCTGTCACCACTTCGGTCTTTATCAAGGTCGCAGCAGGCGTAGGCAACAAGCTGGAGTACTGGATTGACGATGATCGCAGCAACCTCCGAGTGATTGAGGGTTCTCTGGCCAGTGACGGCGAGGACTATATCTTCAATAAAGACCTTGACATGCGAGCGGTCAGTCCCGGTTTACATCGCCTAAACCTGCGACCTCGCAGTACCAGCGGACTTACCTCGGGTGCCATCACCACAGCGGATTTTATCAAGATTTCAACGGGCACAGCCGACAAGCTTGAGTACTGGCTTGACGGCGACCGCAGCACAGTGCATGTCATTGAAGGAACCCAAGCCAGTGATGGGAGTGGCTATGTGTTTGTAAACGATCTCGACTTGGGCGATGTCACTCCAGGCTATCACCGCCTGTACTACCGTGCCGTGAGCAGCACGGACCTGACGGCAAGCGCCGTGTGCATGTCACCCATCATCGTCAAGTCGCGGTATTACCACGACGAGAATGAAGCGGTTGTCATGAAGAAATACAGCATCAGTGTTGATGACGAGACACCAGAGATCCATGATGTGCTACGTCCGAAGGAAGATTTCCCTTATAACAAGATGCTTGATGCTCGTTACCTGTCACTGGGGCAGCACACGTTAAAGGCTACATTCTGGAACTCGATGGGCATGAGCGTGTCGGTTGAGCAACCGTTTACTGTCAAGTTGCCTGAACCAGGCGAGATTATGTTGACTGCAACCGAACAAGACGGCTTGGTCAAGCTGGAGTACAATAATGTGCCGAACAACGTGAAACATAGTGTCCTGCGTGCCAAGCCAGGTGGCCGTTGGTTCCCTGTCCATACTATTAAGGAGAGTTGCAGTCCAGATGTTGCGAGTCACTATATCGATATTCCGTCAGCTGCCGGCACCTATAATTACAAAGTCAGGAGCCGCTATGAGAACTTTGATGGCAGCACCGATACAGTGGGATCAAATGTTGTGACGGTTAATGTGCCTCATACTAAAGACGAGTTGACAAACTATGGTTATATCATCGGCCAAGTTCCTGACATGTACCCGTTGATTAAGCATGCCTATTTCTCGGATGGTGAACATGTGCCGTTCACTGGTAATCACTTCTCGCGCGAAATGATTCCTGTCGGCACCGAATTGACTATCGAAGTCATCGAGTCATCCAATTCCGAGACCTACTATCAACCTGTGACCCTTACGGTGAAGGCAGGTGAGAATCTTGTGAATTTTGAACCTCTCACTGGTAGTGAACGTCCCTATTATGATGAACACCATTTGGAGTTTGCCTCCGATCTGGAATGGACGGGCATGAATTTCACCTTTGACGTGAAGTGCCATGCCAGCAAGAGATGGAAAGGACGGGTGCGCTTGCGTGTCATCAGCAAGAAGGAATATGAGGAGAACAGCGGAGACGATGGCAGCGGCGGTCTCAACCCCAGTGGCGATGCCGGTACCCAGGCGGGAGCCGTGGCTCCGATGCCCAATGTAGATGTGCAGAAGAACTACTACTATACCTATTCCGAGCCGTTTACCTTGGATCCTGGTAAAACAACGACAGTGACGTTGAGCCTGGATAACCTTTTCCCCGACAAGAAGAAAGAGCACTACTTGTGCTTCTTTGAGTCTGAGGGTCAATGGCGTGATGGCGTGGAGTCTATGGACGAGATCCGTCTCTTGGAAATCAACAGGGCCTATAACGTAACCGAGAACCCAGAGGACCGCTTGATAGACAAGAACCTGTTGGAACAAGCCAAGGAAGAAGTTCTGAAGCAGGATGCCGAGTATGCCGCCAACCTGATTCTGATGATAGCCAATTACATCAAGTCCTTTGACGGTATATTGGGCAAGACCATTGAAACCTGTGACATAGTAAAAGCATGGAGCCTTTATGAAGTGAACATCAGCGAGAGTGACTATAACGCCATGATGAAGAATGCTTTGAACTCCGAGACATGGGATGAATTTATTCATAGCGATGTGGTGAAAAAGGCTCCCGTGACCGTTTTTGCAGACTTTGGTTCGGAGCTCTCCACGACTCTGAGGGATGACGTCGTGAGCGACATCCTCAAGTATGACAAGGGCGTCCAGCAGTATTTGAGCAAGGCCATGTCTGTCTTGAAATATGTCAACAAATATAAGGAGTGGGAACAGTTGAATACCTATGAGCGGTCATTCTACTGCCTTGAAGCCATTCTGAACGCTTATGAGAAGACCAATCCTTTCGCTAAGCTTGTCAAGCCTTATGTCGAAGTGGGCCGGTCCATGATTGCCAAGGCCTTAGAATATGGAGAGGTCTATAATGCCGGATATGAAGCCCAGGATCTTTATGAGGGCAAGATTAAGTTCAAAATCAAGGTTCAGACCAACTTGCTTGTCGATTTCAACTTTGCTTATCATGGAACAAGTGCGATCCGAGAAGTGAAAGTGATGGCCGCGAACCGCGATGAATGGGATAAAACTATGGTGGATACCATATACTTTGAGCCAGAGGGTGTATGGGATGGTGTCATGCTCAGACAAACCCGCTATTCCGGAATTGATCCAATGACAGGAGGGGGAAATCTAGAGTTTGGTAAGCCGCTTCAACGCTTGTGGATGGAGATTAAGTGGAAAAATGGTCGCACGTCCAAGATACCTCTTGTGGGTAAAAACGAAGAGGTTGGAGTCAACTACTCATCCTTAGATCGTCGTTACACCGTCCACTTCAAGTCGGGATCGACGAAATATAAGAACATTGCCGATATCATTCAATTAACCAATCACAAGACGCTATGAAGACGAGAATTATTATTATACTGCTTGCTGTGATGGCGGTTTCGGCAAGTGCCCAGACGGTGACCTTTTTCTCTCCCGAGTTTGAGTGGGGCGTGAAGCAGCATCTTGGGCTTGAAGAGAACGACGAGGTACTGCAGAGCCAGACCGACACGATTACCAGTATTGACCTGTCGGGACTGGGCATCACCGACTTGCGTGACGTGGTGTATCTGCCGATGGTGAAGGAATTGGACTTGAGTCGCAATGGCATTACCAATACTTTCCCGCTAACGGTGCTGGACTCGCTGCAACTGCTGGACCTGAGCGGTAACGAGTTGGAGAGCATCAACCCGCTGGTGTTCTGCAACGCCGACAAGATGACGGTGCTGGTGGCTAACAACTATATTAGCGATTTTTCGTTCATGTTTAGCCCCACGCATTGCCAGTTCACCCTGATGGGAACGGGATTGCAGCTAGTGAAGGATGCCCCTTATTTGGACTTGTATCACTTTTATTGTGATGTGAATGATAGGGGAAATGCTGTGGTGGTGTATCGTGGATATACCAACCTGGAGAATCCGGTGCTGGAGTGCAACCGCAAGCGTGTTGCGGCTGAGCTTGACGGTGCTAGCCACACGGTCAATGTGCCTGGTTGGCCCTCGGAGCCGAAGATGGTGACGCTGTCATGCGGTGAACTGGGTGACACGACATGGGTACTGCCTCCGAAGAGTATGCGCCTCGCTGCCGGGGCGAGCTTCGAAATTCTCACCGGGCTACCCGAAAACTACCGCATCGGCATGGCCCTCGCCCTGCACGGCGAGGTCACCGTGGACAGTACCACTTTGACCTATACCGCACCGGTTGATTTGGAAATGGACACGATCCAAATCAGCTACTATGAGGGTTGGCAACTGCGGGGTTTCACCGAGTATCGCATGATCAATGCCGACATGGTCATGTCGGGTGACGTCGATGGCGACGGTAGGGTCTCTGTTGATGACTTGACGGCGCTGATCGATTATCTGCTCACCGGAAAGTCTGATGACCTCAACCTGAGTAATGCCGACTGCTATGTGGACGGCAAGGTGAACATCGATGACTTGACCGAGCTGATTGATTATCTGCTCAACGGCCGTTGGTAGCGGTGACGTGAGAATTTAGGATTGGTCCAATTAGCCGCTAAAGGTTAATTGGACCAATTTGGTTAATTATGAGGAATTAAATTGTTAATAAATTGTCTGGTTTTCTTTGTTATTAATTGAGGAATAATGTCTACCTTTGTACTCGAAAATGTGACAGATAAGAAAATGTCAGTATATTCATTAGGCATACCTTTCAAGATAATTTGTAGCGGAGATGCTGCCAGGCAGTTCTACAATCCGCTGCAAGACAGGGATGCCAGCCACATAAGCGCCGCGTTAGATGGGATAGTACCCGCTAATGTGGCGTTAAATTTTTAGTTGATAATTAATATTTATTCTATTTTTATTTAATCTTTAAAACAAACTTTTAGTATGTTGAGAAAAGTTAAGTTAATGGCATTAGTGGCAATGTTCTTTGTGGCATTGTCGTCCAGTGCCCAGGTGACGACATCGGCATTGTCGGGTGTTGTGACCGATGAAAACCAGCAAGCGATGATTGGCGCTACGATCACCGCCTTGCACACGCCCTCGGGCACCAAGTACAACGCCGTGACCAACATGGATGGCCGTTACACCATCCAGGGTATGCGTCCCGGTGGTCCCTACACCGTTAGCGTGTCCTACATCGGCTACGAGCCCCGCAATTATGAGGGAGTGATGCTGCAACTTGCTGAGACCTCCAATCTTGACTTTGACATGAGTGTTGACGCCAATACTCTTGGTGAGGTGGTTGTTACCACTGCCGCCACGAAGTTCAGGGCTGAGAAGACCGGTGCTGCTACCAACATCAACAGCACTCAGATCAGCAACCTGCCTACTGTTACCCGCAGCCTGACCGACGTGACGCGTCTGTCACCCTACGGCGGCAATGGCATGAGCTTTGCTGGTACCGACGGTCGTACGGCCAACTTCACGGTCGATGGCGCCAATTTCAATAACAACTTTGGTCTGAGCAGTAGCCTGCCTGGTGGTGGCAACCCCATCAGCATCGAGGCCATCGAGGAGCTGCAGGTGGTGATTTCGCCTTATGACGTTCGCCAGACCAACTTCATTGGTGGTGGTGTGAACGCTATCACCAAGAGCGGTACCAACAAGTTCCGTGGCAGCGCCTACTGGTTCCACCGCAACGAGAACATGCGCGGTGACGCCGTTGAGCGTACCCAGATCGGCCAGGCCCGCGAGAAGATGCAGGTGACCACCTACGGCGCCACCATCGGCGGCCCGATCATCAAGGACAAGCTGTTCTTCTTTGTCAATGGAGAGATGACCAAGCAACCCACCATCGTCAACATGTGGCGTGCATCGGAAAACGGAGTTGCCGTTCCTGACCAGTACATCTCTCGCACCACGCTTGCCGATCTGGCCCGCGTGAGCGACTTTGTGAAGAAAAAATACGGTTATGACACCGGTTCCTACACCAACTTCCCTGCCGACGAGAACAACTACAAGTTGCTCGCCCGCCTGGACTGGAATATCAGCCATGACCACCATCTGGCTCTGCGTTACAATTATACCAAGAACCGCTACTGGAGCAACCCCAACGCCTCGTCGATGGATGGTGGCACCCGTATGGCCAATGCCCGCGTATCGCAGAAGTCCTTCTCGTTTGCCAACTCAATGTATGGCATGGACAACCTGGTACACTCTTTCTCGTTTGACCTGAACAGCCGTCTGAGCGACAACCTGTCGAACCAGTTCCTGGCTACCTTGTCTAAGCTGGATGATATCCGCGCCAGCAATTCGAGCGAGTTCCCCTTCATCGACATCACCATGCTCGATGAAGAGGGCAACCGCGACAACTACATGGCTCTGGGTTATGAGTTGTTTACCTGGAACAATGCCGTTCACAACACCATCTGGAACCTGCGTGATGACGTGACCTGGTACTACGGCAACCACAAGATCATGGGTGGTCTGTCATTCGAGCATCAGATGGCCGACAACCAGTACATGCGCAACGGTACCGGTTACTACCGCTACAACAGTGTTGATGACTTCATCAACGGCGCAGCCCCCGAGGTTGTTTGCTTGACCTACGGTTACGGCAGTGAGACCAAGCCTGCCGCACGCGTTCAGTTCAACAAGGCTGGTATCTATGCCCAAGACGAGTGGAACATCAACAAATTCTTCAAGTTGACCTACGGCCTGCGTCTTGACGGCCTGTTCTTCAACAACGGTGACCTGATCACCAACAACGCCATCCTGGCACTCAATTATTATGACAAGAACGGTGACGTCCGTCACATCGATACCGGCAAGTGGCCGAGCAGCAACCTCATCGTGCAACCGCGCGTAGGCTTTATCTGGGACGTATTCGGCAACAAGGTGCTCAAGGTGCGTGGTGGTTCGGGTCTGTTCTCGGGCCGTCTGCCCCTTGTATTCTTCACCAACATGCCCACCAACGGCGGTCTGGTACAGTATCAGGCTCAGCTCAACAGCAAGAACACCGACATGAGCCTGTTTGAGGGCGGTCTGGTGACCGATGCCGAGGGTCATGCCACCATCAACGCCCTTCGCGACAAGCTCATCTCGATGGGTTATCCCGAAAATGTGACTTCCGACATGGGTACCGTTCCCTCGTCGATCTCGGCTGTTGATCCCGACTTCAAGATGCCGATGGTGTGGAAGACCTCGTTGGCTGTTGACTACACGATCCCCGTATCGTTCCCCTTCACTATGACTATCGAGGGTATCTTTAACAAGAACATCAACGCCGCCAGCATCAGCGACTGGGCAATCCCCAGCGTGGGAGGCTTTGCACGCTTCAACGGTGTTGACAACCGTCCCATCTATCCTGCTGGTTTCCGCACGGGAACCAAGGCCTTCGTCCTGGAGAACACCAGCCGCGGTTATGGCTGGATCGGCAATATCACCTTGAATGCTGATCCCACCGACTGGTTGAGCCTGATGGCTGCCTATACCCACACCGTGAACAAGGAGGTTACCGGTATGCCCGGTAGCGCTGCTGAGAGCGCCTTCACCTATGTTCCCACCGTCGAGGGTCCCAACAACATCAAGCTTCACAACTCGCAGTATGTGACTCCCGACCGTTTCATCCTGTCGGCAACCGGCCATGACCACAGCGGTAACCACTATGGCGTCATCTATGAAACCTGGCGTGGCGGTTACAACTACTCCTATATGATGGCCAACGACATGAACGGCGACGGATACAACTACGACGCACTCTATATCCCCACCGACGAGCAGGTCGCCAACGGCGAGTTCCGCTTCGTCAGCGAGGGTGACAAGACCCGTTTCATGGACTATGTGCATGCCAACGACTACCTGAAGAAGCATCAGGGCGAATATGCCGAGGCATACAGCGTTTACAACCCCTGGGTTCACCGTGTTGACTTGAGCTACAAGCATGACTTCTCGTTGAAGGTGGGTGGTGTCAAGAACACGCTGCAACTGCTGTTTGATGTGAAGAACGTGCTCAACCTGTTCAACTCGAGCTGGGGTGTGAGCAAGTATCTCAATCCCGAGATCGGCAGCGATCCCCGCATCCTCAAGTATGAGGGCGTTGACGCTCAGGGTTATGCCACCTTCTCGACACCCAAGTCGATTGACGGTGCCACCAAGACCTTCGTTCCCAACAAGGCCATCGGCCAGTGCTGGAACGCTTCTATCGGTATCAAGTACATCTTCAACTAATTCCTAAAGACTAAGACAATATTATGAAACTCAAATATTTTATTTCGTTTTTTGCACTGGTCGCCCTGTTGTCGAGCTGCTCGGATGACGATGCAATGACTTTGCTCGATGAGATTCAGGTGTCTTCTTCCTATGTGGCCATTGACGAGGCCGGTGGTTCCAACACGATTACCGTTAATGCCAAGGAGGCTTGGTCGTTTGACGAGGAAGAGTTCCCCGAGTGGCTGACCGTTAGCCCGATGGCTGGTGGCGCCGGTGAGACCCAGGTGACCTTCAGCGCTCCCGCAGCCCCCGACGGCCGCACTGCCGTGCTCCACGTTGCTTGTGCCGACAAGAAGCAGACCATCAACGTGATCCAGGGCCTTGCCACGGTCAGCAATGCGACTTGTGCCGAGGTGATTGCCGGTCCCGAGAGCAAGACCTACCGCGTGACAGGTACTGTCACCAAAATCGTGAATACGACCTACGGTAACTGGTATCTGCAGGATGAGACCGGTGAGATTTATATCTACGGTACCCTGGATGCCAAGGGCCAGACCAAGAACTTCCTGAGCTGGGGTCTCGAGGTTGGTGACATCATCACCATCGAGGGTCCCAAGACCTTGTATAACGGAACCGTCGAGCTGGTTGACGTGACCGTGATCAATATCCAGAAGTCGCTCGTCAAAGTCGAGGGTTATGATCCCGAGGACGCTACCATCCCCGTCGATGGCGGTAACGTGGTTGTTAACTTGAGCTGCAAGACCACTAACGGCATCTCGGTTGAGATTCCTGACGAGGCCAAGGACTGGCTGTCCATCGTTTCCATATCGGGAGGCGCCGAGCCCGTGGTAACCTTCCGCGCTCCTGCCAATAACGGCGGCGACCGCAGCGCTACGGTAGTGTTCAAGACCACCGACGAAAAGGGTAAGGAATATACCGCCCAGGCAACCATCTATCAGAAGGGCTCGATTGTAGCAGCTTCGGTAGCTGAGTTCCTCGAGGCTCCTGTGGGTGACACCCAGTATCGCATCTCGGGTGTGATCATTAGTGTGGCTAATCCTACCTATGGCAATGTTTACCTCCGTGACTGGTCAGGCGAGACCTATGTTTACGGCATCGGCGCTAAGGGCGAGTTTGAGGCCGCTGGTTTGAAGGAGGGTGACATCGTTACTCTCGTCGGCAAGCGAGGCGAATACAAGGGTACTGCCCAGATGACTGGCGCTGTGCTCGAGGACGTCAAGCATGTGACTCCCATCAGTATCGACGAGTTCCTTGATCAGGCTGACGATCCCAATGTTTACTACATGCTGACCGGTACCATTACCGAGATTGCCAACCCGACCTATGGCAACGTATATCTTGAGGATGAGACCAACAGCGTCTATGTCTATGGTACCTATCCCGGTTGGGGTGCTACCGGCGACAACCGCAAGAACCTGCTCGAGACCCTCGGCATTACCGTGGGCGACAAGCTGTCGGTTATCGGTGTGAAGAGCACCTACAAGGATGTTCCTCAGCTCGCTAACGGTATCTACTTCTCGCACGAGAAGGCCCAGTAACTAAATTTGTACTGAGTCTAGTTACTAAGCATGTTTTCATTCACTCATGAATAGAATTAGGGGGAGTTGCCATTAATGGCAATCCCCCTTTTTAAGAAATATAAGATTATGCGCAAAGTCTTATTGTCGTTACTGTTTCTGTTGGCCCTGCAAGGACAGGCGTGGGCTGCCGGTCGTGACACCTACACGGTGATCGTGTCGCTTGACGGGCTGCGTTGGGACTATCTTGACACTTATGACGTGCCATTCCTGAACCAGTTGGCGAAAGAAGGTGTCAAGGCGGTGGTCCAACCGTCGTTCCCCAGCAAGACATTCCCCAACCACTACACGTTGGCAACGGGGCTTGTGCCTGACCACCACGGCATTATCGCCAACAACTTTTGGGATCGTGAGCGGGGCGTGGAATTCTCGCTAGGCAATAATGACACCCGCTCTAAGGGTTATTACTATGGTGGAGATCCCGTGTGGCTCACCGCAAAGCGTCAGGGCGTGAAAACGGCGACGGTCTTTTGGGTGGGCAGCGATGTCGCTGTCAATGATGACCATCCCAGCTATTGGCGTGATTACCAGACCGAACAGCTCGATTTCCCTAGCCGTGTCGATGAGGTGATCCGTTTGTTGAAGTTGCCCGAGAAAGACCGGCCTCATCTGGTGATGGCCTATTTCGAGGAACCCGACCGCAGCGGCCATAATTACGGGCCGGTGAGTCTTCCTACGCGCAAGGCGTTGGAATATCTCGACAAGTTGCTGAGCCAGATGTGGAAACGCATCAAGAAACTGCCCATCGGCAGCCAGGTGAACCTCATCATCACAGGTGACCACGGAATGACCAGTGTTGATCCAGGGCGTTTTGTGAACATCGATGATTATCTGCCGCAGCGGTGGGTTGAGCGTGCGTGCAACGATTATCCTACGCTCATCTATGCGAGCAAGCCCGAGTACATCGATTCAATTTACGTGGCGCTGCAGGGAGTGGACCACATCCGCGCGTGGAAGAGGGGAGAGTTGCCCGCTTATTTGAACTATGGCAACAATCCCAATATTGGTGACGTGGTGGTATTGCCCGATGTGGGTTGGCTGTTTGCCTACAAGCCCTCCAAAAAGCAGTTGGGCAGTCACGGCTTTGACCACACCGCTGCCGACATGCAGGTGGGTTTCCGCGCTGTAGGCCCCGACTTCAAGGTGGGTTATGAGAAAAAAGAGCGATTCCGCAACGTGTGCATCTATCCGCTGCTGTGCCATCTGCTAGGCGTCGATCCTTCACCCAACGACGGTTCCCTGGACGAGGTGCTCGACCTGCTGCGGTAACACGACAGACTAGGGTAGGATTGACAAGATGATGCGCCATGCTGCAGAGCGTGGCGCATCATCTTTGATGTCAGGAATGTTTCCTGTGTTTATTGCTGGCTGAGCAGCTTGTCGATGAGGGCTGTCACGTCGGCAATGCTGATATAGCCGTCGCCATTCACATCGATAAACTCATTGTATTCAATATATTCCATGGTCAAGAGCATGTCGATGAGTGACGTCACATCGCTGATGGTGATTTGTCCATCACCATTCACATCGCCAGTATAATCGGGAAAATAAACTGTAATTGTGGCATCGGTTTGACCTTGACTGAGCGCATATCCTGCATACCATTGTCCATTCAACAAATAATCACATAAACCATCGAGGTCTGCAATATTTAATACACCATTACGATCTGCGTCTGCGCTTTGAATGTTTATGTAATCCGATAATGAGGCTGGATCAATCAGATAGTAAGCAAATTCTGTTACATCAGATATACTAATCTGACCATCGCTATTTATGTCACCAGGGCAATAGACATACTCTTCAATATAGACCTCGTTGGTGATCGGCTCGAAAACCATCAAGTCGTTGCGTGTGTCATAACCGCTTGACGCATTGGTGATAACCTCAATACTCCCGCCCGTAAAATAAGGTGAGACCTCACAGTGGATCAGGAACATCTCATCATAATCTCCAGCATCCCATTTGATCGTGCCATAAGGCTCGTAAAGGTCGCCTTCGATCTCTGGGGCCTGGTATCCCATATAAGTAGGCATAGAAACAAAGTGAGTGTACGCATTGTTATACATCAAGTTGGCGACTTTTGTTGTCTCTTGACCTTCGTCATCATAGAAATTCATGGTCATGTCGCTGCCCCTGGTTGCATAGACAGGAGTCAATCCTTCCGGGAAAATGAATTCTACATCCCAAGAACTGATATAGTTACCGAAGTGGGCGCCGACAGGAATAATGATTTCGGTTCCCAGATCATCGACTGTAAGTTCCCGGTCGTTAATGTAGAATGAAGCTTCGGTAGGTTCATTGACAGGTGGGTAATACACCTCTACACTTGTATTAGTCTGAGTTGTGTAAAACCGATGTCCTGTATACCATTCTCCGAATATGAGATAATCCTTCATTTCCTCATAGTCCAGAATATCAATATTTCCGTCGTGGTGAACATCCCCACCACTAATATTGGAATCTAAGCCAATCAGGTGGTTTAACAGGCAAGTGGCATCATCAATGTTGATCACACCGTCACCATTGATGTCAGCCTGATATGGATCTATAGCCGTGTCTTGCGAGAAATAAAATGATCCAAAGCGGGCATTGTAACCGCAACTTGAGCTGGCTGTTATCTGTATTTCTCCTCCAGTGAAGCTAGGGTCAACATAAAACTTTATTAATAAAAGTTGTTCGTAGTAATCACTCCAGCCGTAAACTTCCCATCTTAATGATCCACAAGGCTCGTAGACCGTCTCGCCTTCATCATTCTGTGTTTTGTAATAATCTAAAGAGCCCAATGTACAGCCAATCATATGGGTATAGTCTTCATTCGTCAACAGTTGTGCTTCATATACATCAAATTGGCCATTTGAATTATAGAAACCCATTTCCATGCCATAAGATTTGGTAACCTCGATGGGTGTCAACCCTTCAGGAAAAGTGAGATTAATATCCCAAATATCAGTCTGTGTCGTGCATTTTGCCCAGACAGGTACGATAATCTCGGTACCGAGATCGTTTTCTCTCAGCTGAATGTCATTGATTTTGAAATAGATGTCAGCTTGGGCGGTGGCGACCACCATCACAGCGACTAGCGCTAACGAAAGTCTTTTAAAAACGGATGATTTCATAAGAATAAAAATTTAGTGAGAATATTATTTTTTGCAAATATAAATATAATCTTGCAAAAAAACAAATGCAGCACCGCGTTTTGCGTTTGGGATATTCTAAGGTTGGGGTAGGGGTACAAAAAAAGGGCAAGTGAGCTACAGCGCGCCGCTACAACCTCGTTACCCTTGCTCCGGTCAAGGCCTGGGGGATTGGGAGGGAGCTGGCCGTGTAGGACTTACCCGACTGCAAAAGTACTGCTTTTTCTCGAACTGACAAGAAATATCAGGGAAAATATTCTCTTCTTGGCGGTTATTAACTGGAAATGAGGCGGTTATACTTATAGCGGCTATAGTGGTTAAAGTCGCTATAGATGAGCTATAGATGATCTAAAGACTCTTAGTGTCCTGAAGAGGCTCCTCTTTGTCCATGGGGGCATGGTGGTCAAGACGGCCGCCATAGAGGTAGTGTTTGGTCTCGCGGGCGATGACGCCACTCAACAGCAGCAGTGCGACAAGGTTAGGGATCGCCATGAGGGCGTTCATGCAGTCGGCTGCATTCCATACCACGTCAAGACTGATGATGCTGCCCACAAACACCATGGCAACGAACAGGATGCGGTAGGCGAGCATCCAGCGCTTGCCCTTCAGATACTCGACCGCGCGTTCGCCGTAGTAGCACCAACCCAGGATTGTTGTGAAGGCAAAGGTCAATAGGCCGAAAGTCAGCAGTGGTGTGCCAACGTAAGGAATCTTGGAGAAGGCAGCCTTGGTCAGGGCTGCGCCATCGGTGCTGCTGATGTCGGGGTAGGCGATGATGGAGCTGACAATGACTAGGCCGGTAAAGGCACAGATGACTACAGTGTCCCAGAATGTGCCTGTCGATGACACTAGCGCCTGTCGCACGGGGTTACGCGTTTGGGCGGCAGCGGCAACTATGGGCGCGGAACCCAGACCCGACTCGTTGCTGAACAAGCCGCGGGCGATACCCATGCGTGCCGCGATAATCACGGTAGTTCCCACAAACCCTCCTCCAGCGGCTTGTGGAGTGAATGCCGATTCACATATGAGTTTGATAGCGGGCCAGACGTACTGCCCGTTAACGATCAGGATGTAGATGCAGCCTAGCACGTAAAAGAAAGCCATGAAGGGAACCAATGCGCCGCACACGCGGGCAATGCTCTTGATGCCGCCGAGCAGTACCAGCGCCGTTAGCAGGCAAACGCCGGCTCCCGTCACCCAAGCGGGAATGCCGTAAGATTCATTGGCTATTGTCGAGATGGCATTGGCCTGCACCGTATTGCCGATGCCGAACGATGCCAGCGCGGTGAACACGGCAAACAGGACTGCAAGCCATTTCCATCCCAGTCCACGTTCCAGCGCATACATGGGGCCTCCCAGCATGCGGCCGTCATCGGCTTTGACACGGTACTTGATGGCGAGCAGACCTTCGCTGTACTTGGTAGCGATTCCGAACACGCCCGATAGCCAGCACCACATGACTGCTCCAGGGCCGCCCAAGGCGACCGCCGTAGCCACTCCCACAATGTTACCTGTTCCGATGGTCGCTGCAAGAGCTGTAGCCAATGCGCCGAATTGTGACACGTCGCCCGTGGAACCCTTGTCCTTGCTCACAGACAGCCGTATGGCCGTCAATAATTTGCGTTGCGGGATGCCCAGCCTGAAGGTCAGGAAAATATGGGTTCCTAACAGCAATATGATCATGGGCCACCCCCAAAGGTAGCCGCTCAGGTTCTCAAAAAAGACATTGATGGTTTCCATCATAGTGTGGTAATATTAAGGTTGAAAATGCAAATTTAGGAAAAATTTGTGGTATTATCGCTGCTACGCCTTGAAAATATGGGTGTTTCGGCGGTTTCGAGAAATCGGAGGGACAATAATTCGGTAATTATTGCGTGGGCGCAATGTATTTAGCCAGTATCGCAAACACAATGTTAACGACAATGACGATTATACCAATAATCATATATATTTTGCCGTACTGTTTTTGTTGCTCTACCATATATGAAGGCAACGAGTCGGCAGGTATTTCAGTTTTTTGTTTCGTCTGGTACTGACCTACAACTTTATATCCTTTCCTGTACCGCATATCGGTCTTAGTGATGTCGTGTGACACCATAGTGTAACAATCTACTGTTGGCTTTTTAGTGATATAATAGCCTCTGATAGCCATGATGAGTCCACCAATGCCACAAGTGCCAGCGAGCAACAAAAACCATCCGACATAATTCCAGAATGACGGCGTATCAACCTGAGTACCTTGAGGAACTTGCACTAATTGAGATGGTGAATAGTTCGCAACACCAAATTGAACGAGTCCTTGAGGTATATTGAGCATCGTAATTGTTACACCGTCCATCATCCCATAAATCATGATGCTATAGTCGCCTTGTGTTACATTATGATAAACTCTACTAAATGCGCCCCTATTCATGTCATTAAAATCACCTGCCACTATCACCCCCTTACCGTTGTCATCAAAACCACAAGCCGAAGCGCAATGATTGATAAAGTCAGCGAGTTGCGGTGTAATTTGGCGGAAAGGTGATTTGAAACTCACATTGAAATATCCACCATCAAAAGCGATTATTTCAGCCACACTGAATAAGCCTAAGTCATTGTTTAAGGCGATGTCCGTTTGTCCTAACCTACCATTTGTATAAATGGAGAGGTTGTGAATATCTATTGAGAAAAAGTCACATATCCTTTTAGGGATTGGCGGTACTTGTTCAGAGTGCTGCTGTTGATTACCGCCGGCGTTTCTAATTGGTGTGCTGTGTGCATCACCATATATCTGGTTACTGATGACGCGGCCACCGTCACGTCCAACTTGATTAACGGCGGATCTGACAAACCCCTTTGCAAGCTGCCCTAAAAAACTCTTCTTTGCCATGTCTATTTGATTTGCTTTTTGAGTTTGTCATTCTCGGCCTGGAGTGCGTCAACTGTATGTTGTTTCTCCTCTACAATAGACTGCATCTCTCCAATGGTAGCGATGAGTTTGTTGATGCGATCACTGGACTGGGCTGAAATCTCCGAGCGATAGATTGGCGACTCGCCTCTAAGCAACCATTCAGCTGACACGTTTGGGAAAGTGTGAATAATCTTCATTACCGTTTCAAGGCTGACATCGCGTAGTCCCTTTAATTGCTTGTCTAATGTGGCTTGATGTATGCCACACACGTTGCCAAACGCCCTCACGCTTAGGTTTTGGCTGACAATGAAGTCTGAAATTCTCTCTCGTATTTCCATTTTCAAAACAAACTATTTGTCATAAATCAAAAAGTAAACAAATGTTTACTAATATTAAAAAAATCCAAATAGATTAATAATTTCTCTAAAATGTTTGGTCTATTAATCCAAATGGATTTATCTTTGCAAACACAAACAAACTAACGCACAAATTTAGTGCATTTGTTTGAAACGACAAAAGTATAACTCAAAAAAATTACCACTATGAACGAAGAAAAGACAAACCCCGTCGAGGGACAGAACGAGACTCAGGAAATGGACGAGCTCACCGCAGCGCAGGACCGCATCAAGGAACTGGAGAAGCAAATCGAGTATCAGCGCGACTCCAACTGCAAGGAGTACCGCAAGGTGGAAATCCTCAAGGGTGCGCTGAAGATCCTCAAGGAGAAGTACAGCATCAGCGATGGCGACTACTTCGCTGCCCTGGTTGCCGACAGCAATGGAAAACTTGACATCGACAACCTTCTCTATCAGCTCTCAAAGTAACGCCGTAAGTCAACAAACCATTCCAAATAGCCGCTTTAGCTCAGCCACGAGAGAGCGCTCACATGCCCGTGAGAGGTCGTCGGTGCAAACCCGATAAGCGGCTCAAAAAAGCCCGTAAGGGCGCCAAAGCAGAGTCCCTTGACATGATGGCAAACCCGCTGGAACCGCATCAACCTGATGCAGGCCAGCGATGAGCAACCAACGGAGTAGCAGGTACCGCGATGACCCCGCAAGGGTGAGCGCCAAGCAATAAGCCGGAAGGCCGAGCGCTGTGATGAGGGTTGGCTCTGCGACAAGTCCAGCGTAACGCTGGCCACGATATGGATGGCGTGCAAGTCCATCCATGAGTAATTAACTATTCATTTACTTTCATATAGGCTGGTGTAGCCGTTAAGCCTCTCCTGCGATAGGGAGGTTGTCAGTTGGTCAGACCACGGCTATAGGAGCATGTAAGTAAACTTTCAGGCTGCGCCTTGAAGAGTCGCGGGTTCGAGTCCCGCCACCAGTCCAATTATTTACCAACCACTATATTTATATGGAACGAGTTAAATCTTTGAGTGCGGTACTCCGCGCCCTTTGTGTTGATGAGTTCGTGACGCTGCCCATCGAGCAGCTTGCGAGTTTCTCCACCACATACTACCGTACCCTTGCACCCGAGAGGGCAAAGGGTCTGAAGCTTTCCGTCCGTCAGGACGTGTCCGCTGGCACCATCACCGTCACTCGCACTGCATGATGGAGCAAGTAGATACCCCGGCCATCCACTTGGAAAACATATTCCTTGCGATGGCGAACAAGTCCTTCTGCAAGACCACAGCCGCCCAGATCGTCGGAGGCCGCGCACGTCTTGTGAGGCTTGTTGAGAGCGGCGAGATAAGAGCCACCAAGACGTCGAGGCAGCAGAACGGACGCTGGTACTGCAATGCCGCCGACGTGCTGAGGCACTGCCGCAACATGAGGAAATAACAGAGTCAAACCAATAGTAATTTTACAGCTATGAAGTACATCGCAATCCTTTTCAACTGGCGCATTGTCGCGCTGACCATCCTTGCCGTTATAGCCTTCGTGCTCATCGCGTGCGACTGCGAAGATTTCGGCATGTTCATTTTGACCAAGTTACTCGGCGTCGCCTTGGCCTACGGCTGCTGGCGATTGTCCGAGCGTTGGGACGCTGCCGGGCTCCTGAAGGAGTTGGTGGTGTTCAATGATGAGGGTGACATGGAGGTCTGACCCCGCGTCATCCGGCCAGTGTTGTCCGTAGGGGCACGACGGGTGCAAGTCCCGCCACTGGCCCACTAAACCCGGGAGGGCGATTAATACACTTTCAAAACAAACTAACTTGCGCCCCACGAGTTGGGGCCCTCAACACCTGGCACCGGGAAGGGCTTTTTCATAAATCCATAATTTAAAAGTTAATAAAAAAGGAGTGGCCACTGGTATTGTTACATACTGGTGGCCTTTATCTGGACTACGGGTGTGGACTTGGAAATAATCAAAGTTAAACATGTGTGTTAAATGTTTGGTTTCTTGAAAAGCGGCAAGTCCATGTGGTTCAACTCCACGAGTCCCGCAAGCGAATAAAAGTACGATTTTTTCATGGCTTTCTGTTAAGTCGAAGGGAGTACGCTCCGTAATGATGGGTGCTGCCTACACCCTAAGCGGTCCACCTGGCTGATACTGGCTGAAGGCTTTCTGTTTTTTCGCATAAGACATAATAGAACACCGTCGTCGCTGTGAAGCAATGGCGGTTATGGTTGGGAAGTTCCGACGGATGAACTCCGCAATCTAATGCGGCAATCGCAGGTTCGACTCCTGTCCCGACCACAATTCACGTTTTGTTTTCATTGGTATTAGTTTTAAGGTTTATGTTAATGGTATTAGAGGTTATTAGTTCGTTTTCAGCTCATGCCGCGAGGCACGGCTGTTTATGATTACATTGTTTTACGGGTTTCTCCGGTGCCAGCGATGGCGCCGGATCTCATCACACGGCCCGTGTAGGGCACTCAACTTATAAACTACTAATAATGCAATTTTTTTCACTACTTACACTTCCGGCCATTCCATCCGCGAGGCCCGAATGGTCACACACTGCGGGGTAGAGCAGAAGGCAGCTCGCATGGCTCATAACCATGAGGTCGTGGGTTCGAGTCCCACCCCCGCCACTCATCATCACCAATTCATCATCACAATGGAAAACGTATTATTTTCAAAGAAGCAGTTCGCCGGGACGCGATGTTACCATTTCGATGCCCGTGAGGACGTGAAGGGCGACCCCTACCTGCAGATCGTCGAAGTACCCACGGCTGGGAGCAAAGGCAAACGCCAGCGCATCTTCGTCCACGCCCAAGACCTGAAGAAATTCAAAGAGTCGATAATCGAGGTTATTGACCAGTGCATTGAGCGTTTCGGGGAAAATGTCAACGAGAGTTAAGGCGCTAAAATGGCGGCATTTGCGTTGCCCGTATATCGCCAAAACTGACTAACTTTACAGTGAGTTAATTCATAAGTCAAACCAATTAAACCAACTGAACATGGAAGAAAAACAAGTAATGTTCATGAGTGCTGAAATCGACCAGATTGCAGCCGCGCTCTCGGAGTTCCAGTCCGAGTTGAAACAACCCGAGTTAAGCAAGGAGGTGAGTGTCAAGACCCGCACTGGCGGGACGTACACCTTCAAGTATGCCGACCTGTCAACGTGCGTCAAGGCGGCTGTTCCCGCGATGAAGAAATGCGGCCTCGCCGTTACCCAAGTCGTTGTCAATAGCACTCTTGTAACCATACTGGCACACAAGAGCGGCCAATGGTTCCGTAGCGAGATTGAAATCAAAGCGCCTGCCGACTATCAGGCACTGGGTTCTGCGATTACCTACCTCAAACGCTACACCTACTGCGCCATCCTCGGCATTGTGGCCGATACTGACGACGATGCCAATGCGGCCTGCGGCAACGAGGCCACATTCAAGGAACCTGCCAAGCGTGCATCATCAAAGAAGTCAAGCGGTGCCACCGCCGTCGCTTTCAAGGGTGATGTGCTGAAACAGGCACTTGCCGACCTTGAGGCAGCCAAGACCAACGAGGAATACGCCGCCGTATGGCAGAAGTATTCAACCGAGTACCCGGCCATGTGCCAGAAGGGCACTGAGTTCTATGAGGCTTGCATCAAGAAGGCAAACGAGTTGCAGCAATCATGAGCAAGATTGAATTACCCAAATCGCCAGTAGTCTTTGAGGAAGACCCTCACGGCTACTGGCTGGAGGGTAAGCGCCTGAGTGGTGTCACTGGACTCATCCATGCGATACTCAAACTCGGCGTTTACCCTGGCGCGAATGACTTTGTAAGACAAGTTGCCATACCACGCGCCGGAGCATACGGCAGTGCCGTGCACAAGTCAATTGAACTCTACGATGAAATCGGCATCAAGCAGACCAAGCATCCCGAAGTCGAGTACCAGACCGAGAACCACGGAGTGCAGGTGTTCGGTCCCTTTGACGTGTCGCAGGAACTTGATACATACATCAAACACCGCGAGGGGTTCGAGCCTATTGCCAATGAGTACACCGTCAGCGACAACAGCCAAATTGCGTCCAACATCGATAACGTATGGCGCGCGATAGTGACGCAGGGCATCTGGCTGGTTGACACAAAGACCAACAACCTTGATTATTACCCTGGCGGAGTCGATGGACTGAAACTATATCTCTCATGGCAGTTGTCAATCTATGCCTATCTGTTCGAGAAACAGACGGGATTAAAGGTTGAGGGACTTGCTGCCAACTGGCTACGTCATTCCGATGGAGCGTTCTGGATCATTGAGCGACAGCCTGACGATTTCGTCGAGGCACTCCTTAACAACACTGTCATTGAGTACAATGGCGTAAGTTGGCAATATGAGTGGACGGGCGATGCTGACATGCTCAAAATCATGCAAGGAAACAACCTGCCTGCAGTGAAGCAAGATAACGGCATCGTCGCCCAGCAGACAATCGATATGATTGCGCACACGCTGAGGCAGGCGAAGTATATCGAGGAGGCGATGGAGGCTTTCAAAAAAGAGCTCAAGGCCAAGATGATTGAGAACGGCATCAAGTCCTTTAACTGTGATGCTTTCAGCGTCACACTTTCAAAGAACAGCATCGTTACATCATTCAATAGTAAGAAATTCAAAGAAGACCACCCCGACCTCTATAGCGAATACTCGTCAGAGAGTCGCCGTGCAGGAAGTTTAACGATTAAATTGAAAGACAAATGAGTGTTAACAAAGTTTTCTTGCTCGGCAATGTCGGCAAGGATCCAGAGATTAGAGACGCGCAAGGCGTGAAGGTAGCGTCATTCACGCTGGCCACTACCGACAGGGCATATACCAAGCAGGACGGGACGCAGGTGCCTGAACGCACCGAGTGGCACAACATCGTTGCATGGCGAGGTCTTGCAGAGATTTGTGAGCGTTATGTGCGCAAAGGCACGAAACTCCTCATCATTGGCAAGCTGACCACACGCCAATGGGAGGGACGCGATGGCATTAAACGCTATCAGACTGAGGTCGTCGTTGACGATATGGAACTATTGGGACAGCCTCAAGCGCAACAGCAGCAGGCATACCAACAGCCCTACCAGCAAGTCCAACAGCAGCCAGTAGCGCAACCGCAGTACCAGCCACAGCCGCAGTACCAGCAGCAACCCGCGCCGATGCCAGGGCAGCAGCCATATCAGCCGCAACAGCAATATGGCGGTCCCAGCGCCAACGACCTTCCATTCGGCAGGCACTGATGGAAGCGACACTAACTAAACGTGACGGGCAAGTGAGCATGGACAAGTCATTCGACTTCCTGTGCTCACAGCTCCGTAACGGTGTCTATGTTGTCAGCATCAAGCGCAAGACCGAGCCGCGAACAGTAAGCCAGAACGCTCTCATGTGGATGTGGTTCAAGTGCATGGAAGAAAACACAGGCACCGAGAAACAGGACTGGCACGATTATTATTGCTGCAAGTTCCTCACCCGTGAGACCGCTTTCGGCGGCAGGCGTTACACTGTTGTCGGTGGCACAAGCGGAATGAACACCGTGCAGATGTCCAACTTTATGAATAAGGTCCAGGCTGATGCCGCTACTGAATGGGGCATTACACTGCCTCTGCCTGCTGACAGGTATTACCAAGAGTTTGTGCAACATTACAGATACCGTTAATATGAAAAATAGAAGGAATTCCGGAAGTGTTGTAAACCTCAAGCCATACGATATGTGGACTGAAGAGGATTACGAGAATGCGATTCCTGAAGAAACCCGCAGAAATATTGAAGCTGGAGTAAAGAGGTTTCTTGCAAGCCAAAACAAACGATGAGCCTACTCACTGACCAATTGAAGTTGCTTGAAGCAAAGCAATGGCCAAAGCCAAAAGGCCCCATGCGTCTTAGAGTGTACTACGGGTGGGCCAAGCTCAATAAGGTTGTCAAACGTGAGGCGTTAACCGTCATTTTCCTTAATGACGATCCTGGCCCGCGCTACAACAAAGACGGCTACGATGGTGTGTCACGCTACATCAACGTAGCCTATAGCCGCGTGCAGACTTCAGAGGAAGAGAGTGACCGCGTGCATGTCAATCGAATGTACTCTGTATATTCAATCTTCATGGATGATAAGTACGTCCAAGGAAGCCTTGAACGTGCGTTACAGGTCAACTACGACTCCGACCAGTACAACGTCAGCAAGAAAGAGCGTGAACTTATCAGAGAGAAACTCCGTACGGCTTATTTGGCGAGTCACCAAGACTACCGAGAGCCTCACGGAGTACAGTTATGTATTGATTTTAAAGACTAAACAAAAATGAAGATTTCAAAAGTAAAATTGAACAATGGCGGCACTCTTGAGGTCGCCTTTGTTGACGATGACGGCAACGATGTGAGCCTAAAAGGAAAGAACCCAGTCCATGAGGATTTCAAGGAGCGACTTAACGCGCTCATCCCCTATTTTGCCGAACTGACCGAGCAGAGGGAGGCCCCGATGATTGACTGGAATGACATTGAGAGCATCGAGAACGAGGACTTGCTGCACCGCATTTCGGTCACTGGTGTTTCTGTCAAAGGTTTTGACGATGACCGCCAGTGCGTCATCACCGGCAAGCGCACACTTTCAACGAGTAAGGTGTTAAACCTCAATACGCCCCTCACTGGTTTCAATATCGACACCGAAAGCTATGAGCGTTGCGAGGATCTGCGCGATGTCGTGGATGCCTTGATGTATGAGGCTAAACTCTACGTCGTCGAGAAAAAGTGGGCGGTGGTCCAGAAGGAAATCGACTTCGACGGCAACGCCGACGATCCGTTTGCCGAGGCACAGGCTACCGCCGAAGTACCTGAGGCAGTACCCGCATGAGGCCGTTTTTCGTAACAGAAACCCCCAACACATTCAAACTCCAGTTTGACTACAATCCGAAGCTGATAGATATTGTCAAGCGCATACCCTCTCATCCGAAGTGGGATGCAACCGACAAGGCATGGATTGTCCAGAAGTCAGATGTTGCCTACCCACCCAATCGCGATGCACGCTGGTATGTCGAAGCGATGGCCCAGTGGTCAGTGGCCAACCGCTATTGCAGCGACATCAAGCGCCGGACTGATGCGAGGGACATCACCTACGAACTGCCTGAGTTGTCCAGTATCGACGGCGACCATTACATGCTGCTGGAACCCTATAAGTACCAGCTTGAAGGTGTCCAGTACGCCTTGCAGCACAAGCGTTGCATCTTCGGCGATCAGCCGGGACTCGGCAAGACGTTGCAGGCCATTTGCACCGTCGTCAAAGCACATAAAGAGGCAAGCAAGTACGGGGAAACACTCCCCGTACTTGTCATTTGCCCCGCGTCGCTGAAAATCAACTGGCAGCGAGAGTTCAAGAAGTTCGCAGGGATGAATGCCATCATCCTCGATGACAGCAACCGCGACACCTGGCACCGTTTCATTATGATGCGTAACGGCCTCGGCAACCCGCTGTGTGACGTGTTCATCACCAACTACGAGAGCCTGAAAAAGTTCTTTGTGACAGAGATACGTGAACATGTCAAACTGACAATGCGTAGTATCGTATTTGATGAGCGCATTAAGCTGTTCAAGTCGGTAATCATCGACGAGAGCCACAAGTGCAAGAGTCCCAAGACCCAGCAGAGTAAATTCGTCGAGGGTATCTGCAAGGGTAAGCGGTGGGTGTTCGAGTTGACCGGCACGCCAGTAGTCAACAACAACACCGACCTCATCCAGCAGCTACGCATACTTGACCGACTGGAGGAGTTCGGGGGTTACAAGAAATTCGTAGCCCGGTACTGTGACGGCCCCAAGCAGTCCAGCAACATGAAGGAACTGAACTGGAGGCTGTGGCACTGCTGTTTTTTCCGTAGAGAGAAAAAGGCGGTACTTTCGCAGCTTCCAGACAAGAGCCGCCAATATATTGAGTGTGACATCACCAACCGCTCCGAGTATGAAGCCGCCGAGAAAGACGTCATCAAATATCTGCGCACCTTCAAGAATGCAGATGATGAGAAGATACAACGGACGATGCGCGGGCAGATCATGGTACAGATGGGCATACTCAAGCAGGTAGCCGCGAGAGGTAAAATCAAGGCCGTCTCTGATTTCGTCCACGATGTCATTGACGGTGGAGAGAAACTCATCCTTTTCGCCTACCTCAAAGAGGTTGTCGATGCGTTGAAGGGAGAGTTCCCTGATGCTGTGACAGTCACCGGGAGTGACAATGTGCGAGAGAAGCAGCGGGCCGTTGATATGTTCCAGAATGACCCCGACTGCAAGCTGATCATCCTCAACTATAAGAGTGGCGGCACGGGCTTGACGCTGACCGCTGCAAGCCGCGTCGCGTTCATTGAGTTTCCGTGGACGTACAGCGACTGCGAGCAGGCCGAAGACCGCGCCCACCGCAACGGCCAGAAGAATAACGTCAACTGTTATTACTTCCTCGGCACAAAGACCATTGACCGCTACATGTATAAGGTCATCCAGACCAAGAAGGACATCGCCAACGAGGTCACTGGTACGACCACCCAGATAGATGAGGATATTGTTAACATCACTATGAACCTGTTTCAGGATAGGTTGTAATCATCACATGACAATGACGCGAGAGGAAATACTACAGATTGAGCGCACCAGCAGCGAGAGCCAGATACAGCACGTTTGTGTGTGCTGGTTTCGCCATACCTTCGCTAAAGTCGCTTATCTGCTTTTCGCCATACCCAACGGCGGGAGGCGTGATAAGAGGACTGGAGCGGTGATGAAGTATGAGGGTGCCGTCAGTGGAATATCTGACCTGATATTGTTGTATCCATTCGGAGGCAAGGCGAGCCTTTGCATCGAGATGAAGACTCCCAAGCGCAAGGGGACGAGTGCAGGCAGGCAGAGCGAGAGCCAAAAAGCATGGCAGCAACTTGTAGAGACCTACGGCAGCGTGTATCGTGTATGCCACGGCATATTCGAGTTCGTGGAAGCTGTTTGCCTTTATCTGCACATCGACCCTCAGCCGTATATCGATGATGTCCTGGACAAATACCCGATATACCGATGAATGATCAAGGCTACATCAAGACTTACAGGAGTCTATATAGCTGGAGATGGTTTTTTGATAACGAGGTATTGCGATGTTGGCTATATCTGTTGTTCAAGGCTAATCATCAGGACGAGGTTCAGAATGGAATTGAGGTCAAGCGAGGACAGCTTATAACGACATTATCGGAGTTGTCGAGGGACTTGAGATTGTCCGTTCAGCAAGTACGCCGCACGCTAAACGCACTCAAATCAACATACGATATAGCAAGCTGTTCAACAAACAAATTCACGTTGATAAGCGTCTGTGAATATGATTATTACCAATCGGGCGGCAAAAGCAAACAACAAACAAACCGACAAGCAAACCAACAAGCACATCAACAAGCAATCCAACAAGCTATATATAAT
>JAFZKD010000076.1 GCA_017553785.1 Muribaculaceae bacterium | reverse complement strand
TGAGCTAACCGTCAAACTCAGTGCTCGACGACAACAGCTCAACCGCATTGAACGCTCACGAAACCTCATCGCCCAAGCGGCCCATCTCGGCATCATACGCAAAGCCTCTGACGGCAGCAATGACTACATTCTCAACAACTCGCCAGTCGATTGTAAACCAGATAATTAAGCCGAATAATTAACACTTTGTTAACACTTCCGCCCACCCTGCAATCGATTCAATGAATCGTAGTGACCCTATAAAGGATCGTGCTGCTCACGGGAAATCAAATGATTGGTCTCCGCTAAAAATAGCAGCCCGTCGTCTCCCGTGCATTAGCACGGGCATTCTTTCCAGGCAACATGCACGCGGATGCCAACTAACAACTAACAACTAACAACTAAAGTCTAACGTCTAAAATCTAATGTCTAATGTCTAAAGTCTAAAGTCTAAAGTCTAACGACTAACAACTAACAACTAACAACTTAAAAAAAAATTGTATGATTTCTTGCCAGCGAATGCGAGCAATCCTTATCCAAATACATAATGAATCGTGATTAGTTGAACAGTTACGACGTTTTGTATTAATGTTTTTTAAGAGGCACGGAACAGGAATTGTTAAGATTTAGTAGTAAATTTGCATTTTAAACTATAATTCCTATCCTAACCACGCTTTATGAAAAAATTAGCACTACAATCCCTGCTTGCTGTGGCAATCATGTTATTGACAAGTGTTTCGGCAATTGCAGCGGGTACCATTGAGTTGAAGAGCCTGAGTTTTAACAACATCGGTATGGGAGGCCGACTCATTCGCATGGGTGATAACGGCATTCTCATTGATAATGCGGGCATGCATTTGGAAGGACAACTCAACATGAGAGTTAACGGTTATATGGGTCAGCGACTCATCTGTGCCATCGCTCCGGTTGATGCCGAAGGTTATTCTCTCGCCGACGGTAACGGGAGCTGCATTGCGTTGGTTGCTTTCAAGGTCACCTCCAACCAATTCACAAAAAACCTGCCCATTGAAATACCCTACACTTGGATTCAAGCTGATGGCAATAGTGTGAACTTGACATTTGATGTCACGATTCTCAACTCAAGCGTCGAGGAAGTTGCTCACAAGGTGATTACACTGAATCCCAATGATGTGAACATCGACCGCAGCAATATCGGTAATAAAATGCTAGGTGACGTATTGGGGTTTGGTGGAGATGGGGGGAGTGAAGCCGACTTGATGGGGGGACTCATCGGGGGACTCTTGGGTGGACCCAGCGCTTCTCAGGAGTACATCTGCAATGCCTGCGATGGGACTGGATTGTGCCCTGAATGCTATGGTGACGCGTTCTTCAATCCATCGATTTGCCGCCGCTGTGCTCAAGACCCGGGCATCTGCCGTCGTTGTAAGGGTGCCAAAAAGGAGACGGTCGATGTAGATATCTATGGACTCTAAGTGAAAACAAAAATCGGCTCACCTGTAAAACCCTGTGTTAAGTCATAAGGGCAAATGTACCATAATTGGCAAAAATCACCCAAAGGGTGTCCTTTTAGTAATGCCGGCGGTAATGCTGGCAACTGAGCATAGCGAAGAATTGTGCAAGCCGAATACAAAACCATACTTATTTGAGTTTTGTTAAGGCGCAACCAAGTTTGGGCGTAAGCCAGCTATGTCAGCATCACCGCCGGTATGGCGACTCGATGCTCGTCGCTGGAGGCGACCCCTATTGCGTTTTTATTCCATTTTCCAGGAAATTTTCAATTCAGATCTGCTTAAGCATGAAGTAAAACCTCACTAATCTCTAATTTCCGGCAAGAGAGATGTGATTCTTTCCCAACAAAACATGGTTTTTTGCAGCATCTTTTGTGTCCAATGGTTTTTTTCTAAAAAATTTGCGTGATTTGCGTTTGTAAATCAATTTTATTTTGTAATTTTACACCCCAATTTCATCTTCACGTCTTTACAAGCATCAAACACATCAACCACAATAAGAAAATGAGTGATAATCAACGATATTTCAATCCTGATATCAGTGGCGTACAAAAGTCGGCAGATTACCGCAATCGTCAAAAAGTAGAGGAGGCGATTAACAAAGAGAATGTCACCAAATGGCAACGTTTCAAGGCATTCTTTCAAAATGGCAGGCTAAGGTTTGCCATTGGCATCATCATGGTGCTGACAAGTATCTACTTTCTCCTCTCGTTCCTTTCGTTCTTCCTTTCTGCTGGAATGAGTGACCAAAACCGCATCACCAACTACTCGATGATCGAGAACGCACAGGTGCCGGATCAGATACGCAACATGGGAGCCGCTTTGGGGGCCTCGTTGAGCGACTTCTTTATCTCTAGTGGAGTAGGCGTTGCAGCATTTATTATTGTGGTGTGGTTCTGCACGCTCGGCATGAGGCTTATACGTAAGAAAAAAGCCCATTTCTTCTCCTATACTTTAATCAGCCTGTTCAGTATTTTCACATTCTCCATGAATGTGGGTGCAGCAACCTATTTCATGAAACCCGTCACCTTCTTCCCGCTAGGAGGATACTTCGGATTCTATGCCAACAAGTGGCTACTGGGACTTGTGGGACTTTATGGAATGATCGCGGTAAACCTGGTGATCTTCCTGCTTTGGCTATTCCTCACCTATCAGACTTTCACGGCCTTGTACAAGCATTTGCAGAACGAGATTGAGAAAAAGCGCAACCGCAACAAGGAAGAGTCCGAGAGAGTGGTGAACCAGCAGGGACAGTCCACGTTCTTGGGCAGCGAACAGAAAGTGGGCGAGGGTTCTAAACACGAACAGAACCAGGAAACCGGCTCATCTTTGAATCCTATCCGCAAAAACCGTAACAGAATCGCAAAATCCAAGGATATCGCTAACGGTGAGACGGCACGGCTCAAACCCATCACCGCCAGCACCGACGTGAGCAACCCTCATGATCCCACGGGTGAATACCGTCACTACCGCTTCCCTACCCTTGACCTGCTGCAGGACATCAGAATGAATCCCAACAGCGTTGACAAGCAGGAGCAGGACGAAAACAAGGAACGTATCCGCGACACTTTGAGCAAATACGGGATCGAAATCAAGGAAATTATGGTACACGTCGGTCCCACGGTGACACTGTTTGAGATTGTGCCGCAGGACGGTGTGCGTGTGAACAAGATACGCAACCTGGAAGATGACATCGCATTGAGCCTCGCAGCCTTGGGCATACGCATCATCGCGCCGATGCCCGGAAAGGGCACCATCGGAATCGAGGTGCCCAACCGAGACCCGCAAGTGGTTCCCATGCGTGAAGTGCTGGGATCAAAAGCCTTCCAGGAAAGCCGAGCCAAACTGCCCATGTGCCTGGGCTGTACGGTGAGCAACGAGGTGTTTATCGCCGACCTGACCAAGATGCCGCACTTGCTGGTGGCTGGTGCTACCGGTAAGGGTAAATCGGTGGGTTTGAATGCTATTATCACTTCGCTGCTGTATAAGAAAGGACCTTCGGAGCTGAAGTTTGTCCTCGTAGACCCCAAACGTGTTGAATTCAGCGTCTATGCCGACCTTGAGAAATACTATTTTGCCAAGGCGCCTGGCGAGGAAAAAGCCATCATCACCGATACTGACCGCGTCATCAAGACACTGAACTGCCTGGTACAGGAAATGGAAGACCGTTACATGGTGTTCGAGGATGTGAAAGTGCGCAACGTGAGCGACTACAACGACAAGTGGCGACGGGAACTGCGCGAAGTGCGCGATGAGCACGGAGAGAAGAAATACCATTACATGCCCTACATCGTTGGCATCATCGACGAGTTCAGTGATATGATCATGACCGCGGGCAAGGAGGTGGAATCGCCGCTCGTACGCATTGCACAAAAGGCCCGTGCCGTAGGTATCCACATGATCATCGCCACCCAGCGCCCATCATCTAAGGTCATCACCGGCTTGATCAAGGGTAATTTCCCTGGCCGTATCGCCTTTGCAGTGGCTCAGCGCATCGACAGCCAGATCATCATCGACCGCACGGGTGCACAACAGCTCATCGGCCGTGGTGACATGCTGTTCCAAATCGATGGTGAACTGACTCGTTTGCAGTGCCCGTTTGTCGATACCCCTGACATTGTTCGCATTTGTGACTTCATCAAGGAACAGGAAGACAATGACCGCGACATCAGCCATGAAGAGCCTTATCTGCTGCCAGAATATGTAGGCAGGGATGATGGCGGAGCAGGCGGCGACGCTAACGTGGGCAACGTCAAGGAACGAGACCCGTTGTTCGAGGAAGCCGTGCGCTTCATTGTTATGGGTAATACAGCCAGCACATCTTCGCTCCAACGCCGATACGAGATCGGTTATAACCGTGCAGGACGACTGATGGATCAAATGGAAAGCGCGGGTATTGTAGGCCCTGCCCAGGGAAGCAAGCCACGCCAAGTGCTTGTCAGTCCTATGGACATTGACCAGCTGTTCTCGTGAGAATCATCAGGGTGCCGCAGTTGGCACCCTTTTTGCAAAGATTAGATAGATTGTCATGGACATCCATGACAAGAAAACAATATGACAATGAAAAGAACAATTATCACTCTATTCGCCTGTTTGATGGCGATGATAGCGGTAGCACAAAAACCGCAGGCCATGCTCGACAAGAGTGTGGCGGCAATCAACGCGGGAGGTGGCGTGACAGCTGATTATACCATCACGACAGACCAAGGATCTAGCAAAGGCTCCATCGCCATGCAGGGCAACAAATTCCGTATCCTTTCACCAGAGGCCAAATGCTGGTATGACGGAAAGACTCAGTGGTCTTGGTCTCCCGTGACCGGCGAGCTCAATATCACAGCGCCCACACCCGACGAGTTGCAGATGACGAACCCCATTGCCGCCGTCCAGCACTTCAAGACGAGCTTCAACATGAAGAAGGCCAAGGCTCAGACCGCCAACACATACGTCATCAAACTCACGCCCAAGAAGAAGGATAACATCAAAACCTTGTGGCTCTACTTTGACGAGAAGACATCACTGCTGCGTACAGCCCGTTTCGAGATGCAAGACAAATCTGTCTATATCATTAGGATCTCAGGCTATAAGCACAAGGCACAACCCGCAAGCACTTTCACTTTTGATAAAACCAAAGTTCCCGCCGATGCCCAAGTAGTAGACCTGAGATAAACCGTTCAATCACTCATTAACGCCTAGATTCATGTATCATTACCTCATTGGCCCCGCTGTGGGCGCTGTGATCGGCTATATCACAAACGACTTCGCCATCCGCATGCTCTTCAGGCCCCATCACGCAAAATACGTCATGGGGATACGCATTCCGTTCACTCCAGGCGTCATTCCTAAGGAGAAAGCCCGCATTGCCGGTGCCATCGGGAAAGCCGTGAGCGAGAACCTGATGAACCGCGAAGTACTGGAAAAGAGCCTGTTAAGCGATGAGATGCTGGACAAGATGGGCAATGCCATCGACGAGTTTGTTGCCACACAAAGCGTTAACGATGAGACCATTGAGCAGTTCGCACGCCATTACTTGACCCAAGATGATATCGAAGCCTTGCGCAACAATACAACCGATGGCATCGTCAAGATGATATCCGGCAAATTGCAGGACAGCGGTCTGGGCAACAACATCGCCCACATGGCAATCGAGCATGTCATGGAAAAGACCCGGAACAGCGTCGTGGGTCTTTTTGGTGCCGACAAGTTTGTGGCAGGCCTCGCCCAGCCCATCGAGAAACTGCTTGCCAAGCACATCAATGAAATCCTTCAGAACAACTCCCAACAGATGGTCGAGGGACTTGTCAAAGATGAATCCGAGCAATTGATGGGAATGACGATGAAGCAACTCATCGAGGGCCATGACGAGCAGGTGGCACAAATCAAGAGCGGTATCTTCAATGCCTATCAGGTCATTATCACCGAGCACCTGCCGCGCATTCTTCAGGACATCGACATCAGCGGCATCATCGAGCAGCGCATTAACGAGATGGACATGAATGAAGCCGAAGCGATTATCCTCGATGTGATGAACAAAGAGTTGCGCGCCATCGTTTGGCTAGGCGCCCTGTTGGGTTGCATTATGGGCACAATCAATGCACTGATTTAGAACACTCTACAATCACTATCCAAGACAATCATCACCGCCTTGAATCCAAAGCGGTGATGATTACTTATGATGATTTGTTATCAATCACTCCACTTGCCACGTGTCGCCTGACATGATGACATCGTTCAAGCATGAGAAACCATGCATCGCACGGGCTTCCTCAACCTGCTTGGCAACAGACATCTCATAGGTAGGCTCCTCGACAGCACGGATCACACCGAATGCCACAGGCAAGTCGGTGCCATCCATCATCGCAAGCATCTGATGCAGGAAGAAGCTCTCGCAGTGAGCATCGTGAACGAGCACATCGTCCATCGTGTAACCATCTTCACCGATGGTCACCGCCTTGAGTCCGAAGCCATCTTGGACCAGTCCACGGTTATTGTCCTTGCCAAAGATCATTTTTTCACCATGAACAAGGTGAATCGTGCGGTCAGGACGATTTTCTCGGTCGGTGATGTAACTGTGGATGCCATTATTGAAAATCATGCAGTTCTGCAAGATTTCGACCACTGCACAACCCTTGTGCTGGGCGGCAGCCATCATCACCTCCTGGCTGATGTTCAATTCAACATCAAGGCTACGGGCGAAGAATGTGCCTCGGGCGCCAAACGTCAGTTCGGCAGGGATGAAAGGATCCTCTGTCGTGCCATAGGGCGATGACTTGGACTTGAAACCACGAGCGCTCGTGGGAGAGAACTGACCCTTTGTCAAGCCGTAGATGCGGTTGTTCAAGAGCAACAGGTTGACATCGATGTTGCGACGCACCTCATGAATAAAGTGGTTGCCACCGATGGCTAGGCAATCGCCGTCACCGGTAACCTGCCAAACGGTCATATCAGGGTTCGCGGTCTTGAAACCCGTTGCAACGGCACCGCCACGGCCATGAATGGTGTGGAATGCATAAGTGCGGGTATAGTATGGCAGACGTGAACTGCAACCGATACCTGAGATCACAGCGGTTTTCTCGGGCGGAATGCCAAGATGAGCCATCGACTTGAGCAGAACATTGAGCACAGCGTGGTCTCCACAGCCAGGGCACCAACGCACAGGCTGATTATTCTTGTAATCCAAAGGCTTATAAGCCATCTCTTGATTGTTATTCTTGTTCTGTTCCATTACAATTCCTCCTCCATCATGATATTTTTAACTCCGTCAACAATCTCCTGAACCAGGAACGGCTGGCCTTGCACCTTGTTGATGTGGCAGATGTTCAGGTTAGGAATCTTGCTTTGCAGATAACCAGCCAGTTGGCCGGTATTCAACTCGGCGACAATCACTGTCTTGAAGCGGCTGAGCAATTCAGCGGTGTTCTTGGGCAGCGGGTTGATGTACCTGATGTGGGTCATCGCGATCCTGACGCCCTCGTCATTCAAGCGGTTTACGGCATCAAGAATATGACCATAGGTGCTTCCCCATCCCAGAATGATGGTATCGGCTCCTGGATCGCCTTTAAGCTTCAGCTCAGGAATGCTGTTTGCCACGTTGGCAATTTTCATACGGCGGGTCTCAACCATGTGAGCATGGTTAATCGGGTCATTGCTGAGCACGCCCAAATTGAAGTCCTTCTCCAGTCCGCCAACGACATGTGCCAAACCCGGTGTTCCCGGAATGGCCCAATAGCGGATGCCCAGAGCATTGCGCATAAACGGCGTCCATGTGGGCTTTAAAGCCTCTGGCACGTAATTGGGCTTGATCACAGGATATTCACCTTCCTCGGGGATGCGCCATGCCGATGATCCATTAGCGATGAAAGCATCTGTGAGAAGGATAACAGGAGTCATGTGCTCGATGGCCAGGCGTGCAGCCTGGAATGCCATTTTGAAGCAGTCGGTAGGTGATGCCGCAGCAAGTACAACCAGAGGACTTTCTCCACTGCGGCCATAAAGGGCCTGCAGCAAATCGGTCTGTTCGGTTTTGGTCGGAAGACCCGTCGAAGGACCACCTCGTTGAACGTCAACCACAACAAGCGGCAACTCGGCCATCACGGCCAGTCCAAGAGCCTCACTCTTGAGCGCCAAACCAGGGCCTGACGTGGTCGTCACAGCCAAATGACCCGCAAAAGCGGCACCAATGGCAGAGCAGATACCACCAATCTCGTCTTCCATCTGAATGGCTTTCACGCCCAAATCTCGACGCTTAGCCAACTCATGAAGGATATCGGTAGCGGGAGTGATTGGATAAGACCCTAAGAACAAGGGCCGTCCGCTCATCTCCGAGGCCTTGATCAGACCCCAGGCGGTCGCCTTATTACCACTCACGTCGGTATAAGTACCAGGACGAACATCATCACTCTGAATACGGTAAGTCGAAACTGTTGCATGGATATTGTGGCCATAGTTGTAACCGCCCTTGATAACAAGCTCGTTAGCGGCATACACGTCGGGCTTTTCGGCGAATTTGGCCTTGAGGAACTTCAACGGTGCCTCCATCGGACGGTTGAAAAGCCAGCACACGAGACCTAACGCGAACATGTTGCGGCACTTGAGCTGCGCTTTCAAATCCATGCCCGTATCCTTGAGCGCCTCTTTGACCATCGTGGTGATGGGCGCCTCAATGACCTGGGCTTTGAGATTCAGTTCCTCGTAGGGGTCATCAGTAGTGTACAACGCCTTGTCGAGTCCTGCCTGTGTGAACGTGTCAATATCGACGATAGCTGCACCACCCTTGCGAAGGAACTGGGCGTTCTGCTTGAGCGCAGCAGGGTTCATAGCCACCAACACATCGCATTCGTCACCAGGTGTGTGCACACCATGACCAATGTGAACTTGAAAACCCGAAACGCCACCTAATGAGCCTTGAGGCGCGCGCACTTCGGCGGGATAATCGGGAAATGTCGAGATGCGGTCACCGAGGCCTGCACTCACATTAGAGAAGATGTTGCCAGCCAACTGCATACCATCGCCGCTATCGCCCGAAAAGCGAACGACAATGCTCTGACGGAACTGGACTTTTGCTTTTTCTGCCATGTCAAATAGTTGATGTTTAGATAAATCGCTGCAAAATTACAACATATTTCTTGACCAAAACATTTTTCCTGAATATTTTTACAATTCACATTTGCAATCCCACTTTTTCAAGCCATGCTGGACTGAGAATCCATGACATAATCGGCAGTAAAAAGGCACAATCGGGCAGAGCGATATGACTTAGCAACGTCCGATAATATTATTTCAACGGGAGATTATCGCTTGACAGTGCGATAAGTATCATCATCTAGGTGTTCGACAAAGCCCTCATCGACAAGAAAAGATAGCATCACGACTACTTCGTCACGAGGGAATGACAGAGTGTGCAGAAACTCCTCGATTCGTCTAGGGCGGATTTCAGCCATGTAGAGGATAGCATCCTGCACATCAGATGGCACGTGGTCCTCACGTTTGCGACGGTCAATGCACAAGTCGCAATGGCCACAGTCGTTGTCCAACTTTTCTCCAAAGTACCCGAGAAGCATGCGCTCACGGCAGCCATCACTGCTATTAGAATAGTTGATGATCGCCTCAATACGTTCGGTCATGCGTTGAAGTTGCTGCTCATAAACCGACTTTGGAAAAAGGATATGTTTAGGCTCCTCACGAGAAGTTGTGTAGATGATATATGGGGTACGCTTGCGGGGCACATAGTGCAGAACGTGCATACGTGACAGTTCAAGTAACGACCTGTATATGGTCTCCTGGTCAAGTCCAGTGCGAAAAGAAATCACATCCTCGTTAATGAACACATAGTCGGCGAACAATCCAGTATACAGCCGCAAAATGGCCTGAAGCACCTGGTCGGCTCCTGGAGTGACGGTATCCAGATCATAGAGATCCTCTTTCTTGGCAAAAATCATCACACGCGACTGGGTCTCGATTTCCTCGACAAACTCAATGTAACCTGCCTGAGTCAGTATCTTTAGGGCATTGTGTGTGGGCAGAACGGGCAGATCAAAAGTGCGACAGAACAAGTTGAAATTGAAATCAAACATCTGCTGGAACCCTTCACCAAGACTGACACCCAGAAAATTGCCTACGCGCTCATAAACCTTGCGGATGAAGTCTTTGTCAGGAAAGGCTTCGCTGATGTGGCGGCGCAACGTGCGCTGGTCTGTGTGCTTGACCAGCAGCACCGCGTAAGAGCGTTTCCCGTCGCGCCCTGCCCTGCCCGCTTCCTGGTAATACTCCTCAAGGGAGTTGGGGACATCAACATGCACCACCAGACGCACGTCGGGCTTGTCGATACCCATTCCGAACGCATTGGTTGCCACCATCACGCGGCACTCATCGTTAGTCCATTTGTTTTGCTTGTCCTCTTTGTCTTCTACATACAGGCCGGCATGATAGAAATCGGCATGGATACCCGCGCGGTTAAGCTCGTCACAGATTTGCTTGGTACGCCTGCGTGAGCGCACATAAACAATCGCGGTTCCAGGAACAGAGCGAAGAATATGCAAGAGTTCGGTGATTTTTTCCTCGGTAGGCCGTACGACGTAGGATAAATTGCCCCGGGCAAAACTCATCGAGAACACGTTTGGGGCCTTGAAGTCAAGGCATCGCTGGATATCATCGACCACAACAGGTGTTGCGGTGGCAGTCAGCGCCAATACGGGAGCCTTGGGGAACAGCTTGCGAACAGCCACGATACGCAGGAAAGAGGGCCTGAAATCATAGCCCCACTGCGAAATACAATGCGCCTCATCGACCACAATGAGTTTGATAGGCATCTGACGAAGATGATCCAGGAACGATTGGGACTGCAATCGCTCGGGTGACACATACAAGAACTTGCAGTTTCCGTAAAGGCACTTCTCATAGGTGCGATTCACCTCGGCCCTTGTCAAGCCAGCGTACAGATAGGTCGCTTTGATGTTTAACGAGCGCAGGCGGTCCACCTGATCCTTCATCAGGGAAATGATGGGTGTAACCACTAGAGCCATGCCGTCCATGGCCATCGTCGGCACCTGAAAAGTGATGGATTTGCCCCCACCGGTGGGCATCAGACCTAGCGTGTCATGACCAGCCAAGACCGACTCAATAATGTCCTGTTGCAGTGGCCTGAAAGCGTCATACCCCCAATATTTCTTGAGGATATCAAGAGTTTTGCCAGCCTGGCTCGGCATCATCATGCAGTTTTATTGCTTTAACCATGAGCTGCACTGTCGTGCTGGTACGATGACGAGTCTCCTCGATAGTATAGCAGATATCTACAGGTTTACCGGCTTTGAGGGCGTCACTAAAGCCTGCCATTCCAAAGGCAATGGCATTATTGACCTTGTTGCCGTCCTCATCAACCAAATCAAGCTTGATATGCTCCATTCTCTTACCGACCACCTTGCTGGTGCCGCTGTCAAACACCTTGCGGGTCACAAAGACGGGCTTACTGTTGCCCGGACCGTAGGGATTCAGCATCCGCAGATAGCGCAAGAATGCGCCATTGATGTCTGAGAACTTGATCTCACAATCAATATCCATAGCCGGGGTCACCTGAGCGTCCTCGATGTGTTCCTCCACATAGGCCGTCAGCCGTTTGCGGAATTCAGGGATATTCTCCTCCTTGATTGACAGACCAACAGCATTGGTGTGGCCGCCAAAGGTCTCAAGCAAGTCGCGACAAGACTTGATGGCAGTATAGACATCAAACCCGCGCACCGAACGCGATGAACCTGTTGCTATGCCGTCAGCATAATAAGTCAGAACTACCGATGGGCGGAAGTACAACTCGGCTAGTCGTGCCGCAACAATACCGATGACACCCTTGTGCCAGTTGCGGTCATAAATGACAATGGGTTTCTTGCCGTCAAGCACCTGGGCGTGACGGTCAATTATCTCATTGGCCTCGACAGTCACCTGACTGTCAAGCTCCTTGCGGTTGCTGTTGTACTGGTCAATGCGTTTGGAGATTTCCATCGCGCTCTGCATGTTGCGTGTCACCAGCAGTTCGACAGATTCCTGACCCGACTCCATGCGGCCCGACGCGTTAATGCGCGGCCCAATCTTGAAGATGATGTCATTGATGGTCAACTCATGCCGATTGAGGCCGCAAGTGCGAATGATGCTACGCAAACCCACATTGGGATTGTTGTTCAATCTGCGCAGGCCATAGAACATCATTACCCTGTTCTCTCCCGTGATTGGCACAATGTCGGCAGCAATGCTGACAGCCACCAGATCGAGCATAGCATCCAGGTTGTACATCGAACCCAGCCCATTGCTCTTTGAGAATGCCTGCATGAATTTAAAGCCGACGCCACATCCCGACAAGCCTTTGTAGGGATAAGTGTCATCAACTAACTTGGGATTCAGGATCGCTGCCGCATCGGGTAAGACATCATCAGGGACATGATGGTCACAAACGATGAAGTCTATACCTTTTTCCTTGGCATAGGCAATCTCGTCAACCGCTTTGATACCGCAGTCGAGAACAATAACCAGACTTACTCCGATTGATTCCGCATAGTCAATACTTTGCAGCGAGATACCATAGCCGTCGTCATCACGGGTCGGGATATAGTACACTAAATCGGAATAAATGTTTTGAAGATACTTATACACCAGCGCTACTGCAGTGGTTCCATCCACGTCGTAGTCGCCATATACCATGATCTTCTCTTTTGCCCCTAACGCCTTGTTGAGCCTTGCCACTGCCTTGTCCATGTTCTTCATCATGAACGGATCGTGCAGTTGCTGGAGCGATGGGTAAAGAAAGTCGTGGACGTCGTCCGCGGTCTTCAAGCCCCTGAGCACCAACAACCGTGCGATAGCGGGGCAGTTGGGGAACTGGGCCGCCAGCTGCTCCTCGGCAATGCGTTCTTCGGATGTTAGAGGTAAGTAATTCCATTTACTTATCATTTATGTTTATTTTTTTAATATGCAAAAGCAGGGACTCATTACCGCAGCAACGAGCAAGTGGAGTAAGGATATTTATCTACTTGAGGACTAATCTGTTGAAGCGCCGTAGTCAACAAATCACCTCTTCAACAACGACATCAACTATGTCTAATACCCCCAAATTATTGCCACAAAATTACACCAAAAGCAGCATTTTTCAAAAGAAATGGCAACAATTTATGCACCACATGAATCATTTTAAAGATATTTAACAACCTTCCCGCTGAAGGCCGGCACAGAAACCATTTTGAATCTCGACGATTTTCAGTTAAAGGGCTACATAGGATGGCCACATCGCCAGCCAGAAAGCCATGACAAACGAATCCAAACTTCAACTATCAATTTAGAAAACAATAAATAAACACCTGAAAAACAACGGTAAATATTTCAACTAACAACAGTTAAGAAACAATTATCGCCAACTGATGAAGCACCAGCTGGCGATTAAGAATATCGAGGTCGCTAGCGGATTCGAACCGCTGTGCCCGGTTTTGCAGACCGGTGACTAAACCACTCATCCAAGCGACCTTTCGTGAATAGCGGTGCAAAATTACTGCTATTTTTCGACCTGTGCAACTTTATCGGCACATTTTTTTGCTGAATTTTTCTCCGTCTTTTGGCAGACGTCCTTTAATTTGCAGCTTTCACAAGCTGTTAGAGGCGATTTCTTATTATTAACCGACCGCATAACAGCACGGAGGGTTGCTATAACCGCAGACAGCACCACCAGCGCGGCCAGTACAGACTGCACAGTATCCACCATTATGACAAAAATAAGCGTCATTTTGACTTCTTGAAATTCTTTTTCACCAGTTTTGACAGGCCGGCTGGCGTCAGGTCAGCAGGGTATGCCTCAAACGGCAGAACGGTATGGCACCCGTTCTTGTACTCACTGCAGCCATAGGCGCTTCGCCCTTTCACCAGATGCCCCTTGCCGCAGACGGGACAAGGGATCTCCTCAAGCGATTTCAGGCGCTTGTGCGTCTTTTTGGCCTTTTCGGCACCTCCAGTCCCAGAAGGAGCCTTAGGCTTGGCTGGTTTTCCCTGTTCCACAGTGATGCTGCCGCTGCTATTGTCACGCAGCACATTAAGGACAATTTCGCCTATCATATCCTTGAGTTCATCGATAAACCGGGCAGCGTCATATTCACCTTTTTCTATTTCCCTCAATTTCTTTTCCCACAACCCAGTAAGTGATGCACTTTTAAGTAATGGTTCATGTATTGTGTCTATCAACTGGATGCCCGCCAATGTGGGTGATATGCTCTTGCGTTCCTTGCGGATGTAGCGGCGCTTGAACAACGTCTCGATAATCGCCGCACGTGTCGAGGGACGCCCGATGCCGTTCTCCTTCATGGCGTCACGCAACTCCTCGTTGTCAACCATCTTGCCTGCAGTCTCCATCGCGCGCAATAGCGTGCCCTCGGTATAAGGTTTGGGCGGTTGCGTGGTTCGTTTCAGTACCGACGGCTCATGCGGCCCTTTCTCCCCTTTCTCGAAATGAGGCATCGTACCATTGTCGTCATCATCGGCATTCTCTTTCCCATTTTCATTGGCAGATCTGTCACCTGGCTTGTTGAACAAGTCTCGCCACCCAGGCTTAAGGATTTCCTTGCCGGTTGCCTTGAATCCATATTCGCCCACCTGAGCCATCACGGTCGTTGTGTTGAATTCGCAATCAGGATAAAAGGCTGCGATGAACCGCATAGCAATCAGGTGATAGATCCGCTTTTCATCAGGTGTCATCGCGACAGTGGCGGGATTGACGTTTGTAGGGATAATGGCGTGGTGATCAGTTACTTTGCTGTTGTCAAACACTTTTTTTGTCTTGGGCAATTTGGGCATAGACAGCAAGGGTGCAATCAGATTGGCATAAGGCACCATCGCCTGAAGGATAGCAGGCACCTGAGGATAGATATCGTCGCTCAGAAAAGTCGTATCCACACGAGGATAGGTCGTTGCCTTTTTCTCGTAGAGCGATTGAATTGTTTTGAGGGTTTCATCGGCCGACATGCCGAACTTTTTGTTGGACTCCACCTGCAAACTGGTCAAGTCGAACAAGCGAGGCGGTGCCTCACGCCCCTTTTTAGTCTCAACCGATGTGACCTCAAGCGGCAACTGCTCAATAGACTCGACGATAGCACTTGCTTCACCCTCAGTCTTGAAGCGGCCACGAGTGCTGTTGAAAGTCACCCCGCGGTATTTGGTCTTCAACTCCCAATAGTCCTCGGGAACAAAATTCTCTATCTCGCGCTGTCGGTCGACAATCATGGCGAGCGTGGGCGTTTGCACCCTGCCAACTGACAACACATCGCGTGAGCGCGAATATTTCAATGTGTAAAGGCGTGTGGCGTTCATGCCCAGCAGCCAATCGCCTATGGCCCTCGAAAGCCCCGCAAAATAAAGATTATCAAATTCTTTTGCATCTTTGAGTTGCTCAAATCCCTTACGGATACTCTCGTCGGTCAACGAGGATATCCACAGCCGCTTCACGGGTTTATCACAACTTGCTTTCTGATAAACCCAACGCTGAATAAGTTCTCCTTCTTGGCCAGCATCACCGCAGTTGATCACTTCCTCGGCATTCGAAATCAGGGCCTTGATAACGTCAAACTGCTTCTTGACACCATCATCATCCTTGAGTTTAATGCCAAAACGGGGAGGTATCATGGGCAGCTGACCCAAACTCCACCTCTTCCACTGGTCCAAGTAGTCATTAGGCTCTTTGAGCTCGCAAAGATGTCCGAAAGTCCATGTCACCTGATATCCATTGCCCTCAAAGTAGCCCTCGTGCCTGACATTGGCACCAAGCAATCGGGCAATATCACGACCCACACTAGGTTTCTCAGTAACACAGACTTTCATTTTGTTATATTAATTGAATCAGTTGATTTAACAATTGATCTTAAACCAACACTCTAAGAAATTATTCGCCAAAATGTAATCGTTTAGCTTCATTCCAAAACTCATCCATCTCGGCTAAAGTCAATTCGTTGACATGGCGACCCTGCTCGTTGGCCTTCTGTTCGATATAGTTGAAACGGGCAATGAACTTGCGGTTGGTGCGTTCCAGCGCATTATCAGGTCGTACGTTATAAAGTCGAGCGGCATTGACCAGTGAGAAGAACAGATCCCCGAACTCTTTCTCCCGATCGGCTTCGTCATTACCGCGCAACTCGGCCTCTACCTCATTGAGTTCCTCCTTGACCTTGTCCCAGACGTCTTCGCGCTTTTGCCAGTCGAAACCCACATTAGCGGCTTTTTCCTGTACGCGTTCAGCCTTAATGAGTGAAGGCAGGCTGCGGGGCACTCCACTGAGCACCATCTTGTTACCGTCTTTCTCGCTCATCTTGATCAGTTCCCAATTCTTGAGGACTTGGGCCGCGGTGTCGGCTTTTTCATCACCAAAGACGTGCGGGTGGCGATAAATGAGTTTTTCACACAAGGCATCACACACATCAGCGATGTCAAATTTCCCTTTTTCATCTCCGATCTTAGCATAGAAAACAATGTGCAGCAGCACGTCGCCCAACTCCTTGCGCATTTTTTCATCGTCCTCGCCCATAATGGCATCGGCGAGTTCCATCGTCTCCTCGATGGTGTTTGGTCTCAGGCTTTCATTGGTCTGTTTTCGGTCCCACGGGCATTTCACACGCAGCTCGTCAAGAATATCGAGCAAGCGCCCGAAGGCCTCCAATTTCTTCTCTCTGCTGTTGTTAGGCATGATCTCTTAATTATTTACGTTTTTACAAGGTACAAATGTAGGAAAATTTCCCGAATTATCGGCCAGCCAAGATGAAGAAATCATTTTTTCACCTTGCCAGCAAGGAAAGAGCTTTCTCACGAAAGATCAAAAATTCTGAAGTATTGAGCGCACGCTCAAGCAAATGACTGGGCTGGTATTGCCAAGTGTCCCTCTAACAAAAGACGCTTGAAGGCGGTGAAGCCGTTGGGCATTTTCACAATATGCATTTCCCCATTGACAAACTTTTTCAACTTGTCAGGGAGCGGGACCGGTTCATCTATGATACGTTCCATCAACGTCTTGAGTTTTGCCGGATGGGCCGTGGCGAGCGTCACACCAATTTCTCCAGGCTGCAGATCTTCTTGCAGTGCGCGATAGGCGACAGCACTATGCGGATCAAGCAAATAATTATCATCGCGATAAGCCTGCTTAATCGTTTCGATAATCTGCGTGTCATTGTAGCTGTAGGCATGGATATTACGGCAAATATTCTTGTGGTTCCCCATCAAGCCCAGCACACGTTCAAAGTTATTCGGACAACCAGCGTCAAGCGCAGGAGCTATGCTATATTGGGTGGGCTTGGGTGTGAAGACGCCAGTCTTGACGTAATTATAAAATATATTGTTTTGATTCTCAACACTCACAAAGCGCTTCACGGGCAAACCCATCTGCTGTGCCAACAAGCCACTCGCCAGATTGCCCAAGTTGGAACAAGGCACCGCAAAAACAAGGTTATCGGTCTTGACCTGTTGTTTGACCAACTGAGCATAGGCCCAGAAGTAATAAAACATCTGAGGAATGATGCGGGCATAGTTGATGGACATCGCGCTTGTAAGGCGCATGTTGTAATTAAGGTCTTCATCCATAAACGCCCTCTCGACCAGAGTTTTGCAATCGTCAAACGAGCCATTAACCTCGATAGCCGTCACATTACCTCCAAGCGAAGCAAACTGAGAACGCTGGATTACCCCTACTGCACCTCGCGGATAAAGCACATACACATTGACTCCCGGCATCTTCCAGAAACTGTTGGCGACAGCACTGCCCGTATCACCACTGGTAGGAACCAGTACATTAAGGGTACGCCACTCAGGATGACGCATGCGGTAGTACTTAAGCAAACGAGCCATGAACCGGGTCCCCACATCCTTGAATGCCATTGTCGGACCGTGGAAAAGTTCCAAGATATAATTACCCTTTGCTGTTTTGACCAAGGGAATCTCAAAATCGAGCGCATCGAACACGATGTCGTGCAAAACATCAGTCGGCACATCACCCTTCAAAGCATAAGCAGCAATAGCATAGGCCATCTCCTGCATGGTCATCTGGCTCATGTTGTGGAGAAACGCTTTTGGCAGTCGGGGCAGATCCTCAGGGAGATAAAGTCCGCCATCAGGAGCGAGTCCTGTTGTGACGGCCTGTTCCAGCGTAGCCGTGTGCTGAGGGTTGGAGGTGCTGTAATATCGCATCTATGCGTTTGGTGTTAATCAAGAGAATTTGTGTTAATTATCAATGATGACAGTTCCTGGAGCCGAGGGGTTGAAGGTGTTTTTCACCCATACGGGAATGTGCCTTGCTGCTACAGGTGCGATAGTTGGAGGATAGATAACTTTGGCTCCTGCGTCACACATCTGTTGAGCCTGCTCATAGGTCATCGTTGGGATAACCGTGGCTTCGGGGTGTGTCCGTGGGTCGGCTGTCATAAAGCCATCCACATCGGTCCAGATCTCTAATGAATCAGCCTCAAGCAGAGCGGCCAGGATAGCCGCTGTAAAATCGCTGCCGCCACGCCCAAGATTTGTGACGTCTCCACTCTCTTTGTCACGCGAGATAAAGCCCTGTGCCACATGCACGCCATCGGTCATCGATGCGAAATCCGACTTGACCAAGCGCTCGGTCTCTTCCCAGTCCAGCACCCGACCCGTTCCGTCAGGTACAGTTCTCATATAATTTAGCGACAGGTGGGGGACACTATCCTCGAACATGCCAGCCACAATGGCCGATGACAGGATCTCGCCATGCGCAACAATGGCATCGCACAATCGCCCGATCTCGTCAACTGGCATGTGGGGATTGGTGGCCAGAGCCAGATAATAGGTCTTGAGGCTTTCATCAATAAAACGGTCGATGGTCGCATGTACCTCGTCACGCATCGAATCGATGACCACACCGTCAATGGCATCGTGATGGCGCTTGCGTGCCGTCTCGAGGACATCCAAGCAGGAGATATCGCGTTGTTGTGCCTGCTCACACATCGCCAGCAGTTGATTGGTGAATCCGCCCATTGCCGAAACCACCACAATCACAGGCTTGGTTTGGGCGTTAACAATATTCCTAAGGTTGAGCAAACTCTCAATGGATCCCACTGAGGTTCCGCCAAATTTCATCACTTTCATTGCTATCAAAATTCCATTATATTTATATAACGAAAAAATCGCTGATTTATTAGAGATTCCAGCAAATAACTGGCCAGTTTTTTGAAGCTAACCCATCGGGGCCAGTCACAGGTATCTATTGCATAACTTTAATACCTCAATATCAATAATATAGCCCCGTTATCAGAGTAAAAACGAATATTTTCACCTAATCAAAAGGCCATTACAACGTTTTTTTGTAATTTTGCAACGATGAATAACTGGGATCAGGATATATATCATCTCAACGATGAGCAGTCACAACCCAAGCGGGGCTCGTTACTCGTAGCCAAGCCCACCGTCGGCGACTTCTTCTTCAAGCGGTCGCTGGTACTGATTGTCGACCCCGATGAAGGAGAAGGAGCTATGGGCGTTGTGGTGAACCACTATACAGGCTACAACCTGCGCGACATTTTGCCTGACATCGAGACTGTTGAGGAAATCCCGTTATTCTTAGGAGGGCCTGTTGGAGATCAAATGCTCTTCTACATCCACACGCTAGGGCCCGAAATCATTCCAGAATCGATTGACATGGGTAACGGGGTCTGGTTCGGAGGTCATTTTGACGCCATCAAGCGATACGTGGAACTGGGAGCGCCCGTTGGAGGCCACATCAAGTTCATCGTGGGTTATAGCGGCTGGGAAAAGGACCAGATCACCAGCGAAATCAATCGACACGACTGGGCTGTGTTGGACGGTGCCGGCCGGGACCTGCTCATGGGAGACGGGGACGACAACCAATGGCGCGACGCCGTGGCTCATTTTGGAGACCGCTACCGCCTATGGCTCAACTTGCCTAGTGACCCGTCATTCAATTAACATGATATCCTCATTATTCAAGAATCGAAACCAGAACCAGAAATGAGTATAGTTGTCGGCATAGATGTGGGTGGTAGCACCACCAAGATTGTGGGTCTTGAGAATAACAAACTATTTAAGTCTCCCATGATCATTACGGCCAACGATCCCATCACATCGTTGTTTGGGGCATTTGGCAAATATATCTATCACAACAACATATCCCTCGAGGACATCGAGCATGTCATGCTGACTGGAGTGGGAGCTAGCGGGGTTTCTACCCCCATTTATGGCTTGCCGACAACCCACGTCGATGAGTTCCAGGCCGATGGCTTGGGCGCGAGATTCGATAGCGGGTTGAATCAACTGATTGCTGTTTCGATGGGCACAGGCACGACGCTTGTCCGTGTTAACGGCGATTCCATCAAACATATTGGAGGCATCTCGATGGGAGGCGGCACGCTTCAGGGTCTATCCCATCTGCTACTCAACACCAACAACATCGGCGAAGTTGTTGAGATGGCTTCTCATGGTGATATTTCCCATGTCAATCTGTTGATTAAAGACATCAGCAAAGGGCACATCGAAGGCCTCCCCATGGATGCAACGGCATCGCTGTTTGGCAAGGCCGTGAGCGGCAACGCCAATGCCCACGACATCGCTAAAGGACTCATCTGTATGGTGTTGGAGACCATCGGCTCTTGTGCCGTTCTATCTCAAATCAATGACGGATTCAAGGATTTCGTGCTCATTGGCAACCTGACCCAACTGCCTGAATGCCACATCATTTTCCCGATGATGGAGAGTCTGTACGGCGTCCGGTTCCACATTCCTGCCAACGCGCGATTCTGCACGGCACTGGGCGCCGCGTTATCCTATCATGAACACACCATCAACCGCTAACTACGATCAGCCATGGACTTGAGCATTGTCATCGTAAACTACCGTGTGAAATACCTGCTAGAGCAGACCTTGCGTGCTGTCGAGCAGGCCATGCAAGGCATTTCAGGCGAAATCCTTGTCGTGGACAACAAGTCGGAAGACGACAGTATCGCTTTTTCACGCGAGAGACACCCTCAGGTAGTTTATATCGAGAACACTGAGAATGTCGGATTTGCCCGCGCCAACAATCAAGCCATCATGAAGGCCCAAGGCGAATTCACATTAATACTTAACCCCGATACCATCATCACGCCACAATGCCTGCAAGAGGGAATCAAGTGGATGAAGTCACATCCCGACTGTGGAGCCATTGGAGCCCGCATGATGGACGGAAATGGCGTGTTCCTGCCCGAAAGCAAGCGTGCTTTCCCCACGCCCTGGGTATCATTCTGCAAGATCTTTGGACTATCCAAACTGTTTCCCCGCTCACCATGGTTCGCTAAATACCACCTACGCTATCTGAGTGATGAGGAGCCGCAGTGCATCGACATTCTTTCAGGGGCTTACATGTTTTGCCGAACCAGTGTGTTACAACAATTGGGAGGTTTTGATGAAGACTTCTTCATGTACGGCGAAGACATCGACTTGAGTTACCGCATCGTCAAGGCGGGTTATAAGAATTGGTTCCTCCCCACACCCTTGGTGCATTATAAAGGCGAGAGCACACACAAGGACTCGATGCGGTATGTGAGAATCTTCTATGACGCCATGCTGATTTTCTACCGCAAACATTTTCCGCGGTTTAACACCATCTTCTATCCCATCGTCAAACTGGGAGTTGCGGTTCGCGCCGGTTTATCCATGGTCAAACGTCTCGTCAAGCGCATCTTACCCACATATGGCACTCCTCCCAGCGAACGGTGGCCGTGGGTTATCATCAGTGACCATGCTCACGATGTGGCTGAGCGCTCTGGTATCAATATCTTTCAGGACAGCATCCCAGCCACGGGCAATTTCAATGTGCTCATTGATGACGGTTGCTACACCTATGCCCAGATTGTGGACTTCATCAGAACGAAACAAGACGTTGACGGCCGCCTGGCATTCCATATTTTCGCCGAACGCCACGGCGTGGTTATTTCACCTAAAAGCACCTGAGAATGAGCCAACTGATGAAAAATGACCAAATAGTGTTGAGGCCTTTGGAACCCACTGACCTCGACACATTATACTCATGGGAGAACGACAGCTCGCTGTGGGTAGTGAGTGATACGGTAGCCCCCTACTCCCGCGCCGCCTTGTGGCAGTATTTGGAGAATTACACTGGCGACATCTATAGCCAACGGCAATTGCGGCTGATGATCACGATGGCCACCGACGGGACACCCGTTGGCACCATCGATTTTATCAATTTCGACCCTTTGAACAACCGCGCCGAGCTAGGCCTTTTCATCGACGGCAACCATCGTGGCAAGGGTCTGGGGCACTTAGCCCTGGACTTATTGACCGCCTATGCCCGCGAGCATTTGGGCCTTCGACAACTATATGTCTATATCGCGCTGGATAATCAATTGTGCCTCAAGCTATTTGAAGGATACGGGTATAGCCGGGTCGGTGTGATAAAATCGTGGGTTAAACGAGGGACGACTTACAAGGACGTAGTCCTGTTACAGATGATTCTATAGTTTATGGCACGTGACATTAGATTAGATTCACTGAAAGGACTACTGATTATCCTGGTCATCCTAGGCCACGTCATCACCGATATCGGAAACAAATCACTACTCAATCACGGTGTGATGGGGATTATCTATATCTTCCACATGCCCCTGTTCATTCTGATTTCAGGCTACTTGACAAAACATCCGTCACAGCAAACCGCCAAAGAGATGTGGACCGGAGTGGGCAGAATTCTTGTCACTCTTGTCACATTCCATACCTTGATGAGCTTTAGGGTCTATTTAATCGAAGGAGTATTCAAGCTCCCGTTCTTCAAATTTCCTTTTGGCATATTGTGGTATCTGTTGTGCTTGATTTACTGGAGGATAGCACTTTATTTCACTCCTCGAACCATTCTCAATAAGCCCGGCCTGTATCTTGGTATCGCATTTCTTTTGTCACTGTCCTGTGGATTATTTCATCTTGGAACGTTTTTATCCATCCAGCGCACATTAAACTTTTTCTTCTTTTTCCTGCTGGGATTTTATTACCGACATGGTTACATCAGCCATGGGTTGTGGCACAACAACAGGTTGCATGCTATCACTGCCATTGTGATGCTTCCACTCATTTTTTGGCTATATCCGCATTGCGGTAACGTTATGAACGGAACTGATTACTACGGCATTGCGGGATTGCCCGAGAAAATCATGATTCTCGTTTGTTCGACAGTGGTATCACTGATTGTATTCAACCTCATGAGAGAGTACAAGCCGCTGAGCGATATAGGGAAAAACAGCTTGTTTTACTATGTGTATCACACCTTTTTTATCACCGTTGTGGTATATCCTATCGTGCGTGACTACCAATTCCCTTGCTCATTCCCATTCGTTATACTCTACACAGCAATCATTATCACCATGTTGTGGATTCTCAACAAGGTGAAATTCTTCAGATGGCTAGTCCACCCGAACCTCAAATTCATTAAACAACAATCCAGTTAATGGAGCGATGCTAAAATCTTTTCGTCGGGGTCAACAGCGATGATGACACCCTGCGCATCGATCAGGAATGAGTGGTAGCCCTCATCAAGCCTCCAACTTCTGATAATCGCATTTTGCACATCGGGTGATGAGCAGAATTGCGCCGAACGGTTCAAATCGTCAATCACAACGATATTGTTATAAACACTCATACTCCGGTCAAGATTCACCGAAACGTGGGTATAAGCCTTTTGATGGCGAGAGAGACGGTCATAATGGATATTGGATATCCGAGACTCGGCGTCAACCGAAGACCAGAATGTGAGCAGCACCATTTCGCCACGATGCTGTTGCAATGGGGAGAGACCATTGTCGTCATTGCCTAGAATTAAAGCGGGAGCCTTGTATCCGATTCGGCTATCGGCTGGAGATGAGTAGTAAGCCGAAGTGAACAAAATCAGCAAACCCAATGTGGCAATTATCAATAATGACTTATTCATTCATTCTTAGTTTTGGTTTGTATGATGGCCTCACACGCAATAACATCGAGTATTGAAACCATTGCCGATTATCGGCGTCCCTAACACCAAAAGTGATGGATAGGGCCTGCAAAGTTAAGAAAAAATTGTTATTCACTACTTCTTTTGAGAAAAAATCACATCTTTTTGCCATTATTTCGAGTCATGAGACCAATCACAGACACCCACGCAAAAGAAAAAGTGCATTAAAACAAGAAATGAGCCCATGAAGTAAATTATTTCTAAGAATTATGGTTCTTTTCAATATTATTTATTAACTTTGCAGAAAATAACCACTCAATAAACCTCTTATGAAAAGAATTGTTCAATTACCGTTTTTGTTAGTGTGCTTGATTATGGCTATGGCTCCCCTTTCCTCTTGCGAGTTTGACACCAGTCCAGAGCCTGAACATCCCACATATGTGACCTATACCATCACAGCTGGTAACATCTCATTTTCCGGTCCTGAGCAATTATTGGCTGATATCCAACAATGGATAAAGAGCAACCAGATAGTCTATGATACTGAAGTTCACTATAGCTCGGGTGCCGCATCTGAGTTCAAGAACTCTGATAACGAAGCCATCAGCAAGTATAACGGTTTTGTTTCAAAATTCACTGCTTATTTGAAAGATGTCCTTACGAAGCTAGATTCAGGCGCCTATGGCAAAAACGTGAAGGTAACTGCGACTTTCTTTGTTTCTGCATCACGCTTGCAAGGGCAAGACGGCAAACTCAAGTACGAGCATCTGGAATTTGTTTATCCCATATACTCTGAATAACAAGTCGAATATAGTCTAAAGGAGAATGACGTTTTAGAAAAACGTCATCAGTAATCCTTTTAGAAAAGATGGCAAGACTCAAGATCAGCGACGATTGGTGGACGGCCCCCGCCGAGAGCGAGGGTGGTAACCTCATTCTTGTGACGGGACGAAGAGCACTGGATAACGTCATCGAGACGGGCGTATACCGTTATCGCGTGGAGGTAACATGGCCCTACGAGGGTGATGAAAAAGGTCTACCCATCTACAGCGACAGCAAAATCATGGAAGAAGCCACCGATGCCTTAAAAGACTGTTTTGACCGCGACCCGGTTGCAGTTCTCACGGGCATCTACACTGGTGACAATCAGCGCAACTGGGTCTTTTACACCCGCAGCCTGCACATCTTCCAGCGCAAGTTCAATGAGGTGATGTCACCATTCCCCACCCTGCCTCTCGAATTTGAGGCCGAGGAAGATCCCGATTGGCAGGAGTATCGCGAGATGTGCCAGTGTGAAGTCGCCGAGGGCGAAGACTAACAGCCATATAAGAAAAACGAGCGGGACACACCATCTTGGTTTGTATCCCGCTTATAAAATACTTGTAATAAGAGTATTACATATTCATGCCGCCATCTACCTGGATGACCTGACCGGTGACATAGCTTGACATGTCGCTGGCAAGGAATGTGGCCACGTTGGCAATGTCCTCGACAGTGCCGCCGCGGCGCAGGGGGATGCGTTGGCACCACTCCTTGCGCACCTCCTCAGGCAACGCCTTCGTCATGTCGGTGTCAATGAAACCCGGAGCGATAGCGTTGGCACGGATGCCTCGGCTACCCATCTCCTGCGCGATGCTCTTGGCGAGGGCAACAAGGCCCGCCTTGCTGGCTGCGTAGTTGGCCTGGCCGGCGTTGCCGTGCACACCCACTACCGATGCCATATTGATGATGGAACCGGCACGCTGGCGCATCATGATGGGCACCAGGGCGTGGATGAAGTTAAACGCACTCTTGAGGTTAACGGCGATGACAGCGTCCCACTGCTGCTCAGTCATGCGCAGCATGATGCCGTCCTTGGTGATTCCGGCATTGTTGACCAGGATATCAATATGACCGAAATCCTCATGAATCTGCTTCACCACAGCCTCGGTCTCCTCAAAGCTGGCAGCGTTGCTGGCATATCCCTTGGCCTTTACGCCCAGAGCGGCGATTTCCTGCTCGGTCTGCTGGCCTATCTCGTCAATGACAAGGTCGGTGAATGCGATGTCGGCACCCTCGGCGGCATACTTCAGGGCGATGGCCTTGCCGATGCCCCTGGCGGCTCCGGTGATGAGCGCCACTTTTCCTTCTAACAATTTCATTTTGTCTGAATCTATTTAGTTATTATCGTTAATTTCATTTCACGGGGTACAAAGGTACTCATAATTGTCGAAACCGCCAAACGGCAGCCTGAAAGCACAGGCCATCCATATTATATTCAGGACATTAAAATGCTTTTTTCCTGTAAAACTAAATGGCTACCGCGGTAATGATTAAATTGTCGGTTGCAGCCATCTCGAACAGACCATCAGCGCCAAGGGTATAATTTATACCCACACCTCTCCAGTCATACCGCCATTGCACTGACTGCATTTCCTTTCCATCATCGGCGACGATGCGAAAAGACAATTTTTCACCATAATTCAATGATGTTGGTGCATCGCCCTCGATATGACATCCATCACAATTATAAATTACTGAAAGATGTTCATTGTTCAGTTGAGTGATAGCAAAAGGTGACGCTATTGCTGCAGCAACGGCCGCTTTAGCTATTGTACGGGTGTTTTCGGTTATTGCAACAAATGAGCCGTAGGTAGGTGAGATGCCTTTATAGTCATCACTGGAACTGTCGCTCCAAGCCTCAAGAGGTTCTGTCATGTCGTTTTGTGCTGAGAAACCAAGCGAGAAATAATCCGACAGAGCCTGAGCAATAGCAAGAGATGCTATATACATCGATAATCCAGGAGACAGATGTGTATTATCACCATGTTTTAGATTCCTATAAAATCCGCCACCTGCAGTCCTCAAAGACCTTACAGTTAAAGCATTAAAAATTGCAGTTCCATATGGCAACACTATTCCGATGCCATTGGTTTGGCAGTTATTATGGATATTCGCCAAAATATCTAATGGATAGTTATAAGCTACAGCACCTCGAGCATGATTTATGTTCCATCCTATCTGGTATGATTTACCGCTCATAACGTTAGTAATAAGACTATCTAATACAGTTGTGTATGGCATATATGAAGTCATGTCTATACTACTTTTTGACGATTGCTGAAGAACTATCAAATCCCAATCATCATCTGCCACCGTTGCTGCTGGAATTCTAAGTTCATTCTGCCATTCCACATCTTTATCACTGTCATATTCATAGGTCACGACTGCGTGACTATTAAACCATCCCACATAGTCCTGCAAAGAGGCTCCAGCAGAGAACATAAAAGCTATCTTGAATCTATCTAAACCTCCATTTTTAAAAATAAACGGCAGATAAAACACACTATTAGCAGTGAACGAATTGCCCACAAAAAGCACTTTAATCTTGTCACCCATCATCTGATCCTCGGGCCATGAGCCTTTCAACAAATAATCAATCAAGCAAGTCACATCATCAATACTTACTTTACCATTACCATCTGCATCTCCACGAATAAAATGGTTTTGAGCAAAAGTAATAAACGGAAACATTAGCATTACCAGCACAAACAACTTAGAAATAAGAGAAAACTTCTTCATGATTAAGCAGTTTTTCAGGTACCCTATAACACCCCAAATATCAGGTAAATCAAATAAAAAAAACGACGTGGGGAGTTCTCTTGTCACTCGTCCCACGGTTCGAGGCTCTGGCATGCCCTAATTGTCAGAACGAGCAACGCCGAAGCCCACGTCGATATGTATATAGGAACACCTGTCTCAGGCGCGCCGATACATATCAATGGACGTCAACCGTTGCTTTGTTTTCGACAATTATTTGAGGAACTGCCAGATTCCGAACCGTCAAACACAAAGCGTCAATTACGCCGTAAAAAAAATGTCTGTTCCTTTACCTATTGCTTCAAAAAAGCATTGGTATAGAAACAATGCAAATATATCAAAAAAAATGGAGATGAACTAAATCCTAGCCAAAAAAGTTAATGATGAACTATACATTTAACACAATAGTGGCTATATCGGCATTTCTTTCGATATAGCCACTATTATTATGATAAGTTAGGTTTACCAGGCGAACATGGGATAATCCTTCATCATCTCATTGACCTTGGCACGAACGCTGGCGATTACAGCCTCGTCCTCGGGAGCCTGGAGCACGGTGTCGATGAGTTCGACGATGTCGCCCATCTTATCCTCCTTGAGGCCACGGGTGGTGATGGCAGGAGTACCCAAGCGTAGACCGCTGGTCTGGAAGGCGCTGCGGTCATCGAAGGGTACCATGTTCTTGTTGACGGTGATGTCGGCAGCAACGAGGGCAGCCTCGGCAACCTTACCGGTCAACTCGGGATACTTGGTGCGCAGGTCAACCAGCATGCAGTGGTTGTCGGTACCGCCTGAGCAGATCTTGTAACCCTTGTCAATGAGGGCCTGTGCCATGGCTGCGGCATTGGTGCGCACCTGGATGGCGTAGTCCTTGAACGAAGGCTGGAGAATCTCGCCAAAGGCTACAGCCTTAGCTGCAATCACGTGCTCGAGGGGACCGCCCTGCACACCGGGGAAGACGGCGCTGTCGAGCAGCGACGACATCTTGCGGATGACACCCTTCTTGGTGGTCTTGCCCCAAGGATTGTCGAAGTCCTTACCCAGCAGGATGATACCGCCACGGGGACCGCGCAGGGTCTTGTGGGTGGTGCTGGTCACGATGTGGGCATACTTCAAGGGGTTGTTCAGCAGACCGGCTGCGATGAGACCTGCGGGATGTGCCATATCAATCATGAGCAGTGCGCCCACGCTGTCGGCAATCTTGCGCATGCGCTCGTAGTCCCACTCGCGGCTATAGGCGCTGGCGCCACCGACGATCAGTTTGGGACGCTCACGCTGTGCCACCTCTTCCATCTGGTCATAGTCCACCAGATTGGTGTCGGGGGTTACATTATATTCACAAGCTTCGAACATCAGACCCGAGAAGTTGACGGGGCTACCGTGTGACAGGTGACCGCCATGAGCCAGGTTCAGACCCATGAACTTGTCGCCGGGCTTGAGGCATGCCATGAAGACGGCCATGTTGGCCTGCGCGCCCGAGTGGGGCTGCACGTTGGCATACTCGGCACCGAAGATTTCTTTCAGGCGCTCGATGGCAAGGTTCTCGCTCTCGTCAACGCACTGGCAACCGCCATAGTAGCGGTGTCCGGGATAACCCTCGGCATACTTGTTGGTCAGGCAGCTGCCCATGGCCTGCATCACCTGGTC
>JAFZKD010000075.1 GCA_017553785.1 Muribaculaceae bacterium | reverse complement strand
TGACCCTGATTGGCATGCAGGACGTTACTATGTGCAGGACGCCTCGTCGATGTTCATCAGCCATGTGATCAAGCACCTCATTCACGAGCCTGTGCGCTATCTGGACCTGTGCGCCGCGCCAGGTGGCAAGACCACGGCTGCACTCCAGGCTTTGCCCACTGGCTCACTGGTCGTTGCTAATGAAATTGTGCCGCCCCGAGCCCGAGTGCTGGCCGACAACATCATCCGCTGGGGCAATCCCCATTGCGTGGTGACGAGCAACGCCCCCGCGCAAATCGGCAAATTGACCCATTTCTTTGATGTCATCGCTACCGACGTGCCTTGCAGCGGCGAAGGCATGATGCGTAAGGATGACGAGGCCGTCAGCCAGTGGTCGCCTCAACTGGTCGAGCAGTGCGCCGAGCGGCAGCGCGGTATCCTCACCGATGCCTGGAACGCCCTGCGACCTGGCGGCCTGCTCATCTACAGTACCTGCACCTATAACCGCCTGGAAAACGAGGAAATGGCCCATTTCATCGTCCATGAACTCGGGGCCACCTCGCTTGAGGTTTCCGTCGAGGACAGCTGGAACATCCATCCCGCCATCGAGAGCGATTGCCACTGCTACCGTTTCATGCCTCACCGAGTGAACGGCGAGGGCTTGTTTATGGCGGTTTTCCGTAAGGATGGTGACATGCCGCGTGAACTCCCCCGTATCAAGGAAAAACCATCAAAAAAAGCCGATGAAATCGGCAAAAACTGGCTGAATAGCTCCGATGACTTCGTTATCGACAACGTAGGTGACATTTCCGTCGCCGTTCCGCAACACATGCATCGCGAAACCGTGGCCTTGCGTGCATCGTTGAATGTACTGCATGCCGGTGTAGAACTGGCCACCTTCATGGGACGCAAAACAGTGCCGCACCATGCCCTGGCGATGTCAACAGCACGTGCTGAGGGCGCTTTCCCCGTCTGTGAGGTCGATTATCCCTCGGCCCTGCGCTACCTGCGCGGCGAGTCCATCACCGTCGACGCTCCCCGCGGCCACGTCCTCATCGCTCACCAGGGTGCCGTCTTGGGCTTTGCCAACAACTTGGGCAACCGCGCCAACAACCTCTATCCCAAGTCCTTGCGCATCCTCAGCACCCACCTGCCCGACACCAAACCTCAGGTGTTGTAAAATAAGGAAGACAATAAATACAATAATTACAATTTGATTGGCCATCAATTAATTGTGTTTATTGTACTTATTGTCTTCCTTTGAGAAGGTCAATTCAGGTTCAGGTAGTCTTTCAATGCGTTGACGTACTGCTCGAAAGCCTTGCGGCCCTCTTCGGTGACCTGGCAGGTAGTGCGCGTCTTCTTGCCGACAAATCCCTTGGTGACGGTGATGTAACCGGCGGCCGATAGTTTGTCGAGCTGTACGCTCAGGTTGCCTGCGGTGGACTCGGTCTTCTCCTTGAGATAGACGAAGTCGGCCTCGTCAACGCTCATCAGGATGGACATCACCGCCAGCCGCAGCTGGGAGTGAAGGATGGGATCAAGCTCTTTCATCGCTGCTGACGGGCTTTATGGTTGACAATGTGACCCGGGATAATCATCATGCAGGCAAAGGCGACCATAAACAACGGCAAGAACCAGTTGACGAGGAGTCGCACGTTGCCGACAAGGCAGCAAAACGTGAAGAGTCCAACACACAACCCGATGGCACCCCCAACGATAAGAGACTTTTCTTTCACGATTATTCCCTGGGATATTTCGGCCATGGGTACAATGAGGAGCGGGATGGCAAACATCATCCCCCAGGCATGAAATCCCTTAAGGGCGAATCCAAAGCAGAACAGTGCGGCAACTATTGAGGCTATACCAACAGTCGTCCAGATTTGAGAGGTGATTTTGTCGGAGTAACTTTTCACGCCGCTCTTCCGGTCGCTTTTCTTCGACATGATGGGCGTAGCGATGCCGCCAACAATACCAATCAGGAACCACAGCCAGTTCCACGCCGAGTCGTGTGTTAAGACCAGCATGATCCACACCAGTGCTGTCACAAATACTGTGAGATATCCCCACATCAGCAGAATGTTGCCGTCGCCGATGTAGCGCTCACGGGTGCGCTGAATCATCGAGGTGATCAATTCGAGACTTTCTTTCTCGGTCATTTTCTTGTCTTCCATAACTAAAAATTTTACTATAAAGTGGTTTATAATGTAAACTTAAAACTTCTGAAAAAAGAGCGGTTTCGGCCGATGACCACTCTGATTTCGCTGCAAAGGTAAAGCGGTTTACAATATAAACCAAATTTTCCACCAATATTTAACCTTCTTTAACATAATTCTATTCAAAGTCACTGTTGAACGAAAGCCCCCACGCCAAGTCGCTAAGACGCTAAGATTTTGTTTTCTAGCCATTTACTGTTATAGCAGTCCTCGGTCTTTGTTCTTTTCGTCGTCAAATTTTGATTGGTTCTTGACTTTGAAACGCTTGTTGTTGTTCAGCCTGAACCCCACTCTCAACAGAATCAGATTGTCGTAGGTCTTCAGATTTAGACGTTGATGTTCTGTGAAGAAGTCAGTATCAATGACCCGTTGCTGGTTTTCCCTCACGCCTAAACGGATGGGAGGAACCCATGTCAGCGAGACATTGATCCGGTCGTGCCAGATGGTCTTGAACAATGACATTGCCCACAGGTCCTGCTCCCGCTGCTCATAGCCCTGGAGCAACGGCACTTTATACATGCCCCGCGAGTAGGATGCCGTGAATCGCATATTGAGCGGGCTGATGTAATAAGACAGGTCGCTGCTGAACTTGATGTTGTTGGCATGGTTGCTGTATTTGTCCCAACTGATTCTTTCATGAGAAAACTGGAATGAGTTTTCCCAGGAGATGAACTTGTTAATCTTCCAATCATACATTATCAAGAAAGCGAGCGCCGAATGCTTTGAATTCAGGAAAGAATACCTGTAAACATCATTCTCGTGGCTGTAGTATTCGCTTACTGTATTGCTAGAGGATTTATACATACCTGCCAGGACCAGATGCTGCCACAGCACCGCCTGCAGGTTCACTTCGTGTTGCAAGCTTGGTTTCAGCCCGGGATTCCCTTGAAAGACCATCCTTTCGTCCAGGTTATAACCGATGGGCGACAACTGATACAGTTTGGGATATTCCATCCTTGTGGAGTAATCGACACTGAGCTGCACAGTCTGCGAGGGGATATAGTTCAGCGACGCTGTCGGCAGGAACTTATTATAGGTGTTGGACGTGGCGTTGTCATCAATATGGATGGACTCAAAGGCCAGTCCCGCTCTTGCGCTCAGTTGGTCGTTAAAAGCATAATCAAGATAAGAGAATACATTTTGTCTGTTCTCATTAGATTTTGTTCCTGGATAATTGCGTTGAGCGAATCTGTAGAATGCCCATGTGCCAGAGTATCCGAAATCGATAGAGACTTTATCGTGAGGGCTGAACACTGCGTCAACGGTGCCCTTGTAGTAATCCTTCCTGTGCGTCGAATTGACATCCGTGAGCTGCACATTATCCTGTGAATACGCATTTCTGTTGTCCGTCTTGAACAGATTGTAGTTCAAGTCGGCATACAGGGTCCATCTTTTGTTGATGACGCTGTTATAGATTAACGACAGCCTGTAATCATTGGTTTTCACGCCGCTGCCTATAACCTCACTGAAGTCATCTGCTCCGGTTACCATGTAGTCATATCGGGTTGAATGGCGGCCGTTGTCATGGAGATATTGAGACCTTAGTGACAAGGTATGATTGTCGGCCACCTTCCAGTCCAATCCGATGTTTGCAGCATGGGAGTTGTTTCGGTTATGGTCGTTGGGGTTATCGGTCGTGTATGTTGCGCTTGACAGGTCATACAGGCTCGGATAGGCCTTGCTGTAGGAAATCGGGTAATTCCATCTGATGTCGGCATAACCATAACCGACGTTAAAGTTCCATTTCTTGTCGGTATGCGAATACTGGATGTTGGGCTGCTCATTAACGATGTTGTCATCACCATTGTTGCCTGGCGAAAACATGGTGAAATTGTTGATCGCTAATCCGTTCCCCACATAGTCACTTTTGAGCTTGATGTCAACGACATATTTATATCCAGCAATGACATATCTCCCGGGCAATTCATGGATGATTTCTATCTCCTTGACTCTTTGGGGATCAATGGCCCTGACGTAATCATAATTACGTTCCTGGCCGTCAACCCTCACAAGGACCCGGTCGTCGTTCTTGACGCTGATTCTCGACTTCAGTTGATCAAAGTCCACCCCAGGAAGGAGGTTCAGAATGTCAAGAACATTCGTTATGCCCTTACGGTGGTTCTCGGTGATTTTAAACACATCGCTCTTGGCGTTGTGCTTAATGAGGCTCTCGGTAAACACCAGTTCAGGGAGCGAGATCTCCATGATGGAGTCCTGCCCATCCTGCCCGAATGCAGCCAAGCACATGGCTCCCAATATGATAAATAATTGTAACCTTTTCATGATAATGATAATGATTTATGGTTTGTGTAGGCAATGAGTGTTATTCCCCGTCGGGGCGGAACTCGAGGATGTCGCCTGGCTGGCAGTCGAGGACGCGGCAGATAGCGTCGAGGGTCGAGAAACGCACCGCCTTGGCTTTGCCGGTTTTCAGGATGGAGAGATTGGCGATGGTGATGCCCACGCGCTCGCTCAATTCGTTGAGCGACATCTTGCGGCGCGCCATCATCACGTCTAGATTCACGATAATCATAGT
>JAFZKD010000074.1 GCA_017553785.1 Muribaculaceae bacterium | reverse complement strand
CCATGTAAAGTCATTGGTCTTGACGAGATCCTGGTTTAATGAGATCTCCATACCGTGGTTCTTCAAGCTACCCTCGTTTCGGGTCTGAAGAATCACACCCGAGGCTGGCGACACGCGCACAGTCACAATCTGATTATCGACTGTGGTCGAGTAATAGGCGATGTCAAGTCTTGTCCAGTTGTGGAAGAAGCGCAAGTCAGCACCAATCTCCCATGACTTTGACATCTCAGGAACCAAATCAACCGCACGAGAGGTTGTGGGATCAACACCATAGCCACCATCAGGGAATAGGGTCCACTGTTTGTAGGTATCGGTAAACAGATAGCGCTGGCAGTCCTTACCTACCTTTGCCCAGTTGCCACGCAACTTACCGTAACTGAACCAGTCATTGCTCAGGTGGAACAACTCGCTGAAGATGATACCAGCAGTGATTGAGGGATAGAAGAAGGTGGTCTGGGTTGACTGCCTTAATGTCGATGAACCGTCCATACGGGCCGTAGCTGAAATCTGTGCCATGCCCTTGTAGTCAAAACGCAATTCACCAAAATGACCATAGATATTGTTTGAACTGTGGTAAAGCGTCGGATGGTTGGCAATGAGCAGGTCGCCGTTGGTGAAGTCGGTGTTATTGAAACTGTAGAACTCACCACCCAACTGGAAGTGCTCATTGTATATGCTGGCCTCAATACCTTTACGTTCCTTGTACTCCAGACCATAAAGCGCACTCACCGTGTAATCCTCAGCGAAAGTGTGCTGATAGGTGGCGAGGAACTGCATATTCAACATCGAGCCTCTTGAAGGCTGGAAACTATAGGAACCGAAACGGGACTGCATGTCCGACAACTTGGTCTGCACATCCTCGGCAGTCGGGTCAACCAGATCGCCATCATATATGCGCGGAATGCTATAGGAGTCATACATCGAGTAACCCTTATCATAACCCATTTTGCCAGTGAACACGAGGTTCTTAATGGGCTCATAACTGATCTGGCCATTGAGCACGAAACGGTTGCTTTCGGTCTGGCTCCAGTCCATATAGCGGCCGTAATAGGGCGACACGGCACCATTGATGCGCTCGGTATCGAGCAGGTTCTCCCAGTGGTCATAGTAGGCCCACCAATTCACATGGCCCTCGAGAGTACGGTAGTCGCTCATATCCTTGTTGATACCCCAGTTATAGATGGTGGACATCGAGTTGCCGAAGCCACGCGACTTAGTGTTCAAGAAGTTAGCAGTCAACTGCAGGGTTACCTTATCACTGGGCTTATAAGTGCCCTTAATCAAAGCGGTAACCTGCTTGCGGTAGTCCTTGGGAACAATACCCTGGTTGTCGGTATATGACACCGAGGCATAGGATGAGAATTTCTCGGTTCCACCGCTGACGCTCACGTCATACTTCTGCATAATACCCGTCTTTAGGAAATTGTGCAGGTTGTCGTAATAGGTGTCGTTCTCGCCCAAGTAGGGGCCCCAGCCCCCGCTGCCCATGTTCTCCTTGTACATACCCTTGGCTCCAGGAATAAATGTACTTTGAATCTTGGGCAAACGATAGGGAGTATTCAACTCAAGCGTGGCCGATGCCGTGACATTGATCTCGCCATTTCTGCCACCGCTTTTGGTGGTGACCATGATGACACCGTTAGCGGCCTCCTGACCATAGAGCGCCGACGCGGCGGCACCCTTCAGTACGGTAATGTTCTCAATGTCGTTAGCGTTAAAGTCACCCAGCGTCGAAGCACCGCCACGAATGGCCATGCCATCCACAATGAGCAAAGGCTCATTGCTCATCGAGTTGTTCATCGATGAGATGGCGCGGATGATGACCTGGGTCGAAGAGTTGGGCGAGCTACCGCCAGTGCTCACTTGAAGACCGGCAATCTTGCCCTGCAATGAGTTGGCGAAGTTAGTGGAACCGCCAGCGGTTACCTGCTCCTCGTCAAGGGTCTGAACGGCAAAGTTCAGTTTTTTCTTTTCCTGGGTCTGGCCCATGGCGGTCACCACGACCTCGCCCAGCACTTGAGCGTTCTCGTCAAGGGCAATGGTGATGTCGTTCATGCCGGCGGTCACCTTCACGCTCTTAGGGTTCATGCCCACGTAGGAAACGTCGAGCACGTCACCATCGCTCACTTCAATCGAGAAACGGCCGTCGAAATCGGTCGCCGTGCCACGGCTGGTACCGTGGACTTTGACCGAGGCCCCGATGATGGGCTCGCCGTCGCTCGCCTGCGTCACAACGCCAGTCAGCACTCGGGCAAAGCCCGGCAACGACAAGACGCTCAACAACAGTAGCAGTAGTAGCTGTTTTCTCATTTTTACTAGTTTTAAATATTTAGGTTATATAGAATTTGATATACGGCTAAAGAATGAACTACAAACTTACACATTATTTTTAAATCATTAAAAATAATCCCCTATTTTAACACATAAATATATTATTTTTTATATTTAACAACACTTTTTCAATAATATTCACATAAATAACACCAAGAAAATGAAACGCCAGGAGGTGATCCAGAGTTCTTGCCCCCCTAGCGTTTCACGATGGCCGATCCAGTCTAGATGACCTAGATTGACTTTATGGTTTTTACTTGAAAAGGTAGGTTGTCACGCTCTCGTGGCCCAGATAGAAAGCCTTGGCCTTGATGACCTGGGGCTGGTTCTTGATAGACACGGGTGCCGTCCAGCGAGTAGAGTCAATCGTTGGCTCACTGCCGTCAATGGTATAAGTCACCATCTCATCGGGATACTGAGTGTTGATGTGCAGACGGCCATCAATCATCTTGATTCCCGGAGGACCCACTCTGAAGTTATAGCCCATGCTGTGCAGCAACGGCAATTCGCGGGTTCCGATCTTGAGATTATACTGGTGACGGGCCTCATTAAAGGCTTTGGAGTCGGTCAAGTCCTTACTCCACTCGGGATTAGCGTTCCACGCCCTTTCGCTCAAGCCCATCATCTTGGGCAACATCAGGTATTGAACCTGGTCAAACGAGCGTAAGGTCTCGCCCCACAACTGGGCCTGAACACCGATGATGTTTTGAGGCCTCTCGAGCGCGACCTTGCCGTCGGCAGCAGTGGATGGATTGATTGAAGTGCCGTCGACTGCAGTGCGGGCGCTGGCATAGATGTTAAATGGCACAGCGCTCCATGAATCAAACTCATCAACCTTGCCACCCCAGTGCAGTCCCTGCTCATTCTGATGCCAGCTGTAGCCCATATCCATATAGAAATTGGTCACATTAGACAAGATGACAGGATAGCCGTCGTTGGCAAGACGGTAGGGCACATCGCTACGTGAACCCACGGTGCTCCAAGCGTTCACACCTGCCACACGAGGTGCCACCTCAGCATTAAAGGCCTCGTTGTGGTCAAGTGCGACCTCCTGCCAGCCCTCGATGCGGATTTTACGGGCTTCGAGCAGTGTGCTGATGCGCTTAATGTAATACTCGCTCACCTCGTGCTGCGACTTCAAACCCTCACGCTGCATTAACGCCTGCACGTCAGGACTTTTGTCCCAAGCGCCACGGGGTACCTCATCTCCTCCAAGGTGAATCACCTCGAGTTTGAGCCCGGCTTCCTTATACATCAGCTGCAATTCCGCCACCACGCGATCAATAAAGCGATAAACATCGTCACTGGCTACGTTAAGCACGTTATCGTGATAGTTTTGGGCCGAAGTATAGGTCGAAGTATTCTTCTCATCCCAAAGGCGGAACTGCTCAGCCTCGGGATTGGAAGCGGCGCGGTTTTTCATCGCTACAATGGCGGCACGGGCATGGCCGGGTGTCTCAATCTCGGGGATAATGTTCACGCCTTTCTGCCATGCGTAACGCAAGAAGTCGATGAACTCGTCGCGCGTCATGTATCCATTAGCGCATTGCGACATGTCATCAGGATTGCCGTTGCCGTCAAAGATTTGCGCCAGATAACCTTTCTCGTCAAGGGTGGCACCACGGCGCGAGGCCACCTTAGTCAATTCGGGGAATCCAGGAATCTCCAAGCGCCATGCCTCGTCATCAGTGAAATGGAACTGCACCGTGTTGATTTTGTAGTAAGCGAGCAGGTCGATGAAACGCTTGAGGTCGGCCGGTTTAGCGATATAATTGCGGGCGATGTCAAGCATGAAGCCACGATAACCGAAGTCGGGCCAGTCAAGGACGAAGCAATTCTGCAGGCGGTGATTCTTGGTGTGGTCCAGAGCTGCTATCAGGGTCTTCACACCGTTCATCAGGGCTGCCTGGGTCCTTCCCATGATGGTGATTTTGCCATTGTGTACCCGCAACGAGTAATATTCGCGGTTCGTGCTCATCTTCTTGTCCAGCAGCAACTCGATGACTGTGCTCTGACCGCTTGTGGCATAGATGCCGCGTTTCTTCAATTCGTTGGTCAGCAGATTCTTGGCGCGACGGTAACCGCCCCATTGAAAAAACTTGCCAGCCTTTATCGTCACCAAATTGCCGATCTTGGTATAGCCCCCCTCAATATCCACTTGCTTGGGAACAGGGAAGATGTCATAATCATTGCCCGTATAGCCGTCTCCAAAGCTGTTGATGGCCTCGTTGTAGGCAAACATGTAATTGCCGTCGGGATAAGCCTTGTGGTCACGCCACTGCCCGGGTTGATCGAGCGGCGCGCGGTTGATTTTCACAGCGATGGGATGTGCCATGTCGCCATTTAGCACAACGTGTCCGCCGGCAGGCATGTAGTTCTTGTTGATGAGTGCTCCGCCCATCAACACGTTGATCTCCATCGATTCGCCTGCAGCAAGCGCCTTGTAGTTAGCGTTAGGCTTCACACGGTAGTAGGTCGTCGAAACCTCCTCGATATCCACAGGACATCCTGCGGGCAGGGTCACCGAGCGGGAAAACTGGTTGAAAAAGAACTGCCAGTCGCTGCCCAGCGGTTGGTTGGACACGTTCTTGATGACGAAACGCGAACTGTAATTGTTTGCCTCACCGTTGTTTTGCCCCATCTGCCAATCCACGGCTATGGGCGACTGCGCGTCCACCGTTAACGCTGCCAAGGCAATTGCGAGAGAGGCCAGGATTAACTTAATTCTTCTCATTTTGTTATATGGTTTTGTTGAATAATCTGATTCAGCAGGTTGTCGCAGGCATCCTCCAGCAAATCGAGCACGAGTTCAAAACCCTCGCTACCCTCATAATAGGGGTCGGGCACATAATCGTAGTTTGGAAACTGACGGATGTAATTACCCATCATCACCACCTTGTCCTGCTGCTCGATGGTGGCGGCCAAACGGCACAAGTCATCAACATTGGCGGCATCCATGCCCACAATGAGGTCAAAGTCCTCAAAGTCATAACTCTGCACCCGACGCGCACGATGGGTCAACTCATAGCCTCGCGGACGAGCATGAACCCTCATGCGTTTGTCGGGCAAATCGCCAATGTGGTAGCCGCCGGTGCCTGCCGAGTCTATCAAGAAACGATCAGCCAGTCCTCGCTCATCTACCATGCGCTGCAACACAGCCTGGGCCGCAGGAGACCTGCAGATATTCCCCAGACAGACGAAAAGTATGCCGTATTTCTTGGATTCATTCATTTTGAAAGCGCAATATTACAAAAAAAGTGGCAAAAATGATGCGTATAGGTGTGGTTTTTTCGTTTTTATTTGTAACTTTGCTTGTTGAAACAAAAGAACCTGATGAACCGAAACATCTTGAGCCTGTTACTGCTACTATTTTTGATGGGGATTTCCCTGACAAGCATATCGTCATGCGGGAATGGCAGGAACGGCCAGGAACAAGACACCACGGCATGGGACTACAAGGCACCGCCAGCCATGCCCATCAACCGCAATATCAGCGGTGACAGCATGGGGCTTATCACTGATGCCGAAATCCATCGTCTGCCCACCTATATCGAGCAGCGTCCCCTCAAGGAAATTTTCAACGACACCAACTCCCTGCAACTTATCGCAGCCAAGAAAAACGGCTTCAAACCCGTCAACAGCCTGGCCGACGCCTATCACATCAACAAGCCACTGATCAGAATATACTCCTGCGATGCCTATATGCTTGACGAACTGACCGCATCGCAGCCTTACCTCGTGCCCAAGGCGGCACAATTGCTCAAGGAGATCGGCTATGCCTTTCAAGACAGCATCCGAAAACGAGGTGGCAAATCCTACCGTATCAAAGTCACCAGCGTAACACGAACTAACTACAATGTGTCGAAACTCTTGCGACGCAACCGAGCCGCCACCGAGAACTCATGCCACCGCTACGGCACGACTGTCGACATCAGTTGGGTCAAGTTTGACTGCCTGGATCCAAGCATGGTCATCTCGCTTGAAGACCTGAAGAACATCTTGGCCGAAGTGGTGCAGGATTTCAGGCAACAAGGGCGTTGCTACGCCATCTTCGAACGCAAGTCGGGATGCCTGCACATCACCGTAAGATAAGATAATAACACATTAACAATATAATAAAAGAACGAACCAATGACCTTACAACAGACGATTGCCGAGTACCTGAAATTTACAGGACATAAAGGTTTTGACATCAGCGCAGCCTTGATTGACTGCGATGGCGTGCTCTATGACTCAATGAAGTACCACACTCAGGCATGGGTAAAACTCATGAAGAAAAATGGTATCAAATGTACACGCGATGAGTTCTATGCGATGGAAGGCATGACCGGAACCGAAATCATCAAGATGAAATTCAAATCGGGTGTGGGCAAAAACATCACCGACGACGAAGCCCGAGCTTTATATGGCGTAAAAACCCGCTATTTCAAAGAGTTGGGTGAGGCCCCCGTGATGCCTGGAGCCGTGAGGGTACTGGAAACGCTCAAGGCCGCCGGAGTGGACCGCATACTGGTCACTGGCTCACAGCAGGACGCCTTGCTGCAACGCATCGATAAGGATTTCCCCGATCTGTTCGGAGAGGTGAAGGTGACAGGACATGACGTGCGTCACGGAAAACCCAATCCCGAGCCATACCTGAAAGGCATGAGCAAGGCCGAGAAAAAAACCAACCAATGCATCGTCATCGAGAACGCCCCCCTTGGCGTTCAGGCAGCCCATGCCGCTGGCTGCTTCACCATTGGCGTGACCACGGGTCCCATCCCTGAGAAAGACCTGTACAAAGCTGGCGCCGACATCGTCTATAAGAACATGGACGCACTTGCCGACGCTCTGCCCTCGCTGCTCGTGGCTTTGACCGTTGTCAAGGCGTGATTTTAAACTACGAATTACGCAATATACGACGACTGATTATTGTGTAATTCGCGTGATTTGTAGTTTTTGATTCATGGCACAGAACCTCATTTTCACCAACGACGTTGAGGTCACCATCAGGCATCTGGTTGCCAATGGTGGCTATCAACGCGTGGTTTGGATTGCCGACGTGAATACCGCAAGTTTAATCACACCCGCTCCCCAGTACATCATCACCATCCCCGATGGCGACGACAGCAAAACACTAGAAACAGTAGCCCACGTGTGGAACGGGATGGAAAAAATGGGAGCGACACGCCAGTCACTTGTCATCAACCTGGGCGGTGGCATGGTGACCGACCTGGGCGGATTTGCTGCGGCGACTTTCAAGCGCGGAGTGAGGTTCATCAATGTGCCCACTACCCTACTGGGTGCTGTTGATGCCGCTGTAGGCGGGAAGACGGGGTTCAACTACCGTGGCTTGAAAAATGAGATCGGCGCTTTCGCTCCCGCCAGTGATGTGATTATTTCAACCCGCTATTTTGATACCTTGCCCGTGCAAGAAATGAAATCGGGCTTTGCCGAAGTCGTTAAACACGCGATGCTTAACGACCGTGACGAGTTCCTGCATCTGCTCCAGCACGATTTCACAGTTCCCATCGACCATGATGACCTACTGGAACGACTGCGCAAGTCGGTGCAAGTCAAGGTGGACATTGTCGCCCGCGATCCAAACGAGCAGGGAGAGCGGCAGGCCCTCAACCTGGGACACACTGTGGGACACGCCTTCGAAAGCCTGGCGTTGAGACGCGGCCAGCCCATACCTCACGGATATGCCGTGGCCTGGGGCCTGGTCACCGAGGCGGTGCTATCACATCTCATCCTGAAGTTCCCTAGCGAGGACGTTCACCGCCTGGGATCATTCGTCAGAGAGAATTACCGTGATTTCCCCTTCACTTGCGACGACTATGACGAATTGATTGAATTGATGAGCCATGACAAAAAAAGCCGCAATGGTGAAATCTCATGTACCCTACTCAATACCATCGGCCACTACAGTATTGGCCACACAGTCACCCCTGACGATATGACGGCGGCACTCGACATCCTCCGAGACCTGCTGGGTATATAAACAACCATTTATATAAATATAAGTTTATATTTGGCTGAAGAATCTTTTTTATTGAATAAAATTGAAGTATTTATGAAAAAGGTGAAGTAAACCTGCGGGGCTGGCGGGAGTCTAATAGACAGAAAGGAGAGTGGAACGATGAAAACGATCGAGAACCATATTGGGATAATTTGGGCTTTGTTGGTGGCCTGGCTGATTTCGTTTTGTATGGTTTGTGAGTGCTCAACCCCCTCGAGGAAGAACATTGCTGTCGTAGTTGTTCTGTTGGCCTTAGGCGTCGTCCTGTTCACCATCATCATCAGATATTACAAGTATAACCCTACAGGCCGTGAGGCCGTGAAAAGGTCAGAGGAAGCTAAACGAGAGAAAGAGCAACGTCGACGCGAGCTAATTGAGGAGATTGAGCGGAAGTACAAGGGAACAAACTGGGACAAAGAACCGTTACCTCCGATGGAACGGTTCGATGATATGGGCTGTCCTGACTTTTCACAGTGATTATTTGGCAAACGATTCAACAAAAATAATCCACAAGGTTCTCGACGAGGGCCTTGTTTTTTAGTCCTTTCTATACAGGGTGATGTCCAATACCTTTGCCATAAAAAAAGTTATATGGCAAAGTCGAGGTTGACACCGGATTATATTGAGTGGGTAATGAGCCTGAATGCGAACCAGGCGTTGAGGGAGATCCACAAGGTGAACGAGCAGAGTAAGGAGTTGTCTCGGCAGCAGAATGTTGCCCGGCAGGCGATGGCTAAACTTGCTGCCGAGGGGAAGAGGGGGTCGAAGAAGTGGAAGAACCTGAATAAGTCAATTAAGGAATACGGTGAGGAAATCAAGACGAACAGCGAGAAGCTGAAGGAGCTGAAGTGCTCTTATTGGACTAGTGCTTGAATCGGCTCATCTCGTAGAGAGCGGGCAAAGCTTGACCGTCAGCACTGTTGAACAGGCCTCGGTTCAAGCCCCAACGGCTACCCTCAAAGCGGGTGCCGTAAAGGTTCTCCTCGGGGTACCACCAGAACAGGCCCGTCACATTATCGTGGCGGTTTAGCTCTCTCACCAGTTGGGCGGTGAATTCCCGTTGTCCCTCGATGGTGCCTGGCAGACATTGAGAAAAATCCTCCTCACCACGGTTTACGCCGTCGTGCTGATAGTAGTAGGCTGCCTCGACCATCATCACGGGCTTACTGGGGAAATGCTCGGCCAGCGAGTCGAGCGTGGCACCCAGGCTGGGAATCGTGCCGTGCCACATGGGATAGTAACTCAAGCCGATGATGTCATAGTCCAAACCAGCCTGCTCCAAGCGGTCATAGTAATTGCGGGTCATGGGCCACTGGCCGGCTTTCTCGGTGTGAATGATGATACCCGCATCAGGGCACACCTCACGGCAAGCCTTGCAACCCGCCTTGAGCAAGGTGGTGAACACGTCCCAATTGGGATCTTCCATAGGGTCAACGCGGCCCACGGGCCAGTCCATGCCGAAGGTAATCTCATTGCCCACCTGAATCATCGCTGGAACCACGTCAGCCGCTTTCAAGGCGAGCAGGCAGTGGCGGGTATAGCGGTGGATGCTGTCGGCCAATGCCCGGGCGTCGAGCCCTTCCCAGCGCTTGGGCGTGAACTGCTTGGCGGGATCGGCCCACGTATCGCTATAGTGAAAATCGAGCATCACCTCAAAGCCCCTGGCCCTGATGGTCTTGCACAGGGCAGTCACATAGTCCAAGTCCTGGCATACGCCCTGGTCGTGATGAGCCCCCGGAGCGTTGTGGGGATCAACGAAAAGTCGCACTCGCATCATGTTCCATCCCTGCTCACGGAACAAGTCATAGGGATCCACCGTCACGCCGCATGTGTCCTTGTAAATCACGCCATTGCGGGCATTGGCGCTCATCATCGAGATGTCACCACCCAGCCAGCGCTGGGCCGCTAGCGGCATTACCGTCGCCAGTGCCAGCAGCATCATTATCACTCGTCTCATCATTATCACTTGAATTTTGCTTCATTTACAAATAAAAAGTGCCGATAATCAATGACTACCAGCACTCTTTTTGCGATGTCGGGGTGACTAGATTCGAACTAGCGACCCCACGCCCCCCAGACGCGTACTCTAACCGGACTGAGCTACACCCCGATCGCACTTACAGAAACACATTTGTTTCGTAAAGCGGTGCAAAGGTAATACTGATTTGGGGACTGACCAAATTTTTTCGCGTTTTTTTACTACAAAAACTGCGAATAAGTCTATAAACTATTGATAATGAGTAAAATAATAGAGACGCAAAAAATTGCGTCTCTATATAGTCTTAAAGAGGATTTACAAAACTCGATTACTCGGCCTTGCCGTCGCTACCCAGCACCTCAATGATCTTGTGCTTGTAGAGCTTGGTCATCTCGTCACGGGCGGGACCGCAATACTTGCGGGGGTCAAATTCGCCGGGCTTCTCGACGAATACCTTGCGAACGGCAGCGGTGAAAGCCAGACGGCTGTCACTATCGATGTTGATTTTGCAAACGGCGCTCTTGGCGGCTTTGCGCAGCTGGTCCTCAGGAATACCTACGGCATCGGGCAGATTACCACCATGGGTATTGATGATGTCAACATACTCCTGGGGCACGCTCGACGAACCGTGCAGCACGATGGGGAAGCCGGGGAGCTTTTTCTCCACTTCCTCAAGCACGTCAAATGCCAGGGGTGGAGGAACGAGCTTGCCGGTTTGCGGGTCACGGGTGCACTGCTCGGGTTTGAACTTGTAGGCACCGTGGCTGGTACCGATGCTGATAGCCAGCGAGTCACAGCCAGTGCGGGTGGCGAAGTCTATCACCTCTTCGGGTTTGGTATAGTGCGACTCCTCGGCAACCACGTCATCCTCAACGCCAGCGAGAACACCCAGCTCGGCCTCGACGGTAACGTCAAACTGGTGGGCATACTCCACGACTTTCTTGGTCAGCGCAATGTTCTCCTCGTAGGGGAGCGACGAACCGTCGATCATCACCGACGAGAAACCAAAGTCCACACAGGACTTGCACAGTTCAAAGGTGTCACCATGGTCCAGATGGAGACAAATCTGGGGATGCTCCCAACCCAACTCCTTAGCATATTCCACTGCGCCCTCGGCCATGTAACGCAGCAGCGTCTGGTTGGCATACTTGCGGGCACCGCTAGATACCTGCAGGATGACAGGCGACTTCGTCTCGGCGCAAGCCTTGATGATAGCCTGTAACTGCTCCATGTTGTTGAAATTGAATGCGGGGATAGCATATCCGCCATCGACTGCCTTTGCAAACATCTCGCGTGTGTTCACGAGACCTAAATCCTTGTAATTTACCATAATTTTGAAATAATATTGGGTCAATTATAATTTTTTGCAAAGGTAATTGTTTTTTGCGGTCTCACAAAACCCAATGAAAATTTTTTTCAGCAATCCATATCCCGAACCAAACGGAGTGTCATAAAAGCAACCTCAATACAGCCAAAAGTCTAAAAAAACATCGTTTTTACCCAAAAAATAATATTAATTTTGATATTTTCCGAAAAATTGTTATTTTTGCGACTTAATAATAACGAATGTTTCAGGAGAATGGAATAGCATCAATTTATATCGTTTATATTAACTTTAAAAAATTAGCTTTATGAAGAAATTCTTACTGTTAGCTGTAATGACAGCAGTAGCTTTTGGAGCAAGTGCCGATGGTTACAAATTTGAAAAGGTTTGGGAACTGAACACAGCCCAATTTAACTTCGTGACAAACGATGTACGTGCAGGCTTTGGTATGAACGGCAAGTTCTATATCAACGACAAGGGCACCCAAACCGTCTATGTGATTGATGAGAATGGCTTGACCGGAACCACCTACGCTGGCGGTCTCAACTGCGGTATTACCCGTGACGAAGCCGGTAACATCTTGGTGAGCAACGCTGCATTCCCCGGAGTTTGGGGCGCCGATGCTAGCATTATTGTCATCAACCCGAAAACTGGTGAGTCCGTCGAGTACATAGTTCCTGAGGAATGCGGATTGCTTGGACGTTGTGACTTTATCGGCTTCGCTAAAGGTGACTTCTTTGATGAAGGATCACTCTACCTTACTGGCGGTAACACCGGTACCGATCCCTACACCAATGGCGTCGCTGTATTCTCTGTTGCTGGTGGTGAAGTTGACTTTGACAACTGCTACACCGCAACCGTTGAGCCCGCAGTGACAGGTCAGACCTCTACCGTCATCAACTACTACAAGGATCTGAATGGCGATGACGCTCTGTTGTATGCTTACCGCAGTGGTGCTCCCAGCAAACTGATGGCTGATGGCGACAACTTCACCAAGACTGCTATCTCTCTGCCCAACAAGGGTGCTTGCAATGGTTGCTTCCCCTTCGTTTGGGACGGCAAGGAGCTGTTCATTTACCCGACCCTTCCCAACTATCTCAACGGTTTTGCTATCGCCGAGGCTGGTGCCGAGGCTCCCATGTTTGAAGTTGCAGCAACAGTTGCAGCCAACATGAACAGTTTCCAGAACAACTGGGTAAATGCCGAGGTTGACGAGAATGGTGTGACCATCTATCAGTATGCTCCAGGTGCTAACTTAGCAGTTTGGCGCCTGACCAAGGAGGCTGCAGAACCCAAGAATGTTTACATCCTGGGTGAGGTTAACGAGCAGCAATGGGCTGCTAATGCAGGAACCTTGATGGACTATGATGCCGAGAACAATGTTTACACCGCTACCGTAACCCTCGATGGCCGTGGTGAGAGTGGTGAGAACTACTTCAGCTTCACCACCGAACTTGCCGAGAACAACGACGATGGCGGCTGGGCATATATTGCTCCGTTCCGTTTTGGTGCTGTCAGCGAGGGCGACTACTGGTATGATGACATGTATGATGGCCAGCCTCTTGGTCTGACCTACGAAAATGGTCAAGCCTTCCGTGTAATGGGCGGTGAGTATAAACTGACCGTTAGTCTTGAGAATATGACGATTACCATTGAGAGGATTCAGCCCGAAGTTATGCGTGGTGACGTTGACAAGAGTGGTAATGTAAGCATCGCCGATGTTACCACCCTGATCGACATGTTGCTCAACGGTGCTGAGATGATTCCCGAGGCTGACTGCGACCTTAACGGTAGCATGAGCATCGCCGATGTTACCACCTTGATCGACTTCCTGTTGAACGGCACCTGGCCCGAGTAATCAATCATTCATTGATTTAATATTTTAACAGTGGGGGGCTATCAAGCATAGTCCCCTGCTTGTTTTAATGCCTTGGCGGATTTTTCGTTGCGAGTTTATTGCCGTTCCCAATAAATATCGTTACCTTTGCGCTCACTTAAAACCGCATTGTATAACAGACTAAAACAGACCTATAGCCGTGTCAGCAATCAACAAATGGCGCATCGAGGACAGCGCCGAACTCTACAATATCGGAGGATGGGGCCTCAAGTACTTCTCTATCAACGACAACGGTCATGTCACCGTCACGCCCAAGAGCAGCTGCGTGCCTGTTGACCTTGCCGACGTGATGGACGAATTGCATTCCCGCAAAGTGACAGCTCCCGTACTGCTGCGTTTTCCCGACATCCTGGATAACCGTATCGACAAGATTTCCAGCTGCTTCAAAAAGGCAGCCAAGGAATATGAGTACCAAGCGGCTAATTTCATCGTTTATCCCATCAAAGTGAACCAGATGAGACAAGTGGTGGAAGAAATCATCGGCCATGGCAAAAAGTTCAACATCGGACTGGAAGCGGGCAGCAAGCCCGAGCTTCATGCGGTGTTAGCCAGCAACATGACTGACCTGAACGCCAACCCAGTCATCATCTGCAACGGCTACAAGGACGAGGGCTACATCGAATTGGCCCTGCTGGCACAAAAGATGGGGCGCCGCATCTTTGTCGTTGTTGAGAAACTCAGTGAGTTGGAGTTGATTGACCAAGTAGCGCAACGGCTACATATCCGCCCCAACATCGGCTTCCGTATCAAGCTGTCGAGCAGCGGCAGCGGCAAGTGGGAAGAAAGCGGCGGCGACAGCAGCAAGTTTGGCCTGAACACCAGCGAACTGTTCAGCGCCATCGACTACATGCACGAGCACAAGCTTGAAGACTGTCTCAAACTCATCCACTTCCACATCGGCAGCCAAATCACCAAAATACGCCGCATCAAGAACGCTCTGCGCGAGGCATCTCAATTCTATGTGCAGCTCGCCAAGCTAGGCTTTGAGGTGGAATATGTCGACATCGGCGGCGGCCTGGGTGTGGACTATGACGGCACTCGTTCCAGCGGCAGCAGCCACTCGATGAACTACAGCATCCAGGAGTATGTCAACGATGCGGTCTATACCCTTGTGGATGCCAGCAACAAAAACGGCCTCAAGCACCCCAATATCATCACCGAGAGCGGCCGGTCATTGACCGCCCACCACTCGGTGCTCGTCGTAGACGTACTCGAAACGACCTCACTGCCCGAATGGGACGATAAGGTGGATGCCGTCAGCGAGAACGACGATGAGCTGGTACGCGACATGTATGAGATCTGGGACAAGATTAACCAGGCCCGCCTGCTTGAGGACTGGCATGACGCGCTACAAATACGCGACGAGGCACTGGACCGCTTCTCACTGGGACTCATCGACCTGCGCACCCGCGCGATGGTTGAGAAACTGTTCTGGTCCATTGCCCGCGACGTGGACGGTCTTGTCCGCAACATGAAGCATGCGCCCGACGAATTACGCTCGGTGAGCCGCATGTTGCCCGACAAGTACTTCTGCAACTTCTCACTCTTCCAGTCACTACCCGATGCTTGGGCTATCGACCAAGTGTTCCCCGTCATGCCCATCGACCGACTGAATGAGCGCCCCACGCGTTTTGCCACCTTGCAGGACATGACCTGCGACAGCGACGGCAAGCTCAACAATTTCATCTCGGCACAAGGCATCGCCCATTCGCTACCCGTTCATAAACTAAAATCAGGCCAGCACTACTACCTGGGCATCTTCCTCGTTGGTGCCTATCAGGAAATCCTGGGTGACATGCACAATTTGTTCGGTGACACCAACGCAGTACACATCAACGTCTTCAAGGACCATTACGAGATTGACCAGGTGATTGACGGCGAGACTGTTGCCGAGGTGCTCGACTATGTGGAGTTCAATCCCAAGCAGCTGGTGCGTAATGTCGAGACTTGGGTGAGCGAGTCTATCCGCTCGGGCAAGATCACTGGCGAAGAGGGCAACGAGTTCGTGCGCAACTTCCGCAGCGGCCTCTACGGCTACACCTATCTGGAGAAGTAATCTCTATAGAAACTATAGATACTATAGTCAATATCGGAATAGAATGCGGTACTTCATCAAGCTTGGCTACAGGGGTGCTGGCTTTCATGGCTGGCAGGTGCAGCCCCATGACACCTCGGTGCAACAGGTCATCGAGGAGGCTATGGCGACGCTGTTGCAAGCACCAACGCCCATCACCGGAGCCGGCCGCACCGATGCCGGGGTCAATGCCCGCCTAATGGTTGCACACTTCGACACCGAGCAACCCATCGCCGACCTTGACCGCCTAGTCCATAGCCTCAATGCCATCCTGCCGGCCGACATCGCCATCTACAGCATCGTGCCTGTCCATGATGACGCTCATGCCCGCTTTGACGCCACCAGCCGCACCTACAAGTACTTCGCCGTCACGCACAAGGATCCCTTCTTGTACCCGCTGAGCTGGAAATGTCCGCCTGACCTTGACTTCAACCTGATGAACCAGGCCGCTGCCCGCCTAATGGACTACACCGACTTCACCTCATTCTCCAAGCTGCACACCGACGTCAAAACCAACAATTGCCGCGTCACTCATGCCTCATGGGCCCATGAGGATGACCAGTGGGACTTCACCATCACTGCCGACCGTTTCCTGCGCAACATGGTGCGCGCCATCGTCGGCACCCTCGTCGAGGTGGGCCGCCACAAAATGACAGTTGAACAGTTCTGTGATGTCATTGAGCGCCGCGACCGCTGCGCCGCCGGCACCTCCATGCCCGGCCACGCCCTCTTCCTCTGGGACATCACCTATCCCTACCCCATCTGATAGGCATCCTTTTAAAAAACACTACCAATTACGGCTGATTTTATGCAAATTTGCAGTCTAATTGCAAATTTGCATAAAATTGTTTGTGAATTTTAACAATTAATTCCCGAAAAATGCTACCTTTGCGGTATTAATCAACAAGTATTATGGAATACATCAGTCGCCACATTGAGTCAACAGTACTGGAAATGGCAAAATATTTTCCAGTAATTGTCATTACAGGTCCCCGTCAATCGGGCAAGACAACGCTTATCAAACATTTATTCGGCGAATACCTGCAATTCTCAATGGAAGATTTACATATAAGAGAATTTGCAGAACAAGACCCTGTAGCCTTTTTAGAACAAAATAAGCAGGGCATGATTATCGACGAAGTTCAGCGAGTGCCCACCTTGATGTCCTATATTCAGGGAATCGTTGACAAATTTCCTTCTCGACGCTTCATTCTGTCAGGTAGTTCTAATTTTGCGATGCTACAATCCGTCACACAATCTTTAGCAGGCCGTGCTGCTATTCTGGAACTCTTGCCGATGTCAATTCCCGAAATCAGTGATTTTGCAAAAAGCCTTTCCCTTGACGGACTGATCTATGGAGGCATGTACCCTGCGGTGTGCGCCCAAAAGATACCACCCGAATTTGCTTATCCCTCTTATGTCAAGACCTATCTGGAACGTGATGTCCGCAATTTGCTGCGCATCTCCAATTTGTCTGCCTATGAGAAGTTTCTCAAACTGTGTG
>JAFZKD010000073.1 GCA_017553785.1 Muribaculaceae bacterium | reverse complement strand
CATCACGAGGTTCAGCCTTTCTCGTTACCTTTGTTTTTGCTACAAAACCAGGTAACTTGAACAAAGATGAACAAAAGTACACATTTTATCGGACAGCCGGTGTATGGTCAGTTGATTAATTTGCTTGACAAGGAAAAAATCGTCAAAATCAGCCGTAAGAATGGGGGCGAAAGGTATGTGAAAGGGTTTGACATATGGCAGCACCTGGCTATCATGCTGTATGCCGTAATCAAGCGTTACGACTCTCTGCGTGAGATCACGGGCGGGATGCTACCTGAGGCCCGCAAGCTGGCGCACCTGGGAATCAGCATGATGCCTCGTCGCAGCACCCTGTCGGACGCCAATGCGCGCAGGCCAGAGAGCATCTTTGAGGTCATCTACCGCGACCTGTACGAGAGATACCGCAAGGAACTTTCCTCGGACAGCCGCAGCCGCCGCACAGCTAAATGGATGCAGCGCCTCCAGATCCTTGATTCAACAACGATTACGCTGTTCTCCAACCTGATTTTCAAGGGGGCTGGCCGTCATCCGAAACACGGGAAGAAGAAAGGCGGCATCAAGGTGCATGCGGTCATCAACGCCAACGAGGGGGTGCCTTGCGACGTGAAGTTCACCTCGGCGGCCACCAACGACAGTTTCATGCTCGCGCCCTCGCACTACAACCGCGGCAGCATCTTGGCCATGGACAGGGCCTACATCAACTACAGCAAGTTCGAGGAACTCACCAAACTGGGCGTGACTTATGTCACCAAGATGAAGAAAAACCTTGTCTATAAGACCGATAGTGACGTGATGTACATGAATGGAAACGGTCTCATGGAGTACCGCATCCAGCACGTTGTGTTCACCAAGCGTGTAAGCGACGGCGAGGACATTGAGCACCATGCCCGCATCATCACCTACGTTGACCTCAAGGGGGCTAAGCCAAAGCTGGTCTCGCTGCTGACCAATGACATGGAAATGGAGGTCGAGAACATCGTTGAGATCTACCGCCAGCGGTGGAATATCGAACTGTTGTTCAAACAGCTGAAGCAGAACTTCCCGCTGCGCTACTTCTATGGCGAGAGCGCCAACGCCATCAAGATACAGATTTGGGTCACGCTTATAGCCAACCTGTTGCTGATGGTGTTGCAGCGGCGCATCAAGCGCTCCTGGAGCTTCTCAGGACTCGCCACGATGGTCAAGAACATGCTCATGTACTACGTCAATGTCTACACATTCTTCGAGGAACCCGAAAAGGACTGGCTGAAGATACAGGCTGAGCTTGAAATCGAGCCGCGAGAGCCTACACTTTTTCCCGAGTTTTTCGAATGAGGGGGCTTACTTTTTCAAAAAAACATCCGCAACACCTGTTTATCGGCATTGCGGACGGGTTGATTATTGATTTTCGAGTTTTAGCGGACACCAATAAAACATTATGAAGAAGTTTAGCTTATTATTAGTTATATTTATGTTAATGTTGGTCTCGTTTACTGCTGGTGTGGAGTATCAACGTGGTGATGTGGACCAGGACGGTAATGTGAGTATATCAGATGTTACATGCCTGATAGATTATCTGTTAACAGGTATATGGGGCAATGAGCCCGTAAATCCTGAAGAGCCGCAAACCGAGACGTTCACCGTCAAAGGCGTGTCATTTGCGATGGTAACGGTTGAGGGCGGCACGTTTACTATGGGCGCGACAGCCGAGCAGGGTAGCGATGCCTACAGCGATGAAAGTCCTACGCATCAAGTGTCATTGTCGCGTTACTGCATCGGCCAGACAGAGGTGACTCAGGCCCTGTGGCAAGCAGTGATGGGCAGCAACCCTAGTTTGTGCCTGGGTGACCTGAACCGTCCGGTCGAGCAGGTGACTTGGGAAGAATGCCAGACGTTTATCTCTAAACTTAATGAATTAACAGGCAAACAGTTTCGCTTACCTACCGAAGCCGAGTGGGAGTTTGCCGCCCGTGGCGGCAACAAGAGCCAGGGCTACAAGTATGCTGGCAGCAATACCATCGACGATGTGGCGTGGTACATTGACAATTGTTATGCCCTTGGCAGTAGCGACCCCGATTATGGAACT
>JAFZKD010000072.1 GCA_017553785.1 Muribaculaceae bacterium | reverse complement strand
TTCAATTGGATTCGTGAAGAAATCATCAAGCAATATGAGCGTGGCGGCATCGTAACCCTGTCATGGCATCCGCGCAATCCCATGTTGGGCACCACCGCTTGGATTGAGAGCGACATCAAGTCGTTTGAGGCCGCAAAGCCTTATCTTGAGAAAACCGGTCAGCTCGGTCTTGTCCTCGATCCCAAGAGCACGGTAAAGGAGATTCTGCCAGGTGGCAAGGGCCACAACAAATTCATGACTTGGCTCAAACGTGTGGAAGTATTCATCCTCTCGCTCACCGACAAGGACGGTAAGCCTATTCCTGTTATCTTTCGTCCCTGGCATGAGTACAACGGCGGATGGTTCTGGTGGGGCAAGGGCAATTGCACCGACGAAGATTTCCTGCGCTTGTGGAATCTTACCCAAGATGAGCTCAATAAGAGCCTGTCCGAGTCCATCGTGTGGAGTTGCTCGCCCAACTTGGGTGTCATTCCGCAGGAATTCTATAACCGTTGGCCTGGTGACGAGCGTGTTGATCTGTTAGGTCTTGACGCCTATCAGTGGGGCACCGAAGAAGATTTTGTCAAGCAGTGTAATGCCGATATGGACTTCTTGGATGCCTATGCCCGGGAGCATGGCTTATTACTGGCATTCACCGAGTGCGGCTACAAGAATTCGCCCGATGCCACATGGTGGAGCCGCGTGTTGCTGCCCATCATGGAGAAACACCATCCCTGCTATTTCCTGCCGTGGCGCAACTTCAAGCGTGAGCACTTTGGTGCAGCGCCTGGCATCGCCACAGCCGATGATTTCAAGCAAATGGCAAAGAAAAAGCAAATCCTTTTTGTCAAGGACATCAAGAAGGTGAAGTAACTTAATAGTTATTCCATAACAAAGAAAGCCGGCAGCACAGTTTGCCGGCTTTCCTTGTTGATGGTTCAAAACAATACCAACGGCATCTCTACCGGATCATCCTTGTATATGAACTCGTCGAGTTGCCCGATGGTGATAAAAACTGGCCTCACGCTAAGGCGCGAAGTCGCTATGCTTTCTGTTGGAGAATATTTAGGTCTGCGGATTTAACGAATTAAACGAAGGCATCCGCGCCCCCATCGCCCCACGCCAAGACGCTAAGACGCGAAGATTTTAGGTCTACGAATTTTAACGAATTTAACGAAGGCATCCGCGCCCCAATTTGAACGCGGATGCCTCTCTAAACTCTAAACTCTAAACTTTAAACTGCGAGCAACGCGAGCATTACTGCGGAAGCCAATTCGTTAAATTTGCTGACAATTAAAAGAACGCGGATGCTATTAGTTTAATTTGCGAAATTCGTAGTTTCTTACCAATGGTTTGAGAGCAGGTAGTCGATCAGGGAGGTGACGTCGCTGATGTTGACGCTGCTGTCCTGGTTGCAATCGGCGGCTGTCAGATTAACGCCTGATGGATTACCGCTCAGCAGGTAGTCGATCAGGGCCGTCACGTCGCTGATGTTCACGCTGCCGTCGCCATTCACGTCGCCACGCAGGCTGGCGTTCTTATCGGTGAAGTAGCCCGGGTTGCTGGGGCCGCCGTCGATGTGGGCGTAGGTCTTGTCCATCGGGTTCGAGGAGCTATAGGTCGTGCCCTGGCCACCCACCAGGCTGGTGCAGTTATAGAACATATAATTTGATTCTGTCACAGCCGCAGTACTCCAGCCATTACCCACATAGACAGTTCGCAGATTGCTGTCGCCTTGGAACATATTTCCCATATTGGTCACGTTGGATGTGTTGAAGTGGCTCAGGTCAAGGCTTGTCAAACTTTCACAGAGAGCGAACATGAAAGCCATTTCGGTCACGTTGGACGTGTTGAAGTGGCTCAGGTCAAGGCTTGTCAAACTTCCACAGAAAGTGAACATGCAAGACATATTGGTCACCTTAGACGTGTTGAAATGGCTCAAGTCAACGCTCGTCAGGCTAGTGCAGTAACCGAACATGCCGTACATATTGGTCACCTCGCTGGTGTTCAGGTAGCTCATGCCTGTGATGGATTGAAGATTTTGCATGTTCAAAAACCAACAGTAGGTAGTCGTCGGGCGGGCATTAGCGAACGATGAGTTAAAGACCACCTTGGTCACACTGGCGTTGTTGCCGTCAGTGTACCAACCAGGATAGTTGTCTGCCGTGTTCAGGCTGTAGGACGTTCCTGTGCGGCTGCTGCGCTGGCTGTCGAAGTAGAACGTCAGCGTCTTGTTCGATGACGTGTAGCAGGCATAGGCCTCTTTGAATTCGGTGAAGTAGCCCGGGTTGCTCGGGCCGCCGTCGATGTGGGCATAGGTCTTGTCCGTCGGGTTGGAGGAGCTATAGGTCGTGCCCTGGCCGCCCACCAGGCTGGTGCAGCCATCGAACATACCATAAGATTCGATCACGGAAGCCGTGGTCCAGCCACTGCCCACACAGATGGTACGCAACTTGCTGCAGTAATTGAACATGTATGCCATGTTGGTCACCTCGCTGGTGTTCAGGTATTCCATTCCCTCAATGGTTTCAAGGTTACTCATATCATAAAACCAACAGTAGGTGGTCGTCGGGCGGGCACCGGCGAACGACGGGTCAAAGACTACCCTAGTCACATAGTCACAGATGCTTTCTGGGCCCGAGTCAGTGATCGGCAACAACCAGATGGGCTCGTTGCTGCCTGTATTCAGGTCGTAGGTGGTGACTGGGCGGGAGGAGCGTTGGGTGTCGTAGTAGAATGTCAGCGTCTTTTGTGAGTAGCAGGCATAGGCCTCTGGCACGTTCTTATCGCGGAAGTAACCCGGGTTGCTGGGACCGCCATCGATGTGGGCATAGGTATGGTCATTCAGGTTGAAAAGGCTGTAGGCCGTGCCCTGGCCGCCCACCAGGCTGGTGCAGCCATCGAACATACCTGTGGAGTTTATCACGGCTGTCGTTTTCCACGCATTGCCCACATAGATGCCATATAGATTGTAACTGGCATGGAACATATGTTCCATGTTGGTCACCTTGGCCGTATTGAAACTGCTCAGGTCAAGGCTCGTCAAACTATAGCATCTGTAGAACATGTTTTGCATGTCGGTCACTTTAGCAGTGTTAAAACTGCTCAAGTCAATCCAGTACAAATATCGGCATTCACTGAACATCCACGCCATGTTAGTCACCTCACTAGTGTTCAGATAACTGATTCCTATTATATCATGAAGATCCTTCATACAATAAAACCACTTGCAGGTGGACGTCGGGCGGGCACCGGCGAACGATGAGTTAAAGACCACACGGGTCACTCTGTCACTGGTGCCGTCGGTGTACCAGGCGGGGTCGTTATAACCCGTGTTCAGGCTGTAGGACGTTCCCGTGCGACTGCTGCGGTAGTTGTCGTAGTAGAACGTCAGCGTCCAGTTCGAAGACTGGTAATTAGCGTAGGCCTCGGCAGCACTGGCGCCGAGGGCACACATCATTGCCGCCACCAGGGCGAACAGTCTAAAGAGTAAAATCTTGCTTTTCATATTGATTTAGTATCAAACGTTAATTATTATGGCGCAAATATAACAAAAATTCATCAAAACAACACAACAATTACTCTCAATTTTTTAACAACAAGAAATACAAGATATACAATAACTAAATCAGCTTGAACAACGACCTCTTAATGAGAGGAAGACAATAAACACAATAAATACAAGCTATCCCGTGTGTTACAATAAAAAACAACTTGGACAACTTAAACTACTTTTCCCTACGGGGCTTTATATTCGTCAAATTCGCGAAATTAGCATTAAAAAAACAAAAGTCCCGAGACTATGGAATGTC
>JAFZKD010000071.1 GCA_017553785.1 Muribaculaceae bacterium | reverse complement strand
CCTTGCCGTCGTTCTCTGTAGCAGGTGTGTTACAGACATACCAAGTCTCGGCGTTAGCAGTGCCAAGCGTCGTCTCCGTGCCGTCAAGGATATAGACGATGTCATTGGCGTTGATACCATCGGTGCCGGTGTCCTTGCTGACAAGCTTCTTCTGCGTGCCGTCCCAGTCGAGGTAAGCGAGGCCGTCGGAATTGGCCTTGAGCTTCTTGCCTTTGAGGGCGGTCAATTCTGTGCTGGTAAAGGTATGTCCGCCGGCGATGTAGGCAAGGGGCTTTTCGGTGGTCACGACGGGGTCGGTACCTGTCTGGCTCACAGTGACAGCCTTGAAGTGCTTGCCATCGGCAATCTTCACGGCCTTGTCGACACTAACCTTGTAACTGCTGGCCTTAATGAAGTCGGTAGGATTGGTCCATCCGAGGGTGATGTTGTAAGGGTTCCCCTCGGATTCATCGTTGCCCCAGATGCCAGAAACGTTACCGATGGCGGTTACCTGTCCACCGAGGATGTTGACCTTGCCGCCATCAGTATTGATGCCGTAATCGCGGGCGGTGGCGCTGACGGAGCCGCCTCTGATGATGATGTCACTTAAGGCGTAAATACCTTCTTTCGCCGACTCGCCCTCGGTTTCGGTGGCGGTGGCGGTGACGGCTCCACCGTTGATGGTGATGCTATAGGCCTTAATGCCTGTGGTGCTACCGGTGGCGGAGAGTCTGCCCATATCACTGCCCGTGCTTTGGCCGTAGATGGTGAGGTTGGCGTTATTGCCGTATATGGCATAATAATCGATGGGATTAGCTTCAGTGCCGACGGTCATCTTACAGCCATCGGCGAGGATGAGGTGTGCGTCGCCATTAAACTGGAGCTGGCCGTTGATGGTGACATTGTTCTCAACGTAGTACCATCCGCCGTCGAGACTGACGTTAGTGTTCGAACTGGTGATGGGCAGGGCCTCGGCGGTTTGCTCCACTCCGTTTTCATCGAGATACTTGATGCTTGCCTTGCCGACGCTTGTGAACTGTCCGCCCTTCCACGTGTATGGGCTACTGGCATCCGTAATGCCCAGCTGCTCTTTTGTCAGATTGGTTATCAACTTGCCATTGGTGAAAACACCGAAGATATTTTGAGCAATGCTTGGTGCCGTTGTGCTCATCACTTTAAGTGTGCCATTAGCGAGTCCGGTGCAACCAGTGAACATGTCTGTCGTATCTGTTATTGGTCCCTGATAATTTTCAGAATTATCTTCATAAGATACATTCACCGTAAATCCAATGCCTATACTTAAGCTCGTCAGACTGCTGCAACCGTAGAACATACGCCTCATATTGATTGTCTCGCTGGTGTTCAAGTTTTCAAGACCATCGATGGTGGTGAGGTTCGAACAGCCTTCGAACCACGCGCTGCATGACAATGGGCGGGCGTCGGCAAAGGAGGGGTCGAACACCACCTTCGTGATGTCTGAAGCATAACTGCTCCAGCCGTGTCCTGTCGTGCCCGTATCCTTCACATCCCACTCGCTGTCGCCCGACACCTTATGTTCCGCATAGTTAAAAGTCAGTGTCTTTTTGTCGGTTGAAAGCGTGGCATAGGGGATGGACTTATCTGTCATGTTGAAATAGGTGAAATCGATGCTACCTGTAGCAGAGCCGCCGGCTTCGGCCATCATCATCACTTCGAGCAAGTTGCCAAACTTAAGCTGGGCATTACCACCACCCTTGGAGCCACGTAGCTGTTTGTTCTGGCCAGTAAAGAGCTCGTCCCACTTCCTAAAGTGGGCAGAAATGTCAATATGGCCGCACTGGCGCGGTGTTTCACGGAGGCTGAAGAATTGTACATAGGTAGATGTACCACCCCATGGGCAGGGCTCTTGCTGGCGAAGATAGGCGTGGATGGTGTACTTGGCACCATCGACCTCGATTTCACCGAATTTCTCGCCGATATACTGCTCGCTGGGCTTACTATACCAGTCATCTATAATAAAGTATTCCACCTGCGGATTCTTCGTCCAGCCAGAAACACCGATGTAGCCAAATTGCGCACTGCCGGTCTTGGTGTATTTGTAATCGACGGCATAGTCCTTGGTGGTATGATCTACACCTGGGCCATTGTTGCCGTATTGGTAACCTACATAGATCCTATAGTCGGACGATTCACTCCAGTTGGCCTGGAACGTTCCGTTATTGTAGTACGTCATAGTACCATTGCCACCCTGATACCATTGCTCGTATCCCCACCGGGTACCACTGATAGACCCAGTATTGTTGTCACTAACGTTTGTGCCGCTACCTGGATGCCCCGTATTGGCATTACAAGGATTAAAGTCCGCCCATGCTGTCGTGGCTGTTAGCGTCATTAACACGATTACTGCGGCCAGCGTCTTCGCCATCTCTATCCATTTGCCCAGTTTAGTGGAAGTCTTCATATCATTATTGTCAACATCCTTTATAACTTTCTTTACAAGACATGTCTTTCCCCATCGGCGAGGGGAAATCAGTATGGTATTGATACCATGAGTGGGGTTGGCATGAAGGTGCTGTGCATCTTCATTCCTATCTGTGAAGTAGGGGCCTTCTGCCGCTCTTCCGAATACTAATGGATTCTCTATCATACTCAATAATGTCTTATTAGGGTGCAAAGTTACAAATAATTTTTAATTTTTAATTTTTCACTTATTTTTACCAAAACCTTAAAAACCCTTCTCGGTATCTTCAGCACTTTGTGCTTTCGTTCTGCTCTCGCCGTGAATATGGTCGTGAGTAAACTCCCACCATCTTCATGCCGATAGCAGAACATATTCTTTCGAATATTGAATCTACCGCGAAGAAAAACCCCGCTTCGCTAGAAAACATTCTTTATGTCATCGAATTCATCATGCGTAAGTATGAAACTTTTTCTT
>JAFZKD010000070.1 GCA_017553785.1 Muribaculaceae bacterium | reverse complement strand
TCTTCTTGATGTCCTTCAGCACATCGGGCCACATGCTCTTGGGAATGTACATGCGCGAAGCTGCAGAGCACTTCTGGCCCTGGAACTCAAATGCGCCGCAGAAGGCTGCCGTGGCAACGCCCTTCTTGTCGGCACTGGGGTGAACAAAGATGAAGTCCTTGCCACCGGTCTCGCCCACGAGGCGGGGGTAGGAGATGTACTTGTCCACGTTCAGGCTGGCCTGCTTCCACAGCGACTTGAAGGTGGCGGTGCTGCCGGTGAAGTGGATGCCGCTGAAGTACTTGCTCTGGGTAGCAACCTCGCCGATGAGGGCGCCGCTACCAGGCAGGAAGTTGATCACGCCGTCGGGCAGACCGGCTTCCTTGTAGAGCTGCATCAGGTAGTAGTTGCTCAGCAGGGCAGTGGTGGAGGGTTTCCACAGTGCCACGTTACCCATGAGCACGGGAGTCATGCACAGGTTGCTGGCGATTGAAGTGAAGTTGAACGGGGTAACAGCCAGGATAAAGCCCTCGAGGGGACGATACTCGGTGTGGTTCAGCTGACCCACGCCGTCCTTGGGCTGCATGCCGTAGATTTTGCTGGCATAGTGCACGTTGTAGCGGAAAAAGTCGATGGTCTCGCAAGCCGAGTCGATTTCGGCCTGGAAGATGTTCTTGCTCTGGCCCAGCATCGTAGCAGCGTTCATGATGGGACGGTACTTGGTGGCGAGCAGTTCGGCCATCTTCATGACGATGGCGGCGCGGGTGGTCCACGGTGTGCGGCTCCATTCCTTCCATGCCTTCATAGCGGCATCGATGGCCATCTTAATCTCTTTCTTGGTCACCTTGTGATAGGTGGCAAGCACATGGTTGTGGTCGTGCGGGCAGGTAACAGTGCCCGTGTCACCGGTGCGGATTTCCTTACCGCCGATGATGATGGGGATATCAACCACGAGTTTACTTTGGCGCTCAAGTTCCTGCTCAAGTGCTACACGCTCTGGCGAGCCTGCCAGATAGGCCTTCACCGGCTCATTGGCGGGAAGGGGAAAATTGATAACAGCGTTATTCATTATTATTTTAGTTGTTAGTTAGTCTTTAGTTGTTAATTGTTAGTTAATTAGCCGAACATCTGCTCGAAGGTTTTCTTGATTATGCCGATGGCGACCATCAACTCGTCCTTGGTAATGCACAAGGGAGGAGCGAAGCGGATGATGTGGTCATGCGTCGGTTTAGCCAGCAGGCCGTTGTCACGCAGCTTGAGGCAGATGTCCCAAGCGGTCTTGCCTTCAACGGGCTTGGTGACGATAGCGTTCAACAGGCCACGGCCGCGCACTTGCACGATAAACGGCGAGTTGATCTTCCTGATTTCCTCACGGAATATCTTACCCATCTTCTCGGCGTTCTGAACGAGTTTCTCGTCCTTCACCACCTTCAGTGCCTCGACAGCGACGCGGGCAGCCAGCGGGAAACCGCCAAAGGTCGATCCGTGCTCACCTGGTTTCACATTGAGCATGATATCGTCGTCGGCCAAGCAAGCCGATACGGGCAGCACGCCACCACCCAGGGCCTTACCCAGGATCACGATGTCGGGACGGATGCCATCGTGCTGTGAGCACAGCATCTTACCCGTGCGTGCGATACCGGTCTGCACCTCATCAGCGATGAACAGCACGTTGTGCTTGTGGCACAGGTCAAAGCATTTCTTCAGATAGCCGTCATCGGGAACGAACACGCCAGCTTCGCCCTGGATGGGCTCAGCGATAAAGGCGGCCACTTCTTTGCCGTATTTATCGAGCGCCTTCTCGAGCGCCTTGGGATCATTGTAAGGGATACGGATGAAACCGGGAGTCAGGGGACCGTAGTCGGCATAACTGCTGGGATCATCGCTCATGGTGATCACGGTCACCGTACGGCCGTGGAAGTTACCCTCGCAGCAGATGATTTTCACCTTGTCATTGGGGATACCCTTCTTGGCAACACCCCATCGGCGGGCGAGCTTCAGGGCTGTCTCGACGCCCTCGGCACCGGTGTTCATCGGCAGCACCTTGTCATAGCCGAAGTAGCTGTGCATGAATTTCTCATACTCACAGAACGCATTGTTGTAGAATGCCCTGGAGGTCAGACACAGCGAGTTGGTCTGGTCCTTCAACGCTTTCACGATGCGGGGGTGGCAGTGACCCTGGTTCACAGCCGAGTATGCCGACAGGAAGTCAAAGTATTTCTTGCCCTCTACATCCCACACATAGATGCCTTTACCCTTCTTCAGGACCACGGGCAGGGGATGGTAGTTGTGAGCGCCATAGCGGTCTTCCATCGCGATGTAGCGCTTGGTCTCGGCACCCAGCGGATTGGGCTGACAGTTGTTCTTTTTACACTTGGTTTCTTTTTTCACAGCAGGTTTGGTTTTCTTTGTTGCCATGTTTACTAAAAATGTTATCGGTTTAAAGGATTAATAAAGTTTGTTTCTTTAACGTGCAAATTTAATTCATAATTATAAAACCCGCTATGCTTTTACATAATTTAACGTAAAGTCCTTTTAAACAATATCTCCTTTGGATTTATTCCATGAAACTATATATTTAAATTTGCGACCAGTATTATATTTTTGATTTAGAAAAACGATGAAAAAGATTGTATTTTTCTTGAGTGTGTTAATGTTGATGCTGCCCTCTTTCACGGCAGTTGCTCAGAATCTGCGAGGAGATGTAAACCTGGACGGCAGAGTGGGCATTGACAACGTTACCGAATTGATTGACTGCTCATAGGCGAATGGCCTGGAGACGAGCAGGAGCACGAGTGGGTAGATTTGGGTCTACCCAGTGGCACGCTGTGGGCGACATGCAATGTGGGTGCCAACGCCCCCGAGAACTATGGCTACTACTTTGCCTGGGGTGAGACCGAGCCCAAAGGTTGCTATGACTGGAACACTTACAAGTGGTGCACCGGTTATCCTGGCTCGTTCTTGAAGTATCACCCCACAGTTGACAACAAGGTAGAGCTGGATCTTGGGGACGATGCTGCCTATGTCAACTGGGGTGCTTCATGGCACATGCCGACGCTAGAACAGATTCAAGAACTGATAGAGAACTGTACTGGGCAGTCGACGACACAGAACGGCGTGAACGGCCTTCTGGTCACTGGACCGAATGGGAATACCATGTTCTTACCCGCTGCGGGCGACCGTAATGGCGATACCCTTAGCAGCGCTGGCTTGGGTGGTTACTCTTGGTCACGCACGCTGTCCTCCAGCGACCCGAGCGGTGCATATTCCATCGTCTTCTCTTTTGACACAGGCGATGGGCTCCGCGAGGGCCACTACTATCGCTACATCGGGTTTCCCGTCCGTGCTGTACGCGTCTCACAGAATTAGTGCCCCTTGTTTGTGTTATTAAAGGGACGGTTCTTTAGATGATATTATTGGTGATATTAGCGAGGATGGTGCATCATCGGGATGGTTTTTGTAGAGCCTCGCCTCAGGGTGATGGAGAATAACTATCTCACGGAAATTCAAAACATATACAAAATTAGGCCGCCTTGCTGGTATTGTGCAGGGCGGCCTATATGTCTGTCACCAGATGTTAGTCCTGGCTGTCGTCTTCAGCGTCGGCGAAATTCCGTTGCTTGGAGCGTCGCTCCTTCTTGCTGGTCTCGCTGCTGCTGGTGTCTTTTTCTTCCTTAAGGTCTATCTCGTTGCGGTCTTTGTCGATGACCTTATACTCGAGGTAGTTGAGTGACTGGTCGGGCAGGATGCGGAATTTTCGTTTGAATTCCCTGCGCCATTTCCAGTATTCGCAGACGATGCCTTTCTTAAGATAGGCGTCGACAAAAGGATGGACATACATAATGAAGTTGTTCACATTCAACGTGTTGACAAGGTAATCAATCTTGTCTTTCAACTTGTCGGTGAAAAGCAGTGTGGGCTGCACTTCGCCAGTTCCGCCACATGAAGGGCAGGTCTCGGCTGTCGCGATGTCCATGGCCGGTCTGACTCGTTGTCTGGTAATCTGCATCAGTCCGAATTTACTCAGCGGCAGGATGTTGTGCCGTGCCCGATCCTTCATCATGACTTCCCGCATGTGCTTGTACAGTTCAGTGCGGTGCTCGGCTTTTGCCATATCAATGAAGTCAATAACGATGATGCCGCCCATGTCGCGCAGTCGCAGTTGCCTGGCAATCTCGTCGGCGGCGAGCAGGTTAACATTTAACGCGTTGCTCTCTTGGTCTGTGCTTGTTCTTGACCGGTTTCCTGAGTTCACATCAATGACGTGAAGTGCCTCGGTGCTTTCAACGATTATGTATGCGCCCGACTTAAAGGATACCGTCTTGCCAAACGAAGACTTGATTTGTTTTGATATTCCATACTTGTCAAAGATTGGTGTATCTTCGCTGTAAAGCTTGACAATATCACTGCGATCGGGGGCGATTAGGTTCACATAGTCATGAATCTGATCAAACACTTCGGCATTATTGACTATAATGCTCTCAAAATCGGGATTGAAGATGTCCCTGATTTCTCCGACGGCGCGGCTTTCTTCCTCATAAACTAGGGTGGGAGGTGTAGCCATCTGTACCTTTGCTATGGCGTCGTCCCATGATTTTAGAAGCATCTTGAGCTCATTGTTAAGCTCTGCAGCGCGCTTGTTCTCGGCCGATGTGCGCACGATGATCCCGAAGTTTTTGGGTTTCATGCTCTCGATGAGTCGTCGCAATCGGGTTTTCTCGGCATGGTCTTTGATCTTTTGGGATACCGAGATGCGGTCGTTGAATGGAGTGAGCACCAGGAAGCGTCCTGTAAAGGTGATTTCGGTCGTCAATCTGGGCCCTTTGGTTGATATGGGTTCCTTGGCGATTTGTACGAGCAGTTCCTGCCCTTGCTCCAGCACGTCGGTGACAGTGCCGTGTTTGTTGGTGTCGGGCAGGTTCTTCATCTTACTGATGCTTGTTGGCCGCTTGTTGGGATTCTCGCGCACCGTCTTGATGTATTGAGAAAAAGTGTTGAATTGTGAACCCAAATCAAGGTAATGAAGAAATGCCTCTTTGGAATGTCCCACGTTAACAAACGCGGCGTTCAATCCCGGCATCAGTTTCTTTACCTTGGCAAGGTAGATGTTGCCCACTGCATAGGAGGCATCTCTGGTCTCCCTTTGCAACGACACGAGGCGGCCTTCTTCGAGCAGCGCAGTCGTCATGTCTCGGGGCGTGACGTCAACTACTAGTTCACTTTTCATCGCAGAAAGTGGGTGAATACAATAGAATGATGTGTAATGATTAATATTGTTATTGAATATTAATGGCACTGTAGGGAGGGTTAGTTGTGTCCCGCTGGACACGTTGCTCGATGCAGTGCGATGGTGTTTGGAACAGGGAACGGCAATCGTAGTGGAGTGTCAAGTGCGGTTCCCGTTGAAATAGAATCAGGAACAAACCAATTGACGTGATGTGTCTGGTCAAGAGACGCGGCAAGCGCCACATGGGACTAGCACATCGAGCGTGTCAATTCGTTTGTTCCCGCTATTTCACAGTCGTCATTAATTGACTACGCAATTACTTCTTGTTTTTATGACGATTCTTGCGCAGTCTTTTTTTGCGCTTGTGAGTTGCCATTTTGTGGCCTTTACGTTTCTTTCCGTTTGGCATATTCGTAAAATGTTAGTTATAATGAAATGTGGTATGTCTTTATCTGTTCGATTACTTCACCTGATCCATGAACACCTTAGCGGGCTTGAAAGCCGGAATCTTGTGCTCGGGAATAATGATAACGGTGTTCTTGCTGATATTGCGGGCGGTCTTCTGTGAACGGGTCTTCACGATGAAACTGCCAAAGCCGCGCAAATAAACATTCTCGCCATTAGCCAGCGAATCCTTAACAGCGTCCATGAACTTCTCTACGGTTTCGAGAACCGATGCTTTGTCGATTCCGGTGGATTGAGCAATCTCTCTAACGATTTCTGCTTTAGTCATTGTAGTATACTATTAAATATTTAAAGATTAAACATTAATTATTTCAATTTGTATGTGCTTGAACGACAGTTTGTTGTGTTGATTCCTCGTGTAAGGCGTGACAAACAAAAAGCGCTCAAAATTGAGCCCCTATCGTTTTTGCGACTGCAAATATCGCACTTTTTTTTCAATTAAGCGCTAATATTCAGCATTTTTTGCAAATTTTTTTTCTTTTTCCCTTATTTTCCCAAATTTTAATATGATTTACCTAAAGTGATGATTTGTTTGATTTTATCAATTATTTGGCATTTTGATTATTGTTTTGGAGGCCGATTGAGAGTTTTTGACTAATTTTGCCCCCAAGTTATGGAACAAGAAGAGAAATTAAAAATCGAAGAGGACATCATCAAGATGTTGAAGACGGTCTATGACCCGGAATTACCTGTTGACGTGTATAGCCTGGGGCTTATCTATAAAATCGATCTCAAAGATGATGGCCATGTGGATATCGACATGACACTCACCGCTCCTAATTGTCCGATTGCCGACTTCATCTTCGAGGATGTGAGACAAAAGGTTGAGAGCGTTGACGGTGTTACTTCAGCGACAGTCAATCTCGTGTTTGAACCTGAGTGGGATCCCCGCATGATGACCGATGAGGCAAAGCTCGAATTGGGAATGATGTGATTCTTTTTTTAAAGGTATATGGCTGGTAAGAATTCTTATTTCATATCCGACCTGCATCTCGGGGCAAAGTACATGACCGACCAGTTGGAAAGGGAACGCCGTGTGTGCCGTTTCCTGGACAGCATCAAGGATGATGCCGCCGAGCTTTTCCTGCTGGGCGACATCTTGGACTACTGGTATGAGTACAAGTATGTGGTTCCCCGGGGCTATATCCGTTTCTTGGGAACGCTTGCCGATCTAGCCGACGCTGGCGTTAAGTTGACATGGGTGACGGGCAATCATGACGTCTGGCTGTTTGATTACCTGCGCGACCAGTTGGGCCTCACCGTGCTCAACGGGCACACCGAGGTCGTGACCCAAGGCAAGCGCATCCTCATCTCACATGGTGATGACGTTGGCGTTCAGCCAGTGATGTACCGTTTCACGCGCTGGTGTTTTTATAATAAGGTGTGCCAGTGGCTCTATGCATCAGTCCATCCCCGATGGACCTATCCGGTCGCCACAGCCTGGTCTAATGAGAATCGTACTCGCCGTGACCCTGCCACCCAGCAGGCCATCTCGGAGCGTGCCGCCAGCCGTCTGGTTGACTATTCTAGACAATATGCCGCCGCCCATCCTGGCGTGGATGCCTACGTTTATGGTCACATTCATCTTGCACGCATTGATGACTCTCAAGCGGTACCTGTCATTTTCTTGGGGGAATGGATAAACCTGAATTCTTATCTGGTGCTTGATGAGTCAGGTAATTTTGTACTCAGGTATTTTGAGCGGAAGTAATTTTTTTTGAAAACGTTTGCATTGCTGATTTACAGTTGTTTAAGACGCTAAGAATGGGAATTTCTCAAAAAATATGTTGTATAACATATGTTTTTAGAGCTTATGGTAAAAAAAATGAATATAATTTTGCGCCATAAACCTGAAACAATCTTTTTTACCTTAGAAATTTTACCTATTTGAAACCTAAAAAGGAATTTTAAGCCGAGGCTTAAGGTTCCTTTTTAAATTTGTCCTTCATTTCAATGAAAAATCACTAACTTTGTGGTCACAAAATAAAATGATATGAAAACGATTGCACTCATTGTGGCTGGTGGGAGTGGCACGCGCTATGGGGCACAGATGCCTAAACAGTTCCTTGAATTGAAAGGGAAACCAATTCTCATGCGAACCATTCAAATTTTTGAACAGGCGTTGAAAGGCCTCGGGCACGAGATAGTTGTGACTTTGCCTGCCGGCCAGTTCGCTCAGTGGCAGACCCTATGCCGTGAACAGGCCTTTGATGTGCCGCATCGTGTGGTGCCTGGTGGCGAGACGCGCTGGCACAGCGTGAAGAATGCGCTTGACAGCATTGGTGATATTGCCGATGTTGATGTGATTGCCGTGCATGACGGCGTGCGCCCATTGGCCGGCACCGATCTCATCAATCGCGTCCTCGATGCGGCCAGACGTGATGGTGCCGCCATTCCCGTGGTGCCGCTCAACGACTCGGTGAGGCAGGTTGATATCGATGTGAGCCATGCCCTAGACCGATCGATGCTGCGCGCTGTGCAGACGCCCCAGGCGTTTGACGCGCGCCTGTTGCTTGAGGCCTATCATCACCCCTTTGAACCGACATTCACCGACGATGCCTCGGTGGTGGAGCGTGCGGGGCACGATGTCACCCTTGTCGAGGGAGACCCTCAAAACCTGAAGATTACCCGTCCAATGGACTTGGCGCTAGCCGAATACCTGCTTTCTAATGCCTGATCTGCGTCACACCGACATACAGTACCTGCATGGTGTGGGTCCCAAACGTGCCGAGCTGCTCAAGAAGGAACTGAACGTCAAGACCTACTATGACCTGTTGTACTATTTCCCTTTCCGTTACATTGACCGCAGTTTCATCAACACTGTGAAGGATTTGCGAGGTGACGAGGCCTCCGTTCAGCTGAGGGGACGTTTCCTTACATTCACTACCGCGGGCGAGGGTCGCAAGCGTCGCCTGCAGGCGTTGTTCACCGATGGCACAGGCACCATCGAGGTGGTGTGGTTTAACCGTGTGGCATCGATCCAAAAGACTTATAACACGTCGACGCAATACATTCTATACGGTAAGCCGTCATTTTTCAACAACCACTTGAACATCGTTCATCCCGAAGTGGATCTCGCCAACAGCGAGAATATCGCTCAGGGGCTGCAGGGTGTGTATAACCTCACTGAGACTCTGCGCAACCGTTCTTTCACTTCGCGCAACATCCACAAACTGGTGGTCAATGTCCTGAATACTCCCGGTGTGCAGAATATCCCGGAAACCCTGCCGCCTGAACTGATTCAACGTTACCGAATGATGCCGCTTGGCGAAGCCTTGCGCAACATCCACCAGCCTGTTGACCAGCAGTCGCTTCAACGAGCTCAATTCAGACTCAAGTTCGAGGAGTTGTTCTTCCTTGAGCTCAACATCCTACATTATATTAAAGGTAGTTCCCGTCGGTTGGTCGGACACAAGTTTCCGCATGTCGGCTATTACTTCAACAATTTCTATCACCATTTCCTGCAATTCCCGTTGACCGAGGCACAGAAGAGGGTTATCCGTGAGATGCGCCATGACATGGGCAGTGGCAAACAGATGAACCGCCTCTTGCAGGGTGATGTGGGCAGCGGCAAGACGATTGTGGCGTTCATGACGGCCTTGATTGCCCTGGATAACGGTTATCAGGCGTGTATCATGGCCCCCACCGAGATATTGGCAGGACAGCATCTCGAAACCATTCAGCCTCTTGCCGAAGGGCTGGGGGTAAAGGTGGCATTGCTCACAGGCTCAACACGCAAGCGTGAGCGCACAGCAATCCATGACTCATTGATGAGTGGCGAATTGCAGATACTCATCGGCACTCACGCTCTCATCGAGGACACTGTGCAGTTCCATAACCTGGGTCTGGCCATCATCGATGAGCAGCACCGCTTTGGCGTGGCTCAGCGCGCCCGCCTGTGGAGCAAGAATCGTGTGGCGCCTCCCCATGTACTGGTAATGACAGCAACGCCAATTCCCAGGACACTTGCCATGACTGTCTATGGCGACCTGGATGTGTCGGTCATCGATGAGTTGCCGCCAGGCCGCAAACCAGTAACGACGGTGCTGCGCCATGAGCCTGACCGCTTCAAGATGTACCAGTTCGTGGGTTCGCAGTTGAGGCAGGGCCGTCAGGCTTATATCGTCTATCCTCTCATCGAGGAGAACGAGAAGCTGGACCTGCATGCGCTAGAGCAGGGCTACGAGCAGGTGAGAGATGTGTTCCCGCACTACAACGTGGCGATGGTGCACGGTCGCATGAAACCCGCCGTGAAAGACCATCAGATGATGCTTTTCGCCACAGGAAAGGCCCACATTCTGGTGGCGACCACGGTCATTGAGGTAGGCGTCAACGTGCCCAACGCTTCGGTCATGGTAATTGAAGACGCAGAGCGATTTGGGCTGTCGCAATTGCACCAACTCAGGGGCAGGGTAGGGCGAGGAGCTGACCAAAGCTACTGCATCCTAATGGCACGCAGCGATTTGGGTCGCGACACGCGTCACCGCTTACAGGTGATGACCCAAACCAATGACGGCTTTGTTGTTGCCGAGGAAGACATGAAGTTGCGAGGACCTGGCGACATGGAAGGCACCATGCAGAGCGGTATCGCGTTCAATCTGCACATTGCCAATCTGGCTCAGGACGGCCAGATCATTCAGATGGCGCGCAATGCCGCCGAGGATTATCTGTGCGTTGATCCGGGAATGGAGACGACATGGGGCCGAAAGATGGCATCCCACATCAAGGAAATCTTTGATAAACAGACCAATTGGGGCCTTATCAGTTAGCTTTATTCTCGTATCCGGTCATAGCATTTAGTTTTTTTAAGTATGTCAAGTGGCAATAGTTTTACAATATTGAATTAACTTTGCGCCCAAAATAAACAAATAACTCGATTAATCATTAATCAAATGTACATCTATAAAAGATTATTTCAGCGTGATTTCACGTCCCTAATCTGTCTTTTTGTCATGGTCCTGCTGCCCACCGACATGGGCGCGTGGAATGTGCGCCATGATGTGAACGGTGACGGTCAGGTGGCCATTAATGATGTGACTGCTCTGATTGATTACCTGCTGAACGGAGACCCGGATGGCGGGATGGGTAGTTTATATAAGGGTTATCTGTCTGCCATAGACTACGGCGCTATTGGTAATGGCGTGGCCGATGACACAAACGCGCTGGAGGCGCTATTCGCTGACGCAGCCGAGACAGGCAAAGCGGTGTATTTTCCTGCCGGAACATATATGATACGGCGCCCCTTGACAATCAAGAGCGGAATGGAAATCTATGGAGATGGTGATAATTCCATCATCAAAAAAATACCTGCAGCCTGGCACAAGCTCACTGATGCCATAGAGACAGGTGTATATAATAATGATGAGGACCATACGATTACCGTTAAGGTGGATGGCATCGATGGCTATCACGTGGGTGACCATTGCTATATGTCTTATTCGTCCAATCCGTTTAACCCAGTCAATGCCAGGGCCAGATATTGCTCCTATGGTGAAATTGCCGAGATCAATACCACACCCATCTACGAGAATGGCACGGTAAAGTATGAGGTGAAGTTCAAGAGCGCCTACAACAGTGAGAAACTTGGTGTCGTTTATCGTCATCCTGCCGGTGCTGTGCTCTCGACCTCGTTCCCGATCCTGCGTTCATGGTCATTCAAGGATGATTGTGTCAACGTCTATATTCATGATATCTGCCTCGACGGTAACCGCCAGACAAATGGCCCACTTTATAACTCGGTAACCTACGAGCCGATGGAGTGGACGAACGCCTGTATCCACTTTGACGCCTATGCGACAAGCAGAACAAACGGCATTTCCTACAACCATCATTCCTATAACCATATCATTGAGCGCTGCAAACTCATCAACGCCTCATTTGACGGCATCAGCGATCAGGGTGAGGGCGGATTGCTTGTGAACAACTGCGTGATCGAGAATTGCGCCATGCACGGTGTTCACATGGGCACGATTTTCGCCAATGCAGTCATTACCGGTAACACGATGACGGGCAACACCGTGAGAGGTGCAGGAGTTTTCTTCTGCCAGACCGTGACCAATGTAATTGTCGAGAACAACAAGATTGAGTCATTCAATCACGGTTGCAGCGACGAGGAATACGGCACTGCAGGAGCCTATAACATCATAAGGAATAATGAGTTCAATGATATTACTGGTGTTGTCTTCAATTTCATGAAAGCGACTTATTCCACTCATGGCGGTGGCTTGTTGATTACCAACAACAAGATTTCCGGGCTCAGCGACGTCTTGTTTTCCGGGCTCTATCTTGATGACGTGGTATTCACCAAGAATAAAGTGCAGAGCGTTACCTCAACCCCATCGGCGCTCATTAAATTGAATAACGTCAATGACGTAATCATAGTAGGAAACAATCTGCCGACGGGAACGAGTGTTTCTACTCCGATCATCGAGTCGGGTGTGAGCAACATGGTCAACACGTCAAATTCATGGAATTAACCCTCTTGTGCATTTCAGTTGGAAGCAAGTTTGATTTGAGTATGAGGTAAATTTGGGTCATTAAATGGCTTATTCATAGCATTTTAGCATCATTCTCCCATGGCGTGAGCCATCAGGAGAATACAAGGTGATATTAACGAATTGGAACTGTTTGCATTTGTGAATTTTTTATTCCGTTGAAAAACAGCCTGTTGGTTAGCCTCGTTTAGGATTAGAAACCAAACTTTACACTTTTTAGCAGACTAAATGCTGTTTTTACAAAATAAATGAGTAATTTTGAGCGTTCTTAAAAACAAAGAGACTAGAAAATAACCTAAAATGAATATAAAACGTGTATTTTTCGCCTTGACGGCGATGACCCTTTTTGCGCTTGGCATATCGGCTCAGAATATGCAATCTGCTTCAAGTTATAGTAAGATGCACAATGACTTGCTGGCCAAGCAGAGCCGTGTAAAGGACCAGATCCGTGTCCAGGAAGCTCAAAAATATGCTACAGACCTCTACGAGGAGTGTGAACCCGAACCCGACATTTTCACCGAGGGATGGGATAGCGACCTCGTCAACTGTTATAAGGATGCCAATGTTCCTAACTCCAAGGTGCTTGACGTTCGTCATTATGTGATGCCCATTAAGGGTAACTATGTGACTTCGCGTTATGGCTATCGTCCCCAGTTCGGTCGCACCCACAAGGGCGTGGACCTGCGTTCGGCCATTGGTGATACGATTTATTCGGCCTTCTCAGGTCGTGTGCGTCTCACCCGCTTTGATCGTGGCGGTTACGGTTTCTATGTGATTGTACGTCATGACAATGGCTTGGAAACCATCTATGGCCACCTCTCCCGTTTCCTGGTGAAGCCCGACCAGTATGTGAAAGCCGGCCAGCCTATCGCCCTGAGTGGCAACACAGGCCGCAGCACTGGTCCCCACCTGCATTTCGAGACCCGCTTCATGGGCTATGCCATCAATCCTGAGGCTATATTTGACTTTGCAAACCGCTGCACCCACACCGACAGCTACACCTTCTCCAAGAGCACCTACACTAAGTCTCGCGACTATGCTCCCAGCAAGAGATACAATCAGGCCAAAAAATCTGTTGCCGAGGAAAAGGAAACCGCTAGCAAGAAGGTTGTAAAGAAAGAGCAACCGCAGCAAAAGGAAACTGCCAGCACCCGCAAGTCCACCAAGGAGAGCCGTGACGAGAGCCGCTCAACATATAAGGTGCGCAAGGGTGACAATCTTGGTAAGATCGCGTCACGCAACAACATGACTGTAGCGCAGCTTAAAAAACTCAATGGATTGAGTAGCGATAATGTGGAAGAGGGTAAAGTGCTTCGCGTGAAATAAGCAATCAACATTTAAGAGGATACATGCGACCAGGGTGATGATCATTCCTGGTCGTTTTTTATTTGTCACGCGGATAAAAAAATCGGCAAAGTTATTGCCACATAATAAATAATGTGTAAATTTGGGGCAGAGAAAGCCGAAACGCTTGAAAGGGAGTAGGCGAACATTCTTATAAATACAGGAATCAATATGGACGAGGAAATCAAGAAAACAACCGAAGAGGCCGCCGAGGAAGTGAAGAACGAGGCTGGCAGTATCTTTGATCAGTTGAAAGAGATGCTCGGCGATGCCGCTAACGATAGCGCAGGCATGTTTGACAAACTGAAAGGCATTCTTGAGGGCAAGGAGGGTGACCCCAGCATCTTTGAAAAAGCCAAGGAGATGTTCGATGGCAAGGAAGGAGAGCCTGGTGTGCTCGACCAGCTCAAGGAGATGCTCGAGAAAGGCACTACCGCAGCCGGAGAGATGGGTGAGGACTTAATGGATAAGGCCAAGGAGATGTTCACACCCAAGGAAGGTGAGCCCAGTCTGCTCGATAAGGCGAAAGAAATGTTTGACGAGGGCACCAGTGCCGCTGGCGAAATGATGGATAAGGCCAAGGACTTTGTGGAGCAGGGTACCGCAGCCGCCACCGAGGTCGCTCAAGATCTCTCCCGTAAAGCCAAGGAAGCGTTTGAACCCAAAGAAGGTGAGGAAGACGTCTTAGGCAAGGCTAAAGAGGCTTTGGACGATGCTGCTGATGCCGCTGGCGGTGTATTCAGCAAAGTCGAGGACTTCCTCAAGAGCGTCTTTGGCGGCAAGAATGACAACGAGGGCCAAGCCTAATAATCCAAGCGCTGATACAAACTACGAATTACGCGAATTAATCGAATGGCATCTGCCGAGTTCGTGAAATTCGCGTAATTCGTAGTTTATTGATTGGTCAGTCCAAGAAGCGCTTATTGAGGTCTCTGTAGAACTCGATTCGTCGGTCACGCAGGAAGGGCCACCAACGTCGCACCTGCTCGCTGCGCTCCATGTCAATGTCAATCACTTGTAAGTCTTCGCGATCTATTGGTGACCGATGGATTATCTCACCCTGTGGACCGGCGACAAAACTGCTTCCCCAGAACTGGATGCCGCGGGTCTGACCTGACGGGTCAGGCTCGTGCCCCACACGGTTAACGGTGATGACATGCAGTCCGTTTGCCACGGCATGTCCACGCTGGACGGTCGTCCAGGCTTCGCGTTGGCGTTCTTGCTCCTCGGGGGTGTCACTGCTCTCAAAGCCAATGGCAGTGGGGTAGATGAGCATCTCAGCGCCACGCATGGCCATCAGCCGGGCACCCTCGGGATACCACTGGTCCCAGCACACCATCACACCAAGTTTACCCAACGATGTCTCAATGGGTATGAACCCTTGGTCGCCTGGAGTGAAATAGAATTTCTCATAATAGGCGGGATCGTCGGGGATGTGCATCTTGCGGTACTGTCCCGCCACGCTGCCATTGGAATCGAAGACGATAGCCGTGTTGTGGTACAGGCCCGTCGATCGCTTTTCGAACAGCGATGTCACCAGCACGATGCCGCATTCCTTTGCCACTGCAGCATATTCTTCGGTCACTTTACTGGGAATTTCAACGGCGAGGTTGAAGTTGTCCACATTCTCCACCTGGCAAAAGTAGAGCGAATCATGCAGTTCGGGCAAAACTACCAGTTGGGCACCCATGCCGGCTAATTTCTTGATTTTCTCAATGAGTGACTGGCGGTTTGCGTTGATATCACCCGTGTTATGTTGCTGTATAAATCCTATTTTCATTGTTACTGATTAATTAGCGTTTTTAGATGATAGCGCCTTTGGGTAACTGCATTGTCGCGCAGTGCAGTGATCCATGCTGGCAGATTAGTGCCTGGCAGTTGATGCCCACGATTTTGCGTCCGGGAAATGCCTCGCCAATCAGTTGGCAAGCCTTTATATCTTTCTCGGGCTGACCATAGATGGGTACCAGTACCTGATGGTTGGTTATCAGGAAATTGGCATAGGTGGCAGGCAATCTGGATATCTCATCGAAGGTGGCGTCAGGCAATGGTAGCTTGATCAGGTGGTAGTGATTGCCGTCAATGTCGGTGAATAGCTTGAGCTGCTCTTCCATTTTCATTAACGGCTCGAAGTGCTCGTCATCGGGATCATCGCAGCCCGTGTACAGAATCACACCGCCTGGAGCGAATCGGGCAAGAGTGTCGATGTGGCCGTCGGTATCGTCGCCCGTTAGAGCGCCGTGGTCGAGCCACAACATTTTCAAGCATCCCAGTCGTTGGAGCAACACTTGCTCTAATTGTTTCCGTGAAAAGGTATCGTTACGGTTTGGGGCTGTCAGGCAGGATGTTGTCGTCATCACGGTACCATTGCCGTCGGTCTCAATTGAACCACCCTCAAGCACGAGATCCCGATAGTCGATGAGCGGCATCTTGAACATGCCAGAGGCGTTAATGCGGGAATTAACCAGATTGTCACAGTCGGCGGCAAATTTCATGCCCCATGCGTTGAACGTGAAATCGGTTAATGCTAAATCTCCCTCATGCCACACGGTGATGGGACCATAGTCGCGCACCCAAGTATCGTTGGTCGGCAACTCTATAATGTCGATTCGGCTCCAGTCCACATTATTTCCAAGAGCTTCTTTGACATCATCACCGTCGGGTGCGACAATAATCAGCCGTTCGTCATCTTGTAGAATGGCTTTCGCAATTTCCACATAACAAGCCGTCACCTCGTCGAGCATATATGCCCAGTCGGTGCCGGCGTGAGGCCATGCGATGAGAATGCCGTCCTGGCAGTCCCATTCGGCCGCAAAACTGCGGTTTCTTTTAGTGGGAAACATTTATTTTCGGTTGTGTAGATATGATTCCTCGATGTTCTGTTGTTGCTGTTTTAAAAGTGAATCACAATTATATGTTGTTACCGAACTCCTGATAATTGTCCCAATAGGAATCTTGAGATTCGACAATTTCATTGATAAAGTCGCGATAACCGTCCTTGACACTGTAACCGTATTCTTCACACCACACGGCATACTCTTCTTCGAACCCTTCTACTTCGCGCCGCATCCGCTCAAATTCCTGGTCAAGCTCAGGTGTGTTGCTGAATCGGTCCAGAAGCTCACGCAATAGATCAGAAATGTCATTCATATTCTAGTAATTTGGTTTTTCAGGCGCTTAAGATTGCAACCTGTATTGGTTATACTTGTTTTGTTTTTCGATTCAAATTTAAGACAAAATTCTCTAATAGGAATTAAAGTTTAGTTAATTAATATAAATACTATTGATTATTATAGGCAGGAATAAAAATATCACGAGAAAATATAGTTTCTTTAACGTACAGATGCCTAATTTTGGCATTTTAAAGGCTTTATTTTGCACTATCGCTTTTATCAACTGTTCTTATTTCTAAATAATCTCATATTATGGATAATGCAATAGTTATCTCGCCCCGGGTTGTTGATCGCCTTCGCTTCATGGATGCCGAAGAGCGTCGTTTGATTTTTGATGCACTCATCAGTGATGAGGTGTTGTGTGAGCCACGGGCGGTATCTCTCACGGTGGCCCAGGAGTTGAACTACATCCTTATTCGTGACATGGTATTGAGAGAATCACACCGTTTTAACGCGTTTAATGCCATACAAACCGGGGCAAATGATTCATTGAAGAACTCCCACGCCATGGTTTCATGAATCCATTGCCACCATTCGAGTCGGTAATCGTCAAAAATGCATTCGTGTTTTTAAAAAAGTTGTTGCGTTTTTTGCTTGTTATATCCTTAAGTTGTCGTAATTTTGTGCCTGTGAAAGTGGCTGTGCTCCACTTACATGACATGTGGAACTACATACAACTCTAAAAACGCTCACAATTTACAGACATGCTGATGAAATGGTTCAGAAAATTGTCTATAGCGCTGCTTGCCGTGTTGATGACGGGCTGCGCGAGTGACAGTCTTGAAAAAATGATTCCAGCTGACGCGACGGGTGTGGTTAGCCTAGATCTACCTGAAATTCTCAAAAAGGCAGGCATGCTGAACGGCGGCAATGTTGTGTTGCCCAAGTCATTACAGCAGGTGATCGATGAAAACGACACTTCACCATTGTGCGTGATACTCAGTGACTTGCCACAACTGGGGATTGACACTGACAGCAAGGCGTACGCGTTTTTCACGGTCAAGACATTCGGGCGCGTACTCCTAGCCTCGCTCGATGACCCTGACAAAGCTTGCAAGACCTTGGCCATGCGTGTGGGTGGTGACTTCTCCAAGGAGGAGGGGTTGAATTGTATGTATGTGGGTGACAATCTTTATGTGGTCGATGGCAAGGTTCTGTTCATCGGTACCGTGAACAAGTCGATGGAGATTTCTCGTGCCGCAAAGGCTGCCAAAGGCATTCTTTCTAAGACCGCCACCAGTGTGCTTGACAACAAGGCAGTGAAGGATGTCATCCATAACAATGATGCTGCCATCAACGCTTGGGTGCAGGGTAAGGGACTGAAAACAATACTCAATAAGAGTGAGGTCTATCGCGAGTTGTCACAAAAAATGCCCCTCATCGGAATCTTTACCGAGAGTGATATCGATGCGGTAACATGCAATATCGATCTTGATGATGATGAGGTAGGGATGATCACTCGCATCATGGCGGCACAGGATAGTGAATATGCGCAGTTGCTCAATTCGACGTTAGGAAAGCCTAGTGGTGACGTGCTGAAGGCGATTCCAAATTCGATGGATCAGATCTTCACATTGTGCGTCAAGGGCGATAGTTTTGTCAAACTAAAACAGATCCAGCAACTGCTCAAAATGTTCGGTAAACTGCCGTATATCGGCCGTATTGATTTGGCTAGCATTCTTTCGACCGTTGACGGTCCCTTCACGATTGGCCTGGCGCGTGACCCGCATCTCGAAGGGGAATGGAATATGGTGCTGGCCGCCCGTTCGACAGATCCCGATGGTGTCTTGAAACAGATCAGTTCCTTTGCCAATTCGATGGGGCAGGCGCCCGAACTCTATGAGGGAGAGTACATCTACCAGTATGATAACAAGATGATCAGGATTGGTGTGATTGACGGTATCCTTTATTTCAAGATGCTTGACTATGAGCAGACCGAGGGCTATGCCTACGAGATGAAGCCGGTGCGCGAGTTCTTTGATAAAGCGTTGCTAGGAGTTTTCATGCAGACCCGCGGAAATGACGTCCATGGTTTCTTTGACTTTGGCCTGCAGGACATCTTTAACGGCAAGGGCCATTTTTACACCAATGATCGTGGGGCCAACGCGACACTCGAGCTGTTGCGCTCATTATGTTCTATTAAGGTGGGGGACGCCTTTGGCAACGAGGATAATGACGAAGGGTTTTCCTCGTTCATGACAGGGGCGATTGACCAGCTGCAACCCATGGAGTGAAAACATGGAGTGAGAAAAAGACAGGAGCACGGGCCAGCGCTTGTGCTCCTGTTCCATATAGATGTGAATCTTATTGTCCCTTTTAGAACTTGTAGTTGATTCCCAAGCCAATAACACCCTGATCAACCTTGCGGATGATGGTGTGACGAAACTCGAGGCTTGCACCAAAGTGTTCGTCTAATTCATACTCAAGGCCAACGCCCAGGTTGAGACCAACGTGGTTCTCCTCGCCGAGGTCGTTCAGTTCGCTCTTAAAATCCACCATGGTGTAGTTCAGGCCGGCGATAGGATAGATGTAGAACTTATCGTTGGCGATGCCTAACAGATAGTGGGCGTTGATGTTCACATCCCACCATGACATGTGGTTGTGCTCAAAGAAATAGTTGAAACCAACCTCGGTGCGCAACTGTTCTAATACGCCATACTGGTAGCGTGCGCCAACACCTAAACTCTCAATCTCGGTACCATAAACAAGATTAACGCCAACGGCGCTCTCGCCCTCATGTACTTGGGCCTGAGCAATGCCCATACCCATCATGATCAGGCAGACAAAAGTAAAAATCTTTTTCATCTCTCTGTTTTTTAGTAGTTGTTTATTAGTTAAAATAATTGCCGCAATATCTTTTTTTTCGAAATAAAATGTAAAATTACAAAGAAAAATCCATAAACACAACATTTTAGGGATTTTTTGGGAAAAATGAACCAAATAATCCGACTGATGAGCTAAAATTGGTCCATTTAGTTCAGTAAGACATGAAAAAAGCTGCCCTTGGGAGGCAGCCTGACTTTTTTTTGCTAGCATGAATCATTTTATCCCAAATAGGCCTTGAGCAGTTTGCTCTTTTGGCCCTTCAGGCGGCGAATGGCTTTTTCCTTGATCTGGCGCACGCGTTCGCGGGTCAGGTCAAATTTGGCACCAATCTCTTCAAGCGTCATTTCCTGACAGCCAATGCCGAAGAACATCTTGAGGATGTCCCGCTCACGAGGACTGAGTTGCTCAAGCGCCCGGTTCACCTCTTTGGCAAGCGACTCTTGGTTCAGCGTGGAGTCTGCCATGGGAGAATCATTGTTGGGCAATACGTCGAGCAAACTGTTGTCTTCGCCTTCGACAAAGGGCGCGTCAACCGATACGTGACGACCCGACACTTTCATCGTGTCGCTGATTTTGTCAACGGGAATGTCAAGACGCTCTGCCAGCTCTTCGGCTGACGGGCGACGCTCATGTTCCTGCTCAAACCTTGATTGGGCTTTGCTGATCTTGTTAATCGAACCCACCTGGTTGAGCGGCAACCTAACTATGCGGGATTGCTCGGCAAGGGCCTGGAGGATGGATTGGCGTATCCACCACACAGCATAGGAGATAAACTTGAAGCCACGTGTCTCGTCGAATTTCTGTGCTGCCTTAATGAGGCCCAGATTGCCCTCGTCGATCAAGTCGGGAAGACTCAATCCTTGGTTCTGATACTGCTTTGCGACAGAAACCACAAAACGCAAGTTGGCACTGACAAGTTTGTCTAGAGCTGCTTGGTCGCCTTGACGGATGCGCTGCGCCAACTCGACTTCCTCATCAACAGTAATCAGCTCTTTGCGGCCGATTTCCTGAAGATACTTGTCGAGCGACGCACTCTCGCGGTTAGTAATGGATTTTGTAATTTTAAGTTGTCTCATCTAACTTATGTAGAGTTTAAGCGTGCAAAATTACTACAATTTTTTTGAATAATGAAAAAAACTTGCAAGAATTGTGCCAAAAAAATCATTTTGTCATTTTTGGCAGAATATTTTAAAATAAATGTGTGCCACGATTAAAGCGGCACACATTTATGACATGGTCTGGTAGCTTTTTGTCAGTTGCTATGTCTTAATTATCGCTGAATCCCAGGTCCTTGAGAGTTCGGGGTGCAGGTGTCTTAGGCATGGGCTGACGGTCTTTGAGAAGATCCATGATGACTTCAATCGCTTTGTCCAATTGCTGGTCAATGCCATTTGCCTCCATCACGGGGTCATTGTCGATGATGATATCAGGATCCACACCGTGATTCTCTACAATCCAGTTACCCTTGGTGTCATAGTTCGTGAAGAACGGCACGCGGATGTCAGTGCCATCCATATAGGGCAGCGAGCCTGATATGCCCACAATGCCACCCCAGGAACGTGTTCCGATCACGGGACCTATCTTGTTTTCCTTGAAACTCCAGGGGAAGAGGTCGCCGTCACTGGCGCTATATTTGTTCACCAGCAAGACCTTGGGGCCGACAAGCGTGCGCTCGGGCACGGTACCGTTATAGTTGCTGCCTCGGAACATCGTCAATCGGTAGGGTTGGCGCAGCAGTCGCTCGATGACCATGGGTGAGATGTTACCGCCGCCATTGCCGCGATCATCGACGATAAGCGCTTCCTTGTCGGTCTGGGCGAAGAAGTAGCGTGAGAACTCGCGCAGGCCTTCGGGTCCCATGTCAGGAATATATACATAGCCCACACGGCCACCGGTTTTCTCGCTCACATAATCAATATTGTGCTGAACCCACTCATAGTGGTACAAGGGGTATTCGTCTTGGATGGGTTTCACGACCACCTTGCGGTTACCGTTGATCGTCAGTTCGGTCATTACGTTGGCCTTGTCACGGAGCAGGGTGTAGATGTTGTTCACGTCATTAGTGCTCACTCCGTCGACAGCCGTGATGACGTCGCCCTCGTTGATGTTCATACCAGGCTCTAAAAGCGGTGAACGTAATGACTCACGGTCGGGCGCGCCACGCAGGATCTTTGTGATCTTGTATCCATTGGCAACCTGTTGCATCTCGGCACCAAGCATACCGATGTTGTGCTGATCGGTCTCAATGTGGTCTCCACCGTTAACGTAGGCGTGACCCACTGCCAGCTCACTGATCATGCCTCCAATGACATAAGTCAGATCCAGGCGGTTTTTCACATAGGGCAGCAGCGCGGCATATTTATCGTGCATTGCCTGCCAGTCCACACCGTGCATGTTCTCCAGATAGAATCCGTCACGGTAGGCACGCCAGGCCTCATTAAAGATCTGATTCCATTCCTGGTCATAATTGACTGTGGCAATCATGTCGTCAGTGTTGACTTCCTGGCTCAGGTCGGCCTTGCGAGGCGCTAGGGGTGCAATAAAGATTTTGTCGCCTTTCATGAAAGCGGCTGTCTTCATGTCGGTAGAGGGCACCATGAAGGCTCGTTCGGCAACGATTTCGTCCTTTTGCTCTTCAAAGTCAAACACGCGTACTGAGCCGCGGTTGCTGTACCATAGGTGGGCACCATCGCAGACGAAGTTGCCATAACTGCCGGCTCCAATAGGTAATTTCACGATGCGGTCACCGATGCCTTCAACGTCGATGCGCGTGGCTTTTTCGTCGGCCTGGTTTTTGTTTTTGGCTTTCTTGTCTTTAGGGGCATCGGCAGGAGCGTCCTTGGGTTTGTCACCGCCAGCCATCACCTGGTCGTCCTTGGGCAGGAAGGGCGAGGGGGTATCCTTGGCAAGCATTACGAGGTAGATGCCTTCCATCTCACGGTAGGCAAAGTTCCACTCGATGTTGCTGTAGATGGGGTTGAAATCGCGTGAAGAGGCAAAAATCAGATACTTTCCGTCGCTGCTGAACTCAGGTGAGTTGCTGTCATACCATCGGTCGGTGACAGGATATTCCTTGCCTTGAGCAATGTTGTAGAGATAAACCACGCTATACTCATTAGGGCCTTGTCGGTAATAGGTCAGCCACTTGCCGTCAGGTGAGAAGCTGGGAGTTGGAATCTCGCCCATTTCGTCGGTCATCAGGATTTGCTTGTTGCGCAATTTGCTGTTAACGTTTAGCATCACCATGCGGTTCTTGCGGTCGGTATAGACGATTTGGCTACCGTCGGGGCTCCAGCTAAAGTCACGGATGTAGGTGTCGTTATCGAATGTCAACTGTATGGCTTTGTCACCGCCTACGGGGCGCATCCAAATCTCGGTCTCACCAGTCTGGTCGCTGATATAGGCGATGTTCTTTCCGTCGGGGCTCCACTGGGCGTTGCGCTCGTGTACGCCAGGTGTGTGGGTGATATTGCGGGTCACACCATGCTTGGCGGGCACGTCAAAGACCTCGCCGCGGGCACTCAAGGCCAGACGGTTTCCATCGGGTGCCAGACTGCCACCGGTGATATTCTCACCAACCTGGCGCTGTTCTTCGCGGGCAAAGTTGTTCTCGCTGTTGAGATAAACGGTGATTTTCTCATTTCGTTTGGTCGCGGGGTCGAGCACATAGAGATAGCCTCCATTCTCAAACACGATTTTACCGCCGCCGCAGTTGGCGAATTTCACGTCATACTCAGTGAAATTGGTCACCTTTTGGGTTGCGCCGGTGCTGGTGTTATATACGAAGATGTTCATGCGGTTATCCCGGTCGCTCATGAAGTAGATCTCATTGCCAATCCACATCGGGTCAATGTCCTGAGCGATGTTATTGGTGATGTTGGTGACCGTTTTGGCTTGTGTGTCATAAATCCAGATGTCATCGGCCATGCCGCCCTTATAATACTTCCATGTGCGGAATTCGCGGAACACACGGTTATAGGCCATCTTGGTGCCATCAGCATTATAGGAGCAAAATCCGCCCTCGGGCAAGGGCAGTTGTTCGCTCATACCGCCATCGATGGGCGCACGCCACAGCTTTCCGTCAAAACTGTCGCTGATTCGGTTACGGTAGATAACTCCCTTGCCATCTGGGGTCCACGTCATCGTGATATTGTTCGGACCCATTCGGTCGCCCCAATCGTCACGGGGGTTGCTGGCCGTGAATGTGATACGCTTGGGCTCACCGCCCTCGGCGGGCATGATGTAAACCTCGGTGTTACCGTCATATTGGCCTGTAAAAGCGATAGTCCGGCCATCGGGGGAATAGCGGGCAAATGCCTCATATCCGTTGTGGGATGTCAGTTTGCGCGCTGTGCCTCCAGAAATAGGCACTGTGTAGATGTCACCGGCATAGCTGAATGCGACATCGATGCCGTTGGTGCCAGGAAAACGCAACAGTCGGCCTTCGTCGGCTTGTCCTGACAGTGCTGTGGCAGCCAGTGCTGCCAATAAGATGAATTTGGTTTTCATAACAATGTTATTAATATGTGATTTTAAAATGATGTTCTTGTTAATTGTCTTATTCATAAGGTTATAGTCCGATTACTCTCAGGTGCACAGGGTCACAAGGAGTAAATGATTTGGGTAGCCTCAACTGAGTGATTGTGATGACATTCTCACCCTTAAGTAGTTTCACTCTCACCATGTTGCTGTATGCCAGTCCGTTGGCCTCGAGCAGATTGCCGCTGCTCATTACCAGCGTGCCCATGGGGTGGGAGTTGGCTGCGATCTTGCGCACGTCAAGAGTTCCCGTGGGATTGTATCCAATGTCAATAATATAGTCTCCGCCATGGTCGACACTCACCTTGATTTGTGCCGTGTCCCCATCGACGGTTGGGAAAAAGGCGATTTGAGGGGTCAGATGATACCTCATCATCGGTTTGGAAATAAAACCGTTGCTGTTTTTCCCGACAATTGCGACGGCGTATTCGGTATAACAGTCGGTTTTGGGTAATACAAACACCGAGTCATTAATTTCGTTTAGCGTTCCGTTGACTGATAAGCGATAGTGTGTGCCAGGCATATAGTCGATGATGCGTCCCGAATCATTGCTCCATACAACGTTAGGTGTTAGCGGCAGAATAACCTCATCGTGATGAATAGTGGCCTTTTGGGTTTTGCGCTTATCCTCTTTCATGGTTATGATGATGTGGTGGCGCCCCTCGATATCATTAGGCAGGAATGCGCCCTCAAGCGGCTTGCCGTTGTCAGTGATTTGGGCGATGTCGTTGCCGGAACCCTGTATGGTGAAGTTAAGCACTGCCTTGCGGTAATTGAACCCGTTGAACGTCTTTTCGCCTGGCATGCCTTCTGGCACTATGGGGTCGAACTCAATACCTTCGGATTTGAAGTTCATGCCGAGGAACACGCGCATAATCATCGCTACATTGCTGGCTCCGGCTCCTAGCTCATCAATCTTGATGCCTTTCATGTGGATGTCCTGCGACTGGTATAGCGCTTGGGCTCGGTATAGCGCCCCCAGGCCACGGCGCAAGGCATTCTCATTTTTCGTATAGGCCGAGGCTATATTCCATAGCGCTTGGGTTGTTGTCCAAGACGAATTGGCAAGATATGGTTCTAAGGGATTGTTGGGAGGATAATTAACATTCACGCCCTTGTCCGATACAGGGGTGTTGGCAATCAGGTTTTCGGCCCGGTCGTTATCAGCGATCCCCCACAACACGCACAACGCCTGGGACGTGTTGTCGGTCGTGGGCGACTGGTGCGGGTATGCCATGCCATAGAGAAATGAGCTGTAGCAACCGCGTTCCTCGTTCCAAAGATACTGATTGATGGCGTCTTTTAGGCGCTGGGCTTCTTTGTCATAAGTGTTCTCGAGGCCCAATTCATCGCACATGTCACTCAAGATGGTATATGCTTGGGCTGTCATGATGTTATTTCCTAGTGACATGCATGCAAACATGTCGTTGTATCCCATCCACGTCATTCGACGTGAGCCCAGTGGTTTAGCCGATGTGTATCCCGCTCCGTGAACAAGTCCTGTGGTCTGGTCGAGCAACACTTTGCTGTTGATGTTGAGTGTCTTTTCGATGACGTGTTTGCTGTAGGCGAGCCATTTGCGGTCTCCGGTGGTCTTATACACCTCCCATGCCGCTGTCGCCCAGCTGATGTGGTCGCTCACCACTGGCCATTGCCCTTCGCGTTGCATGATGATGCTGTCGATATCTACCATCGTGCGCAGTGTTGCCATCGATTGGTAGGGCTTGATTGCTGCAAGCGACAGGTAGATGGCGCAGTACAGACGGCTGATGTTGTAAGTCTCATCAAAGATTCCTGAAGTGTTGATGTGGTCAGCAATCTGATCGGTCGACATATTATAGAGCGCGTCAATCAGCGGCTGACCACTTTCATATTCGGGTATGTTAGCAGGACGTTGTTGACGCATTCGCCAAGGCCTGCCATGTTCGAATCGCACTTGTGCGGAGTCAATATCTCCGTACATGCTGTCCAGGCGGCTTATCGTCATGTTTGTCTCGATGTGTTCAGGCGAAAGGGCGACAGCAAAAACCGTATCTTCGATTACACTATCTCCTGTCAGAGTGAAGGTCTCGTTCTGGACGATGACCTGATTGCTCATCTCATTTTTCCCACATCCACACAACAAACTATAGCTCACGATAATCAACGTAAGCCATATAGTTGCAGCTACACTTAGCGTCTTATGATCATTCATTCACTGCAAAGATAACACTAATTTTCACATTATTATAAAAGTAGTGAGATAAAAACAATTAAATAATGGAATCTGTCAATTGGTGGGTTGAAAAAGGACTATGGGTGACGGCTTTTAACGGCTATCACCCATAGTGATGGAAAAATGTGAAGGGTAGGGTGGCACTAGTTTAGCCCCCCACGTTTGTCGTTTCAAATAGTTACCCTTGAAGGGCTTGTGCCATGTTGAGGGCAGCACGGCGGCCGTCGCCCATAGCAAGGATCACGGTTGCACCGCCACGCACGATGTCACCACCGGCGTAGAGGTCGTCAACCGACGACTGCATGGTCTCCTCGTTAACCACGATGGTGTTGCGCTTGCTGATGTCCAGTCCGGGAATCGAGCGGGGCACGAGCTGGTTGGGTGAAACGCCTACAGCCACAATGACCAGGTCAACGGGGATCTCCTCGATGGCGCCCTCAATGGGGACGGGGCTGCGACGGCCCGAGGCATCGGGTTCGCCCAGTTCCATCTTCTGCACGCGCATGGCCACCACGCGGCCCTTGTCGTCACCGATGTACTCGATGGGGTTGTGCAGGGTCTTGAATTCAACACCTTCCTCCTTGGCGTGTCCAACCTCTTCGCGGCGGGCAGGCATCTCCTCCTCGCTGCGGCGATAGATGAGGATGACGCGCTCGGTGCCCATACGCAGGGCGGTACGGGTCGAGTCCATAGCGGTGTTACCGCCACCGATAACGGCGATGGTCTTGCCACGCAGCACAGGGGTGTCACCTCCGCGTCCAGCCTCCATGAGGTTGATGCGGGTAAGGTACTCGTTGCTCGACATAATGCCGTTGAGGTTCTCGCCGGGAATGTTCATGAAGCGCGGGAAACCGGCGCCTGAGCCGACAAATACGCCCTTGAAACCCATCTCGTGCAAGTCCTCGTAGCTAATGGTCTTACCCACGAGGCAGTCCTTAACGAATTCTACACCCATCTTCCTGAGACCCTCGATCTCGTAGTCCACAATGTGGTTAGGCAGACGGAACTCGGGAATACCATACTTCAACACGCCGCCGATTTCATGTAGTGCCTCGAAAACGGTCACGCTGAAACCTTTCTTGGCCATGTCGCCGGCAAATGAAAGTCCTGAGGGACCGCTACCGATAACGGCGACCTTGATGCCGTTTGCGGGAGCCATTTCGGGCGTCTCCTGGGGCAGGTTGTCACGCTGCCAGTCGGCGGCAAAGCGCTCCAGATAGCCGATAGCTACGGCGGGGTGGTTCATCTTGGTGTGGATGCAGCGCGACTCGCACTGTTTCTCTTGGGGACACACACGGCCGCAAACTGCTGGCAGTGAGCTGGTCTCCTTGAGGGTGGCTGCGGCCTGGCCAAACTCGCCACGCTCGATATTCTTGATGAACTTGGGGATATTAATGTTAACTGGGCAACCTGTAACGCACTGCGGGTTAGCGCAGTCTAGACAGCGGCTGGCTTCTACCACGGCTTGCTCGGCGCTGATGCCCTGGTTCACCTCCTCGTTGCAGGTGATGCGGTATTTAGGGTCAAGCTGCGGCATCTCCACGCGGGGGATGGCTGTGCGTTCCTTGGGGGATTTTGAGTTGCGCAAGTCGATGCGCCATTGTTCGTTACGCGAATCCATATTGTTCTGTTCCATTTTGGTATAAGTCAAATTTAGTCTTTAATAATGTTTGCTCATTGATGTTTATTCTACCAGTAGAGTCACTTTAAACTCTAAACTTTAAACATTAAACTTCAAGTTGAGCAAAAGCGAAACTTGATTTATTGTGCACCTTTCAAGCGCATCATCAACTCGTCAAAATCAATCTCATGGGCATTGAACTCGGGACCCTCGACGCACACGAAGCGCGTCTTGCCGCCCACGGTCACGCGGCAGGCGCCGCACATGCCCGTACCGTCAACCATGATGGCGTTGAGCGAAGCCTCGGTAGGCACCTCATACTTCTTGGTCAACAGAGCACAGAATTTCATCATGATGGCGGGACCAATGGTCACGCAGTAGTCTACGTGTTCACGCTTAAGGACTTCTTCCATGCCCACGGTGACAACACCCTGGTTGCCATAGCTGCCATCATCGGTCATGATGATAACCTCGTCGCTCGATGCACGCACCTCCTCCTCAAGGATAATGAGATCCTTGGTACGACCAGCAAGCACACTGATAACACGGTTGCCAGCCTCCTTCATGGCGCGGATAATGGGGAGTAGGGGAGCGGTGCCCACACCGCCACCAGCACACAGCACGGTACCATACTTATCGATGTGAGTGGCTTGGCCTAGTGGACCTACCACGTCATTGAGAAATTCACCTGGTTCAAGCGCGCAGATCTTGCGCGTGCTGTCGCCCACACTCTGGATTACCAGCGTAATGGTGCCAGCTTTGGGGTCGCTGTCGGCGATAGTCAAAGGGATGCGTTCTCCTTTCTCTCCAGCGCGGACAATCACAAAGTGGCCCGCACGGCGTGCCTTGGCGATGAGGGGAGCCTCAACGACAAGTTTAGTCACATTGGCAGAAAACTGCTCATTACTAATGACTTTGTTCATTGTGTTTAAAGTGATAGTTTAAGTTATTTAGTTGATTGTTGAAATATCTAATTGTCAGAGGGCTGCAGCGAAGCCTCGGCCAAACTGACGGCTCTGTTCCAGGGCATCCTGGTCAGGAACCCACATGGTGCGAATGCCGTCATTCACCGTCTCGATGCCAGCGGCTTTCAGATGCTCGGTGATGAGCTTGATGCCCTCGCCGCTCCAGCCGTAGCTGCCAAATGCGGCGCCTTTTTTCTTCTTGAGTTTCAAGCCCTTGATCATTTCCAGGATACCGGCTATGGCATAGCTGTAGCCATTGTTGATAGTGGGGGAACCCACTAACACGGCGCGTGAATGGAATACCTCGGTGAGGATGTCATTCTTGTCGCTTAGGGCGGCGTTGTAAATCTTGACGGTTGTTGTGGGTAACTGTTCACGTATGCCGTCGGCAATGGCTTGAGCCATGAGGCGTGTGCTCTGCCACATCGTGTCATAGACAATGGTCACTTGATCCTCCTGATAGGCGTCGCTCCACTGCAGGTATTTCTCGATGATCAGGCCCGGGTTGTTGCGCCAGATAATACCGTGGCTTGGGCAGATCATCTTCACTGGCAGGTTCATGCCAAGGATTTCCTTCACCTTGCGGTTGCACAGCGGGCTGAAAGGCGCCAAGATATTGGCGTAGTATTTCTCGGCCTCTTGCATCACCTCAGCCATGCACACCTGGTCGTCATAGAGCGACTCGGTGGCAAAGTGCTGGCCAAAACCGTCGTTGCAGAACAGAATTTCCTCGCCACTCAGGTAGCAGAACATGGTGTCGGGCCAGTGCAACATGGTTGCCTCGATAAAGGTGAGGGTGGTATCTCCCAACTCTAATTGATCGCCGGTCTTGACATTCACAAAGTTCCAGTTCTTGTGATAGTGGCCACGGATAATGGCCTCGCCCTTGGCAGTGCAATAGATGGGTGTGTCAGGAATCTCACGCATCAGGTCAACGAGGGCGCCACTGTGGTCGATCTCGTTGTGGCACATGACGATATAGTCAATGTCAGTTAGGTCAATCTCTTGCTTTAGGTTCTTGACAAACTCACGGCTATAAGGCAGCCATGATGTGTCGATCAACACATTCTTTTTATCTCTAATCAAGTAGGAGTTGTAACTTGAGCCGCGGTTAGTAGAGAGCTCATCGCCATGGAAGGTCTTGAGTTCCCAGTCCACTTTGCCTACCCAAGTCACTCGGTCGGTCAATTTCTTACCCATTGTTAATGTTCTATAATCGGTTAATAGTTTGATATTCAAAATATCCTGCAAAAGTACTACATTTTTTATTCACAATAGCCAAAAATACCCAATATTTCAAAATTCAACAAAAAATAAACAATCAAAGCCGAGACCATGTGATTAAGTCCCAATGGAATGGCATGTGTGAATAACACTGGAGGCAGATAGCAGCGCCCAATCATCTACAGGTGTTTTATTAAGCGATTTCGCCGCCGGTGTAGAGTTGGTAGTACTTGCCTCTGGAGGCCAATAGCTCATCGTGGGTGCCGCGCTCGATGATGCGGCCGCGCTCCAATACGATGATGCAGTCGCTGTTGCGGACAGTCGAGAGGCGGTGGGCGATGACGAAGGTGGTGCGTCCTTTCATCAGGGAGTCCATGCCACGCTGCACGAGGGTCTCGGTACGGGTGTCAATGCTGCTGGTTGCCTCATCGAGGAT
>JAFZKD010000069.1 GCA_017553785.1 Muribaculaceae bacterium | reverse complement strand
GCGTCGGCCGCCGTCTTTCTTGCCGTGCTGTCCCTTGTGGCCATGCCTTGCCAGTCGCTTCATCGCTTCACGTTCCAGTGTGTAGGCCCGGTCAATCTGCTTGGGGGTGAGGAACTGGCTGTAGCGCTTGTAATACTTCTGGCGGATCCTGAGGATCTTCTCGCTGCGCTCAAAACGCGCCTGGATTTCCTGGTCGGTCTCGGCATTGGTCATCTCAGCTTTCTTCTTTCCAGTCTCCCTCGGCCCCAGGGCCCAGATCTCCTTTTGATAGTCACAAAAGGTCTCCACATATTTCTTGGTGGTTCCTTCATCAAGGCCCAACTCGCTTGCGATGTGCTTGGCCTGCGCTTCGGCCAGTTGTTCGCGGCTCATGCGCTGGTTGTTATCGCTTTGGGCTGTCATTGTCAGGCTGCAAGCCACAAGAACCAGAGCTGCGAGCCATGTTTTTGCCATATTCTTCATAATCTGTTGTTTTTTTAGTTACTGTTTATATTCCATTATTCAGGCTATGCCGGTTGACGTCAATTCCGACAGAGCCATTCAGATATCCAATATAACGGCATCCTCTTCCATGAAGATGTCTTCCTGATAAACCTCAAGCAGGTATTCCTGGTCTTCCTCGCTCAAGTGGGCAAAAGCCTCTTCCACTGCCGTGAAGTTGTCTTCACTCTGGCTGCGTGACAGTGCATGGTAGCCGACGAGCACAGCCAAGGCAGCTGCTGCGGCGATAGAGAACCGCCTGAACCCCTTGGACAACCATGCTTTGCGCCGTGGCGGGGCTGCCGATTGTGCCGTGTCGGCCTTGACTTCCCGCATCACATTCTCTTCCAACGTGGCAAAGAAGTCGTCGGGCACGTTGTAGGGCATACGTTTGCCCACATCGTTGATATTATCGTAGTTATTCTGTTCCATATCAATCATTGGACCTTAGGTATTCAACAATTTTTTCTTTCGCCAGGTGGTAGTTGCTCTTGGCGGCACCCTCCGTTGAGCCCGTCACTTCGGCGATACCCTCATAACTCATTTCATCGTAGTAACGGAGGTTGAAGGCCACCTGCTGCTTGGTGGGCAACGTGTGGATGGCGCGTTGCAGTTTCACCGCTTCCACGTCGGTATAGTCGATGTAGGCATCGGCCGTGAAGTCGGCTGCGGTCTCGTCAAGCGCTTGGAAGGCTCGGCGGTTGTTGCGCTCAATCACGCGCAATGCCTCGTTGGTCGCAATGCGGTAGATCCACGCCGAGAATGAGCGCTCTCCGCTGTATTGGTCAAGCGAGCGATAGATGCGCACAAAGGTCTCCTGGGCGGCATCCTGAGCATCCTCATGCCGGGCGACCAGACGGCGGATGTGCCAATAGACCGGTTCCTTGAACCTGGACATCAGTTCACGGAATCCCTGTTCGGGATTCGCCTTGATTGCGTTGATTATGTCATTAATGTCTATTGGCATTTGAACTCACCTTGGCAGAAACTTGTTTCGTCCCGTTGCTGTAGTTAAGACCCGAGAAAACGTGAAAAGTAAAATTCCTGATGAAAAAAACAGATAAAACCAAGGAACCGCACCCCTATAGTAGGACAAACTACCACTGGGATACGGTCCATTGTTGATTGGTGGCTATCAGTTACTTTGGCAGGCTGTTGTAGGTCTCGTCATTGACGGGTTCCAGCCATTCGTTGCTCTCTTCACCACTGGTTTTTACGTGGGTAGTGAGGTGTTGGAACCATGAGTCCTTGGCTGCTCCGTGCCAGTGCTTCACGCCCTCAGGGATGTCGATGATCAT
>JAFZKD010000068.1 GCA_017553785.1 Muribaculaceae bacterium | reverse complement strand
GGCACCTCGTTGCGAAACGGAGTGCTTTTATATTTGGTAACTAGATCATAAAGGAGACGGCGATAATACCACCGTTTACTGAACAATGCAGACGGATGGGTAGTGAGATTTGATAAAAAAGGATGCGGGGGTCATCACGACTGCCGCATCCATTAATCATTTCTATTATGAAAAAGTCCTATTATTTTTGTATGCTTAATAATTGCGTGCGAAGATGACACGACGCTTGCTGGGCTTGCCAGTGTAGATGCACTTGCCGTCTTCGTCGATGCCGTCCAATGGGATACAGCGGATGGTTGCTTTGGTCTCTTCCTTGATTTTTTCCTCGGTCTCGCTTGTGCCGTCCCAGTGAGCAAGGATAAAGCCACCCTTTTCGATTTGGGTCTTGAACTCGTCCCAAGTGTCCACCTTGTAGGTCATGCTCTCACGCTGGTTCAGAGCCTTGGTGAAGATGTTTTGCTGGATTTCCTCAAGCAGGTCTTTCACACGATTCTCGATGCCAGACAGCTGCTCAACGCTCTTCTCGAGTGTGTCGCGGCGCATCACCTCAACAGTTCCTGCCTCGATGTCGCGGGCACCAAGCACGAGACGCACAGGCACACCCTTGAGCTCATAGTCAGCGAACTTGAATCCAGGACGCTTGTTGTCGGCATTGTCATACTTAACCGATATGCCCATACCACGCAGGTTGTTGACTATTGGTTCCACCACCTTGTTGACCTCCTGCAACTGGTCGTCAGTCTTGTAAACAGGAACGATAACCACCTGGATAGGAGCTAAGTGCGGGGGCAGCACGAGTCCGTTGTCGTCGCTATGGGTCATGATGAGGGCACCCATCAGACGGGTCGATACGCCCCACGATGTAGCCCACACGTCCTGCAACTTGTTCTCCTTATCGATGAACTTAACGTCAAAAGCCTTAGCGAAGTTCTGCCCCAGGAAGTGGCTGGTACCCGACTGCAGCGCCTTGCCGTCCTGCATCATCGCCTCGATGGTGTAAGTTTCCAGTGCTCCAGCAAAGCGCTCCTTAGCGGTCTTGATACCCTTAATGACAGGCAGTGCCATGTATTTCTCGGCAAAGTCGGCATACACGTTCAACATCTCGACAGCCTTTGCCTCGGCCTCTTCCTTAGTCGCATGGGCCGTGTGACCCTCCTGCCACAGGAACTCGGCAGTGCGCAGGAACAAACGGGTGCGCATCTCCCAACGGAAGACGTTGGCCCACTGGTTGATGAGCAACGGCAGGTCACGATAACTGTTGATCCAGTTGCGGTAGGTGTTCCAAATGATGGTCTCACTAGTGGGACGGATCACCAATTCTTCTTCAAGGCGTGCGGCCGGATCCACCACAACACCCTTGCCGTTCGGGTCGTTCATCAGGCGGTAATGGGTCACCACGGCGCACTCCTTAGCAAAGCCCTCGACATGGTCTGCCTCACGGCTGAGGAAGGACTTGGGAATGAGCAGGGGAAAATAGGCATTCTGCACGCCTGTAGCCTTGAACATGTCGTCCAATTGACGCTGCATTTTCTCCCATATAGCGTATCCATAGGGCTTGATGACCATACAGCCACGCACCGCCGACTGCTCAGCAAGGTCGGCCTTTACTACCAATTCATTATACCATTGAGAGTAATTGTCTGCTCTCTTAGTTAAATCCTTTAATTCTTTTGCCATTGTTGTAATGTGCTATATATAAAAATATGTGTTGTTAAGTTATTTATCGGTTTTGGCTGATACTGATGCGGCCTTTTTTGGCTTGTTGTATCATCGTCTGCTCCGGAATCAGGTAGATTTCCAGCCTGCGGTTGCGCTTGCGGTTTTCCACTGAATTGTTGTCAACGACAGGGTCGGTCTCTCCCATTGCATAGGGCACAACGTAATCCACGCTACCATTTTCATCAAACCAGTCAAAGATGGCGTTCACACGTTGACGGGTGAGGTTGTAGGTATAGGTCGAACTGCCAGTGTCATCGCTGTGCATGACCAGAAGCATCTTGTAGACCCCAGGATTCTTGATCATTCTCAAGAATGGTTTCAGCAGCGTTTCACCCAGTGAGGTGAGCGTCGTGTCGTTAGGCTCGAAGAGCTGGCTGGCTGGAATGGTGACGACGACGACCTCGTTGTTGCGCATGAGCTCTACATCATAATTGGACTTCTTGAAAGCCACAGCCATGTCGTACTGGAACTCCTGAATTTTGTCGGCCTGTTTATCATTCTTAATCTCAGGCGTAGCCCAATTCTCGTCAAAAGTAAGGTCATAAATGTCCACGTCATCCTTGGCGTTGACCGGCAGGACGGAGATCAACATTATGATTACCGTTGCAGCCTTGATGAAATATGATAGACGTTGTCGCATACTCTTTGTAAAAATCATTGGTTGTTCAAGTCCAGGAGGCCTTGCGGCAGATCCATGACCATCACCCTCTTGTCCAAATCAAATTCAACAATCAAGTCGTCATTGGCCGGCACCATCAATTCGGAGTCTTCTCGTGTGACGATGAATATCGCATTCTCGGTGGATTCATCCACATCAGTAATCTCCCCCACCCTGGTACCGTCACTGTCCTGCAGGTCAAAGCCTACGAAGTAATCCAGCGGATAGCCATCGGCATCGGCCTCCTCGCTCACTTGCTCATAGTCACGTTTGAGCGCATAGATCTCACGGTTAACAAGTTTAGCCGCCTCTTTCTCATTATCGATTCCGTCAATCATCAGGAGTACGGTATCGTGTGTTTTGGGACGGCAGGAATTGATGAAAAACGGTACGAAGATACCATCCATGTCACTCACCAGACACGAAATCCCATCCAACACCTCAAAGTCCACATCGAGCGTTGCCGAAATCTCGCCAGCAACCCCGTGAGCCTTGTTGAAGTGTCCAATCGATATGATTTCTTCCCGTGTAATCATCCAGATGTTTGTTTCCTTGACAGATTACTTTTTCTTCTTTTTCTTGCCCGTTGTTTGAGCCTGTTTTATTACCTGGTATTCATGCAGATGATGAGTGGCCGGGTCAAGACGGATGGCACCATGGCTATAACGCTCCAAATCCTTGAAAATCTTAGCGTCCTCCACATCCTCGTTATTGATTTGGAAGATTAGCTTCTTCATGTGGTTAGCCAACAGCATCACCAGCGCCTCACGCTCCTCGCCCTCGGGATACTCAACAGCACGCTCAATCATGCGTTCAATGTTCTTGCCATAGTGACGGAAGGAGATAGGCTCCAACTCATAACTGATGGGAGCCGGCTTGGTGTCAAGATTCTGCTCCTCGATGATATCATCGAAGGGGAAATCAATGTCCAACTTGAACCCGCTCATGATCATGAGGTGGTCCCACAGTTTGTGCTGATAGTCGGTCTCGGCACGCAGCTGCGGGAACATGTTCGCCATGTTCTGCACGATGGTATAAGCGCAGTGAGTGCGCTCGGCACGATCCTCGATGGTCAAACAATGGTCCACCATCTGTTGAATATTGCGCCCATATTCGGGAAGCACTAGCTTCTTGAGTTGTGAATTATATGTCAGCATAATCTGCAAAGGTAATACAAATATTTAAACCGCGAAAATCAGTATTCTCAACACCCCGCTTTATCCTTGCAGGTCAAGGACGGGATTCTTGGGCTTAGTCGCCTGAAATTCTTTTAGATAGAGTGGTGTACTGTAAGCCACATCGATGAAGTTGCTCTCTCGCCAGGCTTTCTCGGCCAGTGCCATCATATCGACTGCCGCTGGCTTAATTCCCTCAATAAACCGCAAGCAATCGGTTGTCAGCACTTGGCGCGCCTTGTCACTGCCGTTACCCATGAGCACAAGCGTATGGCCTTTTTCCAGCAAACTGTCGAACGAATGCTCGTCAAGAATCATTGCCTGAGGCTCAATCACCGCCATCAAAGCAGAATCGTAGGCTGCAGTATAGACCTCCATGCGGCGAGCGTCGATCATGGGGATGTAGAGCACATCTTCCTCGTCGATGAAATGGTTGAACATCGAGCTTACTGTGAGCAGTTGCAGGGTGTTGACCCCGATTAGAGGCACGTTAAGTCCGAAGGCCAAGCCCTTGGCCTCGCTCAAGCCTATGCGCAAACCGGTGTAGGAGCCTGGTCCAATGCTTACAGCGATGGCGTCGAGTTTCATTTCCCGTGAGCGCGCATAGTCGAGCATATCCTTCACATACTGGCTCAACAACGTGGCGTGGGTCTGTCCCTCGTAGTTCTCACGATGGTCCAGCACCTGTCCCTCGCTGGTCAATGCCACCGAGCACACCTCAGTTGATGTCTCTATGTTCAGGATATTCGCCATTTCACCTATCTATCAGTAAAAACGGCGCAAAGTTACAAAATAGTTTTCAGTTAACAGTTTTTAGTGCTCAGTTTTTTGGCGTATTGCCATTTACAGCGCACCTATGAGTTTGTCAACATCTTCGGGGCGGGTGGCCCAACTGGTGACGAAGCGGCAGTTCATCATATCACCTACTGGATACCATTGCTCAAAGACGAAGTCCCTGCTCAAACGGTCGATTGTCGGTTGGTCCAAGAGGACGAACTGCTGGTTTGTCGGAGAATTAGAATACATCTGATAGCCCTTTGACACAAAGGCGTCACGCAGGCGCATTGCCTGCTCAACCGCATGACGAGCGATTCTGAAATAAAGATTATCGGTCATCAGAGTGTCGAACTGGATGCCCAGCAGTCGGCCTTTAGCAAGCAGGGCACCATGTTGCTTGACGATGGTGAAGAAATGAGCTGGTGCCGGCACTGCGGGATTGGGGAACACCACGGCTTCGCCGCACAGGGCACCGCACTTGGTGCCACCTATATAGAAGACATCACACAGGTCGGCCAATTGTGTCAAAGACACGTCGCACCCTTCGGCCATCAAACCGTATCCCAAGCGTGCTCCATCGATGAATAAAGGCAGTTCGAAACACTTGCAGATGTTGCTGATGGCGATCAGTTCGTCGAGGGTGTAGATCGTGCCCATCTCGGTGGCGAAAGTGATATAGACCATGCCCGGAAACACCATGTGGTCATAGGTGGGATCGGCATAGAAGTCATGGAGCCATTGCTCCAACTCCTTAGCATCCATTTTCCCGTCATGTGAAGGCAAGGCGAGAACCTTGTGACCGCCAAACTCGATAGCGCCCGACTCATGCACATTGATGTGACCTGTCTCGACCGACAGCACACCCTGATATGACTTTAACATCGCATCGATAACAGTGGCATTGGTTTGGGTGCCACCCACCAGGAAAAACACTTCGGCATCGGGCTTACCGCATGCCGTGCGGATTTTCTCCTTAGCCGCTGTGCTGTAACCGTCAAGGCCATAGCCCGTGGCACGCTCGTCATTGGTTTCGTTCAGCCGTTTGAGGATTGCCTCGTGGCAGCCGTTATCGTAATCACTTTCAAAAGAAATCATTATTATAGTAATCAGTTATGAGTTTTCAGAAAACAGTTAGTTTATACTAATTTACACGTTGCAAAAGTACAAAAAACAACAACGAAACACAACTATTAACTATTTACTTTTAACTATTAACTAAAAATCTTGTTACTTTTGCAGCATGAATGAGAAGAAAAAGACCATCATTTACCAGTTGATGCCTCGCTGGTTCACCAACTGCAACCCGCAATGTGTGGCCAACGGCAGCATCAGGCAGAACGGCTGCGGCAAATTCAACGACATTGACGACAGTAAGTTGCGGTCAATAAAATCGTTGGGCGCTACCCATGTGTGGTTCACCGGAGTCATTGAGCATGCCACTGCTACCAACTATTCCCGCTATGGAATCACGACTTGTAACCCGCATGTGGTGAAAGGAATCGCCGGCTCACCCTATGCTATCCGTGACTACTATGACGTTTGTCCCGATATGGCTGTGAAGGTCAAGAACCGAATGGAAGAGTTTGAGGCATTGGTCGAGCGCACCCACGACATGGGGCTAAAGGTCATTATTGACTTTGTGCCCAACCATGTGGCACGGGAATATGGTAGCGATGTCAAGCCTGATGATATTCGTGACCTGGGCGAAGGCGATAATCCGATGATGTTTTTCAATCCGAAAAACAATTTCTACTATATCACCGGTCAAGAATTCGCGCCAAAAGGCATTGATTTGGGCAAAGGAAAGGATGCATACCTTGAGTTTCCCGCCAAGGCGACAGGTAACGACTGCTACACGGCATCGCCCAACCGTGATGATTGGTATGAGACCGTGAAACTCAACTACGGTATTGACCCCTGGAACGGCAGTACTCATTTTGACCCGATTCCCAAGACGTGGAACATGATGCTTGACATTCTCAAATATTGGACCGCTAAAGGCATTGACGGTTTCAGGTGTGACATGGCCCACATGGTGCCCGTTGCCTTTTGGCATTGGGCCATCGGGCAAATCAAGGAGATAAATCCCGACATTATCTTCATTGCCGAGATATATGATGTGTCACTCTACCGCAGTTATGTCTATGAGGGAGGTTTTGACTACCTGTATGACAAGGTAACGCTTTATGACACGCTGCGCGGCATTTTGTGCGATGGTAAACCCGCCAGCGCACTAACGAACTGCTGGCAAACAGTGGAGGGCATTGGTGACCACATGCTCAACTTCCTCGAGAACCACGACGAGCAGCGCATCGCCTCGAGCCAGTTTTGCGGCGATCCGTGGAAAGCGGTACCAGCGCTTGTGGTGAGTGCGACGATGTCAAGATGTCCGATGATGATTTATGCCGGACAGGAGTTGGGAGAACCTGCCGAAGATGCCGAGGGCTATAGCGGTCATGACGGCCGCACAACCATCTTTGACTACTGGAGTGTACCCACCATCAGAAACTGGCATCTGGGCAAACCCACTGCCGAAGAACGCAAACTGCGTGCCTTCTATCGCAAGTTGCTGCGGTTGTGTAACAGCGAGAAAACACTGTCCCAAGGCCAATTCTTCGATTTGATGTATATGAATCAGGATACCCTCGACACAAGCCGCCAGTATGCGTACCTAAGGCATCATCAAGGCGAAATGACCCTGGTAGTGGTCAATTTCGATGAAAAATGCCTGGATACTTCTATCCGCATTCCACAACATGCGCTGGATTGTGCCCAGATGGCTCTAGGCGACTATGACTGTGAGGAATTGTTCACAAATTGTCTCAAGAACAGTTCACTAAAAGAGGATACGCTTTTCGAAGTGCATGTGCTACCGCATAATGCCACAGTTTGGCGTTTTAAGAAACAGTAAAAGTTTTTATGAAAATTAATGGGTAATAATAGTGATACTGCCAACGAAATTGCTTAACTTTGCACCAACAAATTAATTTGGTGAAATACTATGGCTGAAATGAAAATCTTCTCGGGAACCAAATCCCAGTACGTTGCCGAAAAGATTGCGAAGGAACTGGGAATGGAACTTGGCAAAATCAAAATCTCTCATTTTGCCGACGGTGAGTTTGAGGTGTGCTATGAGGAACCGGTGCGCGGTGCTGAGATCTATCTGATTCAGTCCACCTTCAGCAGTAGCGAGAACCTGATGGAGTTATTGCTGATGATTGACGCCGCCAAGCGCGCGTCAGCCCAATCGGTTATCGCTGTTATCCCCTATTTCGGATGGGCACGTCAGGACCGCAAGGACAAGCCCCGTGTATCGATCGCTGCCAAACTGGTTGCTAATATCCTGATTGCTGCAGGTATCGACCGCTTGATCACGATGGACTTGCACGCTGACCAGATCCAGGGTTTCTTTGATGTGCCTGTCGACCATCTCTATGCCTCGACAATGTTTGTCCCCGACATCGAGAAGCTTAATCTCGATAACCTGGTGATTGCCTCACCCGATGTTGGTGGTGCCAAACGCGCCAACTCGTATGCCAAATACTTCAATGCCCCACTCGTATTGTGTCACAAGCAACGTCTGCAGGCCAACGTGGTCGAGAACATGACTATCATTGGCGATGTAAAAGACAAGAATGTTATCCTCATTGACGATATGGTTGACACGGCCGGCACCATCTGCAAGGCCGCCTCGTTGATGAAAGAGAATGGAGCACGAAGCGTCAGGGCCTATATTTCGCATGCGGTGATGAGCAATCCGGCCAGCGAACGGGTGATGGCTAGTGGATTGGACGAACTGGTCATCAGCGACAGTATACCTTTTGACACGGCAGAATGTCCAAAAGTCAGGATTTTGAGCCTTGACAAGATGTTTGCACATGCTATCAAGCACGTGAACATCAAGCAGTCAATCAATGACCTGTTCCTGTTTAAATAATTGACATCAGTAAAAATCAACCGATTACGAGGTGCACATTATCCCAGTGTGCACCTTCTTGTTAATAAACAAGAAAAGTGATTAAAGATTTTAAACATTGTTTATTTGTTATTTGCATTTTTTATGATTATCTTTGCTGCAATCAATCATAAATAGTGACCATAACCAAGAAATTGTTTTAATAACCAATTGTTTAACTTAAAACCATTTAACCATCATGATGAGAAAACTTCTTTTCGCATTGACGTTGGGTTTCTCGATGAGCGCAATGGGACAGGTGTTGACAGTGACCTCGATTGAGAAGGTCAACCTGCCTGAGCAGGCTTCGGTAGCCGCGATCAGCCCCCAGGGCGATTACCTGCTGCTGACCAGCGCCACCAACCAGGGCCTCACCAAGCTTGACCTGACAAGTGGCCAGACGACGACGCTGAGCACAGCAGCCAGCGCGGGCCACAACGTGAAGATCTCGCCCGACGGCCAGACGGTCGTCTTCCGTGAGGGGTCGTTCAACAGCAAGCACCTGCGCATGTCGTCGCTCAAGAGCGTGAACCTGTCAACCGGTGCCAGCCAGGTGCTGGTGAAGCCCACGCGCGACCTGCAGGGATACGCTGTTGACGCCACCAGCGTGGGCGCAGTGAACAAGGGCAAGTTCAGCAAGAAGGCCATCGGCACTGCCAAGGCCCAGAATCTGCCCGTGCTGTCGATCGACAAGGGCCGGCTGATGATCACCGTCAACGGCAAGACGCGCCAGCTCTCGCCCAACGGCACGCAGTTCAGCTACATGTGGGCATCGCTCTCGCCCGACGGCACCAAGGTGCTGTACTACCAGGCCGCCCACGGCGCATATGTGTGCGACCTTGACGGGGGCAACGTGCGCAAGGTGGGCAAGATGCGCGCCCCGGTATGGTATGACGACAACACCATCGTGGGCATGATGGACCTTGACGACGGAGAGTTCATCTACGCGTCGACCATCGTGGCTGCCACGCTCGACGGCACCACCCAGGTGCTGACCGGCGATGAGACCGTCGCCATGTATCCCCACGCCACAGACGGCAAGATCGTCTTCAGCACCCCTGCCGGTGAGGCTTATATGATTAACGTAACCAAATGATGACCGCTATGAAGAAGATATTATTACTTGCCGTAGCCGCCATCATGGCAGCCGGCTTCATGCAGGCGAAGACCGCCGACGAATTGCGTGTATACCTGAACCCGGGTCACGGCAGCTGGGGACCCAATGACCGCCCCATGGCGACCATTCCCTACCCCATGCTCTCTTCCACAGGACGTCCCGACACCAATGGATTCTATGAGTCGAACACCAACCTGTGGAAATCCATCCAGACCCGCGCCACCCTGATCAAGATGGGTGTGAAGCCCGAGAACATCACCCTGTCGAGGTGGTTCAACGGCCCGTACCCCTATGTGAGTGGCGCCGCTAATGCCGAAATCTATAACCGTCCCTTGTCAGAGATCTGCGAGGAGGTTGAGGTCGGCAACTATGACATGTTCGTCTCCCACCACTCCAATGCCGCTACCGACGGTTCCATGGCTAATTATCCGTTAATACTTTATCGCGGCTATGATGGTGAGGGTGGAGACCTAACTACAGGCAGCCGTGCCATGTCATTGACCTGCTGGCCGATTTTCTATACCAACGAGATTGACCCGTCTTCAGCATATAGTCCTACAAATCCCAACATCCGTGGAGATTTGAATTTCTATTCTGGTTCATCGACCCGTGTCGATCCCAACACCGGTATCTCTTATCTCGGTCATCTAGGCGTCTTAAAGCACGGAGTACCCGGTTTCCTAATTGAGGGTTATTTCCACACCTACCAGCCTGCACGCCACCGTGCGCTGAACTCGGACTATTGCCACCAGGAAGGTGTGCGAGTGGCTCGCGGTATCGCTGAGTATTTCGGCATTACCCCCGAGAGCAAGGGTTACATCATGGGTACCGTCAAGAACGTCCACGAGCACCTGGTGAACGACCTGTACAATTACAGCGCCACCTCGATGGACCAGTGGTATCCCATCAACGGCGCCGTTGTCATCCTGTACAAGAACGGCCAGGAAGTGGCGCGTTACACCACCGACCAGAACTATAACGGTGTGTTCGTTTTCGAGAACCTCGATCCAGGCACTTACACGCTGGGTGTTGAGGCCAATGGCTTCAAGCCCCTTGGCCAGTACACTGCATCGACAGTTGACAGCAAGTGGCAGCAACTCATCTCCAAGGCTGCCGGCAACATCGTTGTCGAGGCCAACAAGACGACATATGCGGTGGCGCTGATTGAGAAAAATAACTATGTGCCTTCCAATGACACATATGAGAATTATCCAGAGCCTGACCTGCCCAGCAACGTTACCGCACCCACCAGTCTTGAACTGACCAAGGACGATGGCACCGAGTATAACTTAAACGGCACCATCAAGCGCATGCTCGTGCGTGGTGACAGCACCATTGTGCTGACCAATGCCGAGGATGGCACGCCTCATGTTTACCTGATCAACAATATTGACAAGGTGATCGTGAAGGAGTTGAGCATCACCGGCATCGCTGCTGCCGAGCCCAACAACGCCGGTTTCTACAGCCGTCTGAACGACATCGCCTTTACTGCCGACGGCCAGCTCGTGGGTATCAATAGCGTACAGACCCAATACGGCGACGGTCAGGTGAACACCGGCTATCAGCGCGGTACACTGCGCCTGTTCAAGTGGGCTGACTACGACAGCAATCCCGTTCAATGGGTTACTACCCAAAGTTCTGCCAACTTCTATTACTACCGTGCCCAGTCGATGGCTATTGATGGCCCTGCCGACAATTGCATCGTGACATTAGTCGGCACTAACGATGCCGCAAGCAGTGCAGGTGGCATGAGGTTCCTTAAACTGAACGTCACCAACGACCAGATTGCTAGCACGGTTTACACCGAGAAGACCATCAGCGCCCAGAGCAACTTCACCAAGACCAAGATTGGTGAGCCGCAGATCGTCATCTCGCCGCGCAACGACGACCAGGTGATGCTCGATGGTGAAAACACCCTTGTGATGGAGGTTGCCACCGCCAATGCCAACGGCACTGACAGTGAGGTTGTCGGCCGCTTCAGCGGTAACGATACTGACATCCCTGTGAAGGGCACCTCTTACTTCAAGTATGCCCACCATCAATTCATGGTAATGCCTTATGTTGCAGCCAACCGAGATGAAGCAGTCAACGTTGGCGGTATCAAGTTGTATGACATCACTGCCGGTGTAGATCAAGCTGCACTTGTGGCAACGACCAATACCGACATTGACCCGATGGCATGCCAGTTCATGTCAACTGGTGCAGCCGTCAAGGGGCAGGACATCTATCTGTACCTGATGCAGGACAACAAGATGACCAAATGGCAGACCGGCGAAGTCGTTGAACCTACAGAACCAGCCGTGAAGGGTATCTATGCCTATGGTTTGAGCTTAGACGGTGACCAATTCACATTCAAGTCCAATGATGACGCCAAGAATGCCTACATCACCTTCTATGACGCTCAAGGCAATGCGGTGGCAACAGTCAACGTTCCCAATGTCCATGAGGGCGAAAACACTGTTACCATCAATGTTGAAGAGCTTGAGGGTGTTCAGCCCGGCAGCACATTAACCTGGGCTGTGACGGTTGAAGGCGATCCTATCACCTCAATCCAGCGCCTCAACCCGCTCAACGAGACCTATTCTGGCCAGTTGTTCGTGGCAGTTGACAAGTCACCCAGCAGTCCCAAGATGGGTACTATATATGCCGGTAACCGTGTTGCAAACTTGAATGCAGGCAATGGTGTTTATCTGTATGACGCTAACGGTATTCGTGTAAGCAACCAAGTTTACAACGGTAACCGCACATGGCGCAGCAACTACCGCATGGGCATTGACTGCATGGGTAAACTTTACGTTCCCGATTGGGGTGATCCTACCTCTGGCGTATTCATTGCCGATCCTAATGACCTCGGAGGAACCTGGACCACATTCTTCATTGGAGAGCGCGACGATGAAGGTCTGATTACAAACAATGGTGTAGCAGTCGGTTCATCTTCGCCAGGCGTAGCCATTGGCGGTAGCGGTGCTGACACCAAACTGTATGTATATCTCGAAGACTTCACTCCCATCAACGGTATCGGTGTATACAACATCGGTCAGCCCGACGGCAGCATTGTTGATACCTGGTCAACAGCTCCTAGCCAATACTTCAGCACCTATGGTCTGGAGGCTAACGCTAACGGTAACGTGATACCCGATGCTGAAGGCCGTGGCATTTGGGTGGCTCAGTACCGTGCTGCAGGTATGAACGATAGTAACGTACCCTCGTTGATCTTTATTGATAATAGTGGCACAGTGACCTTTAATTCGGGTAATGAGCCTTACAAAACGATGTTTACTGGCAGTGACCGTTCCGGCTTTGCCGTCAATGACGCCTGCGATATGCTCGTGATTAACGACGACAGCAATATGTTACATTTCTTTGACCTGACATGGAACGGCACCACACCCAATATCACACCCAAGTACAACTACATGGCCGATGCCTGCAACGGAGATGGCTCCATCTTCCAGATGGCTTTTGACTATGCGGGCAACCTGGTATGTGCAGGTGGAAATATCGGTATCTACTCGATACCTACCGACACCAACATCCATACCACTCCCGCCATGGGCGTCATCAACGTGCCTGCTTCAGTTGTGGGTCATGACGTGAATTGCAACGGTGAGACCAGTATTTCGGATGTGACGACTCTTATTGATTACCTGTTGGGTTCCGATCCTCAACCGATCGACCTGAATGCTGCTGATGTTAACAAGGACGGTATCATTTCCATCAAGGACGTAACCGAATTGATTGACTACCTTTTGTCAGGTAATTGATCAATCGCAGTTAATCTCATTATTTACACAAGCGATCCGTGCCAAGCGGACCGCTTGTGTTATTTTTATATAAATGAGGACAGGAAAGTGATACCATCTCGGTGGAATTTTGTAATTTTGCGGGCTGATTCTGCAGATTAGACATCAGTAGTACAATTTTAAGTCATTGAAATGATCGATTTTTTAGACAATATAGATGCTGAAATGAACGATGGCGGAGCACGAGTGGTTCCCATCATCACTGAGATTCACGAGGTGGGCGACGACACCGACATCAAGGGCAACAAAGCCGAAGATATCCCCATCTTGCCGCTGCGCAACATGGTGTTGTTTCCCGCGATGACGATGCCTGTATCGGTGGGTCGCGAGAAATCGATGCGCCTGATCAAGGAGGCCGAGGAAAATCACTCGTCAATTGCCGTGATCTGTCAGTATGACAGCCATATCGAGGACCCCATGGAACGCGATCTGTACCGCTACGGAACGATTGCGAACATCGTGAAGGTGCTGGAACTGCCTGACGGCTCGACAAACGTCATCCTGCAAGGCCGCTCGGCATGTCAACTTGATCATGTTGCACAGGTGGTGCCCTACCTGCGCGGCTCGGTCAAGCTCATTGAAGAGAAATTGCCGCTTGCCGGAGACAAGGAGTTTGAAATGCTGATGCAGTCGATCGTTGAAGTTACCCTGCGCATGGTGCGCAATATGGGTAATAACGGCAGGGAACTGGCATTTGCCATGAAGAACATCGACAACCCGATGTATCTGATGAACTTCCTGGCCACAAACATCGCCTTTGACTCAGACCAAAAGCAGCACATGCTTGAAGAACGTGACGTGAAAAAACGCGGATATCTGCTTTACTCCCTGCTCACCCGTGAGGAACAACTGGTGGAGATAAAAGCCAATATCCAATCCCGCACCCGCGAGGATTTGTCACAGCAACAACGCGAGCATTTCCTGCAACAGCAGATACGCACCATCCAGGAGGAATTGGGCACCGATATCGATGATATTGAGGACCTGCGCGAACGCGGCATCAAGATGAAGTGGAACGACAGCGTTCAAAAGCACTTTGAAAAGGAGTTGCGCAAACTGGAACGCCTCAATCCTCAGACGCCTGACTATTCAGTGCAGTATGCCTATTTGGACAATATGCTGAACCTGCCCTGGGACACTTATACCGAGGACAATTTTGACCTCAAGAAGGTGGAAGCCAAACTCAATGATGACCATTATGGCCTTGAAAAAGTCAAAGACCGCATCCTTGAGCACCTGTCGGTGCTGAAACTGCGGGGAGACCTCAAGGCCCCGATATTGTGTCTGTATGGTCCTCCTGGAGTCGGCAAGACATCATTGGGCAAATCCATCGCCGAAGCCTTGAAGCGGGAATATGCCCGCATCTCGCTGGGCGGCTTGCACGATGAAGCCGAAATTCGTGGCCATCGCCGCACATATATCGGCGCCATGCCCGGCCGCATCATCTCGGCCCTTGCCAAGTGCGGAAGCAACAACCCGGTCATTGTGCTTGACGAGATTGACAAAGTGGGACAGGATTTCAAAGGAGACCCTTCATCGGCTCTGCTCGAGGTACTTGACCCCGAGCAAAACAACCATTTCCACGACAACTACCTTGACGTGGACTATGACTTGTCCAAAATCCTGTTCATCGCTACAGCCAATAGCTTGGCGACTGTGAGCCGCCCGCTGCTCGACCGCATGGAAGTCATCGAAATCAACGGCTATATCCCCGAAGAGAAACTAGAGATCGCTAAGCGCCATCTCATCCCCAAGGAACTGGATAACAACGGTTTCAAGAAGAACGAGATCAAATTCGGCAAACAGGTGATCCTCAAAATCATCGATGACTATACCCGCGAGAGCGGTGTGCGTCAGCTCGAGAAGAAAATCGCCACTGTTTTGCGCCGCGTGGCACGCCACAAGGCCAGTGGAGACCCTTATCCCACCAGCATTAAGGCCGAAGACCTGAAGGAATACCTCGGTGCTCCCGATTATAGCCGAGATAAGTACGAAGGCAATGAATTTGCAGGCGTTGTCACGGGATTGGCTTGGACCGCTGTGGGTGGTGAAATCCTGTTTGTGGAATCATCGTTGGCCCGTGGCAAGGGCGAGAAACTGACCTTGACCGGCAATCTGGGTGACGTGATGAAGGAGTCGGCGGTCATCGCACTGCAATACCTGCGCTCACACTGCTCGCTGCTCAATATCGATCCTGAGTTGTTCGACAAATACAACATTCACATCCATGTGCCCGAGGGCGCTATCCCCAAGGACGGCCCGTCGGCAGGCGTGACAATGGTGACTTCGCTCGCCTCGTCATTCACGCAGCGCAAGGTGAAAGACCATCTGGCAATGACAGGTGAGATCACATTGCGCGGCAAAGTGCTGCCCGTGGGTGGCATCAAAGAGAAGATTCTCGCTGCCAAACGTGCCGGCATCAAGGATATTATCCTGTGTAAGGACAACCGCAAGGACATCGAGGAAATCAACGAGATGTACCTCAAGGGCCTGTCGTTCCACTACGTCAACACCATCAAGGACGTGCTCGATATCGCCCTTTTGCCCGATAAGGTCAAGGACGCCATCGATCTGTAGGTCTTATTTTTCAGATAAAATAATCAACCTCTTGACAATCAGATAAACGAATTGCCAAGAGGTTGTTTTTTGAGTGAACTGTGCATCAGTCCTTGGGATAGATCAGGTTCTCGGGCTGGATATTATTCAGGACTTCAATCAAGTATTTGCGGGCTTCCCACTTCGCCATGGGCAGGTTGTTGAGCATGTAGTTGCCGCAATCGTGCGCATTGGCGCCTGGTATCTCGCCATCGAAGTTGGTTATCCACTGGAAGAGCTCCCGCATCAGCGGAACAATGTCCTGGCTCTCCAAGTCACCTTTTAACAGCAGGTAGTTGCCTGTGCAACAGCCCATAGGTCCCCAATAAACCACTTTGTCGCTCCATAACGGGTGGTTGCGCAAATAGGTTGCCGCCAGATGCTCGATCGTGTGCAACGCGCTCTGACTCATGGCGGGTTCCCTGTTAGGCAACTTCATGCGGATGTCGAACGTCGTCACCACATCACCTCCAGCCAGATAGTCCTTGCGGGAAACATAGATGCCACGCAACAGCCTCGTGTGGTCAATCGTGAAACTAGCTATCTTTTCCATATCTCTTATAATTTAGTGATAATTTCTTTTACGATGTTAAACGATTCACGGGGGGCATCATCCCAGAAATCCAGATACTGGCGCGTGTTGTCGTGGCTTGCGCCAGGTGAATCGCTGATAACTCGTAGAGCAAGGAACGGCACACTGCACAAATGGCACACTTGGGCTATTGCGCCAGACTCCATGTCCACCGCCAGCACGTCAGGGAAATTGCCCTTGATGCGCTTGACGTCATCCATCTTGTCGATGAACTGGTCACCAGAGCAGATGAGCCCTTTGTGAATGCCTTCATCTTCAGGCAGCATGTCAAGCAACTTTTGAGCTCCTTCGAAATAAAGCGGCAACCCTTGAACACGTCCCACTTCACTCTCAGGTCCACACCACACATCATGGTAAGCGACACGTTCACCAGCCACCATATCCATTACACTGATCGAGAAGTCGGCGCCACCAGCCACTCCGCTGTTAATGACATAGTTAGGAGAAAAATGATTGACGAGCATCAACGTCCCCATGGCAGCATTGACCTTGCCAATGCCGCATTGCATTACCATCACATCATGAGCGCCCATAGTGCCACGGTAAAACACAAAACCACCCATGCGGCTCTCTTCGCTATCGTGCAGCAACGGCAACAGGAGTTCGAGTTCCTTGCGCATTGCCACAATGATTCCAATCTTCATAGCTTAAAACAAGTTTTTTACTGCCACAAAATTACAATTATTTCTCTAATTGTACTATTTTTGCCACATGAAACAACTCATTGATATTCTGCATTGCGAGCACTTGACCCTGGTGGTGAGAAGCAGTGACAGCACCATCCACCGCTTTAAGCAGCGTGGAGTCAAGGACTTGTTGACATTGCTGCAGGAGCGGCCACAAGTGTTAAACAGTGCCCTTGTTGCCGATAAGGCCGTGGGCAAGGCAGCCGCCAGTTGTATGATAAAAGGCGGCGTGAAACATGTTCACGCCGACGTAATGAGCGAGCCCGCCCTAGCTTTGCTACAGACACATGGTGTCGAAGCGGATTATGTTCATCTTGTTCACCACATCATCAACCGCACAGGTGACGACTGGTGCCCGCTGGAACGCCTCAGTTACAATGAAAGCAATCCCGATATGATCATTTCAAGAATCAAGGCTTTCTTTTCTTCCAATTCTTAACCAGGCATCAATCCTTGAGAGAATAAGTGACTGTGGTGACGACACGCACCTTCTTGATCCAAGGAGTGTACTCGTCGCGGTTATCGATGGAGAACTGGCCCTGGTCAGCGCTAATGATTTTGTTGAGCTTGCTGTGGGAGTTCTCGGCGAACTGCTGAGCGGTCTTCTCGGCGTTCTCGATGGCTTCCTGCATCATTTTGGGCTTCATCTCCTTGAAGGCGACAAACTCATACCGAATCTGGTTCTCATAGCTATCACCAGTGATGGCGACACCCTCGCGCAACAAGTCTCCTTGCTTAGCGATAAGCTGGCGCACCTGATCGACATTCTTGCTCGTGACAGTAAGCACCGAGGTGACAATGTAACGATAAGCCTTGTTGGTCTCATACTCTCGGGCTGTCAAGTCAACCACTTGCGGGGCGTTGAGGCTGATTTCATCCTCCTTAATTCCTCCCTTGATAAGAAACGTCTTGATTTTGGACTGCGTGGCGCCAATGCGCTCATATAATCCTGGCAGGTCGTTGCCCACCTCCTTAGAGACGATAGGCCATGTCACCTTGTCAGCCTGCACTTCCTGCTCGGCAAGACCCTTGACACTGACCTTGCGGTCCTTACTTGCAAAATCATCAATACCGGCCTTGATAAACCAGCCCAAAGAGAAAACACTCAACGCAATCAGAGCTGCCGAAATAATAATCCTCTCTTTCATAATCTTTTGAGATTAATGTTGTGTAATATGTAAATTAAAAAATGAGTTGAATAGATAACTGCAAAATGCGGGCCAAATTGTGTAAAACCATAAAAAAATACATCATGCGGTAAAAAATATGCTCTTTTTTCACTAGTTTTGCTCCGCAAGAGCCTCGGCACACCGTTCGCCATCAATAGCACTGGAGACGATACCACCGGCATATCCCGCACCCTCTCCACAGGGATATAACCCGTCTATTGAGATGTGGCTCAATCGCTCAGTGTCACGTGGGATGCGCAATGGTGACGATGTGCGGGTCTCCACACCAATGACGATGGCATCGTTGGTGAGAAAACCGCGGGCGTTCTTGCCGAAAACCTTAAAGCCCTTGCGCAGGCGATTCGCGACAAACCGTGGCATCCACAAGTCCAGACGAGAAGTCTGAACACCTGGCAGATAAGATGATGGCGGGATATTCCGGGATGCCTTGCCGTCAACAAAATCCTTCATGCGCTGCGCTCCAGCGATCAGGGTATTTCCCGCTTCGACAAATGCGCGGTGCTCCATTTCCTCCTGGAACTTCATCATGGAGAGCACGCCGTACTTCTTGAAACGATCAGGCAAATCCTCGGGATGCAGTTCCACCACCATGCCCGAGTTAGCCCAATGCGAACCACGGTTACTTGGTGACATGCCGTTAACCACTAGGCCCTCGGGCTCACTCACCGCAGGTACGACAAATCCACCTGGACACATGCAAAACGAATACACGCCGCGATGATCCACTTGGGTGACAAAATTATATTCAGCCGCAGGCAGATATTCACCACGCCCCAACACACTGTGGTACTGGATCTGGTCGATGATGCGCTGGGGATGTTCGAGACGCACGCCAACGGCAATCCCTTTGGCCTCAACAGTAATGCCGCTGTCATAAAGCATCTGGTAAACATCTCGTGCCGAGTGACCCGTAGCCAGAATGACGGGGCCGTCAAAGTGCTCACCTGTAGCTGTCTCAACACCTGTAACCTTGCCGTCCTCGACAATGAGACGTACCACCCGCGAGTTGAAATGGACTTCTCCCCCGCATCGCAGGATGGTCTCCCGCATCCCCTTGATGACTGCAGGCAACTTGTCACTGCCGATGTGGGGATGCGCATCAATGAGAATATCCTCACGCGCGCCATGCTGGACAAAGATGCCCAGAATACGCTCTACCGAGCCGCGTTTCTTGCTGCGGGTGTAGAGTTTGCCGTCGCTGTAGGCTCCTGCCCCTCCCTCACCAAAACAATAGTTGCTGTCTGGGTCAACAATGCCCTCGCGTTGGATGCGAGAGGCGTCTATACGCCTTTCCATTACGTCTTTACCTCGTTCAACAACAATCGGTTTAATGCCCAACTCGATAAGCCTCAAAGCCGCAAACAAACCTCCCGGCCCCATCCCTACAACAATGGCTTGCCTTTTGCCGTCAACAGTCTTGTAGTCAACAGGAGGAATCAGGTAGTCTTGAGTCATCGGCTCGTCAATATAGACACGCACCTTTAGATTTACCATAACCTGTCGTTGACGCGCATCAATCGAGCGTTTAAGGATCCTGATGCCTTGAATCGAGTGCGCGGGTAAGTCATGATTCTTGTCAAGATAGCGGACAATCTCACTCTTGGTGGCCGCTATACGGGGAATAACGCGAAGTTGTAGTTCTTGTACCATAGACGTGATTGTTTTTATGCCACAAAATTACTGAAAATTACCAGATTTCGTTTACTTTTGCGTTTTAAATCACAAAAAGACCGATATGAGACATACAATAAAGAGGTTTGGAATCCTGTTTGACCTTGACGGCGTATTGCTGGATAGTGAAGGCCAATACAGCATATTCTGGGCATCGATGGACAAGGAATACCCGACTGGGGTTCCCGATTTTGCCAGTTTCATCAAGGGATTCCACTTGACCAGGATCTTGGAGTACTTCGCCAACGATGAAGTTCGACAACAAGTCTTAGTCAAGCTGATTGAGTTTGAGCGCAATATGCGTTTTGAGTTCTTCCCGGGAGCCTTGGATTTTGTCAGGCAGTTGCGTGACGCTGGCTTCCCTATTGCCATTGTCACGTCAAGCGACAGGAAAAAAATGCAGGCGCTCTACAGCCAACATCCCGAATTCCCCACCCTGTTTGACCAGATTGTCACCGGCGACATGGTGACCCGTGCCAAGCCCGACCCCGATTGTTTCCTACTGGGCGCGCGGCTCATCGGCATGGACATCAAGGATTGCATCGTGTTTGAGGACTCCCGCAACGGATTAATCGCTGGCCGTGAATCGGGCGCCACCGTCATCGGCATTGCCACGACCCTGAGCGCCGAAGATGTGATTCCACTCAGTGACCTCACAGCCCATGCTGTCAGCGAATTGCGCATTGATCAGATTATCGGCCTCAAACATTAATCCCTAACCATTTCTTCGTTTTTTGCCACAAACTTTGCTTGATTGCGAAAAACATTGTACTTTTGTCACACAGATGAAAATCGATCCAAATATTGAAGATTTCACCAGCAGCAATAATCCGGTTGTCCGCAAGTTCAGCGAATATCTGGATGCACACGGTTTGCGCAGGACGACAGAGCGATATGCCATCCTGAACCACATCATGAGCATTAATGGACACTTCACAATCGAAGAGTTGCAGAAGATGATTGACGGTGACGGATTCAGGGTGAGCCGCTCAACGGTGTATAACACTGTTGAACTGCTCATGGAAGCCAAGATGCTCAGGCGGCATGTGTTTGAAGGCATGCAGGCCCAATATGAGCGCATCACGTTGCCCCACACCCACCTCATCTGCACCGTGTGCGGTAAAGTCAAGGAAGTGAGGGATCCAAATTTCGCCGCATTCATGAACGCCCGTCGTTTCAACGCGTTCACCGCCGACCATTACAGTCTGTATGTTTATGGCATGTGCAGCACGTGTGCCCGCAAGTCGAAACGCAACAAGGACGACAAAAATAACAAATACAAGAAATAACTTTTACTAAATAATAAATATCTTATTAACACTTTTAAACCGTTAAAATCAATCATGGCTAAAGTAAAACCGTTCCGTGGCGTGAGACCGCCCAAACAGTATGTTGAGAAAGTAGCATCCAAGCCTTATGACGTCCTCTCTAGTGAAGAGGCACGTGCCGAAGCAGGTGACAACGAAATGTGCCTGTATCATATCATCAAGCCCGAAATCGACTTCGAGCCCGGCACTGGTGAACATGAGCCCAAGGTCTATGACAAAGCCGTCGAGAACTTCAAGAAGTTCCAGGACAAGGGCTGGCTGGTGCAGGATGACCAGGATTGCTACTACATCTACGCCCAGACCATGGATGGCCGCACGCAGTACGGATTTGTTGTTGGTGCCAGTGTTGAGGACTACCTCACCGGCCGCATTAAAAAGCACGAGTTAACCCGTCGCGAAAAGGAAGCCGACCGCATGCACCATATTGAGATCAACAATGCCAATATCGAGCCCGTATTCCTGGCATTCCCCGACAATTCCACCCTGGAGGACATCATCGACAGGACAGCACAGACTACTCCCGAATATGATTTCGTGAGCGAGGATGGCATCGGTCACACCTTGTGGGTAATCAAGGACGCCGCAACCATTGAGACCATCACCAAGGAGTTCAGTGAGATTCCTTACCTGTATATCGCTGATGGTCACCACCGTACAGCTGCCGCTGCTCATGTGGGTGAGGAAAAGGCCAAAGCCGACCCCAACCATAATGGCACCGAAGAATATAACTACCTGCTGGCAGTATGCTTCCCGCAGTCACACCTCAAAGTGATGGACTACAACCGCGTGGTTGTTGACCTGAACGGCTACACCGAGGAAGACTTCCTCAAAAAGGTGGGCGAGCATTTTGTGGTTGAAGATATGGGTACCGAGATCTACAAGCCCGCTAAACTGCACAACTTCTCACTGTATCTGGGCGGAAAATGGTACTCCCTGACCGCTAAGGAAGGCACATATGATGACAACGACCCCATCGGCGTGCTTGATGTGACCATCAGCAGCGACTACATCCTGCGCGACATCCTGGGTATCACCGACCTTCGCACCGACAAGCGCATCGACTTTGTTGGCGGTATCCGTGGCTTGGGCGAGTTGAAGCAGCGTGTTGACAGTGGCGAGATGAAGATGGCGCTTGCCCTCTATCCCGTAACCATGAAGCAGATCATCGACATTGCCGACAGCGGCAAGATCATGCCTCCCAAGGCCACTTGGTTTGAGCCCAAGTTGCGTTCGGGTCTCATCATTCACAAGCTCGACTGATTACTTGGATCCGATTAGTGTAATGCTCTGTCACCGATGACGAGACACCGCTAGTCGGCACAAGAAAAACCAATAATTCTAAAAAAGCGTTATCGTGATACAATCGATGACGCTTTTTTTCGTTTTTTTATTAACAAGGAACAGATTATATGAAAAAAAACACTAAATTTGTAGGTTAAAAGACAATCATAACGAGATTATTGAATATTAATCACATTATTAAGATACATAACTATATGAAATTCAACGTCCAAAGTAAATTATTGCTCACCAGATTGAACGCTGTGAGCAAAGTGGTGAGCAGCAAGAACGCATATGCCATTCTTGACAATTTCCTGTTTGAACTGCAGAGTGACCGCTTGGTAGTAACCGGTAGTGACATGGAAACCCGCTTGACAACGAACATTGAGGTGCAGAATGTGGAAGGCACCGGCAAGTTCGCCCTCGACGTGAAGCGCACCATCAGTTCACTCAAGGAGTTGCCCGACACGGCTTTGACCTTTGAGATCAATGATGAGACATTTGCCGTAAAGGTGACATACGTTAACGGTTATTATGACGCAATGGCGCTCAATGGCGATGATTTCCCCGAGAAGGCGGCAAATGCCAACGACGTTAAGACATTCTCGTTGCCGTCCAAGAGTATCGCCTCGGGCATTGGTCACACCCTGTTCGCTGTAGGCAATGACGACATGCATCCCCAATTCACTGGCATCTTCTGGGACATCAAGCCCGACATGATTGTTTATGTTGCCAGCGATTCCCACAAACTGGTGCGTTACCGTCAGACCAATGTGACACCTAACTTTGAACGCTCATTCATATTACCAGCCAAGCCCGCCAGCATTCTGGCAAACATCATTGACCACAACAGCGAGGATCCCGTCAGCATCACGGTTGACGAGAACAGCGCGACATTCGAGAACGCTGACTACCAGCTCTCATGCCGCTTCATCAATGGCCGTTATCCCAACTACAACTCGGTTATTCCCGAGGATAATCCCTATACCATGGCCGTTGACCGCATGACACTGCTCAATGCGGTTCGCCGTGTAGCAGTGTTTGCCAATGTGGGCGGTTTGGTCCGTCTTGATCTGAGACCATCTGAGGTCGTGCTCACTGCCCAGGATGTTGACCACTCGACCTCGGCCGAAGAAGTTATCGCATGTGAGTATAACGGTCAGCCCATGAACATCGGTTTCAAGAGTGCTGACGTCATAGATGTAGTGAACAACATCGACAGCGAGGGCATCTACCTCAAGTTGCTCGATCCTGCCCGTGCAGGCGTGTTTGTTCCCAGTGAGCAGAATGCAGGTGACGACCTCATCGTGCTTCAAATGCCCATGATGATTTAATGCAGTCTGCCTAATGGAACTGAACCTGAAACGTCCACTCGTGGTCTTTGACCTTGAATCCACCGGGCTAAACATCACTGAAGACCGTATTATCGAGTTGTCTTACGTCAAGGTTTACCCTAATGGAAACAAGGAGAGCAAAACCTATCGTTTCAACCCCGAGAAGGTGATTCCCCAACAGGCCATCGATGTGCACCACATCACAAACGAGGACCTGGTGAATGAGCCTACGTTCAAGGAACGGGCCCATGACATTGCGCACGTGTTTGAAGGCTGCGACATTGCTGGTTTTAACAGCAATCATTTTGACATTCCCTTGCTTGCTCAGGAAATGAGCAAGGCGGGTGTCAATTTTGACCCGAGCCAGCACAAGTTCATTGATGTGCAGACTATTTATCACAAGCGGGAGAAACGTGACCTGGAAGCCGCTTGCCTGTTCTATTGTGGCCACCCGATGGAGAACCACCACTCTGCCGCCGATGACGCCAACACAACACTCGAAGTGCTCATGGCTCAACTTGACCACTATGCTAACGATAAAGAGCCGCTGCTGAACGACGTTGATTTCCTGTCAGAATACTCCACCCACAACCGCAACGTTGATTTAGCGGGTCGCATTATCTACAACGAGAACAAGCAGCCCGTTTTCAACTTTGGCAAGCATAAGGGCAAAACCGTTGAAGACGTGTTCACGAAGTTGGATTTCGGATACTATGACTGGATGATGAAAAGCGATTTTGCCGAGAACACCAAGCAGGTGATCACCAAGTTATATATCCAATACAAGAAAAAGTAATTTCATTTCAAGAGACGTATCATGTTGAAAGGCAAGCACATTATTTTGGGCATCACTGGCGGAATCGCCGCCTACAAATGCGCCACACTCACCCGTCTGCTGGTCAAAGCTGGTGCCGAGGTGCAGGTCATCATGACGCCCAATGCCAAACAATTCATCCAGCCGCTGACACTCTCCACATTGAGTGGAAAGCCTGTCATCAGCGAGTTCTTCACGGCCAACACCGGCCAGTGGAACAGCCATGTGGATCTTGGTCTGTGGGCCGACGCACTGATTATCGCCCCCGCCACAGCATCGACTATCGGCAAGATGGCCAACGGTGTCGCCGACAACATGCTGGTCACCACCTACCTGTCGGCTAAAGCACCGGTGTTTGTCGCTCCGGCAATGGATTTGGACATGATGCGCCATCCCAGCACGCTGCGAAATCTCGAGTTATTGCGCAGTTACGGCAACCACATCATTGAGCCGGCAGCCGGTGAACTGGCCAGCCATCTCGTTGGCAAAGGCCGTATGGAAGAGCCCGAGAACATCGTAAAGGTACTTGGCGAATTTTTCTCGACATCCATGGATCTGGAAGGCAAACGCGTGCTCATCACCGCAGGTCCCACGGTCGAGAAAATAGACCCCGTGCGCTACATCAGCAATTTCTCCTCAGGCAAAATGGGATTCTCACTCGCCGAGGAATGCGCCGACCGTGGCGCCCAAGTGACACTCGTGTCGGGTCCCGTTTCACTCAAAACCATAAACACGAGTATCAAGCGCATTGATGTGAGTTCGGCACTCGAGATGCATGATGCTGTGATGGAAGCTCTGCCACAACAAGATGCAGTTATCCTTTGTGCCGCAGTAGCCGACTATCGCGTTGAAAACGTTGCTGACAAAAAAATCAAGCGCGAAAAGGACGCTGCCCCAGTGCTTCACCTTACACCCAATCCCGATATCGCACGCGCTGTTGGCCAAGCCAAAACGTCCGGACAAGTCACGGTTGGGTTTGCTTTGGAAACAGACAACGAAAACGTGAACGCGCAAGGTAAGTTAGAACGCAAAAACCTGAATTTCATAGTTATGAACTCTTTGCGCGACAAGAATGCCGGTTTTCAGGTTGATACTAACAAGGTGACCATCTTTACCGACAAGGGTGAAGTCATCGAGGGAGAATGCAAAGCAAAGCGAGAAGTCGCACATGACATCGTCAACGTTTTATACAAGTATTTGGCTGAAAAATGAAAAAGATATTATTGCTGATGCTGGTTGTGCTGCTAAGCGCATTCAATGCGACCGCTGATGAAGAAGCTACCGAATTGAATTGTAACGTAGAAATCAACTATAAAAATATAACCGATGGTAGCGCAACGGTGTTCGATGAGCTAAAACAGGCCATTGCCGACTACATGAACTTGACCAAGTGGACCAATACCATTTTCGGCAATAACGAGAAAATCAACTGTAAACTGCTTTTCACGGTTAGTAAGTATGAAAACAGCACCGGACTGATGGAAGGCGATTTGCAGATCACTTCAGAACGTCCCGTATACAACAGTACCTATACGACAGCCCTCATCAACTTCAAGGACACAAAAGTCAAGTTCAATTACGAGCCAGGGCAACAACTGGTATTCTCGGAGTTAGAGATGCGAGACAATCTCACCGCGATACTGAACTTCTGGGCCTATATGATCATTGCCCTGGATTTTGACTCTTTCCAGCTCAATGGTGGCGAACCTTACTATGAAGCCGCAGCCCAAGTTGTACGTTTTGCCCAAAGTAGCGGAGAAAGCGGCTGGAAGGCATTTGAAGACAGGACCAACCGCAGCGCTGTGCTGAGTGCTTTCACCGACAAAGCGACATCTCCAATCCGCCAAGTTCTCTACGACTATCACCGCATGGGATTAGACCAGATGGTCATCACAGTGGACAAAGGCCGTTCGGCTATCACCCATACCCTTGAGAATCTCGCAAAAATTTATTCGGCAGATCCCTTGTCGGTTTGCTTGGCAATGTTCAAGGACGCTAAGCTTGACGAGCTCATCAATATTTACAGCAAAGCCAATATGAGCGAGAAAGAATCAGTGTACGAAATGCTCTATCAAGTGTATCCCAGCGAAAACCAGCGACTTTCGGAGATCAAAAAGGAATACAGACCCTGATTTTGTGTAATGATCAAGCTGCTGCACATCTCTAACTATGCGCTCATCGATAAACTCGATCTTGAGTTTTCCGATGGCTTGACAATCATCACAGGTGAGACAGGTGCAGGAAAATCCCTGATTCTTGGTGCGCTGAGTCTGATTCTTGGCGGACGCGCCGATAGCAAAGCAATCCGCGACACAAGCGTCAAGACTGTGGTTGAAGCATCGTTCGACATCAGCGGCTATGGTCTTAAACCCTTCTTTAAAGAAAACGACATTGACTGGGATGAGCATGAGTGCCTGGTCAGGAGGGAATTGTCGCCCAATGGCAGATCCAGAGCATTCATCAACGACACACCCGTCGCACTGAACCTGTTGCGAGACCTGAGCACGAGACTGCTCGACATCCATTCCCAGCACAGCAACATGCTGCTCTCCCAACCCTCGTTCCATCTCTCTATCCTTGACAGTCTTGCCGACAACAATGATCTGTTGGCAGATTATCGCCAAGCCTATCAAGAATACCGAGAAACTGTGGCACTGCTGGAACAGACCAAGCAGAAGATTGAAAAGTCACGTCAAGATGAGGACTATATCCGTTTTCAGCTTGATCAACTTCAGTCGATGCGTTTAATGCCCGACGAAGACCAACAGCTGGAAGCGCTGCAGGGCAAACTGAGTAATATCACTGAGCTCAAGGAAAGCATGTGGAGCGTTGAAAACGAGCTGAACAGTGAAGAGAACAGTATTCTGGAGCGATTAGCCATTGTCGCACAACGGCTTGAAGAGGCTGAACCGAACCTCTCGGACATTGAGGGAATGGCCTCAAGAGTGCGGTCATCACTGATTGAGCTCAAAGATATCGCTCAGAGTGTCAACGCCATTGTCGACACCCTCAACGATGATCCCGCTGAATTAGCCCGCGTAAACGAGCGTTTGAACGGGATTTTCACCCTTCAACGCAAGCACAATGTCCAAAGTGTTAACCAACTGATAGAGATACAACAGGATTACGAGCACAGGTTGGGCGAAATCGAGAACAATGATGAGATCATTCAAGAGCTGACTGCCCGTGTCGATGCTTTATTCGGCAAAGCCGACCGCATAGCCAAGCAATTATCAGCCAGGAGGCATGATGCCGCGAAACGGTTTAGCAAAGAACTGTTGTCACTAGCGTCTCCCTTGGGCATGAAAAATATCGCCTTTGATGTCGAATTCACCGAGATGCCCCTCGGCCCAAGCGGAACCGATCATGTCGAATTCATGATGGCATTCAATAAAAACCAACGACCGATGCCAGTCAAGGACACCGCTTCGGGCGGTGAGATATCACGTGTCATGCTCTGCATCAAGACGATTATCGCTCGTCAGATGCAGTTGCCCAGCATCATCTTTGACGAGGTGGATACCGGCGTTAGCGGAGACATCGCTAACAAGATTGGCGAAATGATGGCGGATATAGCCACCAGCATCCAGGTCATTGCCATCACCCACCTTCCACAGGTTGCAGCCAACGGCAAGCACCACATGCGCGTATTCAAAGCCGACAACGATGTCGAGACGCTCACTCAGGTTGAATTCCTGGACGAGCAGGCCCATGTTCTGGAAATAGCACGCATGCTCAGTGGCAAAGACTTGAACCAAGCCGCTATCGAGAATGCCAAATCACTCATTAAGAACAACTATAACAATAAACTCAATGATTGACAAGTCACAATACATCTACGGAATCCATGCCGTTCTCGAAGCGTTGGACGCTGTTCAGGACATTGATAAGATCCTGTTGAGCAAATCACTCAATGATGAGACCGCCAAGGAGATTATCGAGCGAGCCCGGCAGTTGCGGGTGCCAGTCCAGCGTGTGCCTGTACAAAAAATAGACCGCATCACCAAGCGCAACCATCAAGGCGTGCTCGCATTGATGGCCGCAGTCACCTATTACAAGACCGAGGACCTTGTTCCGCAGCTTTTTGACAACGGAGACAACCCATTTTTTGTTATTCTTGATGGCGTGACCGATGTGCGGAACTTCGGTGCTGTAGCCCGGACTTGCGAATGTGCCGGTGTGAGCGCGATCATCATCCCTGATCATGAGAGCGTGAGCGTCAATGCCGATGCCGTCAAGACTTCGGCCGGTGCGCTCAACTATCTGCCGGTGTGCCGTGAACGCAATCTCGTTAGTACAGTAAAGTATCTGATTAACAGCGGATTTAAGATTGTCGGCACAAGTGACAAGAGCCATCATTCATATTGCCAAGCGGATTACACTGGCCCGGTGGCCATCGTCCTTGGAGCAGAAGACAAAGGCATCTCGCCCGAAATCATGAGACTCTGTGACACCCAAGTGCTGATTCCTGAATTCGGTAATATCAATTCACTGAATGTGTCGGTGGCTGGTGGAATCATGATCTATGAAGTGGTTCGTCAAAGGCTCAATGACAAACAAGTGCCGAATTAGCCCAATCGCTTGTTTATCCCGCCTTTTTTGAGTAATTTTGCAAATTCAAAAGATGACATTATGATAAATCGCGTATTAATCCGGACCAAAGTAGTACAAAACCTGTACTCCTATATGCTCACCCGTCCCGAGTGCACACTCACCAAGGGATTAAACAATCTCAATGCCTGTCTTGACAAAACCTATGAGCTGTATCACTACCTGTTGCGGCTGCCCGTGGAATTAACCCACATTCAGGAAATGCGTCTTGACGAGGCAAAAAACAAGTATCTGCCCACCGAAGAAGACCTGCATCCCAACGAGAAATTTATCAAAAATCGTCTGGTCGCCGCATTGGCTGGAGATGAGAAGCTACAAGAGTATGCCCAGGAACACAATGTCACTTGGAATGATGATCCGATCTTTGAGCGCCTCATGCTTGACAAGGTACTCAAGAGTGAGGTGTATCAAGAATACATGAACGATCCTGATGACAACGAGGTGGCCGACTCAATGTTGTGGCAACAACTCATGAAGCAAGTGCTTCTTCCCGACGAGAACCTGTCTGATGCTATTGAGCAGCGCTCACTTTTCTGGACCGAAGACGACATTGACCTGGTGGGCCAGTTCGTCTGCAAGACATTCCGTCGCATTGCTGATGGGGCTGAAGAAGCCATTATGCCCATGTTCAAGGACGAGGAGGACAGTGAGTTCGGCAAGGAACTTTTCAAGGCCACAGTCACGCAGATGCCCGAGAACAACCAACTCATCGACGAACTTGTTCAAGACAGCCGATGGGATAAGGACCGTATCGTGCTGATGGATCGACTGATCATGTGTACTGCCATCGCCGAAATGCGCAACTTTGACAAGATTCCCACGGCTGTGACGCTCAACGAATACATTGAATTGGCTAAGAACTTCTCCACTGCTGGAAGCGGTCAATTTGTTAACGGCATTCTCAACAGCGCCGTCAAGGAGTTGCGCAAGCGTGGGTTGGTGAATAAGCCCTGATCAAACGACTAGAATTAATTTCATTATCAACTATACAAATAAAAGAGAATTATGCTTAACACGATTTTATTGCAAGCTTCTGGAGCCGGTGGCGGTAGCTTGAGCGGATTAATCATGATCGCACTGGTTTTTGCGATCGTATGGTTTTTAATTGTGTTTCCCCAACAGAAGAAACAGAAAAAGATCAACGCTTTCCGTGACAGTTTGAAGAACGGTGACAAGGTGATGACCGCTGGCGGTATCTATGGCACCATTCGTCAGATCAAGGACAACGCCGTTATCCTCGAGATTGCTGACGGCGTACGCATCAAGATTGACAAGAACTCGATCTATCAGTCGATGCAGGATGTTGCTGAGACCGGCGCCGACGTGAAGAAATAATCATTCACTACCATCTTGACGAATCATGAGACTTTGGGACAAAATACAGGAGCCGTTGAAACAATCTCCCCGAACGAGATCGTTTCTGCAGTTCTTGTGTTTTGTCATTATTTCGGCAGTGTTCTGGGCTTTCCTGACATTTAACAGCGACATTCAGCTTGATGATGTCAAGGTTCCTGTCGAGATGAATCTTCCCGACAATGTGCATCTTCTCTCCAAGTTTCCCGACACACTCAACGTTACTGTGAAGGATCGCGGATACAGGTTCTTCTCTTATCTTTTCCACAAGAAGCCAAAACTCATTCTGCGCTTCGCGGACTACAGCGACGGTATCAGCACGCTGAAGATTGACCAGAGCAACCTGAAGAAAGCACTGGCTCATGTGTTGAACAAGCATGCCACCATCGTGAGCGTGCTGCCTGAATCCATCAATATCAAATATACCGACCTGCCAGGCAAAAAGGTGCCGGTCAAGACCGACATCTTTGTCGAACCGCGCGAGGATTACGCCCTTTATGGAGTATTGATTCAAAGCCAAGACTCGGTTCTTGTCTTTAGCGACGCAAAGACACTTAACGAGATTAACGAAGTCTATACCTATCATGTGGAGGAGGTTGACCTGACCGACACGTTGCGCCGCAAGGTGAACATCGCCCCCATCAACGGCGCCATCGTTGAGCCCCGAACGATTGACATCATGGTACCCATCGAGAAACTCAAATCTCAGACCAGGTCGATCAAAATCGCCGTTCGCAATGCTCCGTCAGGCGTGAAGATGCTGCTGTTCCCCAGCGACATCGAGGTGACTTACCGCTCCCCCATGAGCCGCATCAAGGACGATGCAGGAATTACGGCAGTAGTGGATTACAACGAAGTGGCCCATTCTTCGGGTAACAAAGTCAAAGTGATGATTGGAGAGGTGCCGGCTGCTTACCAAGATGTGCAAATCTCCCACGACAGCGTGGAATACATCATTGAAAAGCATTAGGCCGTGAGACTGATTGCGATTACAGGTGGCATTGGGAGCGGCAAGAGTGTCGTGGCCCGCATAGTCCAGGTTATGGGCTATAGCGTCTATGATTGTGATTCACGAGCCAAGTCTCTTATGATTCATGACGACGAGGTAAAACGGCAACTTGTCGATGCCTTCGGTAAGGAGACTTATCATGGCGATGGCACGATCAACAAGGAGCACCTGAGCAAAATGGCGTTTGCTGATGACCAGACACTCAAGCGGCTCAATGCAATCGTTCATCCGGCTACTGCTAGCGACATGCTTCGTTGGGCCGACACGCAAGCCAGCAAAGGTGTGGCAGTAACATTCATCGAGACTGCACTGTTGCGAACAGCCGGACTGGACAAGATGGTGGACGAGGTATGGCACGTTACTGCCCCGGTCGAATTGCGCATAACCCGCGTTATGGCAAGAAGCGGCTTAACATCGGCACAGGTCAAGGAACGGATAAGCGCCCAAGCACAAGAAGAAGCCGTCGCCGAGTGCGAGAAGGAGATCATCAATACCGACGACTCGCCTCTCTTGCCCAGAATCATCAAACTGTTGAAGAATTAATTTAATCATCATAACAATAAGATTTAATCATTATTATCAACTATGCTGAAGAAAATTTTATCTATTTCGGGACGTCCCGGACTTTACAAACTTGTATCATACGGCAAAAACATGCTGCTGGTTGAAGGACTCACCGACAAGCACCGTTTCCCAGTACATTCACGTGAACGCGTGATGTCACTCGGCGATATATCAATATTTACCACGGCCGATGATATTCCTCTGACAAAACTGTTTGAGAATGTCAGCAAGAAATATGACAACAAAGCAATCGACGCCAGCTCTTATACCACTCCCGAGAAGCTGCATGAGTTCATGTCAGGAGTGCTCGAGGAATGGGATCAAGAACGTGTCCACAACAGTGACATCAAGAAAGTCATCTCGTGGTACAATCTTCTGATTGGCGCCGGTATCACCGACTTCACTGCCAACGAAGAGGAGGAAAACGCTCCCGAAGAAGAAAAGAAAGACTAAAATACCATGCTCAAGCGTTACGGTAAACTGATACTTTATCTGGCAGCGGCGCTTTCCATGTCGCTGCCAGTTGTATCATGCCGCAGCACGAGCCACAACACACATACCTATCGCCCCTACCATGAACGACGCAACCGTGGCGGCCACACCAACGAGGACAACACAACCGACAAAACCGACAAAAAGCGTCCCCCATCAGGCGAACACTACCTGGTGAGTGCCGAGTGGGCACGTCTGGAAATCAAACTGGACAGGAAAGACAACAAGGAATTGTACAAGGAGTTAAAGCAATGGCTTGGCACTCCTTATGCCTATGCCGACCATACCATAGGTGTGGGCACCGACTGCTCGGGCTTGGTGATGGAAGTCTATCAAAAAGTCTATAAGATCAAGGTTCAACGCAATTCAGCAAAGATACTGGAAGAGAATTGCAAAACAATCGACCTGGACGACCTGCGTGAGGGAGATCTGGTTTTCTTCATCACAGGCAGTGAGAACCGGGTTTCGCATGTCGGGATTTACCTTAAAGAGAACAAATTTGTACACGCCTCAACATCACGGGGTGTTGTCGTAGATGACATGAGGCAAAACTACTACGCCACCCATTTTTATGCAGCAGGGCGCCTCATCAAGAAGAAATAACGTGTTATCAGAACGGGTAACCGATGGCTAGGTGGAAGGCGAGACCGTTCTTGAACTTGGTGATGTTGTAATATCGACTCTTGCCTGTGTCATACGGCGCATGGATGGCGATACCCAAGTCGGCACGCACCACCAGCATCGACATGTCGAAACGCAGTCCCAAACCGGTTCCCAAAGCCAACTCTTTTAAGAAGTTCTTCATCTTCAACTGTCCGCCAGGGCGGTTTTCATCATTTTTAAGCAACCAGATATTGCCGGCATCCAAGAAGACTGCCCCCTTGAAATAGGACAATATGGGGAAACGGTATTCGGCGTTTGCCTCGAACTTAAAGGTACCCGTCTGATCGTAATAACTGGACAAGTCACGCGTTTCAGGATGGTAGCTGCCGGGGCCTATCGTACGAACGGCAAAAGCGCGGACAGAGTTAGATCCACCGGCATAAAACTGCTCCCTATAAGGCAGTGATTCACTGTTGCCATAGGCATGAGCCGCCCCAATAAATACCCTGGTCGCCAATTCGGACACATAACCCAACTGCCTGGTCCATACCACTTGACCCTGTGCTTTTACAAACTGGGAAAAGGGCGTACCAAACAGCTCTTTCGTCCCCTTAGAGCCAGCAAGGGCCCAAATGCCCGAGAAGATGTTGCCTGCCTCAGAAAAGCTAGCGATGAATGTGATATGATCCACTGGTGTGATGTCACGGTTATAGGTATAAGTATATTCAATCTTGGGGATGAAGACATCCTTAAAGTTCGTTGAGTCCACCATTGCCGAGTCAAACTTTTCAGTGTGGCTGATGAGCTTATTGTAAGTGAGCTTGAAAGGCGTCAGCACATGGCTGGAATAGCGATTGGCATGCCACTCCCAAGTGGCAGCGACAGTGAACTGCGCCATCTTGAAGTACCCAGGACGATTGAGCAGGTCGGCACTCATCGAGAAACGCGTCCAGTTGGTATAACGGCGTGAGGGATAAAGGAACTTGGGGGCCAACAGGCGCGGGAAATCCAGTTTGGACTCGATACCGAACTCATAGGAGTTGAAGTCAGACCCCTTGTAGGAGCCTGCGCCACCCGTCTGCCACTCATAGTCACCATAGAGGTCCACCGAGAACTTCTCCCCTGCACCAAAGGCATTTTTGTGAGTGGCTCCCACCTCGACACCCGGCCCGATAAAGCTGTTGCTCTTGGAGGACCCATGCATCTCGAACGTCACATCCCACGGCTTGTCGAGTTGACAGTAAATAGCCAGGTCAAGCAGTCCCTCACCCTCGGGCGTGATAGTGTCAAGAGGATATACCTGGATGTCGATTTTGCTGAAGATACCGAGCTTTGCAAGGGCCGCCTGGGTGCGGTCAATGCTGTTGACACGAAACTGACGCCCCTGACGGGTGCGGATGCATGACGGTATGACATTGTCCTTGATGTAAACCGGTTCATATCGGATGAGTGTACAGTTGCGCATCTCAACGGTATCAGGTTCGCCCACGGCATCATCATTGACCACGGTTGCCGTGATGTGATTGGTGCGGTAGCATATCTTTGCATTATTGGGAATATCAACAGACGGTACCAGTCGCATGTGAATCACGCCCTTGTCCTGGACACTGTCAGCCAAATACTGGATGTATTCCGGCCTGAAGAAATAGTAGCCACGGTTGCGTACAAAGTTGGTGATATCGATGCGTACCGCACTCAACGAGTCCAGGCAATAGCGGCTACCGGTCTGCAGATAACGGTTGATACGGGCCAGAGAATCCACCAGTTGCAAGACAGTCTCGTTGCTGCCCATATACTCCACGTCGCCTATTGTGTATGGCGGGTTGATATTCACATCATAGGAAATTTTCGCTTTCTTGGGGTTGGAGGACGGATGCAACTTGTAGGACGCCGAGGAGGTGAAATAGCCGTTGTTGCGCAGAATCGTGTTGATCATATCGACACGGGCCTGAGGATTCACACGTTTGATGAGCACCGGCTTGGCTGCAAAATGCCTGTAAATCCAACCCTCGAAGCCGGTGGCATTCTCATCGATATTGTTATAGATCATCAAGCCGATAGGGAATGGTGTCCTATAGTAAGGAGAATAGAGCGGATTGTTGGGACGCACATTGATAGCGGTGAAAATGTCGGTTTTCACACCTTCGTCCACCTTTACGCTGTCCTCATGATACTTGAGGTGCTTCACGCCGTTGTACAGGATGTCATTCTCACCCAGTTTAGCGGTCGTTGAGCAGGAGACAAGCAGCAATACAGCCACCGCCGTTATCAGCATACAGGCATATTTATGGTTCGCTTTCATCTTTCTTACGGTTTACTGTGGGTTTGTCGATTGCATCCTTACTCGAGGCATTGTTGTCATCGAGCGGGACGATGAAAGGCTCCACACTCTCGCTCATGGCGTCGATTGCGCTCTCCTGTAACTTGAGTGCAGCCTTGCGGGCTTTCTCGAGTGAGTCACGCAAGAGGTATTCACGAGAATGCTTGAACTTGAACAAGTTCTTGAGATTGGTCAATTTGCGCTTGAGAACATAGCCGACACCAGTCTCGGTCACAGGACCTTCAAAGACATTCTCGTAGCTGGAGTGGCGGTAGAGCTTAATGTACCTGTTACCCACCTCGTTCAAGTAATACTCCAGCGAGATGTCGTTAAAGAGGTTGCTAGCGATATCTTCATCTTTAGAAGCCTCGGTGCTGATCTGGCCACCGACGACAATCTTGAAGCGGTCGTTGAACAACGTCTTTGCCAGACGATAGCTATAGTTTGTCTCGATGTTGTTTCGGGCGCCCTGATACTGGTTAATGCCGAAGGAAAGGTCAATGCCGGGCAAGGTCTGTGCTGCCCATGTGTTAAGTTGTGACTGCAAGAAGGAGAATAACGCGGTTGATGCCGTCTCCTTCAAGTAATTGATGTTGTTGCCATCACCGCTGGCATCACTGTTGTTGCCCGGGTCATAGACGTTGTAGAGCAAGAGCTTGATGGCCGTCTGTGAGCGATGGTTATCACTCATTGACTGCAACTCATTATATACAGTCTTGTTATCGGTCTCGCAACTGAGGTCAAAGCCCAAATCGATGTTACTGAGAGAGCCACCCACCTTAGCATGGATGATAAATTCCACCAGACGCGTTTCTTCACCTATTCGAGAGACACTGGTCTTAAGGCGTTCGGTTCCCGTGAGGTTGAGTTGCGGATTCAGCATCTCGCCAGTCCATGTGATGGTACTGCCTTTATTGATGTTGAAATTCTTCTGGGAGATGAGCGGCGGCGTGTAACGCACGTTTCCGCTCTCGATGGTATAGATGCCTGTCAGGTTGTCACGCCCGGCCAAATCCAAGGAATATTTCAAGGTTCCTGAGCCATCGACAGTGGCACGGTTCTGGCCGTCCTCGGAGAGGAAGGCGTTGATCTTGGCACCATCCTCGACAGTTAAATTGACGAGGATGCTGTTGGCTCCGCTGCCTCGACCTGTCACCATGACGGTCTGTCCTGTTCCTGTGTCGCTGAAGTCGGTAAATGTGACCATATTCTCGTCCACCGTGCTAGAAAGCTGGGAGATGTCATTCTTCATCACATAAGTGATGTTGGAACCCGAGAGCAGCGTGGCGTCGGCACGCACGTTCATCATGTCACCCTGGCTCTTGACGGTTGCGACGATATCGGCTAAACCCTTGCCGAAGATTTGTGTCATATCATCCTGCTTGCTGTTCATGAACTGTACCTCACGGCCAGTCGCCTTGAGGTCAATAATCATATTGTTAAGGTCACGCAGGTCAACATGGCCATTGATTGTCACAGGGCTGTGGTTAGCACCAATCAGATTGTAGTTATCGAAAGTGATGACATTGTTCTCGACAGGGATGCGGTCACCGGCAAACCTCAAGGAACTGCCATAGCGAGGCAGATTCACGGTTGACGAGTCGGCTGTAAAGTAGCCATTCACTTGCGGGTTATCCATCGAGCCGGTCAACGTCATGTTACCCAAAGCATAGCCGTCAAGCCAGATATAGTTCCCAGGTATGAAGGCATTGGCTCGGGTCAGCGGGAAACGATTAAAGGTTGTCTCCAGGTTCAGCGGCGAGTCAGCATTGGCGTCGTTGAGCGTTCCCTGCAACGTCACTGACTGTTTGCCGTCAAGAATGAGGTCTGCCGTCAAATGTGTGGTGGACGTCCTCGGGTCAAGGTCAAAGTCGGCATTGAGCGTCACATCTCCCTCGGGCTTGCCGTTATAGACAAAGTCCTTGATGTCAATGATTCCGTCACCGTCAGCGTTGACTCCATCCCAGTTGACATCGACATTGGCATTAACGGTGCCGCTTGTCTTGTCGAGCATGGGCACGATTCGCGTCCATTCCTCCAACCTCAAATTGTCGATGACAAGACGCACATTCTCTGTGCTGTCCCCAGGCAAACGGTTGGTCAGCAATACTACCTTGCTACTGTCGCTGCTCAAGGCCAGGTTGGCATCAATCATGCGGGTGCGGTAATCGACGTTCACATAGTTATCCTCGTTGAATGTCCAATGTCGATACCCGATGACTGGATCCTTGCCGAACAGTCTCATCCTAACCTCATTCTCATCAAGATGCGCATTACAACCCAGACGGTAACCCGTCTCTCCTTTAATATTCTGCTGGTGCAGCATGAAATCCATAGCAGAGCCTTTAATGCCACCCTCGACATCGACCTGAGCATAGTCATCCCATGTTCCGGGACGGTTCCCCATGTGCGCGTTGAAAGCAAGGTACTTGTTATTCAACTCGTTGGCATGGAAAGTGATTGTATCGATATTTGTCTCGCCATAGCTAATGCCGTGAGCCCTACCATTGAAGAAGAGACTGCTGTCGCGGCTCATCTCGCAGCTGATATCGCGGAAGTCAAATTCATACTGCTGCAGGTAACGCTGAACGACACCATCGGTTCCCATATGCATATCAAAGTCAAACTGGGGCATCGGCTTCTTGAGACGCTCGATATCAATCCAACGCTCCTTTAACTGACGCTGAACTTCCTGAGCGGTGTTCTTGAAATCCTCAATCAACGGCATCATGGAACTGGGAGCGTTCAGGTGTGCATAGTTGTCCTCGTTTTCGAGCGTGATGCACGTCTGCCACGGCGTGCTGTGGAGTATTGACCTGATATCGTCAGCAACAAGGTAGCTGCTGTCAAGTTTCCAGTCGAGGTCTTTGAGTGTGATGTCGGCATCCCATTCCTGGGTGCGCAAGTTGATGTCTCCATCGGCATGGAACTTTGCCGTTCCGTCACACGTTCCGTCATACATGCCAAGCCGTTTCAGATCCAAGTCCCGTACATTGCCATCGGCAGTGAATACGTAATGGTCATTACAAATTGTTCCATGGGCATTGGCGTCAAAGTTACAACCCTTGTTGCCGCTCGACGCATACACATCAGCATATCCGTTACGCAATTTACCGCGCGCCTTCACGTTACCATAGTGGGTGCCGTTATAACGCACACTAGCTAGATTGACTGTCGCATCGGTCCATGTCGAGCCGCAATCGGTGAAGTCAAATCCATGGCCACGAGCATTGACACTTCCCGTGAGGTTGCGGACATCATAATCAGGCAGGAACGACTTGACAGGGAAGTTGTTGAAGTCGGCATCAACGTCATAATTCTCATTGCAGACATCGTAGTAACCGTCTCCCCGCATAGAGCCTCCACCAGTCGAGACACGTAGATTTCGTGCCACCCATTTGCAACCTTCCTTGTTGATTTTTCCGCTCATCTTCATGGGCGGCAGCTTCACGTCGTCGAGTCCCAACATCTTGTTGATCACGCTTGGATCCCGCAAATCCACCTCGGTATCCATGTCGGCTTTCATGCGGTCCATGTCGGTCGGATTATAGATGGTGCCTTTGCCCTTGATGCGTCCAATACCAGGCACATCGGCGTCCAGTGAGTGGACATCCACGCGGTTTTGGTTACCGCGTGCCTTGGCTTTGACTTTCACGGGCTTGTTGTGCGGGATATCCTTGAGGGCTTTGCGTGCATCAGGTACCAGTTTCTCGACCTCGTTAAGGTCAATTTTACTGTCGGTATCAATGGTTGCTTTTCCGTTGGGCTTTCCATCAAGCATATCCTGATCCACATGGGCATCGAGTTTGATGTCGCTGCCCTTGGTCTTGAGCTTCATGTTATTGAGGTCAAGGCCATTCTTATTCTTGTTTACTGTGCCGCTTGCGTCTTTTACCTGCAAGCCGCTGCGTTCCTTTCCCGAAAGGTGCTTGACGGGCACATTGAGGTTCTCTCCGTCATATTCAAAATTGTCGATTTCGGCGTTCACGTCCTCTACCTCGATGTTGTCAGGGTCAAGTGTGGTACCGGGCTTGTTAGGTTTCTTGCCTGTCTGTGAATATTTGCCCTTGCTGTTGTTCACCTTTACCTTGCCGGCCTTCACCTTCCAGGGCTTATCATCACCGTTATTATCATTGGCATTCTTGGGCATGGGATGATCCTTGCTGTATTGCTTGGCATCCTTCTCGCTGGGGTGCTGATAGTTCACATCGGCCTCATCGACATTCAGTTCACCCACGTCCACAGTCTGTTCACCGGTATCGACTTTCACGTCCTTAGCCTCGGCGTGTTTTACCTTGGCATCAAGGTTGTCGATGGTGGGTTTCATGTCCATCTTGTAGTCCACGTCATCGGCAGTGACCTTATTGGCATTGACCTTCCACGGCTTACTCGGCTCCTTGTCAGGATCGGGTTTCTTCTTTTCGGGTTTCTGGCTGAGTTTGGCTTTGCCTCCCTTGAGTGAAGCGTTATTCACGTCAACCGTATTGTTGTTCAGGTCAACCTTAGCATTGTCGATCTTGGCTTCGTCCAGGTCCACATCCAGGTCAGTAGCGCCATCTTCGGTTTTGATCTGGCTCTTGGCACCTTTCAGGGAAACGTCTTCAGCCTCCACTTTCTTGTCCAGCAAGGGCTTGGGTTTCACATTTGCTTTGACCTCATCGGCCTTGAACAGGGTGTCACCGTTCTGGTCAATCACCTGGACATCAGTTGCGCTGACATCGAGCGGGAACTTGACCCTGACGTCACCCACGCTGATGTCCATGCCCGTCTTTTCGCTTGCGATCTCGGCAGCTACATCGGCGACTTTGTTCTGAACCCAAGGGATGTACATGGCAAACGGCAGAGCCGCCACCATGCCCACAATGCCAGAGGCCATCCACTTGGCCATCTTGGAGAACATATTTCCTTTTTTGCCAAACATCTAAATTGTCGCCAATGCGGAATAATCCATATTAACCCACAAAAATACAAAATTATTGGAAACCACACTAAAAAATTAGGATTTTCACTGATTTTCCACAAGAAATGAAGCGTCCCTAGAATTTTAATGCCAAATCCTAGGGGCGCTTCAGTTAACGGTTTCGTTACCGTCTAAGCCTTATCAGAACCACTTCAGATAGGCAAAGTCCTGACGATGGGGCAGATTATCGTTCCAGGGGAACGCACGATAAGCATAGCGGAAAATACCGTTCTCACGGAAAGGCACCTTGCAGTTGTAGGTCAGCACGTTGCCGTCCTCAGCCACCACGTCGAACGCTGCCTTACGGAAGAACTTAGTCTGTCCGTCCTCTTCCTTGTAAACGACAAGTTCGAGATTCACATCACGTCCCAAGCCGGCGGTGTCGATGCGCATGGTCACGTTAATGTCCTCTTTTCCAGCAGCGATGGCATCACGGTTGCCCATGATCTCACCCACCAGACGCACGTCATCCCAACGTGAAGCGACGCGCTCCTTCCAAGCCACGATTTCGCGAGCTAATGCGTAATTGTTGGTTATGAGTCTATTGGCGCGTTCTGTCTGAGGACGGTAGAACTTGACAAAGTAGTCCTGCATCATGCGCGACATAGTATAGTTGGGGGCAATGTGGACCATCGAGTTCTTGATATACTGAACCCACTCAGGCGAATAACCCTTGCTGTTCTTGGCGAAGTACAGGGGGATAATCTCATTCTCGAGCATCGAGTAGATTGTCGCTGAGTCGAGCTTATCCTGTTGGGCCTGTTCGGTATAAGTGCGCTTACTAGTCAAAGCCCAACCGGCACCCTCGCGGTAACCCTCATACCACCATCCATCAAGCACCGAGAAATTGAGCAGACCGTTCATTTCGGCCTTCTCACCCGAAGTGCCCGAAGCCTCCAAGGGACGTGTCGGGGTGTTCAACCACACGTCAACACCAGTGATGAGTCGCTTTGAGAGCGTCATATCATAGTTCTCGAGGAAGATAATCTTACCCAGGAACTCGGGCATTTTGCTGATCTCGATAATACGCTTGATCAAGCCTTGGCCTGCACCATCGGCTGGGTGAGCCTTACCAGCGAAGATGAACTGAACGGGGTAACGCTCGTTGTTCACAATCTTTTTGAGGCGATCCAAATCATTGAAGATGAGGTGGGCACGCTTGTAGGTGGCAAAACGGCGGGCAAAGCCGATGAGCAGCGCGTCAGGATTGATCTTATCCACGATGCTGGTGATGCGGGTGGGATCGCCTTGGTTCTTGAGCCAACTCTCCTTGAAGTCACGCTTGACAAAACGGATGAATTTCTGCTTCAAGATCATGCGCATCTCCCAAATCTTCTCGTCAGGTACATTCAGCAAGGGTGCCCATGCAGATTCCAGTTCCTGGTTGTCCAAGAAATCGTCACCCAAGACCTGTTTGTAGAACACTTTCCACTCGCTGGCGGCCCAAGTGGGCATGTGCACGCCATTAGTGACGTAACCCACATGAGACTCTACGGGATCATAGCCTTTCCATATGCCGGCGAACATCTTCTTGCTCACTTCGCCATGCAACCAGCTCACACCATTGCTTTCCTGTGTGGTGTTGAGAGCGAAGGTGCTCATACAGAATCGCTCATCACTGCCGGGGTTCTCACGACCCATGTCCATGAGTTCCTGCCAGGAAATGCCTAAACGCTCGGGGTAACCACCCATGTATTTGCCGAAGAGCTCCTCGTCAAAATAGTCATGACCAGCGGGCACAGGGGTGTGAACGGTATAAAGAGAAGTGGCACGCACGATTTCAAGGGCTTCGTTGAAGCTCAAGCCTTCCTCATTCACAAAGTCCACAAGACGCTGCAGATTAAGAAGAGCCGCATGACCCTCATTGCAGTGATAGATGTCGGCCTTGATGCCCAAACGCTTGAGCAGCAACATGCCGCCGATACCCAGCAGATACTCCTGCTTGATGCGGTTCTCCCAGTCACCACCATAGAGCTTGTGGGTGATTTCGCGGTCATACTCGCTATTTAGGTCTATGTCGGTGTCAAGCAAATAAAGCTTCACACGACCCACGTTTGCCTGCCACACGTTAACATAGATGGTGCGACCGGGATAAGGCACCTCATGAACCAACTGATGTCCATTCTCGTCAAGTACAGGCTCAATGGGTAACTGGTTGAAGTTCTGGGCCTCATAGTTAGCTATCTGCTGGCCGTCCATCGAGAGGGTCTGTGTGAAATAGCCATAACGGTAAAGGAAACCGACGGCAGTCATGTTCACGCAACGGTCACTAGCCTCCTTTACATAGTCACCAGCCAAGATTCCCAAACCACCCGAATAAATCTTGAGCGCATTGCACAGTCCATACTCCATGCAGAAGTAGGCAATTGACGGAAGATCGGTGCGCAAAGGCTTCTTCATGTATTCCTTATAAAGCTCGTATGTGGTGTCGATGCGGTGCATCATAGCAGAGTCGGCCTGAATAGTGTCAATCTTCTCATTGGTGAGACGGTGCAACATCTTCACAGGGTTCTCACTCGTGGCACGCCATGTGTCACGGTCAAGATCATGGAACAGGGTCTTGCCCTCGGAGTTCCATGCCCACCACAAGTTGCGCGACATCTCGTTGAGTTTGTTGAGTTTACCTGGTAAATCTGATTTTACAGTGATATTTCTCCACTGCGGGTCATTGCTGTTACTGACTTGAATTTTCATAAAAATATTTTAGTTGTTAATTCTTATTTTTCTGTTGTAAGTATCATTACTCTCGTCTAGAGGGTATCAGCGCCGTTCTGCGGCACGGAGCAGTGCCTGCTCATAGGCCTTGTCGTAGTGTTCGATGAAGTTTTCCCACGATGCTGCCTTGCTGGTCGTCCGGTTGGCGTTGCGAATAGCGCGGTTGACCTTATCGCTCATCACATACAGGTTCATCAGGCTCATCGCAATTGCCCTGAAGGTCTCTTCATAGTTACTGTCGGTACGGTGGAGCACCTTCACGCCATAACGGTCAGAATCATCACCAAAACGATCAAGCACCCACTGACCGAAGCCAGCCAGATCTGTCGTGATGGTGGGAACGCCAAAGGCGGCACTCTCAAGCGGTGTGTATCCCCACGGCTCGTAATAAGACGGGAACACCGCAGCATCAAGGCCAGCCAGTAGGTCATAATAGGACATGTTGAAGACACCGTCGTCTCCGTTGAGATAGCAAGGCACGTCAATGACGGTAACCTTGTCCTGAGGATCGTTGTGGAAGCCCAGCGCATTGATGCGGTTATAGATGGGATCGTTGTCCTGATTGTGCAAGTGATGGGTGATCACGGGGTCAAACAGACGCGCAGGCTTGGTGGAATTGAGATTCTCGACCAAGTCGGCACGAGGCGACTTCATCCAAGCGGGCACCAACACCAGTGCCACTACCTTGCGCGCTTTGCTCGACACAAACCTAAGGGAATTGCGCAGCGACGAAATGGAATCCAGATAAACGTCGATGCCTTTGTTGCGCATCTCAAGACGTCCCGAGGTGGCAACAATCAACGTGTCATCGGCAAAATCCTGTCCCGTGAGACAGGATGCGACCTTCAACATGCACTGGCGTGCGGCAATCCGCTTGGAAGTGAACTTCGCCCCCTTGGGGACATAGTTCTGTTCAAAGCCATTGGGGGTCACCAGAGGATAACGCTCCAGCAGTTGAAGGCACTCACGTGCGGTCACATCGCTCACCGTGGTGAAAGCGTCGGCAGCATGGGCTGCGGCCTTCTCCAACGAGTGCTTCGACTGCATGTTTAGTTCGCAAGCCATCTGGTCGCCATTGTAGCCCTGCATGTAGTCATACAGCGGCTTGCCGTTGCCGCAGATGCTGCGGCCGATGCTCGTGGCGTGGGTTGTGAAGACAGTGGCCACCTGAGGCAGATGGCTCTTGACATACAGCAGTCCCATTCCAGTCGTCCATTCATCGAAATGGGCAACCACCTTCATCTTAGGTGATTTTTTCCACTTGACGATGCTCTCAATGACCAGAGCCGCAGCATAAGCAAACATGCACGACTCATCGTAGTCACCATAGCCGTGAAGGGAATCTACACGGTATCGGTTCCACATATCGGTGTACAGCGCGTCCTTGTAGGTGTACAAGGCATTAAACGTCACAAGTACCGCAATCGGTTTGCCGGGAATATCCCAGCGCCCTACCCTTACACGCATGCCCTCGGGCAGCTTTGCCTGGCTGAGCCATGCAGCTAGCGGTGTCCGTGCCTCTACGAACGTGGGTGACTGATTCTCGGCGCTCCACAAATCGGGGCCGATGAAGATGAGATTATCTTTATATCTTTTTTGGAGGGTTTTGGCCTTAGTGGAAAGCACAGCATAAATGCCGCCCACCTTGTTACAGACCTCCCAACTGGTTTCAAACAGTAAGTCCAACATTACTTGTTAGTTAAACATTGAAAATTTGGGCACAAAGGTACAAAAAAATCCTCAAATTTTATCATTTTTTCATTTATATTCTGTGATGCACATTCATGCAGTCCATCCAAACACGAGATAGATTACTATCAATCAGATATTTAGGCTACTTGTTAACTATGAGCCGGAATTATGGGGCCTGCTAGGCAAAACACCCAACAAATCAACATGTTAACATGATTGCAATCGTTTACCTTGAGAAACGGCAACTTTTCCCAAGCACAACCGAAGCAGCAATGTAGCCGAATCGCAATACTCCTGTTCACCGAACATTTACGATTTCAGCATTTTCTCCATGTTATTCAAACGCTTGAACTGAATGTCCCACTTAATACAAGCTACTAAAAAAACGGCATATCGCATCACAGCGACATGCCGTCCTAATAATTATTACTCGAAAATTTACTTCACTTCCTCGTAGGTGGTGTCCTCGACGTTGTCTCCGCCCTGGTTGGGAGCGCTGCCGCCAGGATTGCCCTGGAAGCCTGCGCCACCCATGTTACTGGGGTCGAAGCCTGCTCCGGGCTGGCCCTGAGCGCCACCTGCCTGCTGGTACATCTTCTCGAACAGAGAATTCAGTTCGGCAGAAGCGGTGTCGATGGCAGCGAGATCCTGGTTCTTGTGGGCATCCTTGAGTTTGCCAAGGGCACCCTCGATCTGACCCTTGATGTCGGCGGGCAGTTTGTCTCCGCTATCCTTGAGCACCTTCTCGGTTTGGAAGATGAGGGCGTCAGCACCATTGATCTTGTCCACACGCTCCTTCTCGGCGGCATCAGCTGCGGCGTTGGCGGTAGCCTCATCCTTCATGCGCTGGATCTCGGCGTCACTCAATCCGCTCGAAGCCTCGATGCGGATGCTCTGCTCCTTGCCGGTGGCCTTGTCCTTGGCGCTCACGTTCATGATACCGTTGGCATCGACCTCAAAGGTCACCTCGATCTGAGGAATGCCACGGGGAGCGGGAGCGATACCATCCAAGTGGAAACGACCCAAAGTCTTACAATCCTTAGCCATGGGACGCTCACCCTGCAACACGTGGATCTCCACCTCGGGCTGATTGTCGGCAGCAGTCGAGAATATTTGGCTGCGACGGGCGGGAATTGTGGTGTTGGCATCAATGAGCTTGGTCATCACACCACCCAGGGTCTCAATACCCACGCTCAGGGGCACCACGTCGAGCAGCAGCACGTCCTTGACATCGCCAGTGAGCACACCGCCTTGGATAGCGGCACCCACAGCGACTACCTCGTCGGGGTTAACGCCCTTAGAGGGAGCTTTGCCGAAGAACTTCTCCACAATCTGCTGAACAGCGGGAATACGGGTTGAACCACCCACGAGAATCACCTCGTTGATATCGTTGGTCGACAATCCAGCATCGGCAAGCGCCTTGCGGCAAGGCTCGATAGTGCTCTGGATCAAGTCATCGCACAACTGCTCAAACTTGGCACGCGAAAGGGTCTTCACCAAGTGCTTGGGCATACCGTCAAGCTGGGTGATATAAGGTAGATTGATCTCGGTGCTGGTGGAGCTGGAAAGTTCGATCTTGGCCTTCTCGGCTGCTTCTTTTAAGCGCTGCAGAGCCATGGGATCCTTGCGCAGGTCCATGTTGTTCTCCTGCTGGAACTCATCGGCAAGCCAAGTGATGATGCGCTGGTCGAAGTCGTCACCACCCAGGTGGGTGTCACCATTAGTGGCCTTTACCTCAAACACGCCGTCACCCAGTTCCAGAATCGAGATATCAAACGTACCGCCACCCAAATCAAACACTGCGATGCGCTTGTCGCTGTTGTCCTTGTCCAGACCATAGGCCAGAGCGGCTGCGGTAGGCTCGTTGACAATGCGCTGCACCTTCAGGCCAGCAACCTCACCGGCTTCCTTAGTGGCTTTGCGCTGGGCATCGTTGAAATAGGCAGGCACGGTAATCACAGCCTCGTCGACGGTGGTTCCAAGATAATCCTCGGCAGTCTTCTTCATCTTCTGGAGAATCATTGCCGAAATCTCTTGCGGGGTGTACTGGCGACCTGCAATCTCCACGCGGGGCTGGTTGCTGCCGTTGTTCACCACCTTGTAGGGCACGCGCTCCACATCCTTCAGGACATGGTCATACTGCTCGCCCATGAAACGTTTGATAGAAAATACGGTACCCGTGGGGTTCATGATGGCCTGGCGCTTAGCGGGATCGCCCACGATGCGTTCGCCACCATCCTTGAAAGCAACTACCGAAGGCGTCGTGTTGCGGCCTTCGCTGTTGGGAATCACAACAGGCTTTGAGCCTTCCAGAACCGAAACACACGAGTTAGTTGTTCCTAAATCGATACCAATAATCTTTCCCATAATAAAATCTCTCTTTCTTTAGTTTTTATGTTTTTAATGTTGTTAATTCAATCTTGAGTGGTGACCACATGACACAGGTCACCTCCCATATTCTTGCAAACCGTGTGCCAATCACAACAGGCTGACACATTGTCAGCAATACTGACAGTCCGCTGTGTGACAAGTTGCCGGACAAAAAATTTTCAAGATTTCTTGAAAAAAGTCTCTAGAATTGTCATTATTTTTGCTACCTTTGTATGTTTGAATGTGTCCATGTGACATCATTCAGCATTAAGTGTGAACTATAAAATCAAGTTAATGTTATGATTATCATCGGTATTGCCGGCGGCACCGGCTCAGGAAAGACCACTGTAGTGCGTAAAATTATGGAACGCCTTCCCGAGGGCGAAGTAGGTGTGATTTCTCAAGACTCCTATTACAAGGATTCAAGCCATGTCCCCGTAGAGGAGCGTCAGAACATCAACTTTGATGAACCCGCTGCATTTGATTGGAACCTGCTGCTGGAGCATGTGAAGATGCTCAAGAAGGGTGAGTCCATCGAAATGCCCACTTACAGTTACCTGACCTGCTCGCGCCAAAAAGAGACCGTCCCCATGGGTCCCCACGATGTGGTGCTCATCGAGGGAATCATGGCCCTTGTTGACGCCCGTCTGCGCAAGATGATGGATATCAAAGTGTTTGTGGATGCCGATGGCGATGACCGCCTGATTCGCGTCATCTCCCGTGACTGCATCGAGCGTGGCCGAACCGCCGAAGCCGTCATCGAACGCTACCAGCGCGTGCTCAAGCCCATGCACCAGCTGCACATCGAGCCGACCAAGAAATTTGCCAACATCATTATTCCTGAAGGCGGCAACAACGAGGTGGCCATCAACCTGATCACCGACTACATCAAGGGTCGCCTGACTACCAACAAAAAGAAATGAAACTGCCTTGGCAACACAGCGTCAAAGCCACCGGCGAGGCTTCAACCGCCCCAGTCAAGCGCAATGACAAGGAGACAGCAGCACGGCTAAACGCGTCGGGCGAGGCGGGAACGCTCGTGCTCAGCACCGACAACCTGGTAAAAAAATACCGCCAGCGAACGGTCGTCAATCATGTTTCCATCAATGTGCATCAGGGCGAAATTGTCGGCTTACTTGGTCCTAACGGAGCCGGTAAGACGACAACTTTCTATATGACAACCGGACTGGTGACCCCCAACGAGGGACGCGTGTTCCTCAACGACGTGGACATCACCACCCTACCCGTTTACAAGCGCGCCCAACTGGGCATCGGCTATCTGCCGCAGGAAGCATCTGTATTCCGCACACTCAGTGTAGAGGATAACATCCGCACCGTACTGGAGATGACCTCACTCACGCCAGCCGAGCAAAAGGACCGCCTTGAGCAGTTGATCAGTGAATTCCACTTGCAAAAGGTGCGCAAGAACTTGGGTAACCGCTTGTCGGGTGGCGAACGCCGTCGAACAGAGATCGCTCGCGGTTTAGCCATCAATCCTCGCTTTATCATGCTTGACGAGCCGTTTGCCGGCGTCGATCCCATTGCTGTCGAGGACATCCAGAGCATTGTGTACAGCCTCAAGAGCAAAAACATCGGCATCCTGATCACCGACCACAACGCCCCCGAGACATTGAGCATCACCGACAGGGCCTACCTGCTGTTCGAGGGCAAAATCCTGTTTCAGGGCACCAGCGAGGAACTGGCCGAGAACCCGACTGTGCGCGACAAATATCTGGGTCACAACTTTATCTTCCGCAGGAAAAAATTCGACTAATCCTTCAAGGCCCCAATGGGGTGACCACCTATCAGGAAGAAGCATTCATCCAATCTGCCACAACTATTGTTGTTTAATATGAAAAAAGATACGATACAACTCATTATTATACTTGTGGTGCTGCTGGCAGCCGCCGTCGCCGTGCTGCTCTACATGCCACACGACATTGTCACCATCTATAACTGGTACAAGGAGCACTTGACCTATGGCACCATCCTGCTGCTGATGGCCATCGAGAGTTCGTTCATCCCCTTCCCTAGCGAGGTGGTGATACCCCCTGCCGCCTATTTTGCGGCTAGAAACGGTGACATGAACATCATGATGATTGTCATCATCGCCACACTAGGAGCGCTCATTGGCGCGGTCATTAACTATGTGCTCTCATTGCTCATCGGACGTCCTGTAGTCTATGCGTTTGCCAACAGCCGCATCGGTCACATGTGCCTCATCAACGCCGAGAAAGTGGAGAAAGCCGAGGCCTACTTTGACCGTCATGGTGCCATCTCGACTTTCTTGGGCAGGTTGATTCCCGCTATCCGTCAGCTCATCTCGATTCCCGCTGGACTGTCGCGCATGAACTTTGGCACTTTCGCGTTGTTCACCACGCTGGGAGCAGGACTGTGGAACGTGGTTTTGGCAGGATTGGGCTATTGGCTGAGTCTGCACTTCCCTGAACAGGAGCTGTTGGCTCAACTCGAGCACTACAACCGCTATCTGTCGTGGGCAGGATATGCGCTCGCGATATTCATCGTCCTCTTCCTGGCCTACCAGGCGATCAGGAAGCGTCCGACCCACCAAACGACAACTGATTCATCAAACAACCAAAACAACTGACAACTATCAAAACTGCAATTAAACATAAATTTGTTGTTGGTTTTGTTCATCGTTGTTCCTGTTGATTGAAAAAAATAATACAAAAACAGAACAGATATGAAAGTATCTCCCTCCCTACTGTCAGCCGACTTTGGCAACCTGGCCAAAGACATCGACATGATTAACCGTAGCAATGCCGACTTGCTGCACCTTGACGTGATGGACGGCGTATTCGTGCCCAACATCTCGTTCGGGTTCCCCGTCATCAAGCACGTGCAGCGCCTGTGCCAAAAGCCCCTCGACGTCCACTTGATGATTGTCGAGCCGCAGAAGTTCATCAACGAGGTGCGCGACTGCGGTGCCGCCATCATGACTGTTCATCAGGAAGCATGTATCCATCTCAACCGCGTGGTGCAGCAAATCCACGACGCAGGCATGCAAGCCGGCGTGTCGCTAAACCCCGCCACACCAGTATCATTGTTGAAGGACATCATCTGTGACGTGGATCTCGTGCTGCTTATGTCGGTCAACCCGGGTTTTGGAGGCCAAAAATTCATTGTCCAGACCCTCAACAAGGTGCGTGAACTGCGCCAGCTCATCACCCTCAACGGCAGCCATGCCCTAATCGAAATTGATGGCGGTGTCAACGACGTGACAGGAGCCCAGCTTGCCGAAGCGGGTGCCGATATCCTTGTTGCCGGCAGCTACGTCTTCGGAGCCGAGGATCCCATCAAGACAATTGACGGATTGAAAAATCTGTGAAAATATTTTGTCAGGTGGAAAATTTGCCCTAATTTTGCACCCGCTTTTGGGGGAGAAATCTTGTGCAAACCGAAAACAAACACACTTGCTTGATTTGTTGAGGTGCCGCCAAGATTATGAAAATCCCGAGGGCAAGACTGGAAAGGTGCCGGAGTGGTCGATCGGGGCGGTCTCGAAAACCGTTGTACGCTTTGCGTACCGTGGGTTCGAATCCCTCCCTTTCCGCAAAATGAAGAAGAAGTCCCTTGTGGGCTTCTTTCTTCATTTTTACGTGACAGGCGCTGCAGATTCGAACACACTGGGTTCGCCATCGACCTTCAGGTCGCTTTCGCAGCGAAGCGGAGAAAGAATCCCCCCTTTCCGCAAGCAAATGCAACGAGTTGAATATCAACTCGTTGCATTTGATTTTCACACCTCTCGGGACGCCATAGGGACGAAAAAAACACAAAAACATAAAAGCGCTGTTGATTCTCCACAAAGATAATCAACAGCACTATATCTGGAAAGACGCTGCTGCGCTAATTCTGAGAAACACGCACAGGACGAACGGTGAGTCCCTTGGCGCGAGGGAAACAATGGTGCCATATTGTACTCCTTGGAACGAATCTCAGATTGAATGCGCATTCGTCTTTTTCGGACGTATCGAGTGTGCGCGACCAATAGTTACCGTGATCCACCACCTCAAACAGTTCGCCGCCACCACGAAAGCCAGCGGCGGGCAAGAACAACATTTTCCCGTTAGGTCCTGTTACTAACATACCAATAACACCGTTATATTCTATCCCTTTCAAAGCGCATTTCTCAACCAGTTCTTTGAACTGGTCCAACGATGGCATTCGCCACTGCGAACCCCAGTTGACATAGGCAGCATCGTCCTCTGGATCCAGTTCAATCTTGTTGTCTGTATCATTGTATTTTTTATATATATAACCACTATGCCAGATTCCACATCCATAATCCACACCACATCTGTCAAAATCTTCGAACCACTTATAGGTTCTAATGCTATAGACCGTATTGGGCTTAGTCTCACCCCAAGCGAAGTAGTCGCCACACTCCTCAGGACGGCTTGCACCCACGTTGCGAGTGGCCCATAAGGTGCCGCTAGGCAGTCCCAGGTCAACGTAGTCAGACATCTCAAGAATCACTTCATTCTCTTTATAGCGTGATTTATCGTTGCATGAAATATGGAGGAAAGGCAATGCAACAGCCATTAACACTACAAGGACTATTCTCATAGCCCCGAATGTATCAAAATTAAAACTACCATGTTTCATATAAGTCACAATTTTCAGTTTGAAAAAACGGCTTAACTCTCGCTTGCAAAAATACAACTAATTATTGAAAAACGACAGGCATTTGATAGTCATTCCTTATGATAAAAGTATTTGTTTTTCAAGTGCTTGAAAAACAAAATGGTCATTTTATGGTAATTCATTATCTTGTTATGTTGAATATGGTCAAAAATAAGCGATTATTCACAAGGTGCTGATATTCGTCCAGCGCCATTGATCTAATGACAAAAAGCATTTGGCAAGATTTTTGTAATAGTATTTGGGTGGTAACTATTTTTTAGTTACATTTGCGGCATCAAAACACTAGGTCATGAGCAAGAAGGATAAACTACTGAAGCGATTTCTGTCGATGCCGTCGGATTTTACGTTCGATGAGATGCAGCAACTACTTGCTGGATATGGTTATG
>JAFZKD010000067.1 GCA_017553785.1 Muribaculaceae bacterium | reverse complement strand
ATGCGCCAGGGCAACCATGCCCTGCGCAGCTTCACGTTGCGATCTAGGCACAACAACGCCACCCAAACGCTGGCCACCTTCCAGGTGATCTATCTGGAGCAGCATTTCACGGGCGACATCGAGGAGTTCCTGCGCAAAAATTTCCTCACGACGATGGAAGGGAAACTCATGTGGAGCGGAGCCACTGAGTTCCTGTATTACTACAAGAAGGCGTACTCCCAGGAGGCCGTCCGCTACCGTGTCGTGGCCAGCGTCTATGACGACGAGCCACGGGTGTACCAGTACTCGCCGCAGATGTCGGTCAATACCAACGACTCCATCTCCAAAGTGGAGGTGAACATGAAGCTCATGTTTGATGCCGTGGAGTCCCACGGCTGGAACCGCGACCACATCAAGGTGCTCGCCTGCAGCGTGCAGGTCGGGGTCCGCGCCTTCACGTTCTATGTGCAGGACGACGAGCCGAACCTGACGCTGTACTTCCGCAATGCGTTCAACTGCTTCGAGTGTTGCGCACTCCATGCAGTGACCACTCACAAACCGAAGGTTGACCGCTCGATAGCCGTCACCAACCGCATCTCCTCCTTCTACAACCAGCAGAACGAGAAGCTGTACGAGGTGGAGACGGCGGGGCTTACCATGGAGCAAGCCCGGTGGATCGAGCAGCTGTTCTATTCGCACGACGTGCGCATGGCTACCAGGCGCAACGACTTCTCGCAGGCCTACAATCCCATCGGTATGCCGATAGTCCTGATCACTGACCCGACCTGCGAGATCAGCGACGCCGACGGTGAACTCAACACCGTGAAGTTCACCTACCAGTACCAAGACAGGCGGACGTATCTGCCGACAGATTACCTGTCCGTAGATCACGACCGCATCTTCACCGAAGAGTTTGACCCCGCATTCCAGTAGAAAACGGCTAACGTCGTGGAGAAAGGAGAATGATTAATGTTTAATGATTCTCGAGCTGGGCGACTTTACTTGTACGCAGACCGCTTATGAGTTTTGAGGTAGTGAAGATTTCACGCTTAGCTTTTTGCAAATCTTCAGGAGTGATATAACCGAGGTCAACGGCAATTTGTAATTGGCAATAGACCTCCATCAACGAACCAAATGCAATTTCAAGAAAATGAATTTGTTCTTTAACTGCCATCCGCCCCGTGCCCTCGGCTATATTGGAGGGTACAGATATTGCAGCTCTGCGCAACTGGTCGCAAAGCGCATAGTTCTCGGTTTTCGGAAACTTTTCCAACAACCGATACACGTTCACCACGAGTTTTCGTGCTTCTTGCCAAGCATTCAGCTTCTCAAATTGGAATTGAAAGTCGTCCATAACACTGCTTTTTGCTGGCAAAAATACTCATTAAACATTATCCATTAACCATTAAACAGGAGAAAAATGAATTCAATTCATATTTCGACTTTAAGAAAGATGCTCAAGGCGGGCGACCCCGTTGACCTCAAGCTCTGGACCAAGAGCGGGGAGATTCAGTGCTGGCGCAACTGCATCCCCCTGCGCTACAATTTCTATCAAGGCACCCAGCAATTCAAACTGCTGGATTCGCTTCAGATACGCCAGGCCCGCATCTGCTGCATATTCGAAATCAATGGCATGGAAGTTCATCTTTGAGATAATTGTCGTATCTTTGCAGTCGGCTTATAAAAGATCTGAGTATGTTAAATGACTTTTTCTATTATTTATCGATTCGATTCAGAAAAGAGAATGATCTTTCTGACTTAACGTGGGCTATGTGTCAATCATGTGAATCGTTCAGAAATGCTTTTCTTCGGTTTTTTTTTGAGGACATAGATCTTACAAAAGAGATTATTATTGAAAGAGAGAAATCAGGAGAAGGTAGTAGACCAGATTTTGTTATAGACTGTGATGGCTTAACATATTTGATTGAGAACAAAATTTACAATCATAGTCATCATTTTGGCCAGTATGATGAAGCCTTCAACGTCCCTCCGTCAAGATTTGGTTACATTACGAATTATAAGGTACAAGATAAAGAAGCACTGTCAAGAGAGTATCAATTAAGAACCTGGGAAGAGTTCTATGACACATTGAAAAATAATCTTCCCGATGATGAGGAACAAAAACAATTTTGGCAGGGATATTTGAATTATATTGAGAATGTATGTAATATGGTAAGAATAGAACAACCAATGAAATTAGATGGACTTTATTCACTCTATTGTTTGGTCCAAATTTTTGAAAAAATTTCCGAAAGAGAAGAGCAAGACTTTGAATTGTCTATATACAGCAGTAATAGTGTATGTGGTTCTACAGCAAGTCGTTTGGGCTTTACTGGAGTGAATTTTGAGGTAAAGTATAAAACAAAGCATCTTAAAGTTAAATCAGATATTTGGGGCTGGATTGGAGTCTATTATAATGATCCTGAACCAGTAATAGCAATAGAGTTCTATAATAAGCCCGGATGGGGTGAAGGTTACTGCAAGATGGTTTTACCTTATTCTACTAAATGGGCAAAACAAGAAACATTTACTAAACCATATTTTGAAGAAAAGCATTATTTGACTTTCGAGCTTTCCGACGATCTTCATAAAAAGTTTAATTTGTCTGAGAGTGTATCAGAGCAAGAGGACATTCTCAAATCTTTTATGGATGAAGTATTGCGTTATCCGATAGCTTTAATGCAAGAATAATCTTTGTCTTTTGACTAACGGATATGACTCCATAATTTTGCGGAAACTTAAACCGCGAGATTATGGAGTAAATTTTAATAGTGTAGAAACCATCCCCAACTTAAATGCTTCAGCAGCGTTCAAGGTGGATAGCAGCAAGGTGTTCAAGGAGGACGTGGACATCGTTCCCGTCATTATTGACAAGTCGCTGTCCTATGTCCCGTGGGGCGGCGACAACGCCATGCCCTATGATATCCTCAAACTCATCGAGGGCGATGAACCTTTAGTTTCGACAAAGTTTGCAGCATGTGTCACCGCGTCAGCGGTGGTGTGCGAACAGCAAACAGTTGTCATACCCTTGCCACCTGTCAGGTGTTCAATGCAAAGGAGTGCTACGGCAGCGGTCATCGACGAGGGGGCATAAAAGCGCGAGGCTGGAATCCTGTCCCAACCTCGCGATATTGTTCAATAGAATCTTGCAGGTCAATTATGCCTCAGCCTCGCAGATTTATGGCACACTCGTGTAGTCGTCCATGACGAGGCGCAAGTCGATGTTGGAGTTATCGGTTACCGGTTCGATACCAGTACGGTAGGACACGCGGCAGAACGTGGGATCGGGCCAAAAGTAGCCACCACCACGAATAACGCGGTCAGTGCCTGATTGGGGTCCAACCGGATTGACGAGCGACTCGCTGCTGTAGGGGCCGAACCAGTCCTGACACCATTCCCACATGCTGCCGCTCATTTCATACAGCCCCAACTCGTTGGGGAATGACGTTCTGACGAAAAGAGTGCTTTTGGGTTCATGGATGGCGACATCGTCAAGATTGTCGCTGCCGGCGTACTTGTAGCCGTGGCTATAGTTACCGCCACGTGCGGCGAACTCCCACTCGGCCTCGGTGGGCATGCGGAATGTCCTGCCTGTCATCTCGTTGAGTTTGGCGATAAACTCTTGACATTTGTCCCATGATACGTACCGCGCAGGCATTCTGGGGTCGTGATTATGTTCTGGGACATAGGACGGTATAGGACAGTAGCCCATCACGGCTTTCCACAATCCCACTGTCACTTCGGTCTGCCCGATGTAGAACGATGAGAGCGTTACCTCGTGAACCGGTCGCTCGTCGTCGGTGGCTTCGGGCTCCTGCTCGGGTGTCGCACCCATCATGAACGTGCCGCCGTCAACCTTGATCATGGCAAATGTCTCGTCGCCCACGGTAAATTTCTCTATGACAAACTCGCTCGGGTTAGATGTCACGGTGATGGTTGCCTGTACACCGTTGGAGAGGTCATTGACTGTGACAAGTGCCGGTCCCGCGTTGATGGCATCTATCCTGATGGTGGTGCTGTCAAGTGAAGTGGTCAGTACTTTGCTGTTATCGCAGTCCACCTGATAGAGTCCGCTGCCGCCCGCAATGGTCAATGTGTCACACCAGCCGTCGTTGATTTTAATATCATATTTTGACAGCGACAGTGGCGGGTAAGTGGGTTCGCCCATAGCAAGTCGCAGACCTCTTGTAAGCCATGCTGATGAACCCGGGCCTCTTGAACCTATCGAGAAGGTGTTATTCCAACTGCCGCCACAAACCACATGTTCATTGCCGGATGTTTGCATAATCGGGTTGGTCAGCGGATTGCTGCAGAAGTAGCTTTCATATCCATCCAGACAGTATTCTTCCACATTGCCGCTCATGTCATATAACCCCAATTCATTGGGGGCCAACTCAGCCACAGGATGAGTTTTATGGCCGGAATTCTGCCTGTGCCATGCGACTTCATCTTTATCATCGCTGCCGGCATAAATGTAACCTTGGCTATAGTTGCCACCGCGTGCGGCAAATTCCCATTCAGCCTCGCTAGGCAGTCGGAATGTCCTGCCTGTCATCTCGTTGAGCTTGGCGATGAACTCCTGACAGTCGTCCCATGACACCTGCTCGACAGGGTGGTCGAGGTCGCCGGGGTGGCTGTCGCCATTGAAATAACTCGGATTGCTGCCCATCACGGCCACCCATAAGGCTTGCGTCACCTCGGTCTGCCCGATAGCAAACGGTGACAAGGTCACTTGGGGGCTATGCTTCGACACGAATGTGCCACCCTCGACCTCAATCATCTTGAACGACACGCCTCCCACGGTGAATTTGTTGATGTGGCTGGCTTGTATCTCAAAAAAGAGGTTAATGATGGAATTCACGTCGGAGATATTTATTTCGCCGTCTTGATTTACATCGGCTGCGGCACTGTAGGTTCCACCGTCATAAATGATGTCGATAAGCGCGTTCACATCGGCAATATTCACCTCATAGTCGCAGTTCACATCGCCATTTAGTGGCGTCGTTTCATCCTGAGCTGGTGCTGTAAGTGCCACAAGAAATAAACAAAGCAGCCAGCTTAATCTCATGAAAGTATGAAATCTTTTCTCCATAAGAACAAATATTAAAATGAATTCAACAATAGTTAATCATCCAAACTGTGCGAAGGTAATAGAAATAGATTGATTTTCCAAATTTTTCATATAAAAATGCGTTGAAGCACAAGGGAAAAAAGACTTGAGACAGGAAACGCGCGTTTCCTGCCCCAAGTGAAATGTTAGGTTTGACGGGCTGATTATGCCTCGGGATCAATGCCCCACTGCTGGCGGGCCAGACGGCGGTAGTTGTTGTAACGCCACTGGGCATTCTCCTTGGCGGCAGCGAACAGTTCGGCAGCCTCGTCGGGATACTGCTTCAGCACTGATGCGTAGCGTACCTCGCCCTTGAGGAAGTTCTCGAACTCGTCCCAGTTGGGCTCCTTGCTGTCGAGAGAGAAGGGATTCTTGCCCTCGGCCTCGAGCTGCGGGTTGTAACGCCACAGGTGCCAGTAACCGCATGCTACGGCTGCCTGCTCCTCGGCCTGTGCCTTGCCCATACCGGCCTTGATACCGTGGTTGATACAGGGGGCGTAAGCGATGATGATCGAAGGACCGTCATAAGCCTCGGCCTCGCGGATAGCCTTGAGGCACTGTGCATTGTCGGCGCCCATGGCAATCTGTGCGGCATATACGTAGCCGTAGGTGCTGGCAATCAGACCCAGGTCTTTCTTGCGGACGCGCTTGCCGGCAGCGGCAAACTTGGCGATGGCGCCAATCGGGGTAGCCTTTGAGGCCTGACCACCGGTGTTGGAGTAAACCTCGGTGTCGAGCACGAGGATGTTGACGTTCTTGCCACTGGCAATCACGTGGTCCAGACCGCCGAAGCCGATGTCGTAGCTGGCGCCGTCACCACCGATGATCCACTGTGAGCGCTTCACCAGGTACTGACCCAGTTCACGCACCGTGATGTCGGCGGGATTGTCGCTGTGCTCGATGGCCTCAAGAATCTTGTCGCTCAACTCGCGGGTCTTGTCACCATCGTTGAAGTTGTCGAGCCACTCCTTGTAGAGCGCCTTGACATCGGCAGCAACGGTAGCGTCGTCGATGGCCTCCTTGACGAAGCCCAGGACGCGGGTGCGCATCTTCTCGTCGGCAATGGTCATACCCAGACCGAACTCGCAGAAGTCCTCGAACAATGAGTTGGCCCAAGCGGGACCATGACCTTTGGCGTTGACGGTGTAAGGCGTTGAGGGAACCGATGCACTGTAGATTGACGAGCAACCGGTAGCGTTGGCAACGATCTGACGATCACCAAAGAGTTGGCTGATGAGTTTCACATAGGGAGTCTCACCGCAACCCGAGCAGGCTCCTGAGAACTCAAACAGCGGCTGAGCGAACTGTGAGTTCTTGACGTTGGCCTTGGTGTCCACGAGGTGCTGTTTGCTCTTGACGTTGTTGATGGCATAGTCCCAGAGCTTCTGGTCTTCCTCGTGGCCCTCCATGGGAACCATCACGAGAGCCTTCTCGCCCTTCTTGCCCGGGCAAACGTCGGCGCAGTTGCCGCAAGCCAAGCAGTCCATCACGTCAACCACCTGCACGAAGGTCATGCCTTCGAAGCCCTTGCCGATGGCTTTGAGCTTGTCGCTCTCCTTGAAGGGTGATGCGGCAGCCTCGGCCTCGTCCATAACGAAGGGACGGATGGCAGCGTGCGGGCAGACAAGCGCGCACTTGTTGCACTGGATACAGTTCTCGGCTTTCCATACGGGAACGAAGGCGCCCACACCACGCTTCTCATAGGCAGCGGTGCCGGGATCCCAGGTACCATCCTCGCGGCCCTTGAATGCGCTCACGGGCAGCAAGTCGCCATTCTGGGCGTTGATGGGACGTACCACGTTGTGAACGAACTCGGGAGCGTTGTCGGCAGCGGCACCCTCGACGATGAGGTTACTCCATGCGGGATCAACGGGCAGCTCGGTGTACTCGTTACCACGGTCAACGGCCTGATAGTTCTTGTTCACCACGTCCTCACCCTTGCGGCCATAGGACTTGACGATGAACTTCTTCATCTGCTCGATGGCCAGGTCAACAGGGATGACCTCGGTGATACGGAAGAAGGCGCTTTGAAGGATGGTGTTGGTGCGGTTGCCCAGACCAATTTCCTGAGCGATCTTGGTGGCGTTGATGTAGTAAACCTTGATATTGTTGTCGGCGAAGTACTTCTTCACGTTGTTGGGCAGATTCTCGGCCAGCTTGTCGGCGTCCCAAACGGTGTTGAGCAGGAAGGTACCACCCTTCTGCAGACCGCGGGTCACGTCATACATGTGCAGATAGGCCTGAACATGGCAAGCCACGAAGTTGGGTGTGGTCACCAGATAGGTCGAGCGGATGGGCTCATCGCCGAAACGCAGGTGCGAGCAGGTGAAACCACCCGACTTCTTGGAGTCGTAGGAGAAGTAGGCCTGGCAGTGCTTGTCGGTGTTGTCACCGATAATCTTCACACTGTTCTTGTTGGCACCCACGGTACCGTCGGCACCCAGACCGTAGAACTTGGCCTGGAACATGCCGGCACCACCCATGGCAACCTCTTCCTTCATGGGCAGCGAGGCGAAGGTCACGTCGTCCTCGATACCGATGGTGAACTGGTTCTTGGGCATCGGCAGGGCCAGGTTCTCGTAAACGGCGAGAATCTGGGCGGGCGTGGTGTCCTTGGAACCGAGGCCGTAGCGGCCGCCCACGATAACGGGAGCATTCTCGGTGCCGTAGAAGCAGTCCTTCACGTCAAGATACAGGGGCTCGCCGTTGGCGCCGGGCTCCTTGGTGCGGTCGAGCACAGCGATGCGCTTGGCAGTGCTGGGAACGGCGGCGAGGAAGTGCTT
>JAFZKD010000066.1 GCA_017553785.1 Muribaculaceae bacterium | reverse complement strand
GTGCGAGACATGCAGGATAACCTCTCCGAGGCCATCACATGGAGTGCTGTGGTCGATTACAACACCCTGGAGTGGGACGAGGATGCACTCTCCATCGAGAAAGACCGCTTAAGCGAAGTCGCTGTCACGGCCACATTACACAACAAGGGCCGTGAGAGTGAGCGTTTCGCCATCTCTGGCCTGCCTGGTTGGATTGTACCGTCGGTGAGCGAGGGCGTGCTCTCAATCGACGAGACCTTGCCTGTGCAGTTCACTATCGGCGCTGATGCTCCTGTAGGTTCTCATTCGGTCTATGCCTACGCTGTCAACGATGACGACATCAGTTCGCCGTTGTTGCTCAATATCCATGTGAGTGGCAATGACCCGCAATGGACGGTTGAGCCAGACGAGTATGAAAGCTCAATGAACTTGATTGGCCAGCTTTATTTTGGCGACAAGATATGCACCAACACGAATACCAAGATTGCTGCCTTTGTTGACGGGGAGTGCCGTGGTGTAGCGTCGCCCAAATTGGTCACCAGTCGCGACGCTTATTTCGTGAATTTGACTATCTATGGTCTGGAAGACATCACCGCGCTGCAGCCTGTCAGCTTCCGCATCTATGATGCCGAGGAGGGAGTTGTGTTGAGCGATGTGGTCACTTACCTGAATGGTGCGATGCTCGATTTGACCTATCGCCCCAATGACCTGATCGGTGACTTTGACAATCCAGTCAAGTGGATGGCAGGTGAACAGATTGAACAGTTGTGCGACCTCAAGACTGGGTGGAACTGGATTTCGCTCTATGTCGAGCCTGATGAGGGTAAAGCCGACCTAGAGAACGTGTTTGGCCACAGTAAGGTGTTCAACACCATCAAGGGCAAGGAAGGCTTTGCCATGAACAGTGGCACCAAGTGGACTTCCGAGGGACTGGACACGGTAGCCATCGGCAACCTATACAAGATCAAGGTGAAACAGGATGTGAATTACAACATCGTGGGACACCGCATCAACACGCAGGAAACTTTCCAGACCATTTATCCAGGTTGGAACTGGATTGGCCCGTTGTCGATTTACAACCTGAGCCTAGGCGAGGCATTCGCCGATTTGGCCCCCACACGTGGCGACATCATCAAGAGCAAGAGCCGGGTGGCCTTCTACGACGGCTACAAGTGGGAAGGTGACTTGGGTGCCGTCATCCCAGGTATGGGTTATTACTACAAGTCTTATAATCCCAATGCCGTTTCCTTCCGCTATCCCACGGTTGATGACGCCTATAATTTCGCTCCCATGAGAGTCATGCGTATGCCATCCAACTCGCCGTTCGAGCCCGTTGACCACCATCAGTTCAGCGATAACATGAATGTAGTGGCTCGTGTGATGATCGATGATGTACAAGTCGATACATTGACTGTTGGTGCCTTCATAGGAGACGAGTGCCGTGGTGTGACCACAGCTACCGAGGAGGGTTACTACATGTTCACGATTGCTGGCAATGCCGACGAGACTGGCCAGAAAGTAACCTTTGCCACTATGCTCAATGGTCAGATTGTCAAGATCAATGAGAGTTTGCTCTGGGTGAGTGACATGATCTATGGTGATTTGGATGAGCCTGTCATACTGACCGTGGGCTCCAGCGGAGTGAACGAACTCTATGCCTTTGAACCTATAATCACAATCACGCCTACCCTGGTACAGGATGTGGTTCAGGTGCGCAGTGATGCCCAATTGAGTGAGGTAACGGTTTACACTGTCGGCGGCAATATTGTCGCACGCGCTTCACAGATGGGTGATAATGCCATGTCTATCAGCCTGAATCATGTGGCGTCAGGTGTCTATTTTGTCGAGGCAATAACCAATGATGGTTATCGTGCCGTTAAGCAGATCATCAAGCAATGAAACAACAGTTTTTATTAACTATTCTTGCTTTGCTGACCGCAACCATAGGTCATGCTGCCACCGATATGGTCGTTGACGGTGTGACCTATGAATGGTCACCGACAGAATTGGGTTATATCGCTACTGGATGGGATGAGGAGACTCCCATCCAATCGTTACACATCTGCGGCGTTGTTGACGGTTTGGATGTTGTGGGAATCGCCGCGCGTGCGTTTGAGGACAACGAGGACATCGTTTTCCTCACCATTGACGAGGGCATAACCTACATTGGTCAAAACGCATTCTGCAGGTGTTATAATTTGGAGGTAGCCATCTTGCCTGAGGGACTTGTGGCTATTGAAGAAGAGGCGTTCGCCTTCTGCACAAAGCTTACGACCTTGGCAATTCCGTCAACGGTCGAGGACATCCAAGCGCACGCCTTCAGCGGATGCACGGGTGTCACCGATGTGTATTTCCTGATGGATGCAGACCAACTCGACTCTTTCGCTTGGTGGGATGGTGTTTATCCATCCCCAGGCGAAGAAGAGCATGGCGGCATGGAATTCAACAAGTCGCGCCTCGAAGGGCACAACCCCGAGAGCGGTACCCGCATTCATGTGCCTGAGGGCTTGTATGATGACTATTATGAATCCGGGAAATTTGAGGCATGGCTACTCCAGGAAGATGATGGCTGCTACCCCTTGTGGTGGATTGTCAATTTTGGCATCATTGGGCGGGAATACACCGTGTGCGACGAAGTGATGGGCTACTATGTGGATGTGAATGGAGATTTATATGCTAAAGACGATGAACACTGGCTGATGCCCGACCGCGCCTATCCTGGCGAGGTGGACTACATGAAGAACTGTGGATTGCTGAATCACCTCGGTAACGTCTAT
>JAFZKD010000065.1 GCA_017553785.1 Muribaculaceae bacterium | reverse complement strand
GACATCAGCAACGTGCTCGCCAACCGCGACCCGCGCCTGACTGCCCAGGTGGACCACATCCTGCAATTCCCCGGCAGTGGCTACGCTCGCTTCGGTGGTGCTCAGTCCACCGCTTCGACCGGCTATGGTGTTTACCTGTTCGATACCAACCTCATCGACAACACCAACCGTCAGAGCACCTATGGTAACTGGACCGATGCTCCCATCTTCTGGTTGGCCGAGATTCTGTTGAACTATGCCGAGGCTTGCGCCGAGCTGGGTAACATCAGCCAGAACGACCTTGACAAGTCCATCAACCTGCTGCGTGACCGCGTTGGCATGCCCCACCTGCTCACCAGTGTTGAGGCCGATCCCGCCAACAACATGGGCGTTAGCAACATCATTTGGGAGGTTCGCCGTGAGCGCCGCGTCGAGATGATGTACTGCATGAACGACCGTTACTGGTCACTCGTGCGCTGGAACCAGCTCTCGCTGCTCGACACCGACAACAATCCCAACCTGTGCCGTGGTGCATACGTTGCCGGATTTGATGCCATCAGCCTTGGTGAAGTCAATGTTGATGCTGATGGTTACATCAACTGCTCGAACAACGGTGCTCCCCGCAAGTGGGATGCCAAGTACAACCTGTTCCCCATTCCTGACGATCAGCGCAACCTGAACCCGCAGATTGGCCAGAACCCCGGTTGGTAAATCATATTCAAGGGTATCGAGCAATCTGCCCGAAACCCTTGAAGTTTAGAGTTTAGAGACCTCTACAGCTCTTATCAAGAAATGGCTACCGCCACAGCAACAGTGCTGCGGCGGTAGTCTAGTTATTGAATAGATATTTTCTAGATTTTCTAATCGATTTACTGGTAGTCCCTGATTCTCACGTCGATGCCGCTACCATCGAGCAGTTTCACTACCTGTTGGATATCGGTCTCGCCGTAGTGATAGGGAAACAGCACCGTGGGGTTGAACATCTTGGCGGCGCGGGCGCATTGCTCGGGCGTCATAGTGAAGGGCAGGTTACAGGGTAGGAAAGCCACGTCGATGTCCTTGATATTGGCCATCTCGGGGATATCCTCGGTGTCGCCGGCGATATAGATGCGCATGCCTTCGATGGTCAGCACAAAGCCGTTGTCGCGTCCCTTGGGGTGGAAATTCAGCTTCGCCTGTGAGTAATTATAGGCAGGCACGGCATCAACGGTCCAGCCTTCGGTTAAAGTACGTCTGTCGCCGTTGGCCATCACTTCACCCTTACCGTTCATCAACTCATGGCAGCGGGCATTGGTGATGAGACGGGTTCCATCTTTGGTCAATTGGTTGATAGCCACCGAATCCAAGTGGTCAAAATGCTCGTGTGTCACCAGGATGTAGTCGGCCTTGGGCAGCGTAGAGTAGTCGGTCTCGGGTTTAACAGCAGTGGTCACGGGATCCACATAGATCCACTTGTCACCCACCTGCATCCTCAAGCTGCCGTGCTTGATGCAGTACATCTTCACCGTCAAGCCGCTTTCGGTCTTGAACACATCACATTGCTCATTCTCTTGCGCCGTGCATCCGCACATTGCGCTCACAATCGTCATAGCCATAACTAATAGTTTTACTTTCATTGTTTTTTAATATTTTTAGAACTCATGCCTCAAAGGTAAGCAAATCCGATTATTTCTAAAGCTAAAACAAAACAAAAAATGCTGCTGGAGTGAGATTATTGACGGATTATTGAAAAAAAACCACTGATTATCATGAATATTTCGTAACTTTGCAGTTTATAATCACAAAAGTACTCGGTTATCATATGAAGAAGTACGATGAGCTCAAGGTGTTCTGCAAAAACACCAAAGAGTATATCAGCATTGATGGGGGTGAAGTTCTGATTGACCTCTATGACACGATTAAGGGCCGTTTGAGCCTGAAAGGTGATGCCGTGTGCGTGATGGTTAACAACAAGGTCGAGGATCTGCATTATCCCGTCTTTTCACCCAAGCATGTAGAGTTTATCGATATTACCAGCAACACGGGTTATCGCGTGATGACGCGTTCGCTGTGCATGGTGCTCTACAAGGCGCTCAACGACCTGTATCCCGGCAAGCGCCTGTGCATCCAGCACAGTATCAGCAACGGTCATTATTGCCAAATCAAGCATGAGGAGGAATTCCTGACGCCCGAGGTCATTGAAAAGCTCAAGCAGCGCATGACCGAGATTATTGATGAGGACATCCCTTTCCAGCGCCGCGAGAGGCTCACGACCGATGTCATCGAGATGTTCCGCAAACAGGGGTTAAAGGACAAGGTGCGCCTGCTGGAAGGCATCAACCAGCTATATACGGTCTATTACAAGCTTGATGACATCATCGACAGCTTCTTCGGGCCGCTGGTGCCCTCGACAGGGATGCTCAAGGTGTTTGACCTGATACCTTACGAAGAAGGTATGCTCCTGCTGGGACCAGACCGCAATCAGCTGGACCAGGTGGTGAAGTGGGAGCCGCAACCCAAGCTGTTTAAAGCATTTACCGACCACATCAATTTCAACAAAATCATCCGTCTGGGTGACGTGGGCGAGCTCAACCGTGCTATCAAGGACGGTTATGCCCCGCTGTTGATTAACGTCGTTGAGGCACTGCACAACAAGCACTTTATCCAGATTGCCGATGAGATTACCCGCCGCTACCACGAGGGTGGGGCACGCGTGGTGCTCATTGCCGGCCCGTCGTCGAGCGGCAAGACTACCTCGTCAAAGCGGCTGGCCATCCAACTCATGACCAACTATATCGTGCCCAAGGTCATAGAGCTGGACAACTACTTTGTGAACCGCGACCGCACGCCGCGCGACGAGACTGGCGACTATGACTACGAGTCGCTCTACTCGCTCGACCTGGAGCAGTTCAACAAGGATGTCACCGATCTGCTAGCGGGCAAGGAAGTGGCCATGCCGACCTATAATTTCAAGAAGGGCGAACGCGAGTATTTGGGTAATACCCTGAAACTCTCAGATGGCGATATCCTGCTCATGGAGGGCATCCACGGACTGAATCCTGAACTCACACGGCTCATCCCCGATAATCAGAAATTCCGTCTGTTCGTCTCAGCCCTCACAACGCTAAGCATTGATGACCACAATTGGATCGGCACCTATGACAACCGTCTGCTGCGCCGCATCATCCGCGACCACATGTATCGCGGCAGCAATGCGTTGCAGACGATCCAGCGCTGGCCCAGCGTTCGACGAGGCGAGGACAAGTGGATCATGCCGTTCCACGAGAACGCCGACGCGATGTTCAACTCATCACTGCTCTTTGAGCTATCAGTCATGAAGAACTACGCGTTGCCCATCCTGCAACAGGTGCCCAGCAACACTCCTGAGTATGCCGAGGCCTCTCGCCTGATGAAATTCTTGAGTTACTTTGAACCACTAGACGAGAAAGACATTCCCAGCACGAGTTTGCTGCGTGAATTCCTGGGAGGCAGCAGCTTCCACTACTAGCAACGGACTGTGGGCTCTATTGTGTACGACAATAGAGCCCACAATCTTTAAATATGACAACAGATCAATAACATAATAAATTAGTTATCAGATGAGCGATATTACAGCAAGTGCCGAACAGCAAGAGAAAAGCCATCACATTTCCCTCGAGGAGTTTTGTGGTGACATCCGCCGCATGGAGTCACAAGGACAAGACGGTATTTCACTCTTCAATGAAGTGATTTCCAAGGGCCTTGCCCCTGACCTCATTGCCGAGGATGAAGTTCAGCACAGCCGACGGTTAGAGCGTATCACGACCGAAATCACGCGACGGTTCCGTCAAGAAGACATGCGTGTGGTGCTTGTGGCGGGTCCTTCGTGCTCGGGAAAAACCACCACGTCCCGCTTCCTTAACCACATGCTGCGTGACAACGGCATCCAGCCGTGTGTGGTCTCACTTGACAATTATTTCCTGAATCTGGACCAGCGCCCGCTCGATCCCAATGGCGGGATTGACTATGAGTCATTCTACGGGCTGGACGTGAAACAGTTGGGCCGCGATGTGGCAAGCCTGCTGGCTGGAGACCAGGTCTCGATGCCCACCTATGACTATGTGAAGGGAGAACGCACCTATCGCGGCAACACGCTCAAACTTGAGAGTAACAGCCTGTTGTTCCTCGAAGGTCTCCATGCCCTTAATCCGCTCCTGGTACCCAATATCGATGAGGAAAAGAAGTTCCGTCTGTTTGTCACGGCCCAGGCTACCATCTACTATGGTGAGAAGGTGGGCCTGGAAGAGCACGACAACCGGTTGTTGCGTCGCATTTACCGGGATTATAACAGTCGTGGCGCCAGCGCATTGCAGACGTTGCAATGGTGGCCGGGTGTGCTGCGTGGAGAAAACCTGTGGATTCTGCCGTTTGCCAGTCATGCCGACGCTTGGTTCAACACGTCGATGGTGTTTGAGTTCTCGGCAATCAAGTCAAGGGTGACACAACTGCTGCGTGAGGTTCCCGAGAGTGAACCGACCGAATACAAGATTGCCCAGCGCCTGATGGCTATTCTGGACCGCATCGCGCCGTTGACACAAAACGATTTTGCCGCCATTGTTCCTAAACGGCGGTTCCTGCTCAGCAACGAGGGCAAGTAAAATCGACTGAAGCCGATATCACATAATATAACAGGGACACATCACGACGATGCGTCCCTGTTTAAGGTATCATACCCTCGTGGAGGGTGGTTTATTTCATGAACTTGGCGAAGTCGGTCTTGCGCATGTCGCCCTCGTGCATGAGGGTGCTATGGAAGGCAAAAGCGATGTCGGGGTTCATCATCACGTGGCCGGCCTTGGCGAGCTTGAGATACTCGCGCAGCAAGGGACGGTAAACGGGATGTGCGGCGTGCTCGATGATTTCGTTCGCGCTCTGGACGGGATCCTTGCCGCGCAGGTCGGCTACACCCTGGTCGGTGATGATGATGTCCACCGAGTGCGGGTTGTGGTCGGGATAGGAAACCATGGGCACAATGGTGCTGATGCAGTCATCCTTTTTGATGCTCGGGCACAGGAAGATGCTGATGTAGGCATTGCGGGTAAAGTCGCCCGAACCGCCCACACCGTTCATCAGGCGCGTACCGCTCACGTGGGTCGAGTTGATGTGGCCGTAGATGTCGGCTTCGATAGCCGTGTTCATCGTGATGACACCTAGACGGCGAACCACCTCGGGGTTGTTGCTGATTTCGCTGGGGCGCATGAGCACCTTGTTGTGCAGTGCCTCACCCTTCTTGAAGAACTCGTCCATTGCCTGACTGGAGAACGTCATCGAGCAGGTGCTGGCGAACTTGCATTTGCCGCTCTCCAGCAGCTCAAGCACGCTGTCCTGAATCACCTCGGTGTACATCTCGAACGGGGGAATGTCGTCGCTCTTGTCGAGCGCGTCGAGTACGGCGTTGGCGATGTTGCCCACACCGCTCTGCAGCGGCAGGAACTCCTTGGGGATGCGTCCTTGTTTGAGTTCGTTGACGAGGAAGGCGCACACGTTGCGGCCGATAGCTGCGGTCACCTCGTCAACCGGGGTGAAAGCACCCTCCTTGCTGATGGGCAGCGAAGTCTTGACAACGCCCAGGACCTTCTTGGGGTCAACATGGGCCGTGGGGGTTCCCACGCGGTCATGAGGCGTGAAGATGGGGATCTCGCGACGGTAAGGCGGATCGTTGGGGGTATAGACATCGTGCATGCCACGGATGCTCTCGGGAATCTGGTCGTTGATCTCGACAATCACCTTGTCAGCGGTCTTGAGCCAAGTGGCGGTGTTGCCCATCGATGTGCCCAAAATCAGCTCACCATCGTCGGTGATGCTTTGTGCCTCGACAATAGCGACATCCATCTTGCCGTAGAAACCATATCGGAACTCCTGGGCCAACTCGCTCAGGTGGCGGTCGTTATAGTGGATGGCATTGGCGTTGATTGCCTTTCGCATGTCGGGGTGTGACTGGTAAGGTGTGCGGAAATTGAGCGCGTCAGCGCGGGTTAACTCGCCGTCAATGTGGTCGCTGGTCGAAGCGCCACTAAACAGGTTAATCTTGAATTCACGGCCTGCCTCATGTTCACGCTTGGCTCGCTCGGCAATAGCAATAGGCACAGCTTGAGGACAACCGGGAGATGTGAAACCCGAAACGCCCACGGTGAAGCCATTTTGTACAAATTCGGCGGCTTCCTCGGCCGAAATAATCGGATAAATCATATTCTTAGTTTCTAGTTTTTAGTTTTTAGTTCCTAGTTTTTATCAAACAACTTTAACTATGTTGAACAACATTAACAACCAGTTTCATTAAATTATAGAGTTGTTCTTGTTGTATGAAGTTTTAGCTGTTGAGTTTGGCTTTGATGGCTGCGGTAGCCTCCTCGTGGCCAGGCTTCTCGAGCAGGGCAAACATGTTCTTCTTGTAGGCTTCCACTCCAGGCTGGTCAAACGGATTCACTCCAAGCATGTAACCGCTTACACCACAGGCTTTCTCAAAGAAATAAATCAGTTGGCCCATGTACCGCTCGTTGACTGCGGGGATGGTGATGAGCAGGTTAGGCACGCCGCCGTCGATGTGCGCCAGTCGGGTTCCCAGCTCGGCCATCTTGTTCACATAGTCCACATTCTTGCCTGCGATGTAGTTGAGCCCGTCAAGGTCTGCCTCATCGTTGGGGATGATGACCTCGTGCTGCTGGTCGCCCACGCTGAGTACCGTCTCAAAAATAGTGCGTTCACCGTCTTGGATCCACTGTCCCATGCTGTGCAGATCTGTGGTGAAATCGACGCTGGCGGGGAAGATTCCCTTGTGCTGCTTACCCTCGCTCTCGCCGTAAAGCTGTTTCCACCACTCGGCCAGGAAGTGCAGCCTCGGTGTGAAGTTGACCAGTATCTCGATTTTCTTGCCGTTCTGATACAGGGCGTTGCGGGCGATGGCATAGTTCATCACCTGCTCGTCGCCATTCTGCTCCATCTCAACGGCACCGGCTACCAGAGCGCGGATGTCGAATCCTGCCACAGCGATGGGCAATAGGCCCACAGGGGTGAGCACCGAGAAACGGCCGCCCACGTTGTCGGGGATGACAAAGGTGGTATAGCCCTCTTGGGTCGCCAGGTTGCGCAGGGCGCCACGGCGCGCGTCGGTCACAGCGACGATGTTGCGCTGTGCGAAGCCCTTGCCCTCTTGCTGCTCCAGCATCTCCTTGAAGAGACGGAAGGCGATGGCGGGTTCGGTTGTCGTTCCCGACTTGGAGATGACGATGATGCCGAACTTGTGTCCGCGCACCAGATCCATCAGGTCATACAGGTAATCCTCACCGATGTTGTTGCCGGCAAAGAGCACCTTGGGTCCTTTCGCGGATTTGTAGGCGGCAAAGTGGTCACTGAGCGCTTCCAGGACAGCCTTGGCACCCAGATAGCTACCACCGATGCCGATGGTGATGACATACTCGCACTCCTCGCGCATTACAGCAGCGCAGCGCTCGATGTCCTGCAACTGCTGCTCGTCAATGCTGCTGGGCAGGTGCAACCAACCCAGGAAGTCATTGCCGGCGCCATTGCCGCTCTCCAGCGTTTGCTTGGCAGCGATGGCGGCAGTTTCCAAAGCCTGCGTCTCTAAGCCCTCAAGAGCATATTTGCTGATAACTTGAATTGAATTGTTCATAATGCTTGGTTATATATTGTTTTTGATATTCTCTAAACCCTAAACTCTAAACCCTAAACTAGAGATTTGAGCCCAGCTCAAATCTCTTTAGTATAGGCACGGCGGCGCTTGTGCTGCTCGGTCTCGAAGTATTCCCATTGTTTAAGCACCTTGCTGTTGGTTTCCAGCTCGTGGTTGCTCTCGGCATACTTGTAGCCATGGCGGTTGAACACCTCGATGAGGTCGTTAAAGATGAGCGCGTTCACGCCTTTGTTTTGGTACTCGGGTTTGACGGCGATGAGCATGAGGTCCACCACGTCGTTGTGCTTGAAGGCATCAAGCAGGTATTTCCAACCCCAGGGGAACAAGCGTCCACGGTTCTTGATGAGCGCCTTGGACATCGAAGGAATCGTGATGCCCACAGCGATGAGCTCACGCGAGTCTTTCTCAACGACCATCGACAAATCGTCGAGCGGCAGGAAGGGCAGATACATCTTGATGTAGTGCTTGATCTGCTTGTCGGTGAGCGGTGAGTAGCCGAATAACTCGTCGTATGCCACATTGATCAGCTTGAAGATGGCATCGCCATAATCGGCCACCAGTTTCTTGCGGTCGGTGTATTTGATGGTTGTCAGGTTGAGGCGTTCGCTCATGAGATTGGCGACGCGTACCATCTTTTCGGGCGATTCAGAGGGAATGGTGATCAGGAACTCCAGCCAGTCCACGTCTTTGACAAATCCCATGCGTTCCATGTGCTTGGGATAATAGGGATGGCTATATACCGCTCCAGTGGTACCGATTCGGTCAAAGCCCTCAACGAGCATTCCCTCAGGATCCATGTCGGTAAATCCCATAGGTCCTGTCAAATGTTCCATGCCTTTGCTCTTGCCCCATTTGGTGACAGCGTCGATAAGTGCGTCGGCCACCTCGGCGTCATCAATAAAGTCGATATAGCCGAAGCGGGCCTCTTTCTTGCCGCTCCGCTCATTGACCACGTGATTGATGATGCCAGCGATGCGTCCCACAATCTTACCGTCGCGGTAAGCCATGAAATAGATTGCCTCGCAGAAGTCAAACGCTGGATTCTTGTCGGGTCGGAGGTTGTTCACCTCGTCGGTCACCAGCGGTGGTATGAAATATTGGCTATCGCGGTAGATGACATCGATGGGAAAGTGCACATACTTGAGCAGGTTGCGCTTGGTTGGTTGTATTTCTCGGATTTCAACAGCCATGGTGATATTCAGTTTGTTGATGTTGTTTAACCCGCATACACGACGTTATTGAGCCACCAGAGCAGGGCCAGCAGTCCCAATAGGATCAAATCCAGTTTGAAAAAGAATCGGGCGTAGAAACGTCGTTCAGGTGTCATATATCTCTTGTATTTTAGTTGGATGATTTGGCACGGTCATGTACTAGGTCATAGGTGATGGAACCGTTGGCGGTCTTGATGAGCACACTGTTCTCACCATTCATGCTGATGCTTGAGGCAGCGCCGTTTTTGCCGCCATAGATGGTGAAGTACTTGCGTGAACTCTTGTTGAAGCCTACAACCGAGCCCTTGGTGTCCAGGAAAACAAGGTAGCGGTCGTTCTCGAGCTTTTCCTTAATTTCCTTCATGTTGATGATGGGTTTGTCATACTGGGTGGGCTTCATGCGCACTTCCTCGCCTTCTTTGAGCTTATCCATGTTCTCGGCATTGTCATGGTCCCACTTGGCCTCGGCGTTCTCCTCGCCAGACAGAGCTTTCTCTTCCTCTTCCTTGGCTTTAGCCTCTTCCTCGGCATCGATTTCTTCCTGGGTGGCTACACGGATAGCGCCGATGCTGGCAGCTTCCTGGCGTAGGAATGTACGTTCGCTGCCGCTTGTGTTCTCAAGGGGACCGCGGCTATAGACATACTGACGCCCATCGTTGCGGGAACGGATTTGTCCATCGTAGGTGAGGGTGGTCATCTTCTTCTGGTCAACATCATAAAGTGCCAGGGTGACGCGCCCGTTGTTGCCCTCACCGGCACCTTTCAGGTGGTTTAAGAAGGCAAAATAGAGGTACTGCTTGCCGTCGATGCTCACTGCACGAGGAATGTTCACGCCCTCGGCGATGAGAGAACTGTTGTCCATGATGATGTTGCGTCCGTCATAGTACTTGGTTTGGCCCAATTCGGTTTTCCACTGGGCGCCGTCACGGGTGAGATTATAGACTTTGATGAACGGTCGGTCGGTATCATCTTTATAGGTGACACCCACGATGCGCTCTGGAGTGTCGGGGTCGGTGCTGTCAAATCGCACGGCGCAACCAGTATATGCCTTATCATCGGTCAATCCGTTTCGGCTCAACTCGGCGCTCAGGATCTGGAGCGGTTCCTGGCTGCTGTCGGCAACGAGTGCGGCGCTGTCGGCGCGCGCTTCCAGACGGCTGTTCTCTTGGCTGTTGCAGTGACGCAACAGGTTCAGTAATGCGATGAGAAGCACTGCCGCTACAACAAAAATGATGAGGTTGCGGTTAAAGTTGGAGCGTGAACCTCCATTGTCATCGTCATCTTCTCCCTCTTCATCATCATCACGTTCAATGACAGGAGCCGGCTTTTGCCATGCGTTGGCTTGCCGTTGGGCTTCTTGACGCTGCTGATTATAGGTCTTGGGTTGAGGCTGTGGCTGGCGTGCCGCGGTTGGCGGCTCTTGGCTGTAATCAGCATTTTCGACGGCTTTGCCACAATGGGGGCAAAATACTGATGTTGAGGGTATGGACTGATGGCAGTAGGGGCATGTGACCTCGTTACTCAAACGGTAGCCGCAATGGTTACAAAAAGCTGAACCCTCGGGCACTTCGTGACCGCAATGTTGACATCTCATAATCGTCTTGTATTTTTTTGAGTTAAAATTTGTTCGTAATGTTACAATCCGCAAAATTACGCAATAATCTTTGATTATTGACCATTTTCAGGAAAAACTTCAAAACACCTGGTGAATCTTGTGTAGTGTTCTTAATCTGGGAGCGTCAAAGCTGCTGCGGTTTTGGCGGCAAGGCGCGCGTTGTTGAGCACCAGTTGGATGTTGCTGGCCAGGCTGTCGCCACCTGTGAGGTCCTTGACCTTGGCGAGCAGGAACGGGGTGGTCTCCTTGCCACGGATGCCCAGGCGGTTGGCTTGGGCAATCGCTTCGTCGATGGCTTTGTTGATGACGTCGGCAGGCATAGAGTACTGCTCAGGAATGGGGTTGGTGACAAGCATGCCGCCCTGCAGACCCATGTCGAGTTTGGCGCGGAAGGCGGCGGCAAGTTCTTCGGGTGTGTCGATGCGGTAATCGACCTTGAAACCGCTGTGGCGGGTGTAGAACGCGGGCAGTTCCTCGGTGCCGTAGCCAATAACGGGCACTCCCTTGGTCTCAAGGTATTCCAGCGTGAGGCCCAAATCAAGAATAGACTTGGCACCGGCACAGATGACCATGACGGGTGTCATGGCAAGTTCCTCAAGGTCGGCGCTGATGTCCATGGTGGTCTCGGCACCACGGTGTACGCCGCCGATGCCTCCTGTGGCAAACACTCGGATGCCGGCCATCGCGGCGATAATCATAGTGGTGGTCACTGTGGTGGCACCATCTTCGCTCCGGGCGATGAGAACGGGCAGGTCGCGTCGTGAGGCCTTGGTCACTGCTTGGCCTTTTTTGCCCAAATATTCGATTTCATCAGGTGTACAACCTGCTTTGAGTTTGCCGCCGATGATGGCGATTGTTGCGGGAACAGCCCCATTGTCACGGATGGTCTGCTCAACTTTCAGTGCAGTTTCCACATTTTGGGGATAGGGCATACCGTGGGAGATAATGGTCGATTCTAGCGCTACTACAGGCTTGCCCTCGTCAAGGGCTTTTTTCACTTCGGGTGAGATGGAAAGGTAGTTGTTCATATGTTAAGTTGTTAGTCTTTGGTTTTTTAGTTGTTAGTGTTAATAGGCTAGGTGGGATTTGATGTCGGGATTGACGGTCTGTTGGGAGAGTAGGGTGGCCCGGGCCGCAAGCAACCCCGTGTGGGCGCAGTCGGGGAAGGGAGTCTGCATTAATTGGGCATGAACCACGCCTGCCATGAAGGCGTCGCCCGCACCGGTGGTATTGACCACATGGGCTGGAATGGCGGCAAGGTGCTTGTGGCACACGCCGTCACTGCAATACACGCCGTTGCTGCCCAAGGTCACATAGACCTGCTCCACACCCATTGCCGTGAGTCGTGCAGCCGCTTCTTGGGCAGAATCGCACTGGGTGACCGCTTGAGCCTCCTGGAGGTTCAGTTTCATGCCGTGGAGCCGCTTGGCGGTGCTTTGTCGCAAAGCTGTGATGGCGCGAGGCGCTTTGGAAGTGCTAACAGTATCGACAAACAAGGGCGCTTCGCAATGATCAATGAGGTATTGAAGGGCCTCGATGGAAATGTTGGTGTCGGCGACAACCGCCGAAGATCCGTTGATGGCCTGCATGCGCTGCTCCAGAAACTCAGGTGTGAGGAGGGCTATGATGTCGGTGTCGGCCACAGCAGCCCGCATCTCGCCAAACATGTCGTTCACGCACAGGTATATGCCGTTGCGTTGTCCTTTCACGCGCTCGGCCAGTGACAGGTCAAGTCCGATTGCCTCACACCCGTTAAGGCATATCTCGCCGAAGGTCTCGCCACCAAACAGGCTCACAAACTTTACCTCATGCCCCATCAGGCGCAGGTTGTGGGCGATATTGCGTGCCACACCACCGCACCCCATGGTCACGTGGCCTGGTATTGAATCGGCAGGGACAAACGGTGCTGTCAAAGCTGCCGAAATATCCATGTTCACACCGCCGATAACTGTCACATATCCGTTCATATTTCTAAATCTTATTTCTTGAGCAAGAACTGTAGCGGTTGATTAAGGCGTTTGGCCCAGCAGGTCTCGTTGTGGCCGTGGCCGTCAAACACGAGGCTCGTGTAATGTTGTTTGTCCCATCCTTTGGTCGTGAAGACGCTGTCAATCAACGTCTGGTACTTGCCATAGTCGGCATCAAAGTCCTTGGTGCCGTGATCCATGTAGATGAGGCAACTGTTGGCCTCAGGCAGTTGTTGACTCACATATTCCCGGAAACCAGTGGCCCAGGAATCGCCTTTAAAGCCGTCGGGCAAGAGATCCATTGACAGGTGGGACGAGAGGCATGCCACGCCGCCGAACGCTTGAGGATACTCGCACAGGGCATACAGCGAAATCAACCCACCCATGCTGGAACCCATCATGAAAGTGTGTTCACGCGAAGTCAACGGCTTGTACCGCTCATCGATGTATGGCTTCAACTCCTCGACAATGAACTTGAGGTAGGCATCGCCGGTGAGTTTGTCCAGTTTTGCTTTTTTGCGGTCGGCCTCGGGCACATGGTGCCATGTTTTTTCAGGAAAATACTCGGTCAGCCGGTCATCGGTGTTGTAGATGCCCACGACGATGCATGGCCTGATGCTGCCTGCCTGAATCAGACTGTCCATGATTTCATCAACCTGCCACTCCTGGCGGTTCCACGTAGTGGTGGCGTCGAACAGCATATTGCCGTCGTGCATGTACAGCACATCGCATGAGTCACCCGTTTGATAACCCACAGGCAGCCATACTGCGATATCACGGGGCGTGATGAATTGGGACTTAAATTCTGGTATCCTCTCCAACGTGCCGCGGCTCACGGTGGGGATTGTGTTCTTGGGCGGACGCATGCACCAAGCCAATGCTCCCAAAAGCAGGAGTATCACTGCTACCATAATCCACCGCCATCTCTTTTTTCTTTTTGTCATAGTTTATTGTGGTTATTCCTCTGCAAAGGTATTGTTTTTTCTTGACTTTGTCAGGAATAAACCGGGATAATGTCAGCTGGAAGTGGATGGGTTTGGCGTCCCAGTGGGGGTTAACGCTTGGTGATATTGTGGGTAGCGTGGAACGGGGTGCCATCGTGGCTGATGCCCTCGACAGTGACGATATAGGTGGTGTTGTGGGCATCGCTGGAAAAGAAGTCAATGGTCGATTTTCCTGCATCGTTCACGGTCACGTTTGGGTTCCAATAGAGTGCCGTGCGCAGGTCACTGCCAGGCTCGTTGCCGCAATCACCGCGGTCATAGCGGGGTGCGTAAAACTCCACAGGCTGTTGGACACCCATCAGCTGGGTGATTTTCAGATAAACGCTCGGCTCTTTCTTGCTGCTGGCGTGATAGCCTTCCCTGTGCTGAATGTAGAGGTGGCCGCCGCCATGAGGTTTGCGGGCAAAGTAGATGTATTCCACATCCTTGAACGACACCATGCTTTCGGCAATCCCCACTTCGTCAAAGTTATAGTAAGACTCGCTGGACATGTCCGAGGGCCAAAAAATGTGGCTTTGCGCCTTACGGTAAACCGGATCCTGAGGAAATTCTGCCTCAATCTTCCGCAACGCCTTGAGGCTCTCGATCTCGGAATTGTAATTGGCCAACACGGGTTCGCCGTCGACAAAGATGGTGACACGGTCCTTAGGAGTGCCTCCGGCAGTATAAATTCCGCCTCCCAAGGGAATAAGCCCTGGCAAAGCGCGTGCCGCAGCGTCGATCGATTGGATCTCCATCTTGGTGATTTTGTTGGGAGTCAGGCTGTAAGGATTGCGCTCGCTGGAGTGGCGGCGGGGCCGTCGCGCCGTCACCAGCAGTTCGTTCAACATGATGTGGCGCCAGTCACCGCTTTTTTCCAGTCGCCACTGCTGGTCGTCAATGACAATCGTGGATAACGCGTCAACGTCCTTCTCGTTTTCAAGATAATAGACCTGGGGAAAGACCTCACTGTCGAGTTCCAGGTTCATCTGTTTCTTGCCCTTGATGTTCTCGGCCATGACGATGCAGTCCACACTGTCGGGCAGCAGGGGCATCGCTATGGCAAATTCGCCAAGCGAGTCGGTGACAGCCGTTGCGCTGAACTCCGCTCGAGGGGCGATGAGGCTGACGTTGGCACCGATGACGGGTTTCTTGCGCCAGTCGCTCAAGACGCGACCCGTCACCACCTGCGACACCTCGAGAGGATAGTGTGGTTCGGCAAGGCGGCCACGCAGCACCCGCGGGATGTCATATCGTCGCCAGCCTTGAGTGAGCATGAGCATGTCCAGATGACGTTGCCGTTGGTCTGCGTCAATGCTGTCGTTTGGAGTGAAGTAATAGGCAGGTTGGTTGATGCTGCCACGCAATTCGCTCTGCAGCAACAGGTTAACAAGGATATTTCCCTCGCTGGGCATGGTGGACTGAGCATCGATGATCGACACTGCGCAGTTGTCGCCACTTGCCGCGATGCCGCTCAAGTCCACATCGACTTTCACCAACTCACGGTCAGTGTAGAAATCGCGGTCGGTAGTCACATTGGCACTGGGGGTCTTGCGGCCTTGGGCAAAAAAGAGTCGCTCACTCAGGCAACGCATGTCCTTGTCTAGGAGCAATGCCTGCAGCACGCCCGCAGGCAGGTCGTGCTCTCTCACTGAGACTTCGTCATATCCTGCTGCCAGCAGGCGACCGCGCTCCTGCAACAAAACCAAAGCTCCAGCAGCCTGGGCTCCAGCAGCCTTGATATTGATGATGTCGTTCTTCTCGCGGCGCACCTGCAACACTGTAGCATCTGGGCGTACCTGAGGCAACCCAAAGGTGACATCCTGGTCGAAGTTGTCCTTCCAGCATGCGGTGTAGATGCCATCAGATGCGGGCGTGAACTTGACGATACCCATGCCGTCGTGCTCTGCTGCAAGTTTGGCAATCACCGATCCATGCTGGTCTCGCAGTTCGCCCACAGCAGCCAGTGATGTGGCACTGGTGTTGGTCAGCTTGAAACTCACGACATTCTCCACGCCGGGAACCAAGTAGCCGCCTTCGGGATAGAAGGTTGCTTCGAGCATATCTTGAGGTGGGAGCAGCACATACTTTGAATAGTTGTCAAACGTCACGAGCATGGCGGGCATCAGCGCATCCTTTCCCTTGAGTGTGAGATGGACTTCCTTGTCCCGCCCGTTATATTGGAATTCGTTCCAGAAATTGTTGTTGGAAGTGTGCCCGAAAAGATTGTAGGGGCACGAGGTGCCGTCGGTAGTGTTCTCATAGCGCAGCGTGACATCGATTTCGTTCTTGTAGCGAACGCACTTGGTTTCGATGCGGCGGCGCAGCGACGACAGGGCAGCGACCTCAACGGGTTGGCGATAAAAGTACTCGGGACCGACACTCTGCATGAACATCGTGTAAGCGGTCAATTGGTAACGCCCCTCAGGCAAGTCGATGTCAAGAGGCAGATAACCCTCAAACACGCCATCACCATTGCAGTGAATTTTGACGCGGTGGTGTATCGAGTCGGTGGGGGAAACCAACTCTACATACACAAACTGGCTGGCATCAACACGCTGGTGGCTTGAGGCGTCAACTACCCAGGCCCGCAGCCAGATGGTGTCGCCTGCCAGATAGCTGCCGCGGTCGATCATCACGTGGATTTTTTCTTGAGGAAACTGGTATCGTTGCAAGTCAATGCGCTCGGCTAATGGTTCGGTATCCTGAGCCGCCAGTGACAGCGATGACACTAGGATAAAAGCTAATGAAATGTAAAGATTCTTCAGCATGATGTCGTTCTTTCAATGAAGGTTGTTGAGTATTCATCTTATATGCCGAGTTATGCTAACTGGCGTGAATTGTTAATTATTAGACTAGGATTCTTAAAAAAGTTTAAAAGTTGACTGGCAGCAGCCTGCGGGATTATTCCCGTTTCCAGTATACTTCAAAAAGAACTTAGCATAAGAAAGAGACCTTTTGAGGAAATTTTGACGGTTTTTTGACAGGAAATAAGGTGTTTTTCTAAAGGGTTTACTATCTTTGCAGGTTAGAATGACATAAACTCTTAAAAGAACCGCTTATGATGACCGATAAAGATAGAATGTCGGATGCTGACGTGAAGCCGTTATATATTGTGACGGGATCGACCGACAGCATGGGTAGCGTGATCACACGCAAACTCGCCGAGCAGGGCAAAGCCGTATTGCTGGCCAGCCGCGATATCAAGAAAGCCGAGAACTATGCCGCACAATTGCGCACTGTGACGCGCAACAAGGACATTACATGTCTTCAACTCGACCTGAACTCCTTTGAGTTAGTCAATGACTTCGTGCAGCGCCTGAAAAAACTGAACCGGCCCGTTGCAGCGCTCATCAATAACGCCGGCCTGTTGCCGCGTCGCAGCGAGATTTCCGATAACGGTTTTGAGCACTCGGTGCAGGTGAACTATCTGAGCACGGTGCTGCTGTCGATGCAGGTCTATCCGATGATTGAGGAGGGTGGCCACATTATCTTGTCCACCAGTGTGTCGCGCCGCTTTGTGTCATTGCCCTATGAGTTCCCCGCCGTGTCCCACTTCACCCCGTGGGGCGCCTATGCCCAAAGCAAATTGGCACTCACGCTGTTCTCCATCTATATGTCGAGCGTGATGAAAACGCGCCGTGTTTCGGTCAACTGCGTCAATCCGGGTTTGCTCAAGAGCGGTGCCCTGGCGATGTCGCGTTGGATGGACCGTGTGCCTGATTACCTGAGCCGCAACATTCCTAGCCCCGAAGCTGGTGTGGTGCCTACATTGCGCGCACTCGAAAGCAAAGAGACGGGCTACCTCTTCTCAGGAGCCGACAAGCAGGTGAAGACTTCTACCATGCTCAAGAACCGTGAGATGTTCATTCGCGTGTGCAACGACACGATGCGTATTTTGAAAGAGCATATTGATCAATAAATAATATTGTTTATGAGTGGATTCCCTTGAGTCCACTTTTTTGTAAGGGAAAAGGAATGAAGACTTTGAGCGAAGCCGACCGTCTGGCCAAAAGTAGCACAGTCGCTACCATTGGTATGTTTGACGGAGTTCATTGCGGACATGCCACTTTGGTCGATTTCCTTAATCGTCAAGCTGTTGCCATGGGCAAGCAGTCGCTGGTCATCACATTCTTGAGCCATCCGCGCCAGGTCCTTCACCCTGATGACGCCTTTGGACTCATCATGCCGCTTAATGACCGCTTGGAACAGATCGAGGCGCTCGGTCCCGACCTGCTGTTACCGTTAGACTTCACTCAGGAGTTGTCCCGTCTTGATTCGGCACAGTTCATTGAGTTGTTGCGCGACCGCTATGGCGTGGACGCGCTAGTGACGGGTTATAACCACCGTTTCGGGCATAATAACGGTGAGACTTTTGAGGATTATTGCCGCCATGGCCGGCGCCTGGGTGTCAAAGTGCTCAAGGCTCCTGAATATCTGGGTACCTATGCCCCAGTAAGTTCGACAATTATTCGTGGGCAGATTGCTGCCGGCAGGGTCGTTGATGCCATGCATTGCATGGGACGTCCCTTCCGGCTCTCGGGCAAGGTGGTGCATGGCTTCCACAACGGCCGGGGACTGGGATTCCCCACTGCCAACGTTGGTGAAATCGATCCCAGTTTGCTCCTGCCGCACAACGGAGCCTATGCCGTGCTGGTGTATATCGATAACCAGCAGTATCAGGGCATGACCAACATTGGCTGCCGTCCCACGCTGAACAACGGAAAACAGCTGAGCATCGAGGTGAATCTGTTCGATTTTGATGGCGACATCTACGGCAAGGCCATCACGCTGGAATTCATCAGTTTCCTGCGGTTGGAATTCAAGATGTGCGGTCTTGACGAACTCAAGCATCAACTCACGATGGACCGCGAGAACGCGAAACGGCTATTAAAAGAATACTTAACCACAAAACAATCATAGAAAATAATATGGAGATTATCAACTTGTGTGAACACAACTCGCTTGTGGGACAGTTCATGAGCGAAATCCGTGACAAGACGCTTCAGCAGGAGCGATTGCGCTTCCGCACCAATATCCAGCGCTTGGGGCAAATTATGGCATACGAGATTTCTAAAAGGTTGGCTTATAATACTGTGGGTGTCGAAACACCGTTGGGCGTGAAACAATGCAACGTCTTGAACGATCAGGTCGTGCTTGCCACTCTCCTGCGCGCAGGTTTGCCTTTTCATGAAGGTTTTCTGAGCTATTTTGACGGCGCTGAGAATGCCTTTGTTTCGGCCTACAGGAAATACTTTCCCCAGACCGATGACTTTGTCGTTCACATCGAGTACATCGCCAGCCCCCGCCTTGATGGCAAGACGCTGGTCATCGTTGACCCCATGCTGGCCACAGGCTCATCGATGGAGTTGGCCTATCAGGCACTGGTGACCAAGGGGCATCCTGCCCACATCCATGTGGCAAGTGTCGTGGCCACGCCTAAGGCCATCGAGGTGGTGCGTCAGCGTCTACCCGAGGACAGGACTACGTTGTGGACTTGTGATATTGATGACGAACTCAACGAGCACAGCTACATTGTGCCGGGACTGGGCGACTGCGGTGACCTGCTCTACGGCGAGAAAGAATAAAGTGACTATAGCGGATTCAATAACTGGAAATAATTATGGTACGCAAATATGACTATCTCATCATTGGCTCAGGTGTGGCCGGAATGAGTTTTGCCCTCAAGGTGGCAAAAACAGGTACTGTGGCACTCGTGTGCAAGTCCAAGATGGAAGAGGCAAATACCGACCTTGCTCAGGGAGGTGTCGCCACTGTGACCAATATGGAAGTTGACAACTTCGATAAGCACATTCATGACACTATGGTGGCGGGAGACTGGCTCAGTGACCCTGAGGCTGTGAAAAAAGTTGTCACCGAGGCTCCTGCCCAGATTCAGGAACTGCTGCGCTGGGGTGTGGATTTTGACAAGAACGAGAAGGGCGAGTTCGACCTTCACCGCGAGGGTGGTCACAGCGAGTTCCGCATCCTGCATCACGCCGACAATACGGGCCATGAGATCCAGGTCTCGCTCATCGAAACCATCCGCGCCAATCCCAACATCGACGTGTTTGAAGACCACTTTGCCGTGGAAATCCTCACCCAGCACCACCTGGGCAAAATCGTGACGCGCCGCACGCCTGGCATCGAGTGTTACGGTGCCTATGTCCTCAACCAGACAACGGGTGATGTGGATACCTTCCTGTCAAGGGTGACCTTGATGGCTACCGGTGGTGTGGGTACGGTTTATCAGTCCACCTCTAACCCGCTCGTGGCGACTGGCGACGGAATCGCTATGGTCTACCGCGCTAAGGGTACTGTGCAGGACATGGAGTTCGTGCAGTTCCACCCCACAACGCTTTACCATCCCGGAGACCGCCCCGCGTTCCTCATTACCGAGGCGATGCGCGGCTACGGCGGTGTCCTGCGCAACCTGGCTGGCGAGGAGTTCATGCAGAAGTATGACCCCCGTTTGTCGCTGGCTCCACGCGACGTGGTGGCACGTGCCATTGACAATGAGATGAAGCAACGAGGCGAGGACCACGTGTTCCTGGACGTGACCCACAAGGATCCCGAGGAGACAAAGCACCACTTCCCCAACATCTACAAGCATTGCTTGGACCTGGGCATCGACATCACCAAGGAGTACATTCCAGTCGTGCCGGCCGCACACTATATGTGCGGTGGCATCAAGGTCGATTTGAACGCATGCTCGAGCATCAAGCGTCTGTATGCCGTGGGTGAGTGCTCCTGCACGGGTCTGCATGGCGGCAACCGCTTGGCGAGCAATTCGCTCATCGAGGCGGTCGTTTATGCCGACGCCGCAGCCAAGCATGCTATCGAGCACCTCAACGAGTACACCTGGCGCGAGGACATCCCCGCCTGGGACGATGCCGGCACGACACACCCCGAGGAGATGGTGCTCATCAGCCAGAGCGAGAAAGAGGTGGGCGAGATCATGACTACCTATGTGGGTATCGTGCGCAGCAACCTGCGTCTCGACAGGGCATGGAACCGCTTGGATATTCTATATGAGGAGACCGAGAAACTGTTCAAGACCAGCAAGGTGTCGCGCCGCATCTGCGAGTTGCGCAACATCATCAACGTGGCCTACCTCATCACCCGTCAGGCCAAGGACCGCAAGGAGTCGCGCGGCCTGCACTACACCATCGACTATCCCCCTCAACCCAAGAGCGAGGATGACCTCAAGCTGTAAATCGTTTCAAACGGTCGATTACAAACAGCCACGCCAACGGAACTCAGGCCTCGTTGGCGTGGCTGTTTATTGATCGTCGGCAGCTCGTGGAAATTACCGAAGTGATTTGTCGAGCCAACCGATGAATGGGTTACTTTCCCTATTTTTTGTAATCTTCATAGGCCTCCTGGAGGCGGGTGTGGTATCCATGTTTCCAGTAACCGGTGCCATTGTAACGTTTAGCAAATTCGGCCCATTTTATGTTGCCAGGCTTCAGGTACTGGTGCAAATTGTTAGACTTGATAAACTCCACAAACAGATTGAGTTGCTCACCCTCACTCGCTTTCATGCGATCAACAAATTCACTAATTTTATTACATCCGCAAGCTTTGTAATTATTTCCCATGATCTGGAACAATCCCCAACTGGCCGAGGCATTGGCTGCATCACAGGAAATATCGCGGGCTTTTTTCAAGCGGGCCCATTCACCCACGCCACCCACATAGTATACTTGACCCTGCTCCCATGTCGGGTTCAGGATTTCTTTGTCATTTATTTTTTTGGGATCGATTTTGCTGCCATTATTAAGTTCTTTCCAGAACATATGACTCTCGAACAGGATGGCAGGATGATGACTGAACACATATCCCGATCCGCTCGCTTCCACCTTAGTGATGGCTTGGATCACTTCAACTTCAATTTTTAATTTTTCGGCGGCGTCCACAAAAGCTTGATCACTGATTTTACTGCTGGAAATCTTGTTTCGGCTTTGGTTGATGAGTTTTTTCCAGGTTACCGGTCCAACGACACCATCAACAAGTTTCAAGGCATTATCAGCTTGGAATTTCTTGACCTGTTCATCAGTCTGTGGACCGAAATAACCATCGGGGTTCAATGGATACTTCAACTCGTTAAGCATGGTCTGCAGCAGCCAAGCTTTAGGATTATAGACCACCTTGCCCTCCTTATCCTTTTCCATTTTTACAGTACCCAGATAACCCAGCAGACTGAATTTCCTCTTTACGGGATTGGTATTTTTTCTAGTAACACCGCCTGGACCCTCGTAAACTACGATAACTGGTTCATCATCACCTGGTTCATCATTAACAGGGTCTTGAGACACGATATCATTGAAATCGGATCCACCATCAACTACACTTAAAATGCCACGCTGAAAACTATCCAAATTGTCTTCAAAAATTTCTTCTGTAATTTCTTCCATAATGATAAAGGGTAGTATTAATTATGTTAAACGTCGTTTACTCTTGGGTTAGGGATTGATTTCCTCGTACTCGGCGTCGGTGACTTGTTCCTCAATGATGGTGCGGGTTTCGCCTGTCGAAGATATCTCCTCGATGACGGTGCCGCTTACCTCCTCATACTCGGCATATTCACCCTCGGTGCTGCCGTAGATTTTGCGGTCACCGGTTTCGGTATACTCGTCATCATCGTCGTCACGCCGTGGCCTTTCATGCTCTTGACGGCCGCGAAAGGACTCGTTGACGTGCCGCCGCAGGTTCTGCATGAATAACCAGCCCCTGAGCAGGGGAATGCCTATCAGGAACAGGAGGATCAATATGAGCAGCAGGAAACTCATTTATTTCTCTTTTTTGATGATGGACAACAACACATACAGGATGATGGAGGCTGCAAGGCCTGGCAGACCCATGAGCACGACAAGTGCCACTGTACCCAATATCTGCAAATACTGTGCCCAGTTCTGCTTGAGTGATGACAGGTTGTGCATCTTGAGTGAGAACATGCGCAGCCTGCTCACCATCAGGAGTGACAGCACCACGATGAGCACGATGACCCGCCACAGGGGAACGGGGTCCATTGCATACCCTGCCGTGTAGCCGATCCAGAAGATGGCGTTGGCGGGGATGGGCAGGCCTGTGAACACGGTTCCCTGGCTGGGGTCGACATTATAGCGGGCAAGACGGAGTGCGCCGAACACGGGCAATAGCAGCGCTGCCAGTGCCCAGTGGCCGGCTCCTTGTGCCAGCATCATATTATAGAGCACCATGGCGGGAGCGATGCCAAAGCTCACCAGGTCGGCCAGCGAGTCCAGTTCCGCACCGATGTTGCTCACGGCGTGCAGCGCACGCGCCACAAGGCCATCGCAAAAGTCGGCCACCGCTGCCAGTGCGATGAGCACAAAGGCCAGTTCATATCCCTTTATTCCAGTGCCGCACATCGTGTCATAGCAGCGGAATGCCGCGATGCATGCCATGCAACCGAACAGCAGGTTCAGCGATGTGATCGCGTTAGGTATGTTATTGCGAATCGCTTTTATCATGATCTCTTCTTTTTTCAGTTACCTAAACCCTCACGTCTAGTGTCTAAAGTCTAAAGTCTAGTGTCTAACTCCTAATCCTTGCCACCAGGGTCTCTCCACCCCATGTGCGGTCACCCAGTTTGACTTTGATCTCGGTGTCCATCGGCAGGAAGATGTCAACCCTGGAGCCGAACTTGATGAACCCGATGAAATCATGGATATCTACCGTCTCGCCCTGCTCAACGTAGGTCACGATGCGACGTGCTACAGCGCCAGCGATCTGCCGCACCAGGATTTCCTCGCCCGTGGCTGTGCGGATGACGATCGACGAGCGCTCGTTGTCGCTGCTCGACTTAGGCAGGTTGGCGGCCAGAAAACGGCCCGAATGGTGCTTCACATAGGTAATCTCACCCTTGACCGGCACCCAGTTGGCGTGAACGTTAAACACTGTCATGAACACCGACAGCTGGATGGCGTTGCGATGCAGGTACTCGTCCTCATACACCTCCTCGAGGGCCACCACCGTGCCGTCGACGCTCGACACCACCGCAGTGCCGTCGCTGTTGTCGCCCTTGAAATGGCGGCGCGGCAGCCTGAAGAAATTCAGCACCAGCAGGAACAAGATGGCCATGAGGATAATCAGACCCCAAGCCACTGGCTTGTAGTCAAAAAAGCGGTAGGCCAGTACTCCACTTGCCGCTATAATCAAGAACAACATCAGCAGGATGTTTTCTCCCTCGTGATGGATTTTGACTTTCATCTCAACGGTCTATTCATTTAACCTGCAAAATTAGTGCAAGTTGAGCACAAAAGCAAGATAATTCTTGATTTTGTTGAAACGCAGCCTAATTTCGAGCCCCGCAAGGCGCTCAACAAAGTGCAAATTGAGCGAAATGCCAAATTTATTTGAGCATTTCCGAAACGCAGCCTAATTTCGAGCCCCGCAGGGCGCTCAACAAAGTGCAAGTTGAGCACAAAAGCAAGATAATTCTTGATTTTGTTGAAACGCAGCCTAATTCGAGCCCCGCAAGGCGCTCAACAAAGAGAATAGTCGCTATCTTTTCAACAGTCCTATGGCTTTATTCCCCCTTTTCTCGTTTTTTCTCCAAAAAAACAATGAGAAAACTATGATACATGGGTAAATAAAGTTGAGAAAACCGTTCTCCCATGAAAAAAGATGCATTTGAAATGCTTGGATTTTCAAAAAAGTGCCTATATTTGCACCAATCCGCTTCAAATGGTGGAGGTATATGCTAGTCGCTATTATGATAGTACAAACAACATTTTTGAAGATTATTCACCAAAACCATATTTAAACATGAAACAAACTATTTTTCTTTTACTACTGTTTATGCTACTCCCAACAGTAGCAAGTGCTTACGACTTTGAAGTGGATGGTATTTACTACGACACGAATGGTACTAACGCTATAGTCACCTATGGTGTATACGGTGGTTCTTATAGTGGCAATGTGGTCATTCCTTCAACTGTGACTTATAACGGCATCACCTATACCGTCGTTTCCATCGACTCAAGAGCGTTCTTTGGCTGTAGCGGTTTGACGAGTGTGACCATTGGTGACTCGATTACCTCCATTGGTTTTCAGGCGTTTTTTGGCTGCAGCAGCTTGTCAAGCGTGACCATCCCCAACTCGGTCACCTCTATCGGCCGTATGGCATTCTATGAGTGCTCTGGCCTGGAGAGCGTGGCTATCGGTAACTCGGTTACATCTATCGGTAGCAATGCGTTTGGGAACTGCAGTGGTCTGACGAGCATAAAAGTGGATAGTGATAATACAACATACGATTCACGTAACAATTGCAATGCCATTATTGAAACTGCCACCAATAAACTGATTCTGGGTTGCAAGAATACAATCATCTCTAACTCAGTCACCTCCATTGGCAGCTATGCGTTCTCTTACTGCATTGGCTTGACGAGCGTGACCATCTCAAGCTCGGTCATCAGTATCGACGAATCTGCTTTCTATTGCTGTAGCGAATTGACGAGCATAAAAGTGGATAGTGATAATATAACATATGATTCACGTAACAATTGCAATGCTATTATCGAAACTGCCACCAATAAACTGATTGTTGGCTGCAAGAATACCGTTATCCCTAATTCAATCACCTCCATTGGCAACGCAGCGTTTTCTAACTGCATTGGCCTGACAAATATTACCATCCCCAATTCGGTCACCTCCATTGGTGACGATGCGTTTTATTCCTGTAGTAACTTGAGGAGCGTGACAATAGGAAACTCGGTCACCTCTATCGGTAATTATGCGTTTTCTAACTGTAACGGCTTGACAAGCGTGGCCATCCCCAACTCGGTCATTAGCATCGGTGACGGTGCGTTCTTTGGATGCATTGGCATGAGGAGCGTGACAATAGGCAACTCGGTCACCTCTATTGGTAATTATGCGTTTTATAACTGCAACGGCTTGTCGAGCGTGACCATCCCCAACTCGGTCACCTTTATCGGCGAAGAGGCGTTTAGGGACTGTATTGGTTTGGCAAGCGTGAACATCCCTAACTCGGTCACAAGCATCAGCCCCGGTCTGTTTTATGGCTGTAGCGGCTTGGCGAACGTGACAATTGGCAATTCTGTAACTTCCATCGGCAGTAATGCGTTTCAAGGTTGCAGTGGTCTGACGGGTGTGACCATCCCCAACTCAGTTACTTTCATCGATTATCATGCGTTTTATTATTGCATTGGCCTGACAAGCGTGACAATAGGCAACTCGGTCGCTTCCATTGGTGACAATGCGTTTCAAGGCTGCAGTGGTCTGACGAGCGTGACCATTCCAAACTCAGTCACTTTCATTGGCAATAGTGCTTTCTATGGCTGCAGCGGATTGACGAGTGTGACCATCGGTAACTCGGTCGCCACTATTGGAGTAGTTGCGTTCTATAATTGCGACGCACTGACAACTGTGGAATGCCTCGGTAAGGTGCCACCAGTAATGGGTAGCTATGATTGTTTCTCAAATGTCACCTACAATAGTGCTAAACTACTTGTGCCGGACGCCTACATTGAGACATATTTGGCGACTAACTATTGGTACCGCTTTGCTATCATCGAGGGCTCGGGCAATGCTGGCTTGGGTGATGTTGATGGCGATGGTAGAGTGAACATCAGTGATGTGACCGCCTTAATCGATATTCTGCTGAGCGGTGGCACAATTCCAGCCGCTGCAGATGTTGATGGCGATGGTCGAGTGAACATCAGCGATTTGACCGCCTTGATCGATATTCTGCTGAACGGTGCCAATTAATGTCAAGAAATTCCGATAAATCTATCCCTCATGCCTTGAATTGGTGTGAGGGATTATTGTTACATTATGAGTCGTTTCTTTAATAATCACATTTTAGCGCTGTCAATAAAGTGTTTTGTAAAGAAATGTTATTATCTTTGTGATTGATTAAAAAAATGTAATGATTAACCTAAAAACAGATAAAACAATGAAAAAAATTTTTTACCTAAAATCCTTGTTCCTGCTATCCTTGATACTGACAAGAAGCCTTGCCGCAAATGCTCATGATTTTGAGGTAGATGGTGTTTATTACCTTAAGAATGGTACCCAAGCTACAGTGACGTATAAAGGAAGTAATTATGCTTCTTATACGAATGAGTACATTGGCAATGTGAATATTCCCCGCACCGTTTCATACAACGGTACTACTTATACTGTCACTGAAATCGGAGGAAATGCGTTCTCTGATTGCACCGGACTAACCAGCGTGACCATACCCAACTCTGTCACTGAAATCGGAGGAAATGCGTTCTCTAATTGCACCGGACTAACCAGCGTGACCATACCCAATTCCGTCACTGAAATCAGAGAAGGTTTGTTCGTTGGTTGCTCTGGACTGACCAGCATGACCATACCCAACTCCGTCACTTCTATAGGCTACTGGGCGTTCTATGGATGTACCGGACTGACCAGCGTGACCATACCCAACTCCGTCACTTCCATCGGATACTGTGCGTTCTATAACTGCAACGGGCTGAGGAGCGTGGCTATACCCAATTCCGTCACTTCTATCGGCGAAAGGGCGTTCTCTGGCTGTAGCGGGCTAACCAGCCTGACTATACCCTACTCAGTTACAGAGATTGGCGATAGGGCGTTCCGATTATGCTCTGGACTGACCAGCATCACCGTAGCGAGTGGTAATCCATATTATGATTCTCGCAGTAATTGCAATGCCATTATAGAGACGGCAACCAACAAGCTTATTATGGGTTGCATGAACACGGTTATCCCCAATTCTGTCACTGAAATCGGAGGAAGTGCGTTCTCTGGTTGCACCGGACTGACCAGCGTGACCATACCCAACTCTGTCTCTTTTATCGGAGATTGGGCGTTCTGGGACTGCACTGGACTAACCAGCGTGACCATACCCAATTCTGTCACTAAAATCGGAGAAAGTATGTTCTATGGTTGCACTGGACTAACCAGCGTGACCATACCAAATTCTGTCACTGAAATTGGAAGTGGCATGTTCTATGGTTGTACCGGACTAACCAGCGTGACCATCCCCAATTCTGTCACTGAAATTGGAAGTGGCATGTTCTATGGTTGCACCGGACTAACCTGCGTAACCATACCAAATTCTGTCACTATAATCGGAGATGCTACGTTCTATGGATGTACCGGACTGACCAGCGTGACCATACCCAACTCTGTCACTGAAATCAGATACAGGGCGTTCGAGAGCTGCACCGGACTAACCAGCGTGACCATACCCAACTCTGTCACTGAAATCGGAGACAGGGCATTCCAAGACTGCACTGGACTGGCCAGCGTGACTATCGGCTCTTCTGTCATTTCCATCGGAAATGATGCGTTCAAGAGTTGCTCGCTAACTAAATTGATTTGGAACGCCAAGAATTGTTCATCAATGGGAAACATGACTAAATCCAATATCACCCAAGTGACAATTGGTTCAAGTGTCGAGGTGCTTC
>JAFZKD010000064.1 GCA_017553785.1 Muribaculaceae bacterium | reverse complement strand
CGCGTGTCCCTGGTTCGATCCCCGGAGGTACCACCTCAAAAACCAAAGCGACCGACTGCCCGCGCAGCCGGCCGTTTTTTTGTTGGATGTATGGGAAATGTGCATGCCTGTGATGAAAATTGAAAAATCATTATTATCTTTGTGGGTCAGACCGTTAAGCAGTGCTTCTATCAATTGTTATCAACTTAAACAATATACGACAATGAAACAACTGTTCCGTTTTTCTATCATGTTGTTGGCCCTCCTGTTGCCCGCACTCGCCACGGCCTACGACTTCGAGGTCGATGGCATCTATTACAATATCAACGACAACAAGGCCACCGTGACCTACTATGATGATCCTTTTTCCGCTAGGTATTCAGGCTCTGTCGTCATCCCAGCCACCGTCACCTACAATGGAACCACCTACCCGGTAACTTCAATCGGCCCCAAAGCGTTCTATTGGTGCACTGGACTAACCAGCATCAACATCCCCAACTCGGTAACTTCTATCGGTCAAGAGGCGTTAGCTTACTGCACTGGACTTACCAGCATCAACATCCCCAAATCGGTAACTTCTATCGGTTACTGCGCGTTCGATAGTACAGCATGGTACAATAACCAGCCAGACGGATTGGTCTATGCCGGCAAGGTCGCTTATAAGTATAAAGGCACGATGCCAAGCGGTACGAATTTGACTCTAAAAGAAGGAACATTGGGCATAGCTGTCGCTGCGTTCGAGGGCTGCCCAGGTCTGACAAGCATCGTTATTCCCAGCTCGGTAACTGATATCAGTCCCAGGGCGTTCGCTGACTGCCCTGTTCTGATCAGCATCGTGGTAGAGAATGGCAATCCAAAATATGATTCTCGCAACAACTGCAATGCAATTATAAAGACCACCTATAATTCGTTAATTGTTGGCTGCAAGAACACGATTATCCCCAACTCGGTAACTTCTATCGATGAATATGCTTTCTACTACTGCACAGGTCTGACCAGCATTGACATCCCCAAATCGGTAATTGAGATCGGTAGTTCTGCTTTCGCTGGCTGCACTGGTCTGACCAGCATCGTCATCCCCAAATCGGTAACTGAGATCGGTGACTGGGCTTTCGAGGACTGCACTAGTCTGACCAGCATCGTCATCCCCAAATCGGTAACTGAGATCGGTGACTGGGCTTTCGCTTACTGCGAAGGGTTGACCAGCATCAATATCCCCAAATCGGTAACTGAGATCGGCGACGGGGCGTTCTGTGGGTGCACAGGTCTGACCAGCATCAACATCCCCAAATCGGTAACTTCTATCGGTACCGGTGCTTTCGGAGGCTGCACTAAGCTGACCAGCATTGACATCCCCAAATCGGTAATTGAGATCGGTAGTTCTGCTTTCGAGGGCTGCATTGGTCTGACCAGCATCATCATCCCCAAATCGGTAACTGAGATTTGGGGCCGTACTTTCGCTGGCTGCACTGGTCTGACCAGCATCGTCATCCCTAACTCGGTAACAAAGATTGGCAACAAAGCGTTCTCTTGGTGCTCAGGGCTGACAGATGTATATAGCTACATTGCTGACCTCTCGAGAGTATCGAGCGGGAATGAACAATTCTGTTTGAATTATAGTGATTACTCTGGTCGTACGCTTCATGTGCTACAGGGGATGGCTGATGCCTATCGGGCTGACGAGAACTGGTATCCCTATTTCGGACAGATTGTGGAAGACTTGATGCCTTGACCTGCCTGGTGACGTGAATGGCGACGGCTAGGTCAACATTGTTGATATGAATGCGGCAATCGATGAGATTTTGAGCGGTGGCAGCAATACCGCCGCTGATGTCAACGACAATGGCGAAATCAACATCGCCGACGTCAACGCCACCATTGACATCATCTTGGGCGGCACCCAGAATTAGATATAACTTGTTGTCAAAATGGCAACCGAAGTTGAGACTTGGTGATTCAAGGTGAGCAGAAATGAGTGTTCAGCGACAATTTAATTGTTTGAATATCAGTAGTATCGATGACTCATTCGGTCTCATTGAGACTCATCCATCCGAGACCGGAGGTACCACATCAAAAACACTAAGCGACCGACTGCCCACGCAGCCGGCCGTTTTTCTTTATGGATGTATGGGAAATTGGCATGCCTATGATGAGAATTGAAAAATCTTTATTATCTTTGTGGGTCAAATCTTTATATCAACTAATTTTTAATTTCTAAACATTTTGATTATGAAACAGCTTTTCCGTTTTTCCATCCTGTTGCTGGCCATCCTGTTGCCCGCACTCGCCACAGCCCTCGACTTCGAGGTCGATGGCATCTATTACAATATAATCAATAGCAATGAAGTCGAAGTAACCTATGGGCAATATTATTATTATCACTAT
>JAFZKD010000063.1 GCA_017553785.1 Muribaculaceae bacterium | reverse complement strand
TAAGCGAGACGAGGCTCGAGCAGTTGCGGAACATAAAGCCCATGTCGGTGACCGCCTCGGTGTTCCAGCCCGAGAGGTCAAGCGAGGTGATGTTCACGCAGCCCCTGAACATGAGGCGCATGCTGGTCACCGATGCAGTGTTCCAGCCACTCAAGTCAGGAGAAGTGAGGTTCGAGCAATTGAAAAACATCTGATCCATGCTGGTTACGTTGCTTACATTCCAACCCGAGACTCCTTCGATCGTCGTCAGACTCGTGCAGCCGTTGAACAGATCGTTCATGTAGGTGACATTACTAGTGTTCCAGCCCGAGAGGTTGAGCGTGGTCAGATTCGAACAGCCACTAAACATACTATTCATGATGGTAATGCCATCGGTGTTCACATCGCTCAGATCCATGCTCGTACAACTGCTGAAGCCTTTGAACAGCTGGTAGCAGTTGTTGGTGAAGCTCACCTCGTCGGTGGCGGTGACGCTCGTGACATTGGCGATAGGCACGTCGTCGCCCCACTTGTCGTCCTTGTTGAACTCGCCAAAGTTGAGCGAGAGCACGCCAGTCTCAGAGTCGAAGGTGTAACGAGCCTGGTACTCAACGCCAACCTCGGCGGTGTAGAAGGGCATCGCGAAGGTATCGCCGTCGATGGGCTCGCCGCCCACGGTGAAGTGGTAGAAGCGCATGTTCTCGGGCGGCGTGCCGTTATAGTTGAGCGTGACATCGTGGCCTCCCTTGTAGTAGTTCACGCCATTGTGGGTGAGGGTGGCGGCCGTGGTAGTCGTCACATCCTCGGGCAGCGTGAGCGTGAACACGCCCGTAAGGTAGCCTGGCTGGTCCTGGCCCTTGTCATAGCAGGCATAGTCGCCATGGGTTTGCTGCGGGTTGTATGTGGTGCCGATGCCGCCATGCAGCAAGACGCAACCCTCGAACATGAAGAGATAATCAGTGACGCTCTCGGTGCTCCATCCTTCACCCACGTAGATGGTCGTCAGTTTAAAGCACTCTTGGAACATTTCGGTCATGTCGGTGACATTGCCAGTGTCCCAGCCCGAGAGGTCGAGAGTCTCGATGCTCTGGCAGCTGTAGAACATATTGTTCATGTTGGTGACACTGCCCGTGTTCCAACCCGAGAGGTCGGGCGATTGGAGGCTCTCGCAACCAAAGAACATACTGCTCATGTTGGTTACCTCGCCAGTGTTGAAGTCCGAAAGCCCCTCGATTGTGGTCAGGCCAGAGCAGTTTTTGAACATTTTGTGTATGTCGATGACACTCTCCGTGTTCCAGCCCGAGAGGTTGAGCGATTGGAGGTTTGAGCAAGACTCAAACATGCGGTTCATATCGGTGACCTTGCCCACGTTCCAGCTTGAGAGGTCGAGCGTGGTGAGGCTTCTGCAATCATAGAACATAAAGGTTGTTTGAGTGAGAGCATCGGTGTTCACATTGCTCAGGTCAATGCTCGTGCAATTTGTGAATTCCTGGAACAGACCTGTGCAGTCGCCGGTGAAGCTCACCTCGTCGGTGGCGGTAACACTCGTGACCGCCGATGGCGTGACATCGCTGCCCCACTTGTTGTCCTTGTTGAACTCGCCCCAGATAAGTGCCAACTCGCCAGTCGTGCTGTTATAGGTGTAGTAGCATTCCAATAACACGGCTTCGACAACAACGTCGGCAGCAGGCATCTCGAAGGTGTTGCCCTCGAAAGGCTCGTTGTTGACGGTGTAGTAGGCTAAACGGTAACCCTCGGGAGGCGTGCCGGTATAGTTGAGCGTGATATTTTGTGTGGCGCCGCAGTAGATGGTGCTACCGTGACGCAGAGCGTAGTTGCCTGTGCCTATGGCGGTGAGGCCGCTGAGGTTGTAAGCTTCGGTCTCGTCGCCCACGAGGACTACATTCTCGCCCAAGGTGATGGTACGGGCACGACGGGCACCATCGGTGTCGGTGCTTATGGTAGCATTGCCATTGCCACCCACGCCACCCAGCTCAATGGCAGTGTAGTAGTTGTTGGTGAGGGTGCCGGAATTGTTTTGTCCGACGATGGAGCCATAGTATGAAGATGCGGTGACACTGGTTCCTGAATAGAGACAGTCCTTTACGGTGCCTGCGTTGCCGTTGTTGCCCACGATGCCGCCATAATTCTTGCAGTTACTATACCCGTTGTTGCTGACAGTGGCAGCACTAATGCAGCCAGAGACAGTATCTGAATTGCTACCCACGATGCCGCCATGATAAAAGGCCACGCTTGTTCCTGCGTTGATGGTGACAGAGCTCTCCACAATACAATTCGTTACAATACCATTATTATTACCTACTATGCCGCCGACTTGATCTCCGCCGGCAATAATGCTGTTGGCAAGGACAACGTTCTTCACGGTGCCATTATAGACATAGCCAAAGAGACCTTGATAATCGTCAGTAGTGTAGATGCGGATACCGCTGATGGTCTTGCCGTCACCGTCGAAGGTACCTTGAAAATATTTTGAGCTGCCATTGCCGATAGCGGTGTAGTTGCTTTCGTTCTCGCCGAGACCTGTGGTGCTATAGGTGATATCGTTACCCAACTTGAAGTGTTTGCCTTGGAAGGTGTTGGCGGTGTAGCCGTCGGTGCCGTTCACCATCTTGGCAAGCAGGTCGAGCTGGGAAGGATAAATGATAAGGTATGGACTACCTGAGAATCCGTCGCCTGTCCAAGGGATGACGGCCCAGTTGGCTGTGTAGCTGCGGTCGCCTATGGAGCCTTGTGTGATGGTCACCGTTTGGGTGGCCTCGGTGAGGTCGGTACCCGTCCAGCCCGCAAAGGTGTAGCCCGTCTTGGTCGGTTTGTTCAGGGTGAAGGTGTTGGTCGTAACATTATAGGTGGCAGGGTTGGCCGTTGCCACGCTGCCGCCGTCGAGGTCGTAGGTGATGTTGTAGGTGATGAGTGTCCAGTTAGCCGTGTAGCTGCGGTTGCCCATAGAGCCTTGTGCGATGGTCACCGTTTGGGTGGCCTCGGTGAGGTCGGTACCCGTCCAGCCCGCAAAGGTGTAGCCCGTGCGGGTCGGGTTATTCAGGGTGAAGGTCGTTGTTTCCACATTATAGGAGGTGGGGTTGGCCGAGGCCACACTGCCGCCATCAAGGTCGTAGGTGATGTTATATGTGATGGGGGTGATCGTGGCACTCACCGTAGCGTTGGCGGCAGGCATCTGGAAGGTGTTGCCGTCAATGTTGTGAATGGTGCCGTCGTTATAGCTAAAGCTGATTAAATACCCCGCAGGGAGTTTGTTGTATTCCAAGGTGACGGTGGTGTTGCTGGCGTAATAGGTAGTGTTGCCAATCACCACGCTTTCGCCAATGGCAGTAATGTTTGTGCCCAGCGTGAGGGTATGGACGCTGCGTGCACCGTTCATGTCACCTGCTGGATTGCCCACACCCACATTGGTTGCATTGACGGTGCCGTTAATGGTGCAGTTGCTATAGTAGTTGTTTGTGAGATGGAGATAGTTGATATTACCGCTATCTCGTTTGCCGATGATGGCACCGCCAACCGACTGGCCGCTTTGGACCACTACATTGAGGGCAATGTTGTCCTCCACATAGTGAGGTACAGCTTGGCCTTGGCTTTGATAGCCAATGATGCCACCGCAGATCGCGCTGACGGTATTCGCAAATTTAGGATTCGTTCTAATTGTAGCGGAGCTGGTGCAGCGACGGACATTACCATTGGTGTTGGCACCGACGACACCACCATGCTTGCTGGAATTGTCTTTAAAATGATAGATGCCGACATTGCTTGCCACAACACAGTCCTCGATGGTTCCCGTGCTGTTGCAACCCGCGATAGCTCCCACCTGCTGGTAGCCGGTAATGCTGGCATCGGCTACAGTAATATTCCTGACGGTACCGTAGCTTAGGTAACCAAAAACACCTTGTAGTTGGTCGGACGTGGTAGTGCCGTCCTTGTAGATACGGATACCGCTGATGGTGTGGCCTCCGCCGTCGAAATGTCCCTGGAACGAATGACCGTACCCGCCGATGGCGACGAAATTGTTCTCAGAGGCAGAGCCATTAGTGCTGTTCCACGCGTAAGTGTAAGTGTAGGTGAGATTGGTGGTCAGCACAAAGTACGTGCCATTGTAGGTTGTGCCACTGTTCACGTTTGTTGCCAGCGCGTTCAAATCTGCTATGGACCTAATCTGATACGGGTTGTCTTGTGTACCAGCACCATACCATTGCGCCATGGCGTTTTGTCCGAAAGCGACTGCCACGAGAAGCAGCGTGGCTGAAATAAGCTGTCTGAAAGTAAATGTTGTTTTCATAGGTTATATTTTAATATTTTTATTCATTGCTGTCCACTAAAAAATTGATATCGTTCTTTGAAATAGTAGTAAAATCAGTTAATTGCAGAGATTTTTGGAGTCAACGGATTTGAATTTTATCTTTGCCGAAAGTCTCGGTAAATGAATAATGACAAATATGTTTTCTCCCAATTGACCTCGTTCCTTGATAGGAACCACTTCAACTACCTTGTCAGGAAATATGAAGGCGATAGATACGTTAAGCACTTCACTTGCTGGAACCAGCTACTCGCTTTGATGTTTGGCCAACTTTCAAACCGAGAAAGCCTGCGTGACTTGATCGTCGCATTGGAGGCTCATCGTAGTAAATGCTACTACCTCGGAATGGGGAAGCAGGTCTCTCGAAGCAATTTGGCTAAGGCCAACGAGAACAGGGACTGCCGGATCTTCGAGGACTTCGCCTACCACATGATAGACGAAGCCAGGCGGAAAAGGTGCACGGACATCTTCAAGCTTGAAGGCAACGTCTATGCGTTCGACTCGACAACTATAGACCTGTGTTTGAGCGTCTTTGAATGGGCCAAGTTCCGAACTACAAAAGGGGGCGTCAAAGTACACACGATGTACGATGTCGAGACCCAAGTTCCAGCCTTTGTCCACATCACGCCTGCGTCGGTTCACGACATGAACGCGATGGATGCGATACCCTACGAGCCAGGCTCGTTCTACATCTTCGACCGGGGCTACAACGACTTCAAGCGACTGTACCGCATCAGCGTGCTCGACTCATTCTTCGTCATCCGCTCCAAAGGCAGCCTCAAGTACAAGACTGTCAAGTGGAAACGGCGACTGCCTAAGAACGTCTTATCAGATGCCGAGATAGAGCTGACGGGTTATTATCCTTCAAAATACTACCCGGAACGGATGAGACTCATCAGGTACTGGGATGAGGAACAGGGGCGCGAGTTCATGTTCCTTACCAACGCCATGGACATCAACGCTTTGCTGGTCGCAGAGCTCTACAAAAACCGCTGGCAGATAGAACTCTTCTTCAAGTGGTTGAAGCAACACCTCAAAATAAAGAAGTTCTGGGGCACTTCAGAAAATGCGGTGAAGACGCAAATCTATGTCGCCATCATCACATACTGTCTGGTAGCTGTCGTCCAACACGACATGCGGCTTGAACGCTCGACCTACGAGGTCCTCCAGATACTGAGCATCTCGCTAACAGACAAGACTCCGCTAAGAGATCTCTTCAATAAAACTGATTACCACGATGTCAAAGAACAAATCGATAATAGTGAACTGTTATTATTTTAAAGTTAAACATTCAATTTTTTAATCGTCCAAATTTTTAGTGGACACTAGTGAAATTGCATGATAGACAAATTTTTATTTCTCGATTTTGATGGTGTTCTAAACACACTAAGATATGCTAAAATGTTAAGAAAAGATGGCATCGATCTTTATGACGAATACGGTGCCATGTTTGACCCCAATACAACATCAAACCTGAAAAGCATTATTGAGCAAACCAATTGCAAGATAGTGCTTTCCACCTCTTGGCGTAATGAAGGCCTCCTTCGGATGCGGTCTCTATGGAAAGATCGCAACCTTCCGGGAGAAATCTTCTCAATGACTCCGATTTTGTTGAGTACAACCTACCAAGATTCTCAGAACGGAGAAATGTTCTGCATCCCCGAACTTAATGCAAAAGCACTTGAAATCAACGCTTGGCTTCAACAATATACTACAAATTCTTTCAACTATGTAATTATAGATGATGAGAACGTCTTTTTTCAAAATCAACAAGAGCATCTGGTCTTAACAAATGAATATGATGGTTTAACTGTTGATAAAGCGAACAGAGCTATTAAGATTTTAAATCAATAATATCCACAGCAATTTACGCATAACAATCTTGAAGTGCAATTTTTGCACATCAAAATTTTCTGATTTTTTTAACTAAAAAGGCTGCAATAGAGCAAATCTTTTATATCTTTGCACGTTGTTAAGACAATGAAAGGTCACTATTTTCAACAAAATCAAACATGACTGAGAAAGAACATAAGGAAATGATAGACAAAATTGTCTATGGCTTGAAAATCGCTGAGCGCGAGATGCTCGAAGAAAAAGCCAGAAACAACGAAGACCTCATTGTTTGTGGAAATGACGGCATAATCCGTCGTGTGCCAGCTAAAAACTATTTGTAAAATTCTCCTTTTTCTTTCAACTCATCTTGATATTCAATTGTTTGTAATTTGGCGGTCGGCATCCGCCAAATCGATGTTATTCAAAAATAACTCTGCGATATCTGCAGCTTGCTTTAGCAAGCATCAAATAGTCATTGTCCAAAAAATTTCTGCGTTTTCTGCGTTTTCTGCGAGAGATTTTTTTATCTTTGCAGTTTGAAAATTTTGCGAAAATGGAAAAGAATTTCAAACGTTATCTGATAACCACAGCGCTTCCTTACGCCAATGGCCCAGTGCACATCGGCCACCTCGCCGGCGTTTACGTCCCTGCCGACACCTACGTCCGCTACCTCCGCATGAAAGGCGACGACGTACTGTTTATTGGCGGTTCCGACGAACACGGAGTGCCTGTCACCATCAAAGCTGAGAAAGAAGGCGTCACACCTCAGGATATAGTCGATCGTTACCACGAGATGATTAAGAAATCGTTCGAGGATTTCGGCATGAGC
>JAFZKD010000062.1 GCA_017553785.1 Muribaculaceae bacterium | reverse complement strand
GGCGAAGAGCTGCCCTGCCCTGGCCTCAGCGTCATCTTCTTGCGTGAGATGCGCGACGTGACCGAGAAAGTGCTCACAGGCATCACTGTGGACACCCCCGAAGACGAACGTCAGGCCAAAGTGGACGAGAACATGAAGAAACTTATCGCCGAGGTCGAGAAGGAGACGAAGTATAAAGTCAGCATCAAGCCGTTCTTCTTGGGCAACGAGTACTACCTGCTCCTCAACGAGGTCTACACCGACGTGCGCCTCGTGGGCTGCCCGCCGAGCAACATCGGCAAGTTTGGCGGCGACACCGACAACTGGGTCTGGCCCCGTCACACGGGCGACTTCAGCGTCTTCCGCGTCTATGCCGACAAGGACGGCCGCCCCGCCGTGTACAGCAAGGACAACCTGCCCTACAAGCCTGCCAAGCATTTGGACATCTCGCTGAAAGGTGCCGAAGAGGGTGACTTCGCCTTCGTGTTCGGCTATCCCGCCCGCACTAACGAATACCTGCCCGCTGTGGCCGTCGACCAAGAAGCCAACCTCATCGACCCCATTATGGTGGACCTGCGTGGCAAGGTTTTGGACATCTATAACAAATACCAGGAGCAAGACCCCAAGGTGCGCATCCAATACGCCTCCAAGCACGCCGGCCTCGGCAACGGCTGGAAGAAGTGGATGGGCGTGACTGAGGGCATTAATCACTTCCACGGCGTGGAGAAGAAGCAAGCTTTCGAAGAAAACTTCCAGGAATGGGCCTTGGGCGCACGCAACCGTTATATGTACATCGACCTGCTGAAGGACTTCAAGAAAAACTATAAGGATTTGGAGCCTTACCAACTGGCTTACACCTATTTGTCCGAGGCTGGACTGCGCATCGAGCTCATCAGCTTCGCAGGACGTTTCGCCAAGCTCTCCGAGGTGACCAAGGACACCCCGCAGGAGGACATCGACCGTATGCTGGTCCAACTGAAAGGCACCTCCGCTAACTTCTTCAAGGACTATTATGAGCCCATTGACCGCGAGGTGGCCATCATGCTGCTCAACGAGTACCTGAAAGCCCAGCCCGCCGACTTCCGCCCTGCCTTCCTCAACGATATCAAGGACGTGGATGAATATGTCGACAAGCTCTTCGCCAAGTCCATGTTTACCGATGAGGAAAAGGTGAACGAGCTGTTGAACGACTTCAAGCCCGGCAAGGCCAAGAAATTGGCTAAAGACCCTGCCCTGCAGGTCTACCAGAGCTTGATTGGCTTCTATCGCAGCGAGGTCTACGACCACATCTCAAGCATCAGCAAGGACAACGACCGTTTGCGCCGTGTGTATATGAAAGGCCAGATGGACATGCAGCCCGACAAGCGCCTCTTCCCCGATGCCAACTTCACGCTGCGCGTCACCTACGGCAAGGTGGAAGGCTTCAAGCCACAGGACGGCAAGACTTATCGCCATTTCACCACCCTCGAAGGCATCATGCAGAAAGAGAACCCTGACATTTACGACTATGTAGTGGAGCCGCGCCTGAAGGAGCTGTACAACAACAAGGACTACGGCCGTTACGCCGACAAGGACGGCACGATGCATGTGGCCTTCACCGCCAGCGTACACACCACGGGAGGCAACTCAGGCAGCCCCATCTTGAACGCTGAGGGCCAGCTTCTTGGTCTCAACTTCGACCGCTGCTGGGAAGGCACGATGAGCGACCTCATCTACGACCCTGACATCTGCCGCAACATCAGCGTCGACATCCGCTACGTGCTCTTCATTATCGACAAATTCGCCGGAGCAGGGCACCTCGTCGATGAGATGACCATTATTGAATGAGAGAATCTCTAACCGAATTAATCCGAATGGATCCGAGTTTGTCGGAAATTTCGGGTCAGTTCGGATAGAGAAATGTGGAATGAAAGAATCTCTAACCAAATTAATCTGAATAGATCCGAGCTTGTCGGATGATTCGGGTCAGTTCGGATAGAGAAATGTGGAGTGAAAGAATCTCTAACCGAATTAATCCGAATAGATCCGAGCTTGTCGGAAATTTCGGGTCAGTTCGGTTAGAGAAATTAATGAGTTTTTCATCTGTCGTTTACCACGACTCGTTGGGTCACAATTCCTGAATCCGTCTGGATTCTGACAACATAACAGCCCGCTTCATAAGGACTGAAATCGTACTCATAGGAGTTGCCGTTTGCTGACGTTTCAAACAACTTTTCGCCCAACAGATTGTACAGGCTGATGGCTTCGATGTTTTCAGCCTCAATGTGAAGGGTTCCACTGGTTGGGTTGGGATAAACGTTTGCCATCTTCTCATCAAGCTCAGGCACCAGATTGCAATCTTCGATGATGGTGGTGAAGTAATCATGCCATTCCGAGTTTTGGTATGCAGGAATGCAATGGCATGGAACGGTAAGCGTTGTGCAGCTGCATCCCTCAAACACCTCCTCAAACGAAAACACGGGCGGTGTTGTGGCCAAGGAAACCACATCAGTAAACCCGCTGCAATGGTAAAATGCCCTTCCGCCAACGCTTTCTACTGCATTTCCAAGGGTTAATGTGCCATTAAATCCGCTGCAATTATGGAAGGCATTAGGTTCAATGCTGTTCACGGAATTGGGAATCGTCAAAGGCCCCGTAAAACCTGTGCAACCCCAAAAGGCAGAAGTGCCAATAGATTGCACGGCATCGCCGATAATCAAGCTGGAAAAGCCTTTGCAATTATAAAACGCCCCAGCTTCGATGCGCGTCAAAGCGTTGCCTATGGTCAGTGAACCAGTAAACCCCGTGCAACCATAGAATGCAGCATAATGAATAGCCCTCACGGAATTGGGAATGGTCAGTGAACCAGTAAACCCCGTGCAACCGTAAAATGCAGCGGGCCCGATGGTGTCTACGGAGTTGCCTAAGTCTAACTCAGTCAATCCGCTGCAACCCAAAAATGCATTTTCACCAAGATAGGTCACCGTATTGGGTATGGTTAGGGAACCGGTCAGTTTTCCACATCCTATAAAAGCGTTCATTCGAATTCTGGTCACAGTATAATTGTTTCCATTGTAACTGATGGATGTAGGGATGCTTATTTCACCAGTCACAGCATCGCCGTCAACATGACATACAAGGGTTGCGGAAACACCATCGCCATTGAGTTGATAGTGAAAATCCCCCACGGTGAGAATCTCTTGAGCATGCAGATGCGTCATGCCCATAACTCCTACAAGAAGAATGGACAAGACAGCGCATGCTGCTTTTTTGCATAATGAATGGTTTTTCATCACTTCCCGAAGATACTCCCTAAGCCACCCAGGATGCTTCCCAAGCCGCCCATGTTGCTGTTGCTGCTTGATGAGGTGCCGCCCAGGATCATGCCCAGCATGCCAGCCAGTCCGGAGGCATCAATGCCGTTGCCTTGTTGTCCCTTGCCCAAGAGTGCCAGCAGGCTCGGGGCGATGGAGGCCAGGATGCTGCCCACCGCGTTGGAGCCCACGCCCGTGTTCTTCGAGATGCCGTTGAGCACGGAAGAGAGGTTGCCGCCAAAGATGTGGCTCAGGATCTTGCCGCCATCGGTGAGGTCGGCGGTCTTCAGGTTGTTGATGATGTTGCCCGCGTTGCCGGCATGGTAGCCGAGGGCTTCGGCCAACGAGGCCGCACCCGCCTGCGAGGAGGCATTCTTCTGCATGGCGCCCAAGAGCGAAGGCAATGCAGCGGTGATGACCGAAGACACTTGCTTCGAGTCGATTTTGAGGTTTTTCGAAATGGCGTCCACGGCATCGTTGCCCGTCAAAGCGCCTAAGATGTTCGTTAAGTCCATAATAATTACATTTTATAGTTAACAAATTGTATATCAATTATTTATTCGTATAAAATTCATCATCTTTCCAATTGGCTACATTGTTCTCGATATAATTTGCAATTGCGTTCAATTCATCAATGTCACGGACAATATGATCATGGAAACGAGATTGCCAACCAAACGCCAGTCCCTTGTTTAGGGCAAACGATGTCGTGACCGTCTTGATACCGCGAATAACGGAGGCCAAATTCTTCGATTGCGGTGAAAATGTATTCTCCGTCGTAGAGACGCATTGAATGCGTCTTAGGCTCTCATCATTCAAATAATCCACAGGTGTATTATACACATTTCCCCCAATAACAACAATCAGATGCACATGGTTAGGCATGATGGCGAAGGTGGGGATATCCATATTCATGTCTGGTCGTTTTTGGGGTGTGGCCAAAATCTGTTCCTTTAAACATTCCCCGATTTCGTTCAATGTCATTACATGGTTTTCAATCTCTCCGAAGAAACGTTCTCTATTCTTCGTGCAGATGGTGACAAAATACGTACCGCCATTGTATTGATGCCACCACGCACGCGCCGATGGTATGCGATAACGGTCTTTGTATTTGATTTCATCCATAACGCAACATTTTTCAAATTACAAAAATAGGAAAAATTCATTTGATACGGATGATTTTATCGAAAAAACATCGTGACGCAATTATGAATGGACACCATATGGGAGACGCAAAAATATATGAACGCCAAACCGAGACGCAATCATTGCGTCTCTACAGCGGCGTCATTGTTCAAATGCCGAAACGCGCCAACAAACACCATCCCGTTGTAGACGCATTGAATGCGTCTCAAAAAAAATCATCCCTCCAATGAATTGCATCCCCCGATAAATGCGTCTCTTACCCCCTCAACCCCAATCATTCCCGTTTTAGGTTTTATTTTTCACAAAACCACCAAAAAATGCCTGTTGCATTAAAAAAAATCTTATTTTTGCCTGCTTATTTTGCAATAGTAGCATTTAATAGAAATATCTGAAATACAAGTATTTACAAATTACTAACAAAATTAATTACAAATCATGAAGAAACTTTTCCTACTTGCAATGACGTTGATACTCGGTGTCAGCGCCATCGCACAGCAAAAGATTCAGCTGCGCTCGGCCGACAGGGCCGTATGCGTAAGGAGCGACATGACGAGCCTCAGGGCTTCGTTCTCGTTCTCTACCATTGATGCGCAAGACTACGAAAGCGAGCGCGGGACCTTCTCCTGGCTCAGCTTGCCCAACACCGTTCTTGGCGGCAACGAGGGTGACCCTCAGATTCCCGTCATCAACGAGCTTATCGCCGTGCCTTTCGGTGCCAACCCGAGCATCGAAATCACGAGCTACAGCACCACGGACTACCGTCTTGAAGATTACGGCATCCATACCTTGGTGCCTCGCCAACCTTCGCTGCGTAAGGACAAGAGACCCGATGAGGTGCCTTTTGTATACAATGCGTCCGCCTACCAGTCGACCCGCGGCCTGCGTTCAGCACCTGAAGCCGTTGTCACCGTGGAAGGTACCATGCGTGGTGTCCGTCTCGGTAAGATGACCATCGAACCTGTGAGCTACGACCCCGTCAACAACACCATTCGTGTGTTCAACGACATTGAGGTGACCGTTCATTTTAACGGTGCCAGTAGACAGGCTACCGAGCAGATGCTGGTTGACACCTACAGCCCTTACTTCGACATCGTCTATAAGTCGCTGTTCAACGGCAGGGCCATCACGAGTGTTTACGATGACCACCCGGACCTTTACAGCACCCCTGTGAAGATGCTTGTTGTGACCACTTCTACCTTCACCAGCAGCACCGCTTTCCAAAACTGGCTGACTTGGAAGAAGCAGAAGGGTATTGATGTGGATATCTATACTGTGACCAGCAGCACATCAGCATCTACCATCCGTTCTGGCATCCAAAGCAGATACAACACCAATCATCCGAGCTTCCTGGTCATCGTGGGCGATGAAAGCGTTGTCCCGTACTATTCACTTTGGGATTATGACAGCTATTACGGAACTGCCGCCACTGACTTGGAGTATGCTTCCGTCGATAGCGACATCTATCATGATATGTTCATAAGCCGTATGCCTGTGGCTAACACTACACAACTCGGCTACCTCGTGGACAAGATTTTGATGTATGAGAAATACACGATGTCAGACCCGAGCTATTTGGATGAGACCTTGCTCATTGCTGGTTGGGACGAACCACAATCCTATTATGGAACGACATATCCATCTTGGACCAACATTGCAGGCAAGCCTACCATCCAATATGCCAACAACAATTACTTCAACTCGGCACACGGCATCACACCTCATGTGTTTATTACTACAGCTACAGGTCAGAGAACATGTTACAACTATATTAATAATGTAGGTTTTATTAATTACACTGCTCATGGCAATATCCAAGAATGGTCTGACCCGAGTTTCACCAATAGCAATGTGAATTCATTGACCAATACAGGCAAACCTTTCTGGGCCATGGGCAACTGTTGTTTGTCTGCTAGTTTTAGCAATACGAGTACGAATCCTTGTTTTGGCGAAGCCATGGTTCGTGCCCAAAACAAAGGTGCCTTCGGTTACATAGGTTCTGTCGTGGAGACCTACTGGTATGAGGATTTCTATTTTGGTGTAGGCGCTTTCAATGCTTCCTATTCAACCAACAATAATCCTACAGTATCGGGTACCTCCGTAGGCGCATACGATGCCCTGTTCGATGACACAGGCTTCAACACATTGAACTCCGTTCCTTACATTGGAAACATTTCGGTGTCTTATGCTTACGCAAGCAATTATACCAACAGCGAGACTGATCCATGTGGTCCAGAATACTACTGGAGATGCTACCAGTGCTTCGGCGATGGCTCAGTGATGCCATACCTGAAGAATCCGGCTGCCAACAACGTCAGCTTCGCCAGCACAATCCCCGCAGGTGCAAGCAGCTTCAGAGTGAACGCCGATGCCAGATCATACGTCTCCATCACCGTTAACAATGAGATTATCGGTGTGGCAGCAGTTCCCGCAAATGCTACATACGTTGATGTGCCGTTTACAACCACACCGCAAGCAGGTCAAACTGCCATGATTGTGGTCACCCGCAACCAGCGTCAGCCTTATATTAATAATAATGTGCAGATTGTCGGTGGCACCGAATACACCATCAGCGCCAACGTGAGCCCCGCCAACAGCGGTACCGTAACCGGTGCAGGCACCTACTACGAGAACACCGAGTGCACCCTGACCGCCACGGCCAACCACGGCTACGCCTTCGACAACTGGAAGCAGGGCAATACAGTGGTCTCGACTGAACCCGCTTATACCTTCACGGTGACGGGCAACGCGACCTACACGGCCAACTTCCACGCTTTGACCGAGCACCATATCACCTACAACCCCAACCAGACCAACGGCACCATCAGCGTCAGTCCGACGGACGCCTACGCTGGCGACATCGTGACCCTGATGGCCACTCCCGCCGCTGGCTACTGCCTCGATCAGTGGCACGTGACCACGGGCAGGGCTGAGATTCCTGTGGTGAACAACCAGTTCGAGATGCCCGACAGTGATGTGACCATCACGGCCACCTTTAAGTCTGGCTATACAATTACAGTGGCAACGGTTGCGAACGGTACCATCACCGCCAACACGACCTCGGCCTTGAACGGCGAGACCATCACCCTGACAGCTACGCCTAACACAGGCTGCGAGTTCTCGACATGGTATGTCTACAAGACCGGCGACCCGAGCACCTTGGTTGCCGTTGTGAACAACAGCTTCACCATGCCGAGCTATGATGTCACGGTAAGCGCAGTGTTTGCGACAACAACTACGGGTGATGTCACCATCGGCAGTGGTACTGCCACGAACAACGGCCAGTATTTGCCGACATACATCTATTACGAATATTCACTCACGCAGCAGATATACACTGCCGCCGAAGTGGGCGAGGCGGGCACCATCACAGCCATCGCATTCCAAGTGAGCAACAACAAGGCAGCCACCAGAACCCTCGACATCTATATGGTACCGACCACAAAGGATGCCTTCACATCCACAACGGGTTGGGAAGTGTTGAGCAGTGTTTTCAAGGTGTATTCCGGCAGCGTTTCCTTCAACGCTTCAGGCTGGACGACCATCACCTTAGATACGCCATTCGAATATGACGGTGTCAAGAACCTTTGCGTTGGCGTGGTTGACAACACGGGAACATATTTGACCAGTGGTAACTATCCATACTTCTACACCTATAGCACAGGTGCCAACAGGGCTATGCGTGTCTACAACACCAGCTCTGCCTATAATGTGGGTACGTCTGGTCAGATTACCGGTTACACTGGTACATACGTTCAATATAACAACCAGATCAAGCTCACCAAGATCACAAAGAACAACGAGACCCTCGCCGTGTCGCCCGACGCCATCAACGACTTCAGCTATCTGATGGGCATGGGCCCATCGGAAGCTCAGGCTGTCAGCATCGTCGGTGCCGACTTGAGCAACGACATCACCGTCACAGCTCCGACCGACTTCGAGGTCAGCACTTCGGCAACAGGCACATACAGCAATAGTGTCACTATCCCTCGCGCTACAGGCAGCAGAGGTGACCGCACGGTGACCTCTTGGGGCTTCGAAGGCAGTCTCGACAACTGGACCGCCATCGACAGCGACGGCGACGGATATGGTTGGGTGCTTGGCTCTGCTACCAGTGGTGTTTATCTTGAAGAGGGTTCCAACGTAACCGACCAGGTTTCGGGTCATAACAGCTCGACCGATATGATGGTATCCGGTTCATGGACCGATGCCACTACAACGGTATTGAATCCTGACAACTGGCTGGTTTCTCCACAGGTATCCCTTGGCGGTTCATTCTCATTGTGGGCCAGACCTTTCTACACCACATACTTCCCAGAGCATTTCGGTATATATGTTTCAACAACGAGCAACACAGATGTGAACTCATTTACTTTGCTCGGCGAATGGACATTGGGTGCAGAAGATTATAAGCAATACAGCGTTGACCTCCATGCCTATCAAGGCCAGTCGGGATATATTGCAGTGCGTCACTTCAACTGCAGCGATAACTTCTGCATCTTGGTCGACGATTTCGAGCTTGACACAGATGCCGCTTACAATCCAGACCTCCCTGTTACAATCACATCAGGTACAGTCTATGTCCGCATGAAGGACAACCTCAATATTGGCAGTTACAGCGGCAACCTGGCCGTAGCATCAGGAACGCTGAACAAGACCGTCAGCCTGAGCGGTGAAGTCCTCCCGAATGGCGGCGAACAGTACACTATCACCGTTAACGCTGATCCTGTCGCAGGCGGTACGGTTACCGGTGCCGGTACCTACTATGAGCAGAGCCGTGTCACCTTGACGGCGACACCTGCAACGCACTACACCTTCGAGGGATGGCAGCTCAACGGCACGACGGTCTCCACGAGCGCCAGCTACCAGATTACAGTGACAGGCGATGCCACCTACACGGCCGTGTTCACTCCTATGACACAGCATAATGTTGTTGTTAACCAAGCCACTGGCGGCACCATCACTGCAAGTCCAACCACTGCATACGTGGGCGATGTGGTTACACTGACCGCTACGACCCAATCGGGTTACTTCTTCGTGGAGTGGAACGTCATGGATGGCAACAGCCAGACTGTCACGGTGACGGACAACCAGTTCACCATGCCTGACAGCGATGTTATCGTTACGGCAACCTTCACGACAGGCTACAGCATTACATTGAACCAGACAGAACACGGTACCATCAGCGCTGATCAAACTACGCAACTGCAGCCTGGTGATGTTGTGACCTTGACCGCCACGCCTGACAATGGATGCGTCTTCGTGGCATGGTACGCCTATAAGACGGGCAACCCGAGAGATGTGGTGGCAGTGATTAGCAACCAATACATTCTCATGCCTTCGAGCGACGTTACCGTCCAGGCTATCTTCGTGACCGAGGAGGAACATGAGGCCAATTTGGGTAGCGGTACCAACACGAACGGCTACATACCGACCTACGTCCGCGCCAGATACTCCCTCACGCAGCAGATTTACCTTGCTTCCGAGTTGGACAACCAAAAGGGTAGGATCACGAAGATTGCCTACAGGGCTACCACTACAGCGGCTACAAGAAACCTGGTCATCTACATGGCTCACACCGATAAGAGTGAGTTCAGCTCAACCACCGATTGGGAGGTTATGGGCTCCGTGGCCAAGGTGTTTGAGGGCAGCGTTGCGTTCAGCACTTCCGGCTGGACCACCATCACTCTGACCACCCCGTTCGAATACGACGGAACCAGCAACATCAATATCTGCGTGGTGGATGTCACCAATGCAACCGCAGGTAGTAATAGCAGATACACACAGTTCTACCGTTATAACGGAACGAACAGGGCCTTGTATGCCAATGGTACTTCAAGCTATGCAAACACTGTGGGTTACTTCGACCAGTTGAGCAGCACCACGGGAACAAGGATCAGCTATGTCAACCAGGTCCACATCACCATGATGGTTCCGGGCAGCGCGGAGTCGCTCACCCTGTCACCCGGTGAGATGGCCGACTTCAGCTACGTGGTGAACCACGGCCCGTCACATACCGACAAACTCGATATCGTCGGCGTGGACCTCCAGAACAACATCACCCTCAACGCTCCCACCAACTTCGAGATCAGCTTGACCGAAGACGGCACCTACACCTCATCGCTCACTGTCCAGCGAGAGACGGGCAGCAGCAAGGGCAACCGTACTATCACTTCATGGGGCTTTGAAGAAGGCCTGGATGGTTGGACCGCTGTCGATGCCGACAACGACGGTTATGGCTGGGTGCTGGGATCGGCATGCGGCGGCGTCTATCTTGAATCAGGCTCCAGCCTCACAGAAGGCCATACAGGAACAGGTTTGGTTGTTTCTGGTTCATATAGTAATATTGCTGGCGAATTGCACCCTGACAACTGGCTGATTTCACCACAGGTGGACCTTGGAGGTTCGTTCTCCATGTGGGCAAAGGCTCAAATGGCTGCCTATCCTGCCGAACACTTCGGCATCTATGTGTCCACGACGGGTACCAACCCCTCCGACTTCACCCTGTTGGACGAATGGACTTTGACAAGCGCTGATTGGAAGCAGTTCTCGGTTGACCTCGGCCTTTATACCGGACAGCAAGGTTACATCGCCGTGCACCACTTCAACGGTAACAACCAGTTCTTGATTCTTGTTGACGACTTCGAACTCGACACCGAAGCCTCCATCTCCATTGAGATGCCCGTGGTCATCACACCGGCTACCGTCTATGTCCGCATGAAGGAAAATCTCAATCCTGGTAATTACAGCGGAACCCTTACCGGAACTGCCGGCACAGGCAACAACCTCAACGGCAGCGTCAGCCTGAGCGGTGAAGTCATCGCTGAATATGACATCACACTCACAGCTGTACCTTCAGTTGGTGGTAATGTCAGAGGTACCGGTTCCTACGCAGCTGGTACTGAGATCACCGTGAGAGCCGCAGCCAACGCAGGCTACACCTTTATTAATTGGACGGAGGACGGCACGGCGGTTTCCACCGATGCCGAATATACCTTCACAGTCACTGCCAACAGGAACCTGGTGGCCAACTTCGGCATCATCTTGCCCATCAACGGCTACGGTGAGACAAGCAACCCTGGTGGATACTACCTCATTGCCTCGCCCATCGGTGAAGTGGCTCCCGCTAATGTGACCAACATGACCAACGAATCGAACACCGGCTTCGACCTCTTCTACTTCGACCACACTCAGAATTACGAATGGATCAACTACAAACCTGGAACGGGTTCAACCAACGCTGGCTTCATGCTGGAACCTGGCAAGGGCTACCTCTATGCCAATAAGAACACTGTCGACTTGATCTTCCACGGTCAGGCCTACACCACTAATAATATGGAAATGGAAATCACGTTAGACCGTGTCGAGACTGCCAGTACCTATAATATTGACATGCCTGGCTGGAATCTCGTGGGCAACCCGTTCAACGAGACGGCTTACATCGACATCGTTTCACAAGAACGTCCCTTCTACACTATGAATTCAGGTGGTACCGCATTTATTCCTGTCACAAACCCAGAAATTGAGCCGATGCAAGGCATCTTCGTCATCGCCGCAGAAGATGGTGAAAAAATGCACTTCTCCACCAATGCACCTAGCAAACAGGGCAAGGGCTTTGCCCTCGACCTCAGCGAAGGCGGCAAGCTCATCGACCGCGCCATTGTCCGCTTCAATAAAGGCCGCACGTTGCCCAAACTCCAATTCAGAAAGGGTAGCACTATGGTTTACATTCCTGTGGACGGTCAAGACTACGCCGTGGTGCGCGCTGAAGAGATGGGCGAGATGCCCGTCAACTTCAAGGCTGAGAGCAATGGCACCTACAGCCTGAACCTCAGCACCGATAACGTCAGCTTCGCCTACCTGCACCTCATCGACAACCTGACCGGTGCCGACGTCGACCTGCTCCAGACCCCGAGCTACAGCTTCGAGGCCAAGACGACGGACTATGCCAGCCGCTTCAAGCTGGTGTTCGCCACCGGCGACAACAGCACGAGCGACACGTTTGCCTTCTTCAGCAACGGCAGCTTCGTCATCAACAACGATGGCGCCGCCACGCTGCAGGTGATCGACGTCACGGGCCGCATCCTGAAGAGCGAAAGCATCAACGGCTGCACCAACGTGAACGTGAACGCCGCTCCTGGTGTCTACATGCTGCGCCTCATTAACGGCGACAACGTGAAGGTCCAGAAAGTGGTTGTGAAATAACCTCGGCTTTTTATATAGCCAATGAAAAAATGTTGGACGCGAACTCGCGTCCAACATTTTTTTCATTTTTTTGCCCACATTAAATTAATTCACTACTTTTGCAGCCCCAAAAAGTATAATTAATTTAATCAAATAGTTGTCAAACAATTAAAAACCAACAAGTTAAAACAATGAAAAGAGTTTTTATTTTCTTAATGCTGGCGGCTCTCTTCGCGCCGCTGGCAATGAATGCACAATGGGACATGGTACAAAAGAAAGACGTCGATCTTTCATCGATGCCAAGAATTTCATTGAGCGAACTTGATTCCAAGGACGGCGACAGAGCCACAACGACGCTGCTGACTCAGAACTTCGACAACATGTCATCCATCGCCACTACCTATTCCCCCACGGGTTGGTATGCCTACAATGCCGGCAGTGGCAACAACTGGACGCTGAGTTCATACAATGCGAACAGTGGTTCAAAAAGCGTGCAGTATCAGTATAACTATTACAATTCCGCAGACTGCTATTTGGTCTCGGCTCCGTTTGATGTTAGCACCGATATGGCGGCACTCAGCGTAAGCCTGTATGAGTGTACCTATCAAAATTCATATAGTACCTCTTTTGCTTATCAAACGTTTGAGGTGTTTTTTGTCAAGACAAGTGAAGTAACCGATCTTGCAAGTGTAGCTTCAGCAACGCATTATAGCGCCATTAATTCTGATCGCTATTTCAATACAACTTTTGCCCAGGAGTCGGGATACACTCGTAATCTTGCTCTTGCCGGCGAGAGCGTAAGGGTGGTCGTTCACTGCACCTCAGAGGCCGCCCGTCGAGGGTATCTCTGGGTCGATGATATTGAAGTTACCGAAACCACTTCCAATTCCAATTGCGATGTGGCCCATCTGAATCACTTCAATGGCTTCGAAAGTGAAGCTGAATATGGATGCTGGACTTTGATTGGCACGAATTGTTCTTTGTCTAACAGTATGGCTCACACGGGCAATTACTGCTATAGGTTCGATGGCCTTGACCACAATAGGTGGAATTTGCTTGTCTCCCCTGAATTCGATGGCACATCGGCTATGGAGATGTCGTTCTACTATAGGTCTTATAGCACCGCTCATGACCAGTTTTTCGAATTGGGTTATACCACCGAAAGTGATCTTACCAATATTACCTGGTGTGGTATAGAGATTTCCCATACCACAAGTTATACGGAATACACAGAGGTTTTCCCCAAAGGCACCAAATATGTGATCATCTCTGTCTTTGGTCGTTCTGGTAGCGAATCTTATTTCTTGGTGGATGACATCAATATCAATGGTGGCTGTATCAGACCTAAGGATCTCGAAGCCGATAATATCACCCCCAAGACTGCCCATATAAGCTGGGGTGACTATTCCGACTACGGATATAATGTGCGTTATAGGACAAAGACCATCGCTACTGCAACCTTGGCAAATACTCCTTTTGAAGATAATTTTGATAATTCAAGTTCCCTCAACAGCAATAAATGGCGCACCGAAAACCAACTCTACAATAACAGCAGCACAAACTGGGGTATACGTAGTTTTGCAGATTTAGAAGCTCACTCCGGCAGTCGTTATGCTTCATCAAGAAGTTATGACGGAACCACCGACCATAGTGTCAAAAACTGGCTCGTTACGACCCAAATGACCCTGGGTAATGTCGTGAGATTCTATTTGAGAGAGAATTACCCTGCCTGGTTGGATCATGTTGAAGTGCTTGTCTCCACTGATAATATTACCTTTGTGTCGGTTGGAGCACCTACCGTGGCTTCGGCTGACTGGGAAGAAGTCACCATCGACCTGAGCAAATATCTTGGAAAAACAGGTTACTTAGCCATTCTCCACCAGGATGAGGCTAATGACTTTGTTGCCATTGATGATTTCGGTGTCTACAAATATAACTATACATACAATTACGGTGAATGGCAATACACCACTGCCGGAAGTCACAGCGTCACCCTCACTGGCTTGTTGGATGAAACCATGTATGAAGTGCAGGTGCAGTCTGCTTGCGAAACAAATCCTGATGAGAATTGGTCACCAGCCATCGAATTCACTACACCTTCGGGTTGCACGTCTCCTATCGACTTGACTGCCGATGATATCACGCCTATTTCCGCCAACCTCAGCTGGTCGGATTATCAGGAAGACTATGATGTCAGATATAGAGCCAGAGTGTTCTACGAAGGCTTTGACAGAGGCATTCCTTCCAATTGGAGTAACATAGACTCCGATGGTGACGGACACAAATGGGAACAGGGCAGGTTTGGCATGGACAATACCACTTGTGCCGCTTCGGCATCTTTCCTCACCGGCAATAATGGTGGTGCCCTTGATCCTGACAACTGGCTCATTACGCCTTTAGTCGACCTCGGAGGTTTCTTGGAAATGTGGGTGAAGGGTCAGGATGATGAAGATTATGTAGAGCATTACGCCATCTACGTGTCCACCGAGGGCAATGCCATCTCAGACTTTACCTCCACCACACCTCTGAAGGAAGACGATACTCACTCCAACTTCTATGAAAGAGTGGTTATCAACTTGAGCGCCTATGCCGGACGACAAGGTTATATCGCCATCCGCCACTATAATAGCAGCGACCAGGGTTGGTTCTGCGTGGAAGACTTCGGCATCTACAAGACCAATGATTGGTCAACAACGAGCTCCGACGAGGCAACCCTCTTCGTCCGCGATCTTTTGCCTAACACCGAATACGTATGGCAAGTGGCGGGCGACGATTGCGACAATTGGAGCGCACCGGCTTACTTCAACACACCTAATGGTTACGTCACGCGTATCAACGGCTACGGTACTGGCTCGGGCAATTACTACCTCATCGCTTCGCCCATCGGCGAGGTCGAGCCTGTGGATGTCATCGCCATGCCCGTCGGCGATAATATTACTCCCGAGGATGTGACCAACATGGTCACTGGCCACTACGACCTCTTCTACTTCGACCACGCTCGGGATTTGGAATGGATCAATTACAAAGACAATCAAAGTGGTACTGGCAACCAATCCAGTAATCCGGGCTTCAACCTCGAACCTGGCATTGGCTACCTCTATGCCAACAAACAGACGGTCGACTTGATTTTTGTCGGCTCAGCCTATACTAGTACCACTCTAGAGGGTACGGAAACAGTTGATTTGGACTATACCGACACTGCCGAAGATCATACAATTGACATGCCGGGCTGGAACCTCGTGGGCAACCCCTACGCCGAGACCGCCTACCTCGTTGGTGGCCGTCAATTCTACACCATGAACGGTGCGGGCACCCAGATCATCGCTTCCGTGAGCGACAACATCGAGGCCATGCAAGGCATCTTTGTCGTCGCTGAAGGAACAGGCGAGTCCGTGACCTTCACCACTCAGGATCCTAATCCTACCCAACCAGGTCAGAAGCTTGTCCTTAACCTCAGCCAGGGCAAGAGCATCATCGACCGCGCCATCGTTCGTTTCGGCGAAAGCGGTCAGTTGCCCAAACTCCAACTCTTCAAGAACAGCACCAAGGTCTACATCCCTGTGGACGGTAAAGACTACGCCGTGGTACGTTGCGAAGAGGTGGGTGCCATGCCCGTCAACTTCAAGGCCGAAGAGAACGGCAGCTACACCCTGAGCCTCAGCAGCGATAATGTCAGCTTCGCCTACCTGCACCTCATCGACAACCTGACCGGTGCCGACGTCGACCTGCTCCAGACCCCGAGCTACAGCTTCGAGGCCCGCTCGACCGACTACGCCAGCCGCTTCAAGCTCGTGTTCGCCACAGGTAAAACCACGGATAACTTCGCCTTCTTCAGCAACGGCAGCTTCGTCATCAACAACGATGGCGCCGCCACGCTGCAGGTGATCGACGTCACGGGCCGCATCTTGAAGAGCGAAAGCATCAACGGCTGCGCCAACGTCAGCGTGAACGCCGCTCCTGGTGTCTACATGCTGCGCCTCATTAACGGCGACAACGTGAAGGTTCAGAAGGTGGTTGTGAGATAATTTTGAGGACGTTTTGATTTCCCCCACGTCCCCCTCTTTGAGGGGGGGGCAGGGGGGAGTCAAGACCCAGCTAAAAACCTCAATTGGTAGCAAAACCAAAAAAAAATCAAAAAAAGTGTCTGCGTATTAAAATAATTACTATTTTTGCAGCCTGAATTTGAATAAAGAAACAACTTATCAATACTGAAGAATGAAAAAGTTAGCATTGACAATAGCAATCGTTCTTACGATGGGATTGAGCTCTTTCGCACAGGACGGTGGCTTGTTGAATAGAGGTGTCTCTTTCGATAAGCATGGTCGTGGTGATGAAGGAGGAGTTATAGGTACTCCGCCGGTCCTTCCTGGTCATGATGCAGAGGGCGACCAGCAAGCTCCTTTGGGCAGCGGCGTTGCCGTGTTGCTTGGCCTTGGTGCAGCCTACCTCATCGGTAAGAAACGCGAAGAAGACTAATAGTTTCCCATTTTAGGGAAAGAAAAGGAGCTTGCTCCTTGATTAACGATGGCTTGTGGTGTTTACCTAACACGTAAACATTACATGCTATCGTTTTTTTATTGCACTTGAGTCAAAATGCTCCGTTTTTGCAGCGAAACCAGTAAAAAAAGTTGCCGTTAGCTTGAGCCAACCGCAATTTTTTTTGCCAAAATATTGTCATGTAAAGATTTATCCCTATATTTGCGCGCCATTTTTTTATTAAACAACTGAACAACTGTTATTTAAATTTATACATTATGAAGATAAAGCATCTACTTCTATGGCTATTGCTGGCACTTTGTATGCCATGGACTGCAAAAGCCCAAACCGCTATTCCTTATGCTTTGACGGTAAACGATGGAGATTCTTATACAAATTCCATGGTACCTATCGCGAGTGCGTATGTCCAAAATGGCTACGCTCAAAGTCAATTTATCCTACTCAATGAGGATTTGGCGGATATGATAGGGGGCACGGTGACCAAGTTGACATTTTACTGCAATAATAGTGGAAACTATGGTAATGCACGGTTTTCAGTCTATGTGGCCGAAGTGTCAGAAAACGGATTCACAAACTATGTTTATTCCAGTTGGGATTGGAACTCGATGAGCTTGGTCTATACAGGCCCTCTTGATATTGTTGACTATGAGGTTAATAACTATAAGGTGGAGATTCAACTTACTAGTCCCTTCACTTATTACGGAGGCAACCTCAAGATTGGTTTTCAGGAAATCACTAATACGGGCTCCAAAGTCTCGCCTTTGAGTTGGAGAGGCGTTAAAGATGCAAATGCTCATCCAGCTGTGTATTGCTACAGGGACACCTGGTTGACCATTCATAATGACTACACCAGTATCCGCCCCAGAGTGACTTTCGATTATTATGTTCTCGATCTTCCGATGGTGGATGTCGATATTGACACCATCACCCAAAGCACCGCTTCGTTTTCATGGGATGCACCGAGTTCCGATGTCACGGGATATAAATACCAGTACAATAGAGCTTCTGAAGGTTTTGTCGACAGTTGGGCAGAACTTCCCTCAACGGCAACTTCATTGACCCTCGAGAACTTGGCTTCTGCTACCGACTATGTCTTCCGCATGAAGGCCTGCTACGGAGAGCATGAAAGCGTTGTGACAACCTTAGACTTTAAAACCGCTTGCCCTGACTATGCATCGATTCCGTACTATGAAAACTTCGACTCCTATGAGGTCGAAGACCATTGGACACCTGATGAACACATGTTACCCGATTGCTGGGATTATATCAACGCATCCGATGATATATTCCCAAGTATGCATTACTCTACTTTTAATCCTCTATTTGCGTATTCTTCACCCAACAGTTTGCTATTCTACATTGACAATAGTAACCAAAATTCAACGCCACAATACGTCATATTGCCTGCTATGCACAACATTAACGGATTGCGCGTGAAACTCTATGCAAGAGCGTATAATAGTTCTTCCAGTATGTTCTCAGGAGCAATGTGCCGGGTGGGCGTGATGGAAGAAACCGAAAAAGGGCCGGAATTCATTCAAATTGGCGATTCGATTAAACCTGATTCGTATTATCAACTTTACGTGAGAGATTTTACCAGCTATACAGGTAATGGCGAACATATTGCCATTTGGATGGAAGTGCCCCATTTATATGGGAAAATTTTTATCGATGACATTGTGGTGGAAGAGATACCCAATTTCACCAAGCCGATTGCCTCTTACGGTGGAAATGCGGGCGGCTGGTACCTGATTTCATCTCCGCTGAATGACATAATCCATCCAGAGAATATGCCTCAATTTACTAATGCCGATAATCCTGGTTTCGACCTCTTCCGCTTCAACCCGAGTCCGCAAAATCCGGGCTATTATTGGGAGAACTGGAAGAGCCATGCAAACAATGACGACCACTACCATTTCCACCTTGAACCCGGCCGCGGTTACCTCTACGCCAATATCAATGACGTCTCCCTCGATTTCACGGGCACGCCTTACAGCGGCAACGGCGAAGTCACGCTGCACTATAATGAGAATGAACGTTGGGGAAGCTGGAACCTCGTGGGCAATCCCTTCCCCTATTCTGCCTATATCGGCGATAGGTATTTTCTTAGGATGAATGAAGAAGGTACAGGCTTTGTGCCGGCAACTGTCGGCTCGGCCATCGAAGCTATGGAAGGCATCTTCGTGTATACCGAAGATGATGGTGAAATCTTGACGTTCAGCACCACGCAACCCACCAGAAGCAACGAACAGTTGTCGCTCAACGTTAGCAAGATAACGCGAGGTGGCCTCAACACCACCATCGACCGTGCCATCCTCAACTTCGGTGAAGGCAATAGGCTGCCCAAGTTCCAGCTCAAAGAGGAGAGCACCAAAGTGTATATCCCGCAAAATGGTCTGGATTACGCTGTGGTCACTGCCGAAGGCCAGGGCGAGATGCCCGTCAATTTCCGCGTCGATGAAAACGACACCTATACCCTGAGCTTCAACTGCGAGAATGTGGAGTTCAGCTACCTGCACCTCTTCGACAACAAGACAGGCACTGATGTCGACCTGCTCAGCACGCCAAGCTACACCTTCAACGCCACGACGACGGACTATGAGAGCCGCTTCAAGCTGGTGTATGCCACCGGTAGCAGCGTCGACGGCGACAGCTTCAGCTTCTTCAACAGCAATGGCAACTTCAGCATCTTCGGCATCGAAGGCCAAGCCACCCTGCAGGTGTTTGACATGATGGGCCGCATGCTCAGCACCGAGACCTTCAACGGCAGCATCGAGAAGCGCCTCGATGTCGCCCCCGGAGTATATTTCATCCGCCTTGTCAATGGAGATGATGTGAGGACGCAAAAAATCATCGTGAGGTAAGGAGATTCCCTGCGGGAATAATGAAAAAATAAGCCGCGACGACAATCGCGGCTTATTTTTGTCTATCTTTGCACCCGTTTTTCAAATATATAACACTATGGAATCACCAAACAAACCCTTCAAGCGTTACACCGTAACCACGGCCGTGCCTTACGCCAACGGCCCCGTCCACATCGGTCACCTTGCCGGCGTCTACATCCCCGCCGACACCTACGTCCGCTACCTGCGTATGTGCGGCCGCGAAGTG
>JAFZKD010000061.1 GCA_017553785.1 Muribaculaceae bacterium | reverse complement strand
TGAAACAGGTCACATTCCCGTCATCGCTCACAACCATTGAGTATAATGCGTTCAATAATTGCACTGGACTGACGGCTATCGACTTGCCCGACAACGTGACATCGCTGGGCGGGTATGCGTTCATGCATTGCGAGGCACTTGAATCAGTCCACATCGGCCGTGGCATTACTAAAATCTACGGTGATGTGTTTGCCGCCAGTGGCCTGAAGAGTGTAGAGATACCCTCGACGGTGACCACGTTGGGCTGGGCAGCCTTTGATAACTGCACCCAGTTGACCGAGGTAAAGTTCCAGAAGCCGTGCCATATCAGCACCATTGGCCATAACACCTTCTTTAATTGTACCAGCCTGACGCATTTTGAAATTCCTGAAAACGTCAAAACCATTGAAGACTGGGTGTTCTCGTTTTGCACCAATATGCATTCCATCACCTTGCCATCGACACTGACATCGATAGACAGGAGCGCCTTTTCCTGGTGTGAACAACTGGACACCGTCATCTGCATGCGGCGCACGCCATTTACCCTCGAAGACATGACTTTCACAACGGCAAAACATGCCACGCTCATGGTACACCGTGCCAGCATCAAGAAATACCGCAATGCCAACGTATGGAAGCTGTTTAAACGCATTGTGGCGCTGGATGGAGATTATGACGTGAACGGCGACAACACCGTCAACATCGCTGATGTGAATGCCGTTGTGGATTATATCTTTGGCAACGATGCCGACCGTGATATTGGCGACATCAATAATGATGGCGAAGTCAACATCGCCGACATCAACGCCATCATCAATATGATTTTAACTCAAGAATAGATATGAACACGACTAAGAAACTGATGACCCTGCTGCTGGCGATGCTGGCATGCATGACTGTAAGTGCTCAAGACATTGTGATTGACGAAACGTGTCCGCCCCAATTTCCTGGCGGCGATGCAGCGTTGATCAACTTCCTCAATGCAAACATCGTTTATCCGCAACAAGCGGCCCAGGATAAAGTCGAAGGAAAAGTCGTTGTGCAGTTTACGGTAAAGAAGACGGGAAAAATCGATGATGTCAAAGTGCTTCGATCGGTGCGCAAGGACCTGGATGACGAGGCCGTCAGGGTTGTCAAGATGATGCCCGACTTCATCCCGGCCAAGCAAAATGGGGAAGTTGCCGACATGCCGTACACGATACCAGTGTCCTTCAAGCTGTTCGATGAGATGGAGCCGCTCACGGTGAGTGAAGGTTCCGATGTGCCCGAGGATTTCCAGCCTCCGATGTTCCCTGGAGGCGAGAGAGCCCTGATGGAGTTCCTTAAAGAGAATGTCAAATATCCGCCAATGGCTGCCAAAAGAAAGACCCAAGGCAGAGTCGTAATGACTTTTGTAGTGGACAAGACGGGTAAAGTGACTGAAATCAAGGTCGCCAAATCGGTGGATATTTACTTGGACACCGAAGCCATCCGCGTCTGCAAGTTGCTTCCAGATTTCTATCCAGCCCGCCAGAATGGAGAGCCCGTGAGCGTATGGTTCACCCTCCCCATCACATTCAAATTGTAATCGCAATCTTTATTAAAAATCATGGTGAAAAGGATTACTATTTTTGCGGCATTAATGGTTATGCTAACGTCATGTTGCCCATTTGCTTATTTTGTCCCTCAGGATAAGATTGCTTATAGCAATTCTCATGCGGGTGACACGCTGGGCTATGCTTTTGGTGTCGTGAATATCAGGCATACCAATCACAAGGACCATTGTGACTTACTTCAGGCCATCAAGACTAACACGCCTACACTCCTTAATAAGAAGGACATCACAATATATCAAGACGGCAAACCACTGAAGTTTGACCTTAAGGTAGCGCAACCGGACAAATGGGTAAAAGTCAAGAAAGATACTGTCACCCTGCAGGAACAGAGCCTATTCGTGTTGAGCACCAAAGCCAAAACCGCTCCAGGTCAAACATTGACTATTGTCGAGAGGAATTACCCATGCCTCGGTGACAGCATTGTGGTTCACATCAATCTTGACGATGTCAACAAGAGTCCTGGTTCCATTAGCCTTGGATCGATGGTCGGCCAGATGCTCCCACGCATCCATACGCTCGAAGGCGAAGCCAACCAATTTGCCAAGATTGCCAGCGAGATGATGGGGCAAAAGCAAACTCAGCCCGATTCAACAAAAAGGACTCCATAGTGTCAATATAAAAAAAAGATGACTGGATTAACGAACTGACACAGATGAAGATCGTCTGTAAAATGAAATAGCATCACAATTATGATGGAAGTAAACAACACTGCGCTATGAAACAGATTCTTTTATTTGCAACCCTCATCTTTGGTTCGCTTGCGGTTCAGGCGCAATCGATTGAAGCCTTGCGTGACTCCATGGCGGCAGGCAACCTCAATAGCCAGGTTGATCTGGCTTTAAAATATATGTATGGTGAGGATGTAGAGCAAGACATCGATAAGGCGTTCTCTCTCATTAGGGATGCCGCAAACAAGGGTAACAGCAACGGAGAACTGTGGCTGGGATTGTGCTATCATTATGCCTCAGGTGTTGATCAAGACTTTGAAGAAGCTTTCCGTTGGTTCTCAAGATCGGCTCAAAAGGGCAACAAGTTAGCTATGGGATGCGTAGGACAAGCCTACGATTCAGGACAAGGAGTTGAGCAGGACCAGGCAATGGCCATCAAATACTATCAACAAGGAGCCGAAAATGGTGATGCCGTATCACAAGCGGCATTGGGCTTGCATTACTTAATGGGCCAAGGTATAGAGCAAGACTGGACGAAAGGATTTGTTTTATTGAAACTCGCTGCAGACCAAGGACACACAGACGCTATGCAGTGGTTGCCCTACTGCTATTTCAACGGATGGGGCACAGAGAAGAACAATCAAGAGGCAATCAATGTTCTGACACGACTAAAAGAAGAACAATTCGATGATGACGAGGATGCTCAACAGAATATTGATGACATGATTGCCACGATCAACAGGGGTGATACCTTGAGCGCATACGAGTTTCAATTCCGCATATTGCCGATCCGCCTCCTTCAAGGTTACGCTAATTTCGCGCTCGACGAAGATGAATTGATAGATTTAACTCAACTCCGTCTTGAATTAGGCTCGATGTTCATAAGTCACTACGAATGCGACCTGGACTCTCTATTCATCAGCACGCATCAAGTTGACGATTCCACCACGGTTCATGTCATTCACATGCCAGAGCCAAGCCGCCCGCCTTTGTGCAAGTATGCTGCCTTTGTGATAGACAAGAAGAACTGCCAGAGCCGTTACTATACACTGGAAAAGACCTATAATCTCTTTGGAGAATCCGGCGTTGCCGACCCCTATGTCGTGGGAGGTATGGCAATAGATGATGATGAAGTCAATGAGGCATCGTCGGGCAGTGATTATCCCGATGGCTTCACCCACCACAATTACGGCTGGCTTGAGGGAGAGCCGACCGAAGAGAACTTTGTGCGGACCATCCTGCACTTGTTTAAAGACAAGTGACAAAAACAGAATCACTATAAATTCCATTGATACTATGAAACGATTGATTTTGACACTCATATTGAATTTGTGCTTGGCCTGTGTGGCCATGACGGCATGGTCACAGAACCTGATGTTAAGCCAAGAGGAGCCCGAGGACGAGATTGCGGTGGTGGGTTACTTCTGCAAGAACGACACGATGACCTATAGGCAGACGCATAACAAATACAAAATTCAAGGGAACGATACGACGGTCAGCGAGTCCTATGTGGAAGAATTCATGATAGTGGTGACTGACTCGACCAGCGACGGTTACAAGATGAAGTACATTCCGCTGAGCTTCACCCTCCATGATGCCGACACGGTCACCAGTCTGATGACTAATGCCATGAGCCAGTTGATGCAGTCGGTCGTGTGCGAGTTCACAACCGATGAGTTGGGATTGCTCAAAAGCATCACCAACTGGCGCGAGATACGTGACCAACTCAAGAAGGGTGTAAAGGCCACATGCGACACGCTGTACGCGACCATCCCGGATATGGACAGCATCATGCCCCGAAAGTCGCTGGAAAACATCCTGTTGCTCCATTTCTCAACCGAGGAGGGCATCCGCAACTCATACGAGGAATTGGAGAACCTCTTCGGGCTGCACGGCTCCACGTTTGACCTCGGCGACAAGGAAGTGGATACCGAGGAACAAGGTTACCCCCAGCACATATCCGCCAGAATAGGCTACACCACCATCGAGGACGAGGAGGATGACTTCGACGGCGATTATGCCATCTCGACCCTGTCAACAACGACTATTCCTGTCGAGGACGTTATGGACCTTGGCTTCAGCGCGCTGTCAATGATAGTGAGCGACATGGCCAATGACAGCCTGGAAGCGGTGCGTGACCAGATTGTTGATTCGCTAAAAATCGCGAAGCCCAATGGCGCTGAAGTCATTGTCAAAGAGTATTACGGGTTTTTCTTGAACGGATGGCCCAAAGAATACTATTTCGAGAAAGCGGTTGACCTGGGATTCGGCCAGAACATCGAGACCCGCTATATCGAGTGGATTTCCCGCCACTGGAACATCTACGT
>JAFZKD010000060.1 GCA_017553785.1 Muribaculaceae bacterium | reverse complement strand
CCACTGTTCCAACGTGCCACCCTGCACTTGGCTAACGACAAAGAGTTTACCATTATCCGCAAGGGCAGCAAGGGTATATACGTCAAGGAAATCCGCCTCAACGGCAAGCGGCTACAGGGTTTTAAACTCAAGCATCAAGACATCATGGCGGGTGGAATGCTGGAATTTGTCATGAGCGAGAGGCGCCCCTAGGCCTTCATAGTCCTTAGTTTTTATACAGTGGGCAGAGAGATGCCGTTCAGCTGGCGGTACAGGTTAAGGGCATAGACGTCGGTCATGGCGCTGATGTGGTCAAGCACCGCCTGCACCTGCTCGAAGAGCGTGGGGGCATGGACATCATACTGCTGCGGGAACTTGTTGAGCAGCAACTGGGAATAGTTGCGATCAGGGTGCATCACCGCCTCGATTAGTTTCTCCAACAGCAGGTTGATGATGCGGTTACCCGCCAAGTCCACATCCACGACATAGCTGGCTCGATACAGCCGTTCCATGGCTAACTTGCTGCACGCTTGATAGGCCTGGGCTGGCATGGGGTCGATGTGGTCTATCAAACTGCCCTCGAAGCGACCTTCCATGATTTCGTCTTCATGATCGGCGAAGGTTGCCGCGCATTGCTGCACCAACAAGCCCACGGCGCAAGAGCGCATATAGGCGATTTTCTCGTTGGGGTCGGCAACCTGATCCATATGGTTGCGTATGCTGGCTTGCCGCTCGGGCGTGAAGAAACCCATGAGCAGATTGATGGTTTCGTCGGTGTCGATGATGCGCAGCTTGTGGCCATCCTCGATGTCCATGATCTGATAGCAGATGTCGTCGGCTGCCTCTACGATATAGACGAGCGGGTGGCGGCAATAGCGGTTCTCGTCAAGTTTAATCAGTCCCAACTCGTCGGCAATGCGCTCAAACACATCTTTCTCGGTAGTGAAAAAGCCGAACTTGCCTTTCTTGCCGGCATGCATCGACGAATAGGGATATTTCACGATTGAAGCGAGCGTCGAGTAGGTCATGGCAAATCCCCCGGGACGGCGTCCATTGAACTGATGGACGAGCGTGCGGAACGAGTTGGCATTGCCCTCAAAATGGATAAGGTCGTTCCACTGCTCGGTGGTGAATTTATCCTTGAATTCCAAACCCTTACCCTCGCTAAAGTATGCCCCGATGGTCTTCTCACCCGAATGACCAAATGGCGGGTTACCAAGGTCGTGGGCCAGACAGGCGGCAGCGACGATTTCGCCGATGTCACGCAACTTGTCAACCCACGGCTCACCCTTGTATCGCGGCATGAGGCGGATGCCCACCTCGCGTGCCATCGACTTGCCCACACTTGACACCTCAAGGCTGTGAGTCAGGCGGTTATGAACGAAAATGCTGTCGGGCAGCGGGAACACCTGAGTCTTGTTCTGCAAGCGGCGGAAGGGCGATGAGAACACCAGGCGGTCATAGTCACGCTCAAAGTCACTACGCACACCCCCACCCTTATCATCGTGGTAATGCTCCAGTCCCAGCCTTTTGTCCAGAACCAATCTATTCCAATCCATGCGTTGTATTGCCATTGAAAAGAAATTTTTGCACAAAATTAACAACAATCCCATAAATTATCAAAAAGTGGTTATCAAAAAATGATAATCACTTTATAATAAAACCATGATAGTCGTGAAATCGCCTATTTCTCCAGTTGCTCAGCTACCCAGATGACCCACTCGTCGATGTTGTCGGTCAACTTCGCAGGCAAGGGCAAATCGATGCGCACGTCAGGAGCAATGCCCGTGGCGTCAATACCTGTCGCGGGAAGACCCAGCCGACGCGTCATCGGGACTCCAAAATAATGATCGAAATGTTTGAACGGAATTATCGCAACATTCGAGTAATCCAAACAACCTATCGTGTTGTCGCGTCCATAGATTGTCGTACGGTAACTGGTAGCCTTGATTTCTAACACCATTGCTTCTCCATTGCTGGCAACACCATTATCAATGATAATGGCAGCTTTCTTGACGGTTTTATCCACCTTATTACTTTTTATCAATGGATAACCTCCCCCTATAAATTCTGATTCTGGATTTTTAGTCGACATTTTTTCTAAAAAATCAGCGTTTCTCCATCCAACTTCTTTTATATATGCCATATTCTGGGCGGTATTACGGTATTCACATCCAGGGACAATACCTTCATGATCATAAAGCAATTTCCAATAAGGTTTCCAACGCGGATCACCACCGCCATTATCTCTGATGTCGATGATGAGGTTTTCACAATGAGACTTTTTGAACTGCTTGATCGAATTCTTAATCCATTTTATGTTTGAGCGGTCATCATCGCAAGACGGAAAACGAATCAGGAATGTTTTATCAGTCACCTTACAGGCAATCGCCACAGGTTTATATTCCATTTCAGCCTCATAGTGAATCACCTTCTTCTTGCTATAATGTTCAGTATAACCAATATACTCATTCTTATCGTTGTAATACGCCAGATGGATTTTCAAATGTCGGTCATTGAACCATGCCGTGTACTCGGCCACAGCATCCCAGCCTGGACGCTCTCCTTGCAAAACCTGAGTACGCAGCCGCAACTTCATCGAGTCATACTCAGTAAAGGTGCCGTTGTTGACCTTATCGGGAAATCCGGAATAGTTATCTTCGATGTACTTCACGGCAAAGTCATAGTCCTCAAGGTGCTGCTCTACCGTCAACTCGGGCATCTGGGCATAGGTCATTAAGCCCAGAAATGAAAACAGAGTAAAAATCATTATCTTTTTCATAATCAATCTTTATTATTCTGCATGTAGTTGGTTTTTCATTCTTTCTTTCAAGTCCCATTTTTGGTGGGCCTTCATCAATAAAACGCACAACTAATCAATTTGTAACACAAAATTGCAAAAAAAATTTGTCAGGCACAAAAAATAACTTACTTTTGGGCAACAAACACATTTGATTCATGGAGAAGATTGACGTGAAGATCGTGAACAAGGGGCCGCACGAGTTGCCGCAGTATGGGACGGCACTGAGCGCGGGCATGGACCTGCGGGCGTGGCTGGAGGAGCCGCTGACGCTGCAACCGTTGCAGCGGGCGCTGGTGCACACGGGAATATATATATCCCTTCCCGAGGGATATGAGTGCCAGATTCGCCCCCGCAGCGGCCTTGCCCTGAAGCGCGGACTGACTGTTCTGAACACGCCTGGCACTATCGATGCTGACTACCGTGGCGAGGTTGGGGTCATCCTGGTGAACCTGAGTAACGAGCCACAAACCATTGAGAACGGTGAGCGCATCTGCCAGATGGTGGTCACCCGTCACAGCACGGTGCAGTGGACCCTTGTCGATGATCTTGACGAGACCGAGCGCGGCGCCGGCGGCTTTGGACATACGGGAACGAAGTGAGAGATAAAAGATATTAGATAAGAGATTAGAGAGAACAGATTGTTGATGAAACGACATATTGTGATATTAACCCTTGTGTTGGTGACGTTGACGGCGGTAGCTGGCAAGAATGAGGCGGCAACACAGGGCGTTTCGCTTACTGACAAGCGCAAAGCGGAATACATCTACATGGAAGCGCAGAATCAGAAGCTGGCGGGAAACTACGACGCTTTCCATGACCTCCTTGTGCATGCCCACGAGATTGACCCGAGCAACACCGCCATATCGTTCTATCTGGGCATGTGCAAGCTCAAGATGCATAACACCAACGAGAGTTTGTGCAACGAGGGCTTATCGCTGATGAAAGAGCACTTCGAGGCTCAACCCGAGGACCTGTACGAGACGACTTTCTATAGCGACGCCAACATGCAACTGGGTCATCCTGACGAAGCCCTGCGTGCCATCAAACTGCTGAACGAACGCAATCCCATCCGACTTGAATTGCAAGTCCGCCTGGCCGAGGCCTATTCCCGTTCAGGCGACTACACGCAAAGCAACGCCACCTACGACAGCATAGCCACCCTGTTTGGCAACGCTATTCAGATCACATCAAGCAAAATCGAGAATTATATGGCGATGAACGACAGCACCGGCGCATTGCGTGAGATGCGAGGGCTATTGGCTACTGCTCCCCAAAACGATTCCTACATTCTCGCCATGAGCGGTCTGTTCCAGCACTTCGGCATGAGCGATAGCGCGTTGTATTATCTGGACCGAGCCCAAGAATACTCCCCCGACAACGGCTTGATTTACCTCACACGGGCCCAGTACTGCATGGAAGCGGGCGACAGCGCAGGCTATGAGCAACAAATCTATAATGCGCTCACCGCCGAGCAACTCGATGTGGACACGAAGTTGGGAGTGCTGCTGAGCTACATCCGCGAGAAACTCGCGCAGGAAGACACCACCCAGCGCATCAACAACCTGTTCACTATCCTCATCCAGCAGCATCCCCATGAGGCCAAAATCCATCAACTCTACAGTGAGTATTTTTATGCCAAAAAGGATTACAAGGGTGCTGTTGAGCAGTTGGGATACAGCCTCGACGTGAACCCCACCGATGCTGACGGATGGCGCAACATGATGATCCTAAACATGATGGATGACAACTATGCCGAGGCGATAAAAGCATCGGAGAAGGCCCTTGAATACAACCCTGACAACATTGACCTCAGGAGGTATGTGGCAGGGTGCTATCACCAGATGGGCGAATATAACAAGGCCATTGAAATCTACCAAAACCTCATTAAAGCCGTTGATTCTACCGACGTGGTGACAATGGCTGATATTCTGACCGGCATCGGTGACGCCTATAGCGAGTTAGGGGACACGATAAGCACAATTGCCCACTATCAGCTGGCACTGGAATTGGATCCACTCAACTCGGGCGCACTTAACAACTATGCCTATTACCTCGCTCAACACGCCAAGGACCTGGACGCCGCCGAGCGCATGGCTGCTCTGGCCGTGAAAGCCGAGCCCGAGAACGCTAACTTTATCGACACCTATGCCTGGGTCTATTTCGCCAAGAAAGATTACATCAAAGCCCTGCTCTATATCAAGAGTGCCGTCGAGAAAGACGAAGACAACCACCTGCTGGAGCATTACGGGGACATCCTGTGGTTCAACGACGAGAAGGAACAAGCTGTAGAACAATGGACTAAAGCCCTGGAAAAAGAGCCCGACAATGAATTATTGCAGCGCAAAGTAAAAAACAAGACATATTATGAAGAATAATCTTATTACCATCACCCTGCTGACCTTTCTGGTATTGACAACCGCATGCGGCGCCCTGAAGAAGACCGCCACACCCTCGACATCGACCCAAAACACAACGGTCACTACACCGACCGATGATCCTTGCGATGAAGTCATCACCACCCTGGGCGACTGGAGCACGATGCAGACTAGCGGAAACATCAAACTGAGCGGGAGCAGCAGTTTCTCGTCATCGGTTCAAGTGCGCATGGTGCGTGACAAGTCCATCTACATTTCGCTGCGTCCGGTATTGGGCATCGAGGTGGGCAGGCTTGTCATTACCGCCGACAGCCTCTACGCCGTGGATAAAGTCCATAAGCGCTACATCGCTGAGAAAGTCTCTATCCTCACCGCAGGCATCCCTGTGACCGTGAGCGATGTGCAGGATATTTTCATGGGCAGGCCATGCGTCATCGGCCAGGGCACCCTTAGCGAGAGCAACAAGGCTAAGGTTCATGCCTTTCGCGAAGACAATTCCATCATCCTGTCGCCCGTCGACCAGTACAAGGGCTATGGTTACACCTATGCCTTCGACAAATCCAACCGCATCACATCGCTCTACATTGTACCCGCAGGTGCAACCACCACGGCCTACCAAGCCAAATACAGTGACGTGAGGAGTACTCCAGCAGGCAACGTTGCCCATGCCGTTAATGCCAATGCCAACGTTGACTCAAAGAAGATTGCTTTTTCGCTGAGCTACAAGAACATTGAATGGAACGGCGAGGTGAAGATCGACCAAGGCATCCCAAATGGCTACAAGAGAATGAGTGCCAAGGATCTATTCTCCTTGTTTGGGGAATGATTGCTGAGGCAGCAGCTTTGCCTCACCTGTGAAGACAGGTGCGTCACTAGCAATAAAACAGCCCTCCTCTGCGTTATGTTATAAAATAACATAGAATAGTCAATGAGATTCCATTTCCGCATATTATCGTTGCTGGCATGCCTGTTGTGCACCATCATCGCGTTTTCCCAAGTCAAGATCACAGGTAAGGTTGTTGACGCGGCTGGCGAACCCATCGAATTTGCCACCGTGCGTCTGTTGGGCTCTGCCATCGGCACAAACACCGACACCAAGGGCATGTACGAGATGAGCGTTCCCAAGGCCGACACCATCATGGTCGAATTCTCGTGCCTGGGCTACTCTACCGTCACACGCCAGCTCATCAAGCCCGAAGGCACTGTGACCATCAACCCTAAACTGTATGAGAAAACGCTGGAACTGGGTGAGATCGAAATCACCGAATACAAGAAACAGACCACCGGGATGCAGGGCATCGACGTAGACATGCTGCGCCGCACGCCCGACGCCTCGGGCGGCAGCGTCGAGGCGGTATTGACAACGATGGCGGGCGTGAGCAGCAAGAACGAGATGAGTTCGCAGTACATGGTGCGAGGCGGTTCCTATGATGAGAACAGCGTATACATCAACGGCATCGAGGTCTATCGTCCGCAGCTCATCAGCTCGGGACAGCAAGAGGGCATGAGTATCATCAACCCCGACATGGTGCGCAAAGTTGACTTTTCGACTGGCGGTTTCAGCTCAGCCTACGGCGACCGCATGTCATCGGTGCTCGACATCACCTACCGTGAGCCGGAGTCATTCGAGGGGGCATTTGCCGCAAGTTTACAGGGCGGAAGCCTGATGCTGGGTCACAGCACACACCATTATTCCCAGATGCACGGCATCCGATATAAACGCAACTCATCGCTCATGGGTTCGCTCGAGAGCAAAGGCGAGTATGACCCGAAGTATTTCGACTACCAGACAAGCCTTGTCTTCAAGCCTAGCCAGAAGCTGCGCATCGCGATTCTTGGCAACGTGAGCATCAACGACTACCGTTTCACGCCTGTCAGCCGCGAGACCAGTTTCGGCACCAGCGATAACGTGAAGCAGTTCACAGTCTATTTCGACGGTTACGAGAAAGACAAGTTCCAGACCTACTTTGCCGCAGCCGCTGCAACCTACAAGTTCAACGACAAAGGCACCGACCTGACACTGCAAGGGTCGGGATACCGCACCGATGAGCTGGTCGCTTATGACATCCACGGCGAGTACTGGCTTGACCAAGTAGGAGAAGAGCGCGGCGTGGGCAAGTATCACGAGCATGAACGCACTCGCCTGAAGATGAACGTCATGGACATCTCCTTGAAAGGCAATATCGGCCTGAACAACAATAACATATCCTACGGCATATCGTTGCGCAAAGAGGACATCTACGACCGTTCACGCCAGTGGCAATGGAGAGACAGTGCAGGCTATTCCCTGCCCCACATTCAGGATCAGGTGAACGTCATTTTCACCGAGACATCGAGCAATGACCTGAACACCACGCGTTTTGCCGGATGGCTCATGGACACGTGGCGCTTCACATCAAATGCCGGGTACTGGTCGTTCAACGCGGGCCTGCGTCTGTCACATTGGGACTTTAATGGTGAGACCCTTGTCTCGCCACGCATGAGCCTGGGCTTCGTGCCCGAGCGCAACGGCAACCTGTCGCTACGCCTGGCCGGTGGCGTTTATTATCAAGCGCCGTTCTATAAGGAATACCGTCAGCAGGTCATGGATTCATTGGGCACCCGCAACATCGTGCTCAACAAGGACATCAAGTCGCAACGCAGCATCCAGGTCATCTTGGGCGGCGATTACACCTTCCGCGCCCTTGACCGCCCATTCAAGTTCACTGCCGAGGCCTACTACAAGAACCTCTCGGACCTCATCCCCTACGAGATCGACAACCTCAAACTCGTGTATAGCGGCATCAATTCATCCAAAGGCTATATCACAGGTATCGATATGAAGCTGTTCGGCCAGTTTGTGGAGGGAACCGACTCCTGGCTCAGCTTCTCGCTGATGAAGACCCAGGAGGAACTCAATGGCGTCAATGTACCGCGACCCACCGACCAGCGATTCAGCATCGCCTTGTTCTTTACCGACTACTTCCCCAACAACCCGCGTTTCAAGTTCAGTCTCAAGGGCATCGTCAGTGACGGTCTGCCCATCACCGCGCCTCACCTCACGCGCGCCGACGCCTATGTGCGCCAACCCGCCTACAAGCGCGTGGACGTGGGGGTCAGCTATGAACTCGTTGGTAAGGAGAATCGTCCTTATAGTGGACTCCTCAGCCACTTCAAGGAAATCTGGCTTGGTCTCGACTGCTTCAACCTCATGGACATATCCAACGTCAGCAGCTACTATTGGGTCACCGACGTTAAGAACATCCAGTACGCCGTTCCCAACTACCTGACCCGTCGCCAGCTCAACGTCCGCCTCTCCGCCACTTTCTAACTAACATTTTATCAACTACGGATTTAACGAATCAAGCTAAGTGATCAGCACGCTTGCTTAGGCAACTGAATTGGTTTAGCCCGACTAAAGGTTCGAATAATTCGTAGTTTAAAACACAAAAAACCGAAAAGTTTTTATTAACTTTGCCCGTTGAGAGAAAAATTATTATTATCAACCAAATAAAAAGAAACAAAATCATGGCTAAACCTTATGTAATCGGAATTGACATGGGCGGAACGAACACCGTCTTTGGCATTGTGGACGCTCGCGGCACCGTTCTTGCCAGCAACTCTATCAAGACCGCTAAACACAGCGTATTCAGCGACTACATCGATGAGTTGCACACCGAGTTGACCCGTCTGATCAAGGAGAATAACGCTGAAGGCAAGATCAACGGCATCGGCATTGGAGCTCCCAACGGCAACTACTACACGGGACTGATCGACCAGGCGCCCAACCTGCCCTGGCCCACTCCTATCCCCCTGGCTGACATGGTAACCGAGAAATTCGGCATTCCCTGCCTGATCACCAACGACGCCAACGCCGCCGCCATCGGCGAGATGACCTATGGCGTGGCACGCGGTATGAAGGACTTTATCATGATTACGTTGGGAACCGGTGTGGGCAGCGGTATCGTGGTGAACGGTCAGATGGTATACGGACACGACGGCTTTGCCGGAGAATTGGGCCACGTAATCGTGAAGCGTACCAACGGACGCGTTTGCGGCTGCGGACGCACTGGCTGTCTAGAGGCTTACTGCTCGGCTACCGGCGTAGCCCGCACGGCACGCGAGTTCCTGGAACTGCGCAACGAGCCCTCAAAGCTGCGTGAATATGACATCGAGGCCATCACGAGCAAGGACGTGTATGACTGCGCCATTGCCGGTGACCAACTGGCAAAGGAAATCTTCAACTACACGGGCACCATCTTGGGTGAAGCGCTGGCTGATTTCACCAATTTCTCAAGCCCTGAGGCCTTTGTGCTGTTCGGTGGCCTGACCAAGAGCGGTGACCTGATCATGAATCCCGTGAAGGAAGCCTTTGAGCGCAACGTCCTGGGCATCTATAAGGGCAAAGTGAAAATCCTGATCAGCGAGCTCAAGGAGAGTGATGCCGCCGTGCTCGGTGCGAGCGCACTCGGCTGGGAAATCAAGGAGTAAACAATTCCCCGAGGAACTCATATCCGCATGGAGAATCGGCAGGAGGATTAATCTTCCCGCCCCAAAAGACAATTCAAGAAATGAAAAGAATCATTCCTGCCATGGTACTCGCCCTAGCTGTGTGTTTCACATGGTCCTGCAACGAGAAACCCAGGCAATACACCATTGTTGAGAATCATACCGACGGCAACCAGGTCATTGAGAAATTCGTGGCCCCGAACGATACGGTGGCGCTTAGCCAGTACCTTGACCGCATGTCAAAGATCGTCATGGAAGCGATGACCGACACCACAGGCAACGCTGCCAAGATTGAGTCGATGTTTGTCATCTCGCCTGACGGTGACACGCTCAACACGAACCAGGAACTCATGAATGTGATTGCTGAACAAATCCAAAAAAGCGGTCAGAATGCTGTTCCAGTCCCGTAAACGTCATTAAGGCGTGACACTGTACAAAAAATGCCCCGCAGCACAGATGCGCGCGGGGCATTTTTCGTATCAATGTCGAAGCGGACTTATCGCGACAAGACCGCTTGTCAAATCATTTACTCCTCGGTTTTGGGAGCCTCTTCGGCGGCAGGAGCAGCAGCTTCAGCAGCGGGAGCTGCTTTCTTGCGGCTGCGGCGTGTAGCCTTCTTGACAGCTGCCTTCTCCTGGTTCTTAGCCTCGAGCAATGCCTCATTGAAGTCAACAAGCTCAATGAAACAGGTCTTGGCGTTGTCACCGAGACGGTTACCGAGTTTCAGGATGCGAGTATAGCCACCGGGACGGTCGGCCACCTTAGCGGCAACGGTCGAGAACAGTTCCTTAACGGCTTCCTTGTTCTGGAGGTGCTTGAACACGAGACGACGTGATGCGGTGGTATCGTCCTTGGTCCTGTTGATCAGGGGCTCGGCATATACGCGCAGGGCTTTAGCCTTGGCGAGGGTCGTGATGATGCGCTTGTGCATAATGAGAGAGATAGTCATGTTAGCCAACATGGCATCACGGTGCGCACTCTTACGGCTCAGGTGGTTGAATTTCTTATTGTGTCTCATCGTTTTTTACTCTTTTTCTAATTTGTATTTAGTGATATCCATGCCAAAGTGCAGATTGAGTGTGGCCAACAGCTCCTCAAGCTCGCTGAGCGACTTCTTACCGAAGTTGCGGAACTTGAGCAGGTCGGTCTTGTTGAAGACAACGAGTTCTCCAAGCGTCTCGACCTCTGCCGATTTGAGGCAGTTGAGGGCGCGTACAGAGAGGTCCATGTCAACAAGTTTGGTCTTGAGCAGCTGACGCATCTTGAGTACTTCCTCGTCAAACTCCTCGTTACCGTTGCTCTCGGTGTTATCGAGAACGATCTCACGGTCGGTGAAGAGCTGGAAGTGCTGGATCAGGATCTCGGCAGCGCCCTTAAGAGCGTCCTTGGGATGAATGGATCCATCGGTAGTGATTTCGATGATGAGCTTCTCGTAGTCAGTCTTCTGCTCTACACGGAAGTTCTCGACAGTGGTCTTCACGTTAAGGATAGGCGTGTAGATCGAGTCGATGGCAATCACGTCGATGGGGTCATTGGCGTTGCGGTTCTCCTCGGCGGGAAGGTATCCCCTACCCTTATTGATTGAGAGCTCAATCTGGAAACCGCAAGAGGGATCGATGTGGCAAATCTCGAGTTCGGGATTGAGTACCTCGAATGCGCTCAAGACCTTACCGATGTCACCCGCCTTAAAGACGCTTTGACCTGAAACCTTGACAACGGCCTTCTCGGTGTCGGTATCTTCAACAATGCGTTTGAGGCGCACCTTCTTGAGGTTAAGGATGATGTTAGTGACATCTTCCTTAACGCCGGTGATGGTGGCGAACTCATGCTGCACACCGTCGATGCGTATGCTGCAAATCGCAAAGCCCTCAAGTCCCGAGAGAAGGATGCGGCGCAACGCGTTACCGATGGTAACACCGTAGCCGGGCTCCAGAGGTCGGAACTCAAATTTGCCGAACGAGTTGTCGGCTTCCAACATTAAGACTTTGTCGGGTTTCTGAAATGCTAAAATAGCCATGGATAAAAATTTTTACTGTTTAGAATACAACTCGACGATCAACTGTTCCCTAATGTTCTCGGGGATATCCTCACGAACCGGCATGTGCAAGAGCTTGCCACCCTTGAGGTTCTCGTCCCACTCAATCCAGGGATACTTGCTGTGGTTGAAGCCGGCAAGCGCGTCTTGGATCACCTCGAGCGACTTGGACTTCTCACGAACAGCCACTACTTGACCCTCGCTCACCGAGTAGGAAGGAATGTTCACGACCTTACCGTCGACGGTGATGTGGCGATGGAGCACGAGCTGACGTGCGGCAGCGCGGGTGGGAGCAATACCCAGACGATAAACAACGTTGTCGAGCCTAGCCTCGAGCAGTTGCAGAAGCACCTCACCAGTAACGCCCTTCATGCGAGAAGCCTTGTTGAAGAGGTTGCGGAACTGACGCTCAAGAACGCCATAGGTATACTTAGCTTTCTGTTTTTCGCGAAGCTGAGTGCCGTACTCGGACAGTTTCCTGCGACGGTTGGCACCATGCTGGCCCGGGGGATAATTCTTCTTGGCAAAGTACTTGTCTTCACCGAAGATGGGCTCACCCAGTTTACGGGCAATCTTAGATTTTGGACCGGTGTATCTAGCCATAGTCTTTTTCTTAAAATTAAATTAACATTGTGAATTGGAATCGCTTCAGTGCAGCTGCGATTGCAGAGAGGTCGTTAAAAAATGCAATCCATTCACTGATAGAGATTCGCGAAAAATTTTGTTAATAAAAACTGTAAATACTGTTAGTGAACAAGCGTCTAACTCACTTAGACCCTTCTTCTCTTGGGAGGACGGCAACCGTTGTGGGGCAGCGGTGTCACGTCAATGATCTCGGTAACTGCGATGCCGGCGCCATGGATGGTGCGGATAGCGGACTCGCGTCCATTACCCGGGCCCTTAACATAGGCCTTCACCTTGCGCAAGCCGAGGTCGTAAGCGACCTTGGCGCAGTCTTCGGCAGCCATTTGTGCGGCGTAGGGAGTGTTCTTCTTTGAACCACGGAAACCCATCTTGCCAGCCGAGGACCACGAAATTACCTGTCCCTCACCGTTGGCGAGGCACACAATGATGTTGTTGAACGAAGAATGCACGTGCAGTTGACCAATACCGTCAACGCGAACGACTCTCTTCTT
>JAFZKD010000059.1 GCA_017553785.1 Muribaculaceae bacterium | reverse complement strand
ATATGATTGCCCGCGACCTGTACGGCTACAACGCCGCGCAGAACAAGCAGGAGTTTGACGAAATTCAGGCTACCTATAGCGGCAAGATGGTTATCCTGGGCGAGTGTGGCGTTAACGGTAACACTGGCTTTGCTAACATTTCCGACATCTGGGGTGCTGGAGCCAAGTGGGGTTCGTTCATGGTGTGGTATGGCAGCAGCTTTACCAGCGATGCTTGGTGGAAGAACGCCATGACCAATGCCTATGTCATTACCCGTGACCAGTTGCCTGACCTCAAGTAATGGCTTGACATTTTTAACGTGAGTTCGATGAAAATAATCAAAAGATAGTCAATTGGTTATCAATTTCTCGTTCTAACTGTAGCATCGGTTTCTTCGGAAAGAATCGGTAAGCTGCGATTCCAGCCATTAGGTTATTGATGAAGTTATGGAAAGATCTATGCCTCGAGTGTTCAATCTGAGCCATGTTCTTCAGTTCGTCATTGACAGACTCAATAATGGCTCGCTTCCTGAGCAGCACTTTGTCAGAGACACTCATCAAGGAGTTCTTCATTTTGTTTTTCAGCTTGGTTATCAGTTGGATGCCATTGACGAAGAGCTTGCAGAACAGGTCTTTACTGATGTAGCCTCTGTCAGCGATGATTCTTCCGTACAACTCCTCGGTAAAACGCTCCACTTTGAGCGGGTCACGGTCATCCACGTTGCCAGGCGTGAACATGAAATTGACGATCTCGCCCATCTCGTTGCAGATGATGTGCAGTTTGAAGCCGAAGAACCACCCGACCGAGCATTTGCCCCTTTGGGCAATGCCCTTGAAGGTCTTGTGCTGGAGGATGCGCTGGTTCTTGCAGACCCTCAACGGGGTGCTGTCAATGAAACTGATGCCGGTGCACTTGCCCATCAGGATTGTCTTGACAAACACCGCCAGCTTGATTACGGCACGTTTCTGCAACTCGACAAAACGGTTGTAGGACACGGTCTTAGGGAACAAATGCCTCATGTGTTTGCACACATAATCCAGATAGAAATGCTTCAGGCATCGGTACCCGGAATTATGGAAAAGGATCAGGATGGTCATCACCTCGGAGTCCGACATCTTGCCGTCACGATGATATTTGCGCTTCTTCTCGGTATGGCCTTCAGTAATCGAGTGTTTTGTGATGATATCGTCAAAATTCTTGCTGAACTCATCACACATGAAGAAAATTTCTGTAATTTTGCAATCAGGAAACATAGCGGTTGTTTTTATTTTTGTTTTTAGCACTACAAAATTACTAAAAATTCCGCTATGTTCCTAATTTTCAATCAATTAAATTTTATCGAACTCACGTTAATCAACACAATGAAAAGATACTTAAGCATACTATTGTTTCTGGCATTATGGGCAACGGCCCAAGCCGCCATCAAACTGCCCGAAATCATTGGTAACGACATGGTGCTGCAACAACGCACCCAGGCTCGCTTGTGGGGCAAGGCCAATGCTGATGCCACCGTGAGCGCCGATGCCGACTGGCTGGGCCAGCCGGTGACCACCCAAGCCGACAAGAACGGCAACTGGTCACTGATGCTGCCCACACCCGCTGCCGCCAAACAGGAACACCGCATCACGCTCATGGAAGACGGCCGCGGGCAGGTT
>JAFZKD010000058.1 GCA_017553785.1 Muribaculaceae bacterium | reverse complement strand
TGGCACCTGGACTATAACGGTATCTCTAAACACTTGAGGAGACATAGCATCAGCTGCCAAAGTTTTGATTTGAGCCAATATAGCAATTGCCAAAAAAATAAATAGTTTGCTTCTCATAACAGTCATAAGTTTTTGTTATGCGGCAAAGTTACAACATTTATTTGAGTCAAAAACTGTTTCTATGCGTAAAAGCACCAATTATGTCAGATTTACTTTTTCTTCTTTTTGCCACCAATACGCGCATATTCCTGGATTTCCTCACCTGCATCTATCACAAGTTTGGTATCGGTTAACTCAATGACTGTAAGGGTATCAACATTGACAAAATGAGCCTTGAGCACAGGGCTGTTGACCAGTTCTCTAATTCGAGACTTAATATTTGGGTCAAACGACCTCTTGCCGTCTATCGTTATGCTGGTAACATCGGCTGTATATGTGTCCACATTTGGCGTGAAGGTCAATTGATCGCCATCTAGAGTGTATGTTCCTTTTATCTCATGTTTGCTTACGATCTCAATTTCCTGTGCAGATAAGAGTTTCTCCTTCTTATCGGCCTCAACTGAAAAGAGGCCTGTACCATCTTCTTTAAAAGTATAGGTTATTCTCATGGAGTCATATCCAGAAGCTTGAACCGTTCGCCAAGTGCCACAGATAGATTGCGCTTGGATGGTTATACATGCCATTATGGCAAAGAATAAAAAGAATGCTCTCTTCATCATGATTATTAATTTGTGAAATGTAAATGATAAGTTCAATACTTCAGCACATCCTTGACTGAGTAGATCTTACTCAAGCCGTCAAAAGAGAAATATTGGTCGTCCATAATCATGTAGTCTTCTCGCTGAGAGCGGGACAAGCGCTTGATGTCGGGAAACATCGATACAGGGACTATAACGACTCTGCCATCGGTCAGATAAACGGCCATAGCACCCCGTTTCATGCCGAAATCAAGTTTCTTGATACCTAAATTAGTGTCCTTGTACTTGCACATAGTTGATTATTTGTACTTTTTAATAGTTGTTTTCTTACCAGCAAACACGTCATCAATGCTGCGGTTCAGTTCTTCCCAGTGCTCTTCAATAGCGAGCAGGATGGCCCGTTCCTCATTGGAGGAGAGCTCAGACCACGCTATTTCAATCTTTTTCTTGCCATTTTCCTCTATCCATATCTTGGCGACAGTCTGGCCCCTGTGGGAACGCTTGCTCCCCGGGCGCACGACATGAATATGACGCCTGTTTTCGGATGCATCAGCAGGGAAAACGGAAAGGATAAAACTGAGAATGATAGCAAGTTTGCCCATATCATTGATGTTTGTTTTGTGCAAAGGTAACATAAAATCATGAAACGTGCCGTCTACATTTGTTTTTTTTTGTAGACGTTGTGGCTTAATCCTTGCCAGACTTATGTTTCTCTAGCACCTTGGCGGTTTATTGTAGTGGTGTCACCGATAGTTGTTGACGAAGTCGTCAAGGTTTTGGACACCGAGTTTGCGGGCGATTTGGATTTTCTTATTCGAGACAGTGCCCAGGCTGGTGTATTTCATGCACATCATGATGACCGTGCGGGAGAAACCGCAGCTGTACAGCGCCAGGAAGTTCAACTCGCTGTCGTTGAGTGTGCTTCCGCTGGTGCGCTGGGCCTCATCGAGCACATTGCCATGCAGGTCATTGGCCAGCGTGTGCAGGTTGCTCCAGTATGAGTCGGTGGGCACGGCGCCTTCGTCGGGGAGGGTCATCATCTCGTTGAACCTGCGGGCAAATGCCGCGCTGTTGTTCTCAAAGGACATCTGCAGCAACTGGTGGATGACATTAATCTGGTTATCCACGATATTGCGCATCTCATCGCTCTGACGTATTTTGGCCTCCAATGCAGCAATTCCCTTGCTCATACGGGCTTCATTACCTCGCAGCTCATCCTGGGCGGCCCGCAATTCCTGTTCATAGTTGCTGATGGCGGTCTGCATCTGCTGTAAACCAATAAGCGATGTTTCAAGGTCGGTCTTCTGCAACTCATTCTCGGTCTCTTTCTGCTTCAATCGGCTGCGGTAGCGCCATGCTACAAATGTCAGCGCCAAGGCCAACAACGCCAGCAGCGACGCCAATAGGAGAGCCCCAGTGGTCCGCGTTTTCTCCTTTTCCTTATTGAGCTCTGCCAGCTGGATGTCATATTTCTTCTCAACAGCCATGTAGTTCTTGTTGACGTTATCGACAAGCACCGAGTCGGCCAAGGCGTTGGCTTTCTCATAGTTGGCAGTGTATCGGTTCCAGTCCTTATCCACTTTGGCAATCTCACTCACAAGGCGATAATACATCACCGTATCGCTGACGGTTGTGCGGATTCCAGGACCAGCGGGCGCATGATTCAGGTAATATTTGGCGGAGTCAGTTTTACCCAGGTTCAGATAGGTCTCGGCAGCGACATAGTGTGCCCGGGGATGATCAATCTCGCCGTTGCCTGCCTCCAGCGCCTTGAGAATGTCCACCCGCGCCTTTTCATACTCTTTGGTGATGAGGCAGTACATCTCGGCCCGATGATAGAGGTTCTGGAATAGAAACCAGTTCTCGCCCTCGGCATCGCTCAGGCGAATGGCCTTATCCATATAATAGAGTGCACTGTCATTGCTTGCCGATTGATTACGGTAGAAACCGCCGATGTCTGTCAGGCACACAATCTGATAATGCTTGTCGCCCAGTTGATTATACAGGTCAAGAGCCTCCTTGTATTTCCTGATCTTCAGGTCAGCATAATTTGAATTGTCGGCATAGAGCGTGGCCAGCCTCAATTTGGCGAAGGCTTTGTTTTCCAGGTCACTGGCATCGGCCGCGTTCTCAGCTTCCTTATAGGACTCTATCGCCTTTTCTCCATCGCCCATGATCTCATAGACGCAGCCTTGATAGAGTAGGGAGCGGGTGCGTTTCTCGTGGTCACCGTTGTGCTCATAGTAGTCTACCGCCTCGTTGATCACGGCATCGGTTGTGTCGTTGATATAGTTCTTGTAGCGCGATTGGGTGAGCAGCAGCGAGTAGTAAGCCCGCTCGGCTTTATTGAAACCCTCGGGGTGGAGGGAATCCAAACGATGCTGCGCCAATTCATACTGGCGAGCCTTTGACAACAGCGAGTCGATGGCGGATAGTTCACGCATGGTGGCGGTATCTGAGTCGCCGTTGCAGCAGGCTAGAGCGAAGCAAATCAGTAAAAATGGAATGATAAAATTTCGTGACCTCATTGTTCGTTGAGTTGATTTTCTATGGCAAAATTACTTCATTTTTTCGCAACATTTTCAGCCTCATCTGGCCGAATTATGTCAGAATGAACTTTTTATTTTTTGCACATCTGATAATCAATGATTTATGACTGTCAAAATGAAGTCGCAGTGAACCTGTTTTTCTTGCTAGTCCCAACTATTATCCGTAACTTTGCAGGTGTCAAGTTACCACATTGTGACTCTCACATCACGATATAGAGCATAAACACCCAAATGGGTATTGCGAGCCTCTAAACACAAGAGTATTTTTGCAACGGAGACAAAGACAAAAATCAATGACGATGAGAAATAGAACAATTATAATCAGTGCGCTGATGCTATTGCTGATGCTTGGCAGTGCCCTTGAAGCCGAGGGCTTTGTAGTGGATGGCATCGCTTATGGCTACACAAGGTATGAAGACATGACCACGTTGCGCGTGGTCAAGATATCGGGAGGTTATAGCGGCGACATCGAGATTCCTCATGTGGCCCATTATGGCGGTACCGATTATCTTGTCACAGAAGTTGGCGCCGAGGCCTTCCGCAACTGCACTGGCCTGAATAGTGTGACTTTGAGTATTAATGTGAAATCCATCGGCGACTATGCTTTTGCTGGGTGTACCAACCTGACATCTGTCACAATATCGGGACTGACAACCATAAGCACACTTGGCACAGGCGTCTTTGAAAACTGCCACTCACTGTCAAGCTTTAATGTGCCTGGTGCGAAAAGTATCGGTGATCGTTGTTTTTATGGCGCGGGTTTGAAAAGCATTGATCTGCCATGGACTGTCAATAGTATTGGTAATGAGGCTTTCAGTGAATGTGATAGTCTGGTCGAGATTACCATCGGAGATAATATCACTCACTTGGGTCAGGCCGCTTTCAAAGGGTGCGACCGCCTGGAAAAGGTGAGTTTTTCCAATAAAAACAACATCACGTCCATTGAACCAAACACCTTTGAGGGTTGTAAGCAGTTGAGCCAAATCGTTTTCCCGACCAAATTGCAAACGATAGGAAATTATGCTTTTAAAGGATGCACGGCTATGGAACGTGTCGTGCTGCCTGACTCTGTCATCGCCATCGGCAAGTATGTCTTGAACGGCTGCAGCAATCTTGAAAGTGTCACATTGGGCTGCAAAGTCACCTCCATTGGTAACCAGATGACGTTCGGCAGCTGTGATCAGCTGACGAGTCTCACCTGTTTAGCGTCGGAGCCGCCCACGATAGGTGATGAAGGTGGCGCTCTCGGGAGTGACTTTTACTCCCGCGTAACTCTGAATGTATTACCTGATGCCATCGAAGCCTACCAGTCGGCCACTTTTTGGAACAATTTCTCAAGCATCGAGGGTAACGGGCCTAGTGATGGGTACAATTTTGCGGTTGACGGCATCTATTACACTATAGAGAATGGCGAAGCCACCGTAATCAATAACGGATCGAACGGCTGCTATAGCGGCAGCATCGTGATTCCTGAAGAAGTCACCTATCAGGGTGTCACCTTCCCCGTCACAGCTATCGGCAAGAGTGCCTTCTGGAAATGCCACGGCTTGACCCGTGTGACACTGCCCAACACGATAAGGTCGATTGGTGATTATGCATTTGTGGAGTGTTACGGCTTGCATGAGATTGACCTTCCGTCCTCCCTCACCGAAATTGGGGCATACGCTTTTTACTTGTGTTTCAACATCAGCAGTGTGGCCATTCCTGACTCGGTAACGGTCATCAACCAGAATGCTTTTGATGCCTGCAGCGCCGTGAAAACGCTGACTATTGGCAAATCGGTCACAACGATTGATAACAGTGCACTCAACTTTGTTCAGCCGAATACACTGATATGGAACGCCAAGCAATGCTACACTGGCTCATTATACACACTCAACATCACCAATGTCCAGATTGGCGATGAAGTGGAAGTTATTCCCGATTATCTTGTGTACAGTTCAAAAATTACCCATGTCACCGTCCCCAACTCGGTGACTACCATCGAAAACTCGGTTTTCAAGGGTTGCAGTAAGCTCATCAGTGCAATCCTCGGCAGTGGTGTCGCTAACATCGGCAAGAGCATATTTTATGACTGCGACCAGATGACTGAGTTGACTTGTCTTGCACACACGCCTCCAGGTTTCAGTGATACCGATTTCGGACTGTTCAAAGAACTGGATGATTATGCCCGCGTGACACTACATGTGCCTGCATCATCGGTCAATGCATACCAGACGGCTGTCATCTGGAGCAATTTCTCACAAATTGTTGGTGATGCACCAGACATTTCGGAGGATGAGCAAGACTTCATGGTGGACGGCATTTACTATCATGTGGAGAATGGCCAGGCAACGGTCACCAATAACGGGCAGGCTGGCTGCTACAACGGTGATGTCGTGATTCCAGACATAGTCACCTATCAGGGTATCCGCTATCCTGTCGTTGCTGTTGGCGACAGCGCATTCAAGGATTGCACCGCCTTGACCAACATAACGCTTGGTGATTCCATAACGATAATCGGTACAGCAGCATTTTGGGGATGCACTGGGCTGACTGGCATCTCCATCCCCGAAGCGGTCACTTCGATTCTCCCTTATTCGTTTGACGGCTGCACGAACATCAAATCGCTGTTTTTCAACCCTGTCTATTTCCCATATGACATAAACAGTTTCCATGACTGTCCCATTGAGACCCTCGTCTTTGGAGATCATGTGCAGAGGATTCCCGGCTCAATTATGTTTAACCACTCACAATTGAAAAGTGTGACTATTCCAAATTCTGTCACTTTCATCGGTGGATTTGCTTTCCAATTTTGCGCTGGACTAACCCACGTAGATTTGCCATCTTCTCTCATCACCATTGACTTCAGAGCTTTTGAAGGCTGTACTGGCTTGACCAGTATAACGATTCCTGATGCCGTCATCAGCATCGGTGATGGTGCTTTCAAGAGCTGCACAGCGCTTGAAAGTGTTATCATCGGAAATGCTGTCACCGAAATAAAAGATTATGCCTTCGACGGTTGCTCAGGGATGAAGCACTTGGTCTTCGGTAATTCAGTCGCCACGATAGGTAAAGAGGCATTCAGCGGTTGTGCTGGACTCACAACTGTTTGCCTTCCCAATTCGCTCACCGCCATCGGGGATTATGCGTTCTTAGGCTGTAGCGGGTTGGTCAAGGCATCTATTGGTAGCGGAGTAACAACCATAGGCAATGTGATGTTTTGCTACTGTAGCCAACTAACTGATATTATTTGTTTGGCGACGATACCGCCTACATTCCTTTATGCCGGACCGTTTGATAGCAGTAGCTATTATACCCACGCAACGCTACACGTGTTGCCCGATTGTGTTGAGGCCTATCAATCTGCCGACTATTGGAAAGATTTCAACGAAATCCTTGGAGATGTTGTCATTGATGTCCCGGGCGACGTGAACGGTGACGGTGAGGTCACTATTGCCGATGCCAACAGCGTGATCGTTATCATCATCAACGGTGGAGGCAGCGGCCACGGCCATGCTCCCGGGAGCAACGGTAGCGACTGGCCCAATCCTGCCGACGTGAACGGAGACGGCGAAATCAACATCGCCGATATCAATGCCATTATCAGCTACATTTTGGGCAGCCAGTAAGTGTGGTCGGACTAAATGCTGATATATAGACGATAAGAAAAACACCCAATTGGGTATTGCAGACTGTTAATGAGCACAATATCATTTGCGATGAGACTGTAAAATATTAATAAAAGAGAAATAAAATGAGAAAAGTTTTTTTTATTTGGCTGTGGGTTGCGGCTGTTGTGATACTGAGTGCGACCATGGCATCGGCTCAATCTTTTGTGCCTATGAAACCGTTGACGCAGCAAGACGGAGCCAGCCAACCAAAGATTATTAAGCTCGATGCGCAGCAGCAAGATGTTATGGTGCCTGCCAACATGATTTCCGGGAAACCAACAGTTTCCTATCATCGTCCAGCTGGTGCATTCTATGGAGCTGTAGTAGTTGACAAAAGCGGTGACTACCAGTAT
>JAFZKD010000057.1 GCA_017553785.1 Muribaculaceae bacterium | reverse complement strand
TAAGACTCGCTGCGGGGAATGTCACCGAATGCATCGGTCGTCAACTGGGTGGACATCAGCATGATGGTGCGCCCGATGAGTTCATAGTTGGGCGAGTTGATGGCCTTGGAGTTGTTCACCAGGTTCAACGTGTTCTTACCGATATCATAGAAGTGGCGGCGCCACATCGGGTGACGGTTCATCGTCAGCATCTCCCACTCGCACTTGTAACTGTAGGCGCCCACCGAACTCTTACCGCCCGTGGTGAGCATCTGGGAGAAGTAGGCGTAATATTCACTGTGGTCATAGACAATCTGCTGGGCATAATAGATGATGACCGGCAGACCGTTCTTGGCTTCAATCGCATGGGCCCTGTCGGGATTGACGTTATCATCGAGGATATCGTTACAGCTCACCGACACCAGGCCAACCAGCATCAACAATGCTAAAAATTTAATCTTTTTCATAGTTCAGTCGGCCTTTAGAATGTTGCTTTAAGCGTGAAATTGAAACTGCGTGTGCTGGGCACATTGTAATTGTCGATACCAGCACTACCGGTACCACCTGCGGTCGAAGCGAGCACAGCGGGGTCATTGCCGCGGTACTTGGTCAACAGCAACAGGTTGCGGCCCGTAGCGGTCAGCGACAAGCCCTTGACGGGCCAAGTGCGCTTGAAGTGCTTGCCGAAGTCGTAGCTCAGCGTCACATAGCTCAAGCGGATATAGGAACCGTCCTCGATAAAGTTGGACGATACGGTAGCATAATAGGTGTTGATGAAATAGGAGTCAAGCACGATAGGCGTGGTGTTCTTGACATAGGTTGTCGTGCCGTCAGGACCAGGAACCGCCTGTACACCGTCGATGATGTACTCGCGGTTGCGGTATTTGTCATACAGGCTGCTCATGCCATTGGTGATCTGGCTGCGGCCCGTGACGTTGACCACGTCACCGCCCTTGCGTCCATCAAACAGGAACGACAGCGTGGCGTTCTTGTAGCGCAACGTGCTACCGAGACCCAACAGCCAGTCGGGCTCACGGTTACCAATGTAGAGGCCCTTGGCGGCATTGATGATGGGATAACCGTTCTCATCGCAGACGATATGGCCATCCGGGTCACGCACATAGTCTTTACCCGAGATACCCGTCGAGGACTCACCTAGGCGAGCAACGGGGAAGATGTCACCGTACTGTGTACCCTGGATTTCGGTAATGTCGTTGGGCAGATATAGCACCTTGCTGCGGTTGAATGAGAAGTTGGCCAATGCCGACCATGAGAAGTCGGTCGCCTTGATAAGATCCTGGTTCAATGAAATCTCCATACCGTGGTTCTTCAAACTACCCTCGTTGCGGGTCTGAAGAATCACACCCGAGGCAGGCGACACGCGCACTGTCACAATCTGATTATCGACGGTGGTCGAGTAATAAGCGATGTCCAGACGTGTCCAGTTGTGGAAGAAACGCAAGTCAGCGCCAATCTCCCATGACTTTGACATCTCAGGAACCAGATCAACCGCACGGGAGGTCGTGGGATCAACACCATAGCCTCCGTCAGGGAAGAGCGGCCATTGCTTATAGGTATCGGTAAACAG
>JAFZKD010000056.1 GCA_017553785.1 Muribaculaceae bacterium | reverse complement strand
TACGTGCCTTTTGGTTCAGTAGAAGCTTATAAGACGGCCAATGTTTGGAAAAATTTCCAAAAGATTGTGGGCGTGAACATTCCTGGCGACGTAAATGGCGATGGCGAGATCAACATTGCCGACGCCAATGGCGTGATTGATGTCGTCATCATGGGTGGCAACTCGGGCCACACCCGTGTACCAGTCGCTGACATGAACGATGACGGCGAGGTCAACATCACCGACATCAACGATATCATCAACTTAATCATAAACAACAATTAAAACTTCAAGAATAATGAAAAAGACTTTTTTAACATCAATTTTGGCTCTACTTGGCATGACCCTAGCGGCAGCCCAAGAGAATTATCTCCAACTCGTGCGTGAGGGTGTTAAGTGGGTTAACGAGAAAGTAATTATCAACCAGGGTGATACCACCAGTTTTTACTATGTCTATGAAATCCAGGGTGATGATCCAGACTGGCATTGGTATCAGGAAGGGACACCCAAGTTGTGCCATTACTATACTGGTAATCACATCGATGTCAACAATGACAGCATCATCAGTTCATTGGGCGCTAAAGATTATGGGAAAGTGATAGCTTGCTTTAATAATTGGGCCCTGGAAGAGATAGAAAAAGAGAATAGGAATATTCTGATGCGCATGTTTTGGGTTGGAATGGATGATGGTGAGAGGCTGTATGAGTTTTATCACAACAGTCCAAATTATACATTATCGTGTTATATAAATTGCCAAACTGAACCAGCAGTTCTTACCCAAGAAAATTTCACACTTGTTGATCCCATAGAAATAGAAGGTTATCAATGCAACCGTTATGCATACGTGGATGAAGATGGTGATACGTTAGCCTATCTTGTTGAGGGCATCGGCTTCGACAGTCGCGACATGGGCGACCTGTTGACGCCGTTCACACGTAAACCCAGCCCCAATGCTGACTATCAGGAGTACTGCGGTCTGAGCCACGTCATCAAGGACGGCAAGATCATCTATAAGGGCATGCGCTACAACCCTGACAACATGACGGGGGTTGATGAGGTCGTGGCCGACAAGACGTGCCGCCCGTATGACCCCAACTACTACAATCTGATGGGCCAGCCGATGGGCGTTGAGGTACCGACGACGTCAGGCATCTACATCCACCATGGTAAGAAGATAGTAATAAAATAATCTAACAAGAACTTCAAGAACAATGAAAAAGACATTTTTAATATCAATTGCAGCATTGCTGTTGACGGCCACTGCCGTATTGGCTTCAAACAGTGAGCCATTGACTGCCAACGCTTCTAGTGACGGGAGCTATTTGGTGTCGGTGTATAGAGATGGTTCTGAGGAGTGGATTCCAATGAGTGAAAACACTTTTTACGGAGGAGGATATCAATCTTATCCTGATTTCTTTGTTGTCTTAACAGGCTCGCGCGCGCACTTTTACTTCAGTGTGGACGGACAGAAGTATGGTGCGCCGACCGAGGATCAGCCCTTATTATTAGGAGTTGCGACCCAGAACCAGCTAGTACCTTATGATCCGTCATCAGGTGACGAGCTTTATTGCTATACGACCGATGCTGGCTATAGTTATTCGATATGCCTCTATCCAAAATATAACGAAGACATGGAATTGACAGGCTACTATGTCCAGCCTGCACGAGGAGATGCCATTGGCTCGCAAACTGAACTGGGGGATGTGAATTTGGATTTCAAGGTGAATATCGATGATGTTACAGCTTTGATTGACTACCTGCTGATCGACAATCCCAGCTACTATGTGGATAAGTACAATGCGGATGTTGACCAAGACGGAGCCGTCACCATATCGGACGTGACCGAACTCATCGACAAGCTTTTAGGAAAAGAGAAGCCCGAGGATTCCCATGGGACCGGCTATTGGCTGGTGATGATACAAAGTGACAACACCAAGGAATATGTGCAGCTCATACTCGCGGCTAACGGTGATTATGTGATCGCCTATGATGTTGTCTCTCCTCCTTATGGTGAAACGGCCCGATTCTATTATTTAATCGATGGCGTTCCCTATTACGCTTCCGAGGATGCCATCAATAACGAAGATGGCATTGACGAGACCGAGGCCTACCTTGGCAATCCTATATACAACCCCCTGACTACTGAAGGCAATAAGACCTACTTCATTTACTCAATCTACAGTTATTATTATTTGGGTGTCCATATCGTGCGTGACAATGAAACGATGGAAGTCAAAGGTTACTACGCTTACGTGGCTCAAGGCGGATACTGCTAAGACACATCCACGTTCACACCCGACCCCAGTGCTGACTATCAGGAGTACTGCGGATTGAGTCACGTCATCAAGGACGGCAAGATCATCTACAAGGGCATGCGCTACAACCCTGCTCTATTCAATAACCCTGGTGACGTGAATGGCGATGGCGAGGTCAATATTGACGATGCGAACAGCGTGATTGACATCGTCGTCATGGGCGGCAACTCAGGCCACACCCGCATCCCCGAGGCCGATGTCAACGGTGACGGCGAAATCAATATCGCCGATGTCAACGCCATCATCGAAATGATCATCAACAACAATCAAAACGCTATACAATGAACACGACAAAAAAACTTACAACACTACTGTTAGCACTCCTACTGCCAGTAACTGCGATGGCAATCTCCGAAGATGTCTATGACTTCGAGGTGGATGGCATTTATTACAAAATAGATAACAACGAAGCCTGTGTTACATATAAAACTCATTATTCTTCCCCTCATACTAATACCTATGAGAGTGATTACACTGGTGATGTGATCATTCCCGTAAATGTTACCTATAATGGCAGTACCTATCCAGTCACTAAAATTGGTGATCATGCATTCTATCATCGGGATTCATTGACGACCATCGCTATACCAGGCACAGTCACTTCTATCGATTGGGATGCGTTCAGCTACTGCACGGGATTGACCCGCGTGACAATCTCCGATTTAGCCGCTTGGTGCAACATGGATATTCAGTCCAATCCGCTTGTTTACGCCCAACATCTCTATCTGAATGACACCGAAGTGACTGACTTGACGATTCCCGATGGCGTTACAGCTATTAAGAATGAAAGATTCAAGTACTGCGCAGGGCTGACGAGCGTGAAGATTCCCAACTCGGTCACTTCCATCGGCAATAAAGCCTTTGAAGGCTGTACGGCCTTAACGAGCGTGACCCTTGGCAACTCAGTTACAACAATTGGTCAGTATGCTTTTACTAATTGTACTGCGTTGACGGGCATAGAGATTCCCAACTCGGTCACGAGCATCGGTACCATGACGTTTTCGGGCTGCACTGCGCTGTCGAGAGCAACCTTTGGCATATATATTACGACCATCGGTGAAGGCGCGTTCATAAACTGTGCAGCACTGACGAGTATCAATCTCCCCAACTCGGTCACCTCAATCGGGAGCCAGGCTTTCAGCGGTTGCACGGGCCTGACGAGTGTGATTCTCGGCAAATCCGTTACGTCACTTGGTAAAGATGCCTTCCAGAATGCCCCATCTATCCAAATGATTTCTTGCAGGGCAACAACGCCCCCGTCATGGGAAGACTTGTCCATGTTCTCGACCAATGTCTATAATCATGCAAAAGTGTTAGTGCAGACAGGCTCTGAAAACGCATATATGACAGACCCCTACTGGGGGCAGTTTTTGGGAATATTTGGTTTTGACTGGGAAGGATCCAAAGGTTATGACGTTGAGATTGACGGCATCTATTATGTCTTGGACGATAAGCATGCCACAGCCACAGTCACCAATTTTACCAATGGGTCAATTGGAATTTGGGGGACCGATTACTGTGGTGACATCGATATTCCAGAATCCATCTCCACAGAGTCGGGAAAGACCTATACCGTCACTGCTATTGGACGTTATGCTTTCGCTAGTTGTAGTGATATTACCAGTATCACATTGCCCAATACTATTTTGTCCTTTGGGGAGAGCGCGTTTATAAACTGCCCAATAACAACTCTTTCTATACCTAATTCGTTGGAAACCATTGGAGAGGCATGCTTCAGCGGTAGCATGGGACTGACCGAGTTGTCATTTCCTGAAACGTTGAGGTCTATCGGGAGCCAGGCTTTCTATCTCTGTCGGAATCTGGCCAATATCCATATTCCCAATAGCTTGACTTCTATCGGGCAGGAGGTGTTTTCTTTCACAGCGTGGCTTGACAATCAGCCTGATGGGGTCATCTACGCCGGGCCGTTCGCCTATTGCTATAAGGGAATAATCCCCCAAGGCACTGCCGATATAAAACCGGGCACAAGATATATCGCTGACTATGCCTTTAGTGAATGCCCGACGTTGGCAAGGGTTTATATGCCGAACTCCGTTACAACAATCGGAATCAGGTCGTTCCGTTCTTGCCCCGAATTGGAGTATGTTGAATTACCCGACTCGCTGATTACCGTTGGATTTCAAGCATTCAGCGGATCTGCGAAAATCCAGTCTTTTGATTTCCCCAGCACTCTTAAATCAGTCGGTATCAGCGCCTTCTCGGGCACGGCTTGGTATGACAACCAGCCTGACGGCCTGGTCTATACCGGCACGGTGGCCTATCATTATAAGGGGAGAATCCCCGACTACACTGATTTCGTGATTCCAGACGGTACTGTCAGTCTTGGAGACGGTCTGTTTAGTGAAGACGAATTGTTTTCTCCTACAGACGACTATGGGGAACTGTATAGTGTGATTATTCCGAATTCGGTTCGTTATATTGGTGATTATGTCTTCCTTGACTGTTATCCCAATCTGAGTAGAATTATCATCGGCAGCGGTGTAGAGGAGATGGGAAAATGTTCTCTCGCCTGGATTTTCAATCTGACGGAAGTCAACATCAGTGAGGGTGTCAAATTGATTGGAGAACAAATGTTTTCGGGATGTAGCAACTTAAAAGAAATAACCATCCCCAATTCTGTCGAGGTGATCAAGTACAGGGCATTTGCAGCCGAAGAATACAATGGGCAGGTCGATGACTATCCCTGTGAATCACTGGCTAAGGTCTCCATCGGCAGCGGTGTCAAGTCCATAGAGCAGTTTGCCTTCTCAGGGTGTCAGTCATTGACCGAGATTACCTGTCTGGCAACCACGCCACCTGTTTTGGAAGACGAGAACTGTTTCGATGACGAATGCTACAATAATGCCACCTTATTCGTTCCAGTAGTAGCATTAGATGCATATAAGAATGCACCCATCTGGCAAAATTTCAACAATATTCGCTCGATTTGTACGAATCCTGGCGACGTGAATGGCGATGGAGAGGTCAACATTGGTGATGCGAACAGCGTGATTGACATCGTCGTCATGGGCGGCAACTCAGGCCACACCCGCATCCCTGAAGCCGATGTGAACAACGACGGCGAAATCAATATCGCCGATGTCAACGCCATCATCGAAATGATCATCAACAACAATTAAAAAGTGTCATCTAAGGGACGTTTTTGATGACATCATTTCTCATTTTTCTTTTCGCCATTGACAACAAGTGGCGAAAAGCGATACCTTTGTGCGAGAGTCGAGAAATAGCGTTTAACATCTCGTTAACAGTTCCGCGACACCCTATTATTATTGGAGCCAATAAATTCGTGGCTGGAAATCAGCATATTAGCGAGCAACCCCACAAAATCGCTAAATTACTTTTTGACGGCATTGGGGTGCGATTTGGAAGTTCGTCTTCGACGCACGTTCCGCTTGATTTGCCTGTCTCCAAGCTGCGCTCATCTTCGATGAACTGGCATGGTGTTTTCCATGTTGCCCCTAACATCTAAAGCCTGCTCACACAGCAAGCATCCCTTTTTCACATGTAATTACCACGAATTTTTCATTAATTAATGGTTAATTCACGGCAATTCACGTGAAAAATATTATCTTTGCTGCAACAACCACTAAAAGAAAAAGATATGAAAAAGACAGGATTTGTAGTGCTGATCGCAGCATTGTTGTGTTGCCTGCCAGCACAGGCACAGCTTGGCGGTCTTATCAACAAAGGCAAAAACGCCGTCAACAAAGCCAAGGAAGTCAAGGAGAAAGTTGACGAGGAGGTCAAGAAGGTCAACGGCGACGTTGATTTCTTCTACATGGATGCCCACAGGGGTTTTTACCGCGCGAAGACCAAAAAGATCGTGTTTGATGACCTGCACAAAGAGGGAAAGCGCTCAGGAAAGAATGTCATCTATACCATCGAAAAAAACGGCGATGTGACATTTGATGACGGTCGCAAGGTCGGTGAGGTGCTCGACGGAGGCATCGTCAACTGCCACAGCACATCCCCTTACCTCACCCTGGCCGCCAATGGTGATGTCGTGATGGATGGCGAAGTGATCGGACACATTGGCGATGACGGCAATGTGACGATGGAGGGCATGTCGATTGGTAAGGCCCAAGGTATCGACAAGCAGGTGGCCGCCTACATCTATTTCGGCATCTTATTTGACAAACAAGGCATTGCCACCGCCAGGGCAAAGATCCAAGAGGAGAAACTGCGCGCCGAACAAGAGAGAAAACAGGCCGAAGAAGCCAGATTAAAGGCAGCCCAAGAGGCCGAGGCAAAACGCGCTGCCACCGCCAGCACCAGTCAATCCAGCGGCAAGAAATCCAACAACACCACAACCAAAAAAGTACAGGAATGGTCCATCGAGAAGAACGGCAGCCGAGGCTTTGTCGATGCCAACGGAGTAGTATATAACAGTTCACACAAGAAGATTGGCCAACTGCCGAAAGGTAGCGGAGACATCAAGGACGGCTCGGGCAGTACCATCGGCCGCATCAACAGCGGTGACATCTACGTGCGTGGCAACAAGGTGTGCACGGTGACCAGCGGCGGTTCAATCTCTGTTCCCGGCTCTAACGCCACCGTCGCCGAGGTACACGCGGGAGGACGCATCGACATGAAGCAGAACTCAAAGACACTCGGCTACTGTGATGTCCGTCCCTATGAGTGGGCGGTGGCCATCATCTTCTGCGACCTCTTCAAGTTCTAATCGGGCCAAGGCAGCTCGCATCAAGAAAATGACACTGTGCCATCATGTCAATCATGAGACCAATGGCACAGTTATTGCATGGGTATATAACAATCTATGCTTTTGTGCGTTTAGATAAAAAGAACAATAAATATATGACAAAATGATCAGTAAAGTTTATACCCGCACCGGCGATGCCGGTCAGACATCGCTCGTGAGCGGTACGCGCGTCGACAAGGACGACGTGCGCGTCGAGGCATACGGCACAGTAGATGAATTGAACTCCAACCTGGGCGTGCTGCTCCACAGCACCAAACTCGACGACCACGAGGTCATCGCTGTCATCCGCAAGGCCCAGAACAAGTTATTCAACATCGGCGGCTATCTCGCCAATGACAAGGCCGACAAACTCTACGGCGTGACACAAGAGGACGTGGCAGAACTCGAGCGCATGATGGACCAGATGAACGAGGAACTGCCGCCCGCCCAGGGCTTCGTGCTGCCCGGCGGCACACGCCTCTCGGCTACGGCCGACCGCTGCCGCACCATCACCCGTCGTGCCGAGCGCCGCGTGGTGACGCTCGCCAAGGTGGCCCCGATTGACCCGCTCGTGCTCGAATACCTGAACCGATTGAGTGATTTCTTCTTCGTTTTTGCAAGATTTAACAATATACAAAACCAAGTTGAAGAAATTTATTGGGATAAGAATGCCTAGAATTGAAAAATAGTATTACTTTTGCGCAATTTTTAAAAGACAGGATTATTTCATAAAAAAGCACTACAAGAAAAACTATGTACTGGACACTTGAATTGGCAACTAAACTCGAGGACGCTCCATGGCCCGCTACCAAGGCCGAGCTCATCGACTATGCCGTGCGCAGTGGCGCACCTCTCGAAGTGATAGAGAACTTACAGGAAATCGAGGACGAGGGAGATACCTATGAGTCCATCGAGGACATCTGGCCTGACTACCCGACCAACGATGACGACTTCTTCTTCGACCCCGACGAGTATTAAACCGCTGTTGAGAGAACTTGAACATAACGGCAACCCTGGATTCTGATCCTCGGTTGCCTTGCTTTTAAGAGTGCGGCACGGTTTTTGCAGTAAAACGACATATAGAATAACCGACAATCAACCCGATTATGATCTACACCTGTCCCAAATGTGGCAAAAAGATGGATTTGAGCACCGAGGTGCTCATTAATAATGATTACAAGGTGGTATGCCCGCAATGCCTGTGCCAACTGCAAATCGTGGGTGACTATGCCTATATCCCTAACGACTCGCTGGAACTCGATTCGACCATCGGGCAATCACACTCCGTCACCTGCCCCAAGTGCGGACATGAGACCAACAGCAATGCACACTTTTGCCCCAACTGTCTGACAAGTTTAGACACCGATAAGCCATCGACCACCGCAGTGGACATCGCCCCCGAGGATGTGACGGTCTTGCCGCCTCCACTGCCCGACAGCGACCCGCTCTATAACGACGCGGTGCAATACATCATGACCTGCACAGCCATCACACCGATGATGCTGCGTGACCACTTCCACATCACCGAGGAGCGCGCTGCCGAACTCATCCGCCAGCTCGAGACCGGTGGGGTCATTGGACCTTACAACAACGGCGGACCACGGCAAATCCTCATCCCCCACCGCGGCTTGTATGAATACAATACGCCCACCGGCCGTGGATTAGGCGACGCACCGCAGCAGGGCAAGTCAATGCCTCGACGCATGGGATGCTTCACGTGGCTCCTCATCATCATGCTCCTCATGTTTTTGATGAAAGCATGCGGCGTATAAATCACCCTCGTTTTAAGACCAACGATACTTGAGCTACTGAAAATTTTACTATCTTTGCAGATGATTTGAAATTGATCTGATAAAGATGGTAAAGGATCCGTTGAATACGCCGATGATGAAGCAGTTCGTCGAGATGAAATCCAAACATCCCGACGCGATTCTGCTGTTCCGTGTAGGTGACTTCTATGAGACCTACTTGCAGGATGCCGTCACGGCCAGCGAGATCCTGGGCATCACCTTGACCCGACGCAGCAACGGGGCCGCAGCAGCGACCGAGATGGCCGGTTTCCCGCACCATGCCCTTGACACATACCTGCCCAAACTCGTGCGCGCAGGGAAGCGGGTAGCCATCTGCGACCAGCTCGAGGATCCCAAACTCACCAAGAAACTCGTCAAACGCGGCATCACCGAACTGGTGACGCCAGGCGTTGTCGTGGGAGGAACAATGCTGGACCGCAAGGAGAACAACTTCCTGGCTGCCGTACATTTCGGCAAGAAAATGCTGGGTGTGGCCTTCCTCGACATCAGCACGGGCGAGTTCCTCACGGCCGAAGGTGATGAGGAGTATGTGGACAAACTCCTGGTTAACTTCTCGCCCAAGGAGGTGCTGATCGAGCGTAGCAACCGCCAGCGCTTTGCTACCTTGTTTTCGGCAAGATACCTGACATTTGAACTCGAGGACTGGGTGTTTACCTTTGAGTCGGCCAATGACCGACTGCTCAAGCATTTTGAGACGCACAACCTCAAGGGGTTCGGCATCTCGAGCATGGACAACGCCATTATCGCCAGCGGAGCAATCCTTCACTACCTCGACCTCACCCAGCATACCCAGCTGGGACATATTACCCACTTGTCACGCATCGAGGCCGAACGTTATGTGCGACTCGACAAGTTCACGATACGCAATCTGGAACTGGTGGCGCCCATGAGTGACGACGGTAAGTCGCTCCTCGATGTCATCGACAGCACGATCTCACCGATGGGGGGCCGCATGCTGCGCCGATGGATCCTTTTTCCGTTGCAAGACGTGAAAGCCATCAACAGGCGACTCGATGTGGTGGAACACTTCATGCGGGACCCCGATGGACGCGAGCTGGTCAAGGAACGGCTGGAATTTATCGGAGACCTGGAGCGCCTGACGTCGAAAGCGGCCGTGGGACGCATCACGCCTCGGGAACTGGTGCAGCTCAAGAGCGCTTTGCAGGCCATTGAGCCAATCAAACAATATTGTTCGGAGTCATCTTGCGAGGTGCTGCAATCGCTCGGTGAACAGTTGAACCCGTGCGCCATCATTCGTGACCGCATCGAGCGGGAAATCAACCCCGATGCGCCCAACCAGACCAACCGGGGCAACATCATCTGCCGCGGAGTGGATCCTCAACTTGATGAGTTGAGGGACATCTCGAGCAGCGGAAAAGATTATCTTGTGGCAATGCAGCGTTCACTGAGCGACCAGACAGGCATTCCGAGCCTCAAAATCGCTTACAACAACGTATTTGGCTACTACATCGAGGTCCGCAACACCCACAAGGACAAGGTGCCGCCCGAATGGATCCGTAAGCAGACACTGGTCAATGCCGAACGCTATGTGACACAGGAACTCAAGGAGTATGAGGAAAAAATTTTAGGAGCCGAGGAAAAAATCCTTATCATCGAGGGGCGCCTGTTCAACGAGCTGGTTTCAGCTGTGACCGAATATATTCCAGCCATCCAGAACGATAGCGCCATCATCGCCCAACTCGACTGCCTCAATGCGATGACGCGTGTGGCAATGGAAAACCGCTATAACCGTCCCGTGCTTGACGATACCCTGGACATTGACATCGCAATGGGCCGGCACCCCGTCATCGAGCGCCAGCTGCCGCCTGGCGAGAGCTATGTGCCCAACAGCATCCGCCTGAGCAACGATGACCAGCAGATCATGATCATCACGGGACCGAACATGGCGGGTAAGTCGGCGCTGTTGCGTCAAACGGCACTCATCACCCTAATGGCACAGATGGGCAGCTTCGTTCCGGCCGAGCAGGCCCGCATCGGCGTGGTGGACAAGATTTTCACCCGCGTGGGCGCCAGCGACAACATCTCGTTGGGCGAATCCACCTTCATGGTCGAGATGACCGAGGCTGCCGCCATCCTCAACAACCTGAGTCAGCGTAGCCTCATCCTGTTCGACGAGCTAGGCCGCGGCACCAGCACCTATGACGGCATTTCCATCGCTTGGAGCATTGTGGAGCACATCCATGAGCACGCCGCCCGACCCAAGACGCTGTTCGCCACCCATTACCATGAGTTGAACGAAATGGAGAAATCCTTCAAGCGCATCGTCAACTATAACGTGAGTGTCAAGGAAATCAACGGCAAGGTGGTGTTTGTCCGCCAACTGGTCAAGGGTGGCAGCGAACACAGTTTCGGTATCCATGTGGCCAAATTGGCAGGCATGCCCTCCTCCATCGTCTCTAGGGCCAACGAGGTGCTTAAGCAACTTGAGAACAATAACCGCAACGACACCGCACTGACCAAGGACTTGGGTGATGTCGCCAGCAGCCGCTCGGGCTACCAGCTTTCCATCTTCCAGCTCGACGACCCGGTGTTGAGCCAGATACGCGACGAGATTCTCACCATCGACATCAACAACCTCACACCCATGGAAGCCCTGAACAAGCTCTACGACATCAAGGGCATCCTCACGGGCAAAAAAGAACGATAACTAAAAAAACTACAAATTTCACGAATTTAACGAACTAGCATACGCATACAATTATAACTAATTTGACTAATAGGCATGATAATCTATCCGAGCGAATCATATAAAATAATTGGGTGTATGATGAGGGTTCATCGTGAGTTAGGGTGCGGATTCTTAGAGAGAGTTTACCAGGAAGCTTTAGAACAAGAGTTCATCGTTGAGGGAGTTCCATTCCAAAGAGAAGTCAATTTAAATATATACTATAGAGGAGTACCTTTACAGCAAAATTATATTGCTGATTTTGTGTGCTACGATAAGATTATTGTCGAATTGAAAGCCATCAGCAAGTTATCAGATGTTGAAAAAGCCCAAGTCATCAATTACCTGAAAGCCACAGGATATGAATTGGGAATCCTTGCCAATTTTGGTGAAACCAGTTTAAAAACAGAACGTTTATGCAATATCAGCAAAACAACACCCAAATAACTGGTCATGATTGGGCAGGGATGTCAATTAGTGAAATAAGAAATAATATGAACGCGGATGCCATTAGTTTAATTCGCGTAATTCGTAGTTTAATTAACTATGCCGATGTCAATTAGTGAAATAAGTAATAATATGAACGCGGATGCCATTAGTTTAATTCGCGTAATTCGTAGTTTAAAATATAACAAAATATGAAGCGCTCAGATTTTGAAATCATGGCACCCGTGGGATCATGGGAATCATTATACGCCGCCCATCAGGGTGGGGCCGACGCCATCTACTTCGGTATCGAGGGCCTAAACATGCGGTCGCGCTCCAGCGTGAATTTCACCCTTGACGACCTACGCACTATTGCCGAGTGGTGCCATGAGCACGGCATGAAGAGTTACCTGACGGTAAACACTATCGTCTATGACGAGGACATGGACTACATGCGGCAGATTGTCACCGCTGCCCGCGATGCCCGCGTGAGCGCTATCATCGCCAGCGACATGGCGACCATCATGTTTGCCCGCAACATCGGTGTGGAGGTACACATCTCCACCCAGGTCAATGTGAGCAATAGCGAGGCGGTGCGCTACTACAGCCAGTGGGCCGATGTCATGGTCCTCGCCCGCGAGCTGAACCTAGAGCAGGTGAGGAAAATCAGCGGCTTCATCAAGGAAAATGACCTTCGCGGCCCCCATGGCGAACGCGTCCGACTAGAGATGTTCTGCCACGGCGCGTTGTGCATGGCCGTATCGGGCAAGTGCTACATGAGCCTGCACCAGGAGAACACCAGCGCCAACCGAGGAGCTTGTCGCCAGATTTGCCGCCGAGGCTACATTGTCACCGACCGTGAGAACGGCGATGAGCTCGCTATCGAGAACAAGTACATCATGTCGCCCAAGGATTTGAAGACCATCCACTTCCTCAACAAAATGGTGAATGCAGGTGTGACGGTCTTCAAAATCGAGGGCAGAGCGCGTGGAGCCGAATATGTCCGAACGGTAGTGGGCTGCTACGACGAGGCATTAAAGGCCATTTGTGAAGGCACCTATACCGAGGAGCGCATCAACGAGTGGACCGAGCGACTAGCCAAAGTCTTTAACCGCGGTTTCTGGGACGGCTACTACATGGGACAGCGGTTGGGCGAATGGTCGGCCAAATACGGATCCAGCGCCACAAGGGTAAAACACTATGTCGCCAAGGGCATACGCTACTACAGCAAGCTGGGTGTCGCAGAGTTCCTCATGGAAGCGGGCGAACTGCATGTGGGTGATGAGGCGTGGATCATCGGCCCCACCACGGGTGCCATCCCCTTGACTGTCGAGGAAATACGTGTGGATCTCAAACCTGTGGAAAAGACTGTCAAGGGCGAGCATTTCTCCATCGCCGTCCCCGAGAAAATACGCCCCAGCGACAAACTCTACCTCTGGAAAACCGTACCTCCCAAGGATGCGACCCCTCCACCGCCATCCTCCTCAACGGCCTGTGAATGACGTTTTCTTAGAAACAAAAATTAACCTTTGATGAATAATACATCAAGGGTTTCTGCGTTTATATGGCAGTTTGATCAATTAATAACTGTTATATTATGGAAGAAAACATGAATGGTTCAATCCCTCCGCCCCTGGAGCAGAATGTACCGACAGGCGAAGCGATTCCGTCGCAATCCTATTCTTATGATCCTAAGCCCGAGAAGAAGTTCACACAGTCTTTCACCTTCAAGGTGTTGTTCATTGCCCTGCTGTCGCTCTTGCTGCTCATTCCCAGCCTGATGATTTCATCGCTTGGCGAGGAACGCAAGCAGACCGCCACCCAGGCCGAGAATGAGATCGCCTCCAAGTGGGGGCTGCCCCAGCACGTCACGGGCCCAGTCATCTCCATCCCCGTCGTCAACGGCAAGCAGAAGACTTATCATTATATTCTGCCCAAGACCCTGAATATCGAGGCTGACCTCAAGAGCCAGACACTGTACCGCAATATCTATGAGGCAGTGGTCTATAACAGCAGCATTGATTTTGAAGGCACGTTCGACATCCGCAACCTGCTTCCGGTGTCAGTCGACAGCTCTCGCGTGTTGATGAATGAAGCGTGTGTGGAGCTGGGAATTACCGACCTGCGCGGAATCAGCAAGAAGGTTGTCATCAGGCTCGGCGACCAGACAACCGAGATCAACGATGGGGGAATCGACGGCAACATCCAGGTGAGCGACGGCAGCCCAATGGTTTATGGCGACGATGATAGCACGACGGTCGAGAGTGTGGGCGCCAGTGCTGCCTTGTCCCGCATTGACTTGACCGGCTTGGCCCAATCCAGCAATGTACCCTTCAAACTGCACCTTGACCTCAAGGGCTCAGAAACGCTGAATTTCGCCCCTATTGGCGAGACGACCAGGATTCACGTCAAGGGCGACTGTCCCACGCCCAGCTTTAACGGCAATTTTCTGCCCACAGACCGCAAAGTGACGGATAGCGGCTTTGAGGCCATCTGGGAAGTCATCAGCATCAACCGTCCATACCCACAGGCCTTCATCGGCGACCGAGCATCCGAAATCAGCGCCTCTCAGGTCCAGGTAGGCCTTCGTGTGCCTGTTGACCGTTTCCAGAAGACCGACCGTGCCATCAAGTATGCCCTGCTGGTCATCGTGCTCACCTTCATCGCTGCCTTATTCTCTGAGTTCAAGCTGCGCCGCCACATCAACATCTTCCAGTACCTGCTCATCGGCTTGGCATTAGTATTGTTCTACTCGCTGTTATTGTCGATGAGTGAACATATGGCGTTTGCCTTGGCCTATCTGATAGCGACACTGATGACGGTAGGCATGGTCACGCTCTATCTGTTCGGCGTCTTAAGGGTCAAGAAGCAGGCACTCATCATCGGAGCAATGCTCCTGTTCATGTATGCCTACATCTTTGTCCTGCTCAACCTCGAGAGCTATGCTCTGCTGGTGGGCAGCATCGGCCTGTTCATCATCCTCGCAGTCATTATGTACTACTCGCTGAAAATCCGCACCGAGTACCTACAATAAACTTCTTTTAGGGAGGTTATCCAAACAAGCGTATGGCACCGGGACAAAGATTATCCGGAGCCATACGCTTGTTTGGATGGTAATCGTTGCTTTATTTCTTCTTGGCCGGTGCTTTGCGAGCCACTGGTTTGCGCTTGGGTGCTTTCAGGCGCAGCACCTGGGCGCTGCGAGCAGGCAAGTACAGCTTGAGCCATCCCAGGTGGGCATCGGCATACAGGCCGTCGTACTCGGTCAAGTGCTTGACACTGCTGTCAATGTTGCCGTAGCCACCGTAGCGGACATCGTCGCTGTCAAACACGCCCTCATATTCACCCTCAGGAGCCAACATGGGGTAGTCCACATGGGACTGCGTCGGGCTGAAGTTGAACACGAAAACGAGGTCACCGCGCATGTAGGCTAACACCTGGTCATCGTCCTTGTCCCACAGTTTGCGCACGGGTAACTGCTGGAAATTCTTCTTTCTGCCAATCAGGTGTATCATGTCGTTATCCCAGTTATTGAGGAACTGGTACTTCAGGTCCTCACGGTCCACAAGATCCCATTGACGACGGGCATACTTGTAGCTCCAGCCGTTTCCCTCACGCGGGAAATCGATCCACTCGGGATGTCCCCACTCGTTGCCCATGAAATTGAGGTATGCGCCGTTGATGAGCGAGGCTGTCACGAGACGGATCATCTTGTGCAGCGCCATGCCGCGATCCACTGTGCCGTCATGGTCACCTGTCATCATGTGCCAATACATCTCCTTGTCAATGAGGCGGAAGATGATGGTCTTGTCACCCACAAGTGCCTGGTCATGGCTCTCTGCATAGGAAACGGTCTTCTCGTCGGCGCGACGGTTGGTCAGTTCCCAAAATATTGACGTTGGCTTCCAATCCTCGTCCTTACGTTCCTTGATGGTTTTGATCCAATAGTCGGGGATGCCCATCGCCATGCGGTAGTCAAAGCCGATGCCGCCGTCCTTGAACGTGCGCGCCAGGCCAGGCATGCCGCTCATTTCCTCGGCTATGGTGATGGCATGCGGATTGATGCGATGGATGAGTTCGTTAGCAAGGGTCAGATAGGTGATGGCATTGGTGTCTTGAGTGCCGTTGTAGTAGTCGTCATAGCTGCCGAAGGCCTGTCCCAAGCCGTGGCTATAATAGAGCATCGAGGTCACGCCATCGAAACGGAAACCATCGAATTTATACTCCTCGAGCCAGAACTTGCAGTTTGACAACAGGAAATTCAGCACTGCATTCTTGCCATAGTCGAAGCACAGGGAGTCCCACGCGGGATGCTCACGCTTGTCATCACCATAAAAATACAGATCACCCGTGCCATCAAAGTTGCCCAGGCCCTCAACCTCGTTTTTCACAGCATGAGAATGAACGATATCCATGATGACTGCAAGACCGGCAGCATGGGCATCATCAATGAGATGCTTAAGCTCCTCAGGGGTGCCGAAACGCGATGAAGCGGCATAGAAACTTGACACATGGTAACCGAACGAGCCATAATAGGGATGTTCCTGGATCGCCATGATCTGGATGGCATTGTAGCCGTCATTGACGATGCGCGGCAGCACGTTCAAGCGGAACTCCTCGTAGGTTCCCACGCCTTCGCACTTTTGCGCCATGCCAATATGACATTCATATATGAGTAATGGCTCGGTATTGGGCACAAAGTTTTTGACCTTGAAGCTGTAAGGCTCTTCGGGTTCCCAAACTTGGGCCGAAAAAATGTATGTCTTGTCATCCTGGACAACGCGGGTGGCATAGGCTGGGATGCGTTCTCCTTCACCTCCCTGCCAGTGAACGCGCAACTTGTACAGGTCTCCGTGACGCATAGCGCGTGAGGGAAGCTTAATTTCCCAGTTACCGCTATCCAAACGTCTGAGGCGATAAGGGGCACACTCGCGCCAATCGTTGAACTGGCCGATAAGATATACCTCGGTCGCATTGGGCGCCCACTCTCGGAACACCCAGCCATCACTTGTACGGTGCAGGCCATAGTAATTGTAGGCGTTAGCAAACTCCACGAGATTACCGGTTCCGCCGGTTAGCTCATCAATCTTGTTCACAGCATCCTGATGGCGACCGTTAATGGCCTCACTATAGGGCTCCAGCCATGGATCATCGTTAATGATCGCAAGATTCTTTTTCTTTCTCATAATCGGTCAGGTCTTGGTTGATACTGGAGGCGAAGGTACAAAAAAAACGTCAAAGTAACGACTTCTCAGGTGCCTTTTTCCCATATCTTTGCCGAAAACGATTGCAAATCCATACTAAAAATGAAGAAAAAATGGCAAATTTTGATGTGATAATGAAAAAAACATTAAATTTGCACTCTTCGAGAGATAATATTAACAACTAAAATATCAATTCAACTACTATGAGACTTGAAGGAAGACGCGAAAGCGAAAATGTTGAGGATCGCCGTGGAATGGGCACAGGTACTAAAGTGGGTCTAGGCGGTATCGGCTCTTTGATTATTGCCGGTTTAATCACCTTGCTAATGGGTGGTAACCTCGGTGATGTGTTGGGTGCAGCCATCCAAACCGAGGGTGGTCAAGAAGCCACTCCCGAACAGGAAGAACTTGCCGTATTTGCCAGTAGGGTTATAGCAAGTACCGAAGATGTCTGGTCACAGATTTTCAACGATTATAGCATTGGCCAATATCCCGCTCCCAAGATGGTGCTCTATACTGGAGCCGTCAGAACCGCATGCGGACAAGGCAGCGCAGCTATGGGTCCGTTCTACTGCTCGGGTGACCAAAAAGTTTATCTCGACCTGTCATTCTTCCAGACAATGGATCAACAGCTGGGTGTGCAAGGTGACAACTCCAGTCTGGCCAAGGCTTACGTCATCGCCCACGAGGTGGGTCACCACATTGAATACCTGCTGGGCACTCTGGAAAAAGCACACCAGCGCATGCAAGCAACCAACACAACGACTGCTAACAGGTACAGCGTTCGTCTGGAGCTGATGGCCGACTTTTATGCAGGTATTTGGGCGCACTACGAGGACAAATACTTCAACTCCATCAGCGACAAGGATCTGATGGAAGCAATCGATTGCGCTCAAAAGATTGGAGATGATTACCTGCAGAAACGTGCACAGGGTCATGCTTCTCCCGAGAGCTTCACCCACGGCACCAGCGCCCAGCGAATGAAGTGGTTCAAGCTTGGTTACGATACTGGTGACGTGCGCCGTGCCACCACTTTCCAGGAGAGCGACGACACTTTGTAAATTATTCTAAAGTTTTTTTTACGACGATGCCCACTCACCAATCGGAGAGCGGGCATCGTTTTTTTATTAGGATTGGAACTGATTATTTCCTGATAATGCCTGTAAAAGTCCTGCCGCTGGCGATACCCAAACGACGTGCCGAGAAGAACCGCTCATGCTCGCAACGGGAACAATGAGCTGCCATAACGATATTCTCTATAGACACTCCAACGGCGGCTAAGACATCAAGGTTGGCGACACGCAGATCGATATGGGCTTTGCCTGTGGCAGCATTCCGCTTGACAATCGCATCAAGGTCAAAATGTGCCTGTTTGAAGGCATCCACCACCTCGTCTCCCACCTCGAAGCAGTTCTGGCAGATGCTGGGACCCATCACGGCCTGAACGTGTTCGGCGCTAGCCCCTTGACGGCACATCTCGCTCACCGCAGCGGCGGCCACACGACCTACCGTACCGCGCCAACCCGCATGGACGGCAGCGATGACACCAGCCTGGCCGTCCACCATGACGATAGGCACGCAATCGGCGGTATTCACCCCGATGACTATGCCCCGCAACGATGTCACCAACGCGTCAACACCCTCAAGCGTACGCTCTTGCATGTCAATGTCCATAGCGCGGAAATGCTCATCAATCGTCAACACATTGCACGAGTGGGTTTGTCGCGGCATCACCAGATCGTCAAGGTCCACGCCCAGACTCATGGCCAACTGCAACCGTGCGTCCAATACCCTCAGGGCATCGTCGCCCACATAGTCACACAAGTTCCACTGCGAGTAGGGCTTGCGCGCTTCTATCTCTCCACGCACGGTACTGAATGCTCTCACGCCCTCGACGGGCTTCACAAAATCTAAAGTCAACAGTTCCATATATGTTGACAAAGGTAGCAAATTCTCCCTTTTTTGAGCACAAAAATCAGTAAAAAGCAGTACTTTTGCACGATGACACTGAACACAGCCACAATAGTCAACTACAAGAACATCGCCGAGGCGCAACTGGAATTCTCGCCCAAGCTTAATTGCCTGATAGGCAACAATGGGCAGGGCAAGACCAATGTGCTCGATGCCATATATTACCTGAGCATGTGCCGCAGTTTTGTTTCTACGGGTGACAATAGCGCGGTCATCCGCCACGGCGAGACCTACATGATGCTTCAAGGCAACTACACACGATGCGAGACTAACCTTGAGGTCAGCATCGCCCTGCAACGTGACAAACGAAAAGTGGTGCGGCGCGATGGCAAGGAGTACCAACGGCTGAGCCAGCACATCGGACTGTTGCCCGTTGTCATGGTATCGCCCATCGACTGGGACATGGTGCGTGGCAGTGGAGAAGAACGCCGCCGTTTCATGGATCTCATCATCTCGCAGAACGACAGCGGGTATCTCGAAGCGCTCATCCGCTACAACAAAGCCGTGGAACAGCGCAACGCCATGATCAAGAAAGAGATGCGCGACCCTTTGCTATATGAGACCGTGGAGCAGGTCATGGCCCAAAACGCCACATTGATTCATGAGAGAAGACGTCAATGGGTGGACCAGTTCCTGCCCATCTTCATGCACTACTACAATGCCGTGGCAGGAGAGGGCGAGACCGTCAAACTTGAGTACAAGAGCCACCTTAACGATGGGACGATGGCCGACCATTTGGCAGCGACACGAGAGCGCGACCTCATCATCGGCTATACCACACGCGGGGTGCACCGCGATGACCTGGAACTGATGCTTAACGGGTATTCCATGCGACGCACGGGCAGCCAAGGCCAGTGCAAGACCTACACCATCGCCCTACGCCTCGCCCAGTTCGACTTCCTCAAGGCCAGCGGCCCCGACGTGCCCATCTTGTTGCTCGACGATATCTTCGACCGGTTGGACGCCAACCGAGTCGAGCGCATCATCGATGTCGTGTCCAGTGACCGTTTCGGACAGATTTTCATCACCGACACCAACCGCACCCACCTTGACGAAATCGTCGTGCGGCACGGAGGCGGCCATTGCCTGATGAACGTCGAGGACGGTGTTGTGACGGTACAGAAAGGAGGCGACACGGCATGAAACGTACCGAAGCGAAAAACATCGGACAAATCATCAATGAACTGCTCAAGCAGGAAAACCTTGATGTCGAACTCGACGAACACCGCGCAAGCGCTTTGTGGCCACAAATCGTGGGGGACGGCATCAACCGCTACACCATCAGGCGCTATGTCAAGAATGGTGTGATGACAGTTCATCTGTCGTCGGCATCGTTAGCTAACGAATTGACTCTCAAACGCGCCCTTATTATCCAGCGAATCAACGAGGCCCTGGGCCGCGAAATCATCCGCGAAATCATCTTCAAATAAAAAATATGAATCACGCTATCGAATCACCATATCCATTCAAATGCTCAACACCCCTGCAGTTGCGCTTCAATGACGTAGATGCACTGGGACACGTCAACAACTCGGTATATTTCCAGTTCTTTGATCTAGGCAAGACACAATATTTCAAAGGATTGAACGTGCAGACCGACATTGATTGGCGACGACCCACAGTCATCATTGCCAACGTGAACTGCAGTTTTCTCGTCCCCACCCTTTTCAATGAACCGGTCGAGGTGCTGACACAGTGCGCCCGTCTGGGTAACAAAAGCCTGACACTGCTGCAGCATCTGGTCAACAGCGAGACTCGCGAGATGAAAGCCACCTGCGCCACCGTTATGGTCAACCTGGACCCCGCTACCAATCAGCCCAGCCCGATCCCCCAAGTATGGCGCGACGCCATCATCGCCTTCGAGGACCACGAGTAACAGTGAAAGCTATCTCATCGCTGCCTCTTTGAGCTCTCGACGATACTTTCTCGTGGCAATCAGATTAATGACCCAACCAACAAAAAATGTCATCAAAGCCAATAGAAGAGAAGACACATATGCCATTGTGACTTGACGTATCTGATCAGGTGTATTTAATGCTTCTTTTATGTCTGGATTCTTATCATACAATAAAACTATAACAGTAAATGCCAGAACAATGAAGACGATTGTAATAAGAATAAACCCGCAACGCCACAAGGTACCCCAAAGTCCATATCCGAACAGATACTTATAAACGATGAGATAATAAATCCCGAAGATGCAAAAAACAACAGCACAATAAAGCCATAGATTCATAATCGAAAGTGGCGTGAACAATAAACAGAATACCAACATTACATTGGCGAGGAAAACCTGGATAAAGAAGCCCTCGGGCAAGGTGTGGGTGGAGTGGCGCGGCGAATAGCGGAACATCACCCATGTGGGCAAGACAGCGAGCAGCGCCATTCCCAATGAAAACCAACTGTAATAGGACTCAAGCCCTTTTATGTAATCTCCCGACATTTCTAACTGCTCTTCGGGCATTCCATTAAAAATATTGAGACCCAAGACATCAGGGAGAAACCAATAATAAATCATTGAGTAAACCACCGCAACGATGAACAACATCTTCACTGGCGGGAAACTCACCTGACGCTTGCCGTCGATGTAATCACCAATAAGATGACCCGGCCGCCAAAGTAATTGCCAAATGGAGTATAACAGCGAGCGCGTCCCCAGACCCCAGATATCCATAATACCCTGTCGGACACTTTGCCAACCAATGCGCCCCACACCGTTTTTTTGGGAGCAGATGGGACAGAAATTGCCAATATAGTCGTTTCCGCAGTTGTTGCAATGATTAACCTTGTCTGAAACGAGTTTGTACTCGTAGGGTTGCTCTTGCCACTGCTTGAAGCGCTGGTATTTTGATTTCAATTCTTCCTTATCCATTGCAGTTTTTGATTTCAAAGGTGCAAAAATAAACATTTTTAGCCATTAGATGCACACAATGCCCGAAAACTTACAACTGAAAACTTACAACTGAAAACTATTTCGTATCTTTGCACATTCAAAACTATCTCAAAACGATATTATGGATGTAAAACAATCTATGCGTGAGATTCTTGAGGCCGAAAGCAAGGCCGTCATGAATATACCGGTTACCGATGCCTATGAAGAGGCCGTCAACCTCATCGTCGAGCAGGTGAAGCACGAGGGCGGCAAACTCGTCACATCGGGAATGGGCAAGTGCGGTCAAATCGCCGACAACATCGCCACCACCTTCTCTTCTACAGGAATACCCGCCATTTTCCTGCACCCTAGCGAGGCGCAACACGGCGACCTGGGAGTGGTGCAGCCCCACGACGTGCTGCTGTTGTTGTCCAACTCGGGCCGCACCAATGAGATCTGTGCGCTCGTCTCGCTCGCCCACAACCTGTATCCGCAACTCAAGATTGTGGTCATCACTGGTAATAAGGATAGTGAATTGGCGCATCTTGCCGACATCTGCTTGTGGACTGGCAACACCCAAGAGGTGTGCCCATTGGGGCTGACGCCCACAACCTCGACCACGGTGATGACAGTCATCGGCGACGTGCTCGTGGTCAACACCATGCGTGCCACGGGCTTCACCCGCGAGGATTACGCATTGCGCCACCACGGCGGATATCTGGGCAGCATCGCAAAGGGAACCAAGTATTAACCTGTGCTCACAAACGACCAATAACCATTTAGTCATTCATAACTAACAGACGATGCGGAAAATCATAACCATTGGCGAATCCGTGCTTGACACGGTGTTCAACGGCAACCAGCCCGTCCGATCTTTCATGGGCGGACGCATTGCCAACGCGGCATGTATTTTAGGCTCCTTGGGCCTTCCTGTCGCTATGGTCAGTGAATGCTGTGCCGACCGTGTGGGAGACATCATCATCGATTACCTCACCAGCCACCACGTTGACGTGAACTCCATTGACCGTTATACCGACGGTTCTACCGCCCTGTCGGTCATTTTTAGCAATGACTCAGGCAGCGACACCCTGATCAACTACGGTGTCTATCCCAAGGAGCGCTTCGATGTCGTCTGGCCCCGCATCGACGAGGATGACATTCTGGTGTTCGGATCGCTGTATGCCATTACCGAGCCACAGCGCACCGCTCTGTTCGAGCTGGTCAAGTATGCCATAGAGCGCAAGGCCATCATCATCTATCTGCCCGGTTTTCAGCACGGCATCAATTTCCACATCGCCCATGTCATGCCCGCCATACTTGAGAACCTTGAGGTGAGCGACCTGATCATTGCCCATGAGCGTGACCTGCGCGACGTTTATCCTGGCGAGACGGCTCAGCAAGCCTACAGCAACCACATTGAGTTCTACTGTGACAACTACCTCCACATCCATTCCAACCTGTCCGTGACTCGTTTCAGCAAGGGCGGAAAAGCGCTACCCCATCCCGCGATCGGCATACCGACAAAGCATATGTTGGGATGGCAGGCAGGTTTCACGGCAGGGGTCATCTATGGGTTGGTCAAGAATGAGGTGACACATGACAATATCCATCAGCTGCCCCGCACATCGTGGGCCGACATCGTTACTGGCGCACAAGCCATTGCCTCGTGTTGCGCCAACATCGACAATTGCATCGACCCGGCATTGGCCGCACGCTATGCGGCCGATTTAAGGGTTTCAACATCTTAAAGCCACAGGCCAACGCAGAGAAATGACCACACAACCTGTTACAGTCGCGTTACCGCACTTCAAGAATGACATGACCATTGCCCGCGCGCAAATGGTCACGAGCGGCACCATGCCCCCTTCCAAGGGGCTGGACGATGACATCGTCACCGAGATGCAGATGTGCTACACCGAGTATCTCATCGCCAACAAGCGTGACGTGGAGGCTGAACAGGTGATTGAAAGATTCATCTACGATGACAACCGCATGATGGAACTGCCCGAGCTATATGCCGCATGGTTCTGGCTTGCCCGCATGACCCTGCTCATTACCGGTGGAGCTCCCTCGCTCTCGCTGGGCGCCGCCGAGAACGCCCTGCTTGTGCTCTCGGGCCATACCGGCAAGAAAACCGAGGACTTTAACGCCATCGTCGCATCGTTGCTTTACAATCTGGCGCTCGCCCACCATGACATGGGTGACGACAGCCGTGCAGCCAAAGAGCTGACGAAAGCCCAGCAGATCCTTGAACGCCTCACCAAGCGCAACGATGCCCGGTTCTCAGCTTTGCTGCTCATGGCCGTGGAGGCATCGACCGAGGTCATCAAGTCCAAGACCAAACAAATGAACGTCCTGGCACACTATCAAAGCGCCAGCGAACTGTATATGAGCGAACTCAACAGCGGCGACGCCAATGCGACACGAACCGCCATGTCTAACCTGGTGGACACATTGGGCAAAGAGGGTGACATCATGCTACAGATGGGCAACAGCCGCAATGCGGTCAAGTACTACACCAAGGCGTTGCGTTACCAAAAGAAACTGGGCGAGAAGATGGGCGAAAGGGAACTGACCCTCTCCATCGGTCTGGCCAAGGCACTCATGCGCTTGATCAACCGTCGCACGGCCGCAGAGCAACTCTTGCGCTCCCTCATACCCCTGGCACAAAGGCTTAACGCGACTGCCGAGATGAATGAGATCCAGAACCTGCTGAACAACAAAAACAAAAACGTGAATATTATGACACTGCTCAAGAGCATTTTTACTATGGCCCTTATCCTTATGGGCACTTTAGGCCTGCAGGCCCAGAAAATCGTGGGACACCGCGGCTCACAATGGGGCGTTGAGAACACGCGCGCTGCATTCATTAACGGCGCCGAGGCTGGCGCTTGGGGTCTGGAATGTGACATCCGCGTGACTGGCGACGGCACCTTCATCATCAGCCACGACGACAACTACAAGCGCCTGGGAGGTCCTGAGACCAAGATTGCCGACATGACGACCGAAACGGTCCTTGCCTCACGGCTCACCAGCAAGCGCCACGGCGTCACCTATGCCGGCACGCCATGCACCCTAGGTGAGTTTCTCGACATCTGCAACGAGTATAACGTCGTGCCTGTCATCGAAGTGAAGGTTTGCACGACCATCCACAGCAACACCAAGTCCGAGAACGACCCCGTGTATGACGGCATACCCTCACTCATCAACCTGATCGACCGGAAAGGGCTCACCGACAAGGCAGTGATCATCTCGTTCATGCCCGGCGTCGTGGACTTTATCCACCGCCACTATCCCGATATCACCGTTCAGGTGCTCGCTGGTGAAGAGGACGGTAGCATCATGGAATGGGTGGACTGGTGCAAACAGTTCAAGATGGATCTCGACGTGGTCCACACCATCGTTACCAAAGAGGCCGTTGATGCCATGCACAAGGCAGGACTCAAGGTCAACGTGTGGACGGTCGATAAGGTCGAGGACTTTGAGCGCGTCAAAGCCATGGGCGTGGATTACATCACCACCAACGCCCGCTTCCCCAAAGACCTGAAATAACCCCTCTCACTAATCTCTAATCACTAATCTCTGATCTCTAATAATGTCAACCGAACTCAATAAGACCGAGGGCAGCAGCGCCCTCCATACCCTACCTCACGTGGACGGCCTCACCGTGGGCATCATCTGTGCTGAATGGAACGACAAGATTACCGGCGCCCTGCTCCAGGGAGCCCTCGAACTGTTCAAGCAGGAGGGCTATGAGGATATTACCGTCGCCCACGTTCCCGGCACCGTGGAACTTACATTCGGTACTGCACAGATGGCGCGCAGCGGGCGCTACGACGCCGTCATCATGATTGGCTGCGTCATCCGTGGCGGAACGCCGCATTTCGACTATGTGTGCGATAACGCCACACAGGGTTGCGCCTACCTCAACGCCACGCAGGATGTGCCTGTCATCTTCTGTGTCCTCACGTGCGACAACGAGCAGCAGGCGATTGACCGCGCTGGAGGCGCCTTGTGCAACAAGGGCACCGAGGCTGCCGAAGCCGCCATCAAGATGGCCCACTTCGCACGCACTTTCAGCAAATAATCAATATCTTTTTTAGCTTTCTTCAGTAGCCGGTGAATCCTTGAAATAGGATTTCATCAGTTTCTTGACGCGTGGGCTCAACTTAATGATGGTGAACATCGTGCAACAAGCCATAAGCGCAAAGGCGAGGTCCATGATGCTGACCATCAGTTTCAACGGAATCATCGCCGCCACGATGATCATGGCCAGGTAATAGTAGTTATACCACTTCACATTATGCGCACCGAAGAGGTAATTGGTGCATTTCTGACCGTAGTAACTGTAGGAGAACATCGTCGAGAAGGCGAAGAAGAAGACAATCGTCATCAGCAACAGGTGACCGATGCCGGGCAACAGCTGCTGCCATGCTCCCAGGGCGACGAACAAGCCCTTGGGGTCGGTCAGACCCGTATAATTGCCGGCGATGATGATGGGAATCGATGTCAGCGTGCACACCAGACCCGAGTCGATGGCCGGGCCAAGCATCGCAATCAGTCCTTCGCGGATGGGATCGGTGTTCTTGCTCGCTCCGTGCATCATCGACGCGGTACCCACGCCGGCCTCGTTGACAAAAGCGGCGCGACGGGCACCTGTCAGCGCAATGAAGGCAAACCCGCCAAAGCCCGACCTGAATGTAAAGGCCTCTGAGAATATCTGTCCGAACACGCCGGGAATCTCCCTGAAGTGCATCACCATGATGACAATGACCAGGATTAGGTACAGAATCACCATCACGGGAACAATGCGTGAGGCAAACAGCGCGATGCGCTTGATGCCGCCCAATATCACCGCACCCACGATAGCGACCATCACCACGCCCAGGATGAAACGCAGCCACAGCGTGTTCTCGATGCCCATCGGCGTGGTGAACACGGTCGTTACCGACTCCACCAACTGATTGGCCTGCATGAAACACAAGGTGCCCACAAGGCCGAATATCGAGAACGCCACCGCCAGCGGTTTCCACTTCTCGCCCAATCCTTTAGTGATGATGTACATGGGACCGCCTTGCACCTCTCCGGCGCTGTCATGGCCCTTGTACATGATGGACAATGTGCCTTCAAAGAATTTGGTGCTCATCCCCACCAGGGCGCTCACCCACATCCAGAAGACCGTGCCCGGGCCGCCAATCGTCAAGGCGATGGCGACACCAGCGATGTTGCCCATGCCCACGGTTGCCGCGATGGCGCTCAGCAGCGCCTGCACCGAGCTGATCTGACCCGTCTGCTTACCCTGGTCGGTCGCCTGTTTGGCGCGCAGCGCTCGCAACGCATGAGGCAGCCGCCGGATGGACACCGCTCCCGAGTAGATAAACAGCAACAAGCCTCCGCCTATCAGGAGGAAAAAGTAAGGATAGCCGCACACGGCGTCGCAGAAATTCACAAAACCGTCACTAAAAGCGGCGAACATCTCTTTCATATCAAGTCAATGTTATGATTGTTGAACGGCAAAGGTAACTAAAACTTTTCACTTACTGCGGCTTTGCCCAAAGTTTTTAAGAGTTCTCTGTATCAATTGGGGAGCGCCCCTGACAAAACCAAAAAGAGACGGCTCACGCAGTCTCTTTTTTGGCGCTTCTTCTTGGACTTGAACCAAGGACCCCCTGATTAACAGTCAGATGCTCTAACCAACTGAGCTAAAGAAGCAATCCTCTCTTAAATATCTATCTATTATTTCGCGCTTCTTCTTGGACTTGAACCAAGGACCCCCTGATTAACAGTCAGATGCTCTAACCAACTGAGCTAAAGAAGCTTTTTCAGCACCATTGCGGCAAACCCTGCCGAAAAATGCGGTGCAAAGATAGTGCCAATAATTGAACTGTGCAATAAAAAAATAAAAAATCTTGATTTTTTTCATCTCTTAAAGGTTTTTTAGGGCACAAAGACGGCACAATGTCATGGATTAGTAGTATTTTTGGGGCCTAAATCAAGAAAAAAGAATGAAAAAGACCCTCAAATATCTTGCGTGGGGATGCTGCTTGGCCACCCTTGCCTGTCCCGTGGTTCTTGCCGACGACAACAAGCCGATCAACGATGATGCCGCTGTGTCGCGCAGCCTGGACATCTTCAACACCCTGTTCAAGGAGTTGAACACGTTCTATGTCGATACCATCAATGCCCAAAAGACCATCGAGAACGCCATCAACGCGATGCTCGATGAAATCGATCCCTACACCGAGTATATCCCGGCCAAAGAGACCGACGACTTCATGAGCATCAGCACCGGCGAGTATGGCGGCATCGGCAGCTACCTGATGGAACGCACCGTTGACGGCAAAAAATGCGTATATATCAGCGGCCCCTACGAGGGCAGTCCCGCCGAGCGCGCCGGATTGCGTTCGGGCGACCGCATCATCATGATCGACGGCGACAGCACCACTGGTTGGGACAGCGAACGCGTGAGCAAGCGCCTCAAGGGTCAGGCGAACACCCATCTGACGATGTCTGTTGTGCGCCCCTACGACGAGGACAGCATCAAGACCTTCTCATTCAACCGCGAGACCATCAGCGTCAATCCCGTATCCTACTACGGGGTGACGCGCGACAACATCGGATACATCAACCTGACGACCTTCAACGAGAAATCAGCCCAGCAGGTGCGCGATGCGCTCATCCAACTCAAGAAGGATCCTCGTGTGAAAAACATCGTGCTCGACCTGCGCAGCAACGGCGGAGGCATCGTCGAGGGCGCCATCCAGATTGTGGGACTCTTTGTCCCCAAGGGCACCCAAGTGCTTCAGATGCGGGGACGCGACAAGTCCAGTGAGCGCACCTACAAGACCACTGTAGATCCCGTGGACTCCGAGATGCCCCTGGTGGTGCTCATCGATCACGCATCGGCAAGTGCCAGCGAAATCACGGCAGGCGCCTTGCAGGATCTGGACCGCGCGGTTATCATCGGTTCCCGTTCCTATGGCAAGGGATTGGTGCAATCCACACGCGCTCTCCCCTATGACGGCATGCTCAAGGTGACCATCGCCAAGTACTACATCCCCAGCGGACGACTCATCCAGGAAGTGGACTACGGCAACCGCAACGAGGACGGCACCTACAAGAAGACCACAACCGACAGCACGGCGCGTATCTTCCATACCGCCCACGGCCGCGAGGTGCGTGAGGGTGGTGGCATCACACCCGACATCAATGTCGAGTCGCGCGAGTTGAAGCGCATCGTATATAACATCATGCGTGACCATTGGGACTTTGACTTCGCGACAAAGTATGTCGCCCAGCACCGCGATGAGATCCCCGATCCTGCCGAATTTGAGGTCACCGACGAGATGTTCAACGAATTCAAGCAGTTCATCAACCCCGAGAAGTTTGAGAATGACAAGGTGTGTGAGCAGCAGCTCGCCACCCTGCGCAAGACAGCAACCGCCGAGGGTTACATGAACGACTCCACCCAGGCCGCTTTTGACAAGCTCGAGACGCTGCTCAAGCACGATCTGGATCATGACCTCGACCTGCATCGACGCGACATCGCTTTCCTCCTTGCCGAAGAGATTATGGACAGGCTCTACCATCAGCGCGGCCAGATACAGCACGCCATCAAGGACGATGACCTCCTTGACAAGGCCAAGGAGATGTTTGACAAACCCGGTGAATACAGCCGCATCCTCAACATCAACGCCAAGAAAACTAAAAAGAAGAATAAAACCACTTCTCCAAGCTAAGGTGATATCAATACTAGCCGTTGGCTAGTAAAAAACTTAACAAAGAGGGTGTGTCAAAATTCTGGCACATCCTCTTTTTTGTAACATGCTGTAAAACATATAACAAAGCCTCTACTTTCCCAAGCGGAGGCTTTGTCATGTCAAAAAGTTTTAGTAACTTTGTGACAATCAATAAAATAAAT
>JAFZKD010000005.1 GCA_017553785.1 Muribaculaceae bacterium | reverse complement strand
ATTATAGAGACCGCCGATAATACATTAATTGTTGGCTGCAAGAACACGACTATCCCCAATTCGGTAATTGAGATCGGTGGCGGAGCGTTCTCTAACTGCGAAGGTCTGACCAGCATCGACATCCCCAACTCGGTAACTTATATCGGTGACGCGGCGTTCTTTAGTTGCGTTGGGCTGACCCGCATCGTCATCCCCAACTCAGTAACTTATATCGGTGAAGGCGCGTTCTGCAACTGCTATGGGCTGACCAGCATTGTCATCCCCAACTCGGAAATCGAGATTGGCGACGATGCGTTCTATAACTGCTTGAGACTGGCGGATGTGTATAGCTACATTGCTGACCTCTCGAGAGTATCGAGCGGGAATAGACAATTCTCATTGGATAATGGTGATTACTCTCGTCGTACGCTACATGTGCTTCAAGGGACGGCTGATGCCTATCGTGCTGACGTGAACTGGTATCCCTATTTCGGGCAGATTGTGGAAGATATATTCATGGGTGACGTGAATGGCGACCTTGAGGTCAATATCGCTGATGTGAATGCCGTCATCGACATCATCCTTGGCGGAAGTGGTAACACCGTTGCTGCCGACGTGAACGGTGATGGCGAAATCAACATCGCCGACATCAATGCTGTCATCGACATCATCCTGGGACGTAATGCGGAACCCGAGCCTGAGCACGATTGGGTTGATCTGGGTTTGCCCAGTGGCACCCTGTGGGCAACGTGCAACGTGGGCGCCAACAGCCCCGAGGAGTTCGGTCATCACTTCGCCTGGGGCGAGACCGAACCTAAGGATGTCTATGACTGGAGCACCTACAAGTGGTGCAACGGCAGCTACACGACGATTACAAAGTACTGTACCAATAGCGAATACGGTTACAATGGCTTTGTGGATAACAAGACGGAGTTGGATCTCGAGGACGATGCCGCTTATGTGAACTGGGGTCCGTCGTGGTGCATGCCGACCGTTGAACAGCAGCAAGAACTTTACCAGAACTGTTCCTCGGTCTGGACGACAAAGAACGGCGTTAACGGTCGCTTGTTCACCGGTCCTAATGGGAACACTTTGTTCTTGCCCGCCGCTGGCGGCCGCTGGGACGGGTCGCTCTACTACGTGGGTTCGTACGGCTACTATTGGTCGCGTACGCTCTACACGTGCTTCTCCCGCTCCGACTTAGCCTACAACCTGGACTTCACTTCGGGGTACGTGGGCTGCGACGGCGACGACCGCATCATCGGTTTCACCGTCCGTGCTGTGCGCGTCTCGCAGAACTAGTACCTTAGTTCCCGCATAACTCGCAACACGTTCATTGGTGGCGCGAGAGCGAATGAAAGTGGGTGGGTCATAATTCAGTTATGGTTCACCCACTTTTTCTTTTACTATTAATGATTGTTTACTTGGTGCTGGTGCGGGATTCCCAAGGGAAGGGGGCTTGGTTCTCGCCCTGGACGGTGACGGGCATGCCGACATAGGCGAAATGCTCCTTCAAGGTGATGATGTCCTTGTCGAGCAGTCGGATGCAGCCCTCGCTGGCGCGGCCGGGGACGGTGTTCTCGTTGTTGGTGCTGCCGTGGATGCCGATGCCCTTGTGGCCTGGTGTTTCCAGACGGAGGAACCAATGGCCATAGGCCTTAATGTTGCCTCGCCCGTCTTTGAAGTCGTGTTTCCATGTCGAGGCGTCCTGTATCATGGTGATCTTGAAGGGCTTGCTGGCAGGCGACTCGGGAGTACGCATGTCGCCTCGTCCTTGCTTGTTGCCCTTGTTCTTGCCCATGCAGCATGGGTACTGTGCTACCAGCACAGTGTCGCCGTCGGTTCCACGGTCATACACACTCAGCGTCAGGTTCTTTTTGGAGACGACGATGAAGGCAGTTCCCGTTGGCTTCTCAGGTATCGAAGGCATGATTGTTTGCTCTTGACTGACGGTCTTGTTCGTTTTGGTGTCCTGGGCCGTTGCGCTGAACGTTATCAGCAGCGTTGCCATGATGAGTGTGATAATATGCTTGGTCATAATTCTCGCTTGATTGATTGTGCAAAGGTAGTGATTATTTGCGCCGCATGCAATAGTGGCTCGGGTAATGAAGAATTCCACCTCGGGAATCACCCGAAGTGGAATGATGTGTGTGTCCAAAATAATACTATAAACTTGTGGTTATGAAAATGTAACTGATGTATTTTAGCTTTCAATGGCAAATATACTCGTTTGTCAGTAACTTGTGCAAAATTATTATACCAACACCGCATTTTTATAGACAAACTAGAAATTGGGGTCTTCTGTAGCAGGATATTTCATTTTTTCAATCGGTTGCATGGGCTTGATTGGAACAAAAGCTTGAATATTTTTTGTGATGCGCTTAAAATTCATTAAATTTGCACCCGTTATATGAAATCAGTTAAAGTTTGTATTACTAAACTCTTATAATTATGTATATTGAAGAAGTTCATGCCAGAGAAATTCTGGATTCGCGTGGCAATCCAACTGTAGAAGTCGAAGTAACTCTCGAGAGCGGAGACATGGGGCGCGCATCAGTGCCCAGTGGCGCTTCGACCGGCGAAAATGAGGCTTTGGAGTTGCGTGACGGTGACAAGAAACGTTACGGCGGCAAGGGTGTACTCAAAGCCGTTAAGAACGTTAACGAGATTATCGCCCCTGAGATCGAGGGAATGGATGCCTTTGACCAGCGCGCCATTGACATGGCCATGATCAAACTCGACGGCACCCCTACCAAGAGCAAGCTCGGCGCTAACGCCATCCTGGGCGTTTCGCTCGCTGTAGCCCACGCTGCCGCCAACTACTTTGGCATGCCGCTGTATCGCTACATTGGTGGCACCAACGCTCACGTGTTGCCCGTGCCCATGATGAACATCATCAATGGTGGCGCACACAGTGACGCCCCCATCGCTTTCCAGGAGTTTATGATTCGTCCCGTGGGTGCCAAGACCGAAGTCGAGGCCGTGCGCATGGGTGCTGAGGTCTTCCATGCATTGGCCAAACTGCTTAAGAAGCGCGGCCTGAGCACCGCAGTGGGTGACGAGGGCGGTTTCGCTCCCGCGCTCGATGGCATCGAGGATGCCCTGGACAGCATTGTGCAAGCCATCAAGGATGCCGGCTACAAGCCCGGTGACGACGTGAAGATCGCCATGGACTGCGCAGCCAGCGAGTTCGCTGTGGTTGAGAAAGGCAAGTACTACTACGACTACCGCCAGCTCAAGAGCGGACAGCCCAAGGATCCCAAGGGCAAAAAGCTCACCTGCGACCAGCAGATTAAGTACCTTGAGGAGCTCATCACCAAGTATCCTATCGATTCGATCGAGGACGGCCTGGACGAGAACGACTGGGACGGCTGGGTGAAGCTCACCAAGAAGATCGGTGACCGCTGCCAGCTCGTGGGTGACGACCTGTTCGTGACCAACGTGAAGTTCCTGCAGAAGGGTATCCAGATGGGTGCAGCCAACTCGATTCTCATCAAGGTGAACCAGATCGGCTCCCTTACCGAAACGCTCGACGCCATCGAGATGGCCCACCGCCATGGTTACACCACCGTGACTTCACACCGCAGTGGTGAGACCGAGGACACTACCATCGCCGACATCGCTGTTGCCACCAACAGTGGCCAGATCAAGACCGGTTCACTCTCGCGTACAGACCGTATGGCCAAGTACAACCAGCTCATCCGCATCGAGGAGGAGCTTGACGAAGCCGCCGAGTACGGATACAGGAAACTGAAATAATTCCTGGAGATTCGACATGACTAAGCGTCGGGGCAGTCCATTCAGGGCCGCCCCGATTGTATTCACTGTAATCTATTCAGCAAATGCGAGTAATCCTTGTTTCGCTCAAAAGAGTTGCTTTTCACTCCACACGACAAAAGTACCGTTTTTAAATAATGCGCATCAGTTTTCTGCAACACTGCAGTCTTATTGGATGGCGGAGTGCGGCAGACGGCGGGTTAGAATTTTTCGCCTTAAAATTTGGTGGATTGACAGGATGGTTTTACCTTTGCGACGTTATCAAATTCAATTAAAGTATGAAAAAGATTTTATTTTCACTCATTGCCTTAATGGCAGTCATGACCGTACAAGCACAATCCATCTGCTCAACTTGGCGCAGCATGCAGCCTGTCGTAGAGACTGACGAAGACGGGTCCTTCATGGCGCAGACCATTACCTATACATTTTATAAGGATGGAACTTTTAGCTTTGTTGATGAGTTGACACAGTCCACGCAACCTGCCCAGACGATGGCTTTGGAAATCGCTTCCTCCATTGAGATTAAGGGTACTTATGTCTTTGATGGCACTAATCTGACGCTGACTCCCAACATTGATACTTATAAATCGGAATTGATTAGTGTGTCGATGAATGGCAAAGTGTCTAATAATCCGATGCTCACTTCCCAGGTAACTGAGATGCTGAACAGTGAAGAATTCAAGACACCATTCGGCGAGACTGAAACCAATACTGTGAAGGTGAACGGCGATATGCTCGAATTGACCGATAGCGAGCAACACACGCTCACATTCATGCGTTTCGCTACTATCCAGGAGTAATAGTTCTTACAAGAAATCAAAAACCGCAGGCTGTAAACTGGCTTGCGGTTTTTGATGATATCAAGAGGTCACCACTAGATGTGGAGCAAGTTGCGGATGATCCACCATGCGACAAAGAGGACTACATAGCTCTTGAGAGTGATGGGATGGAAAGCGATGCGCTTGAGCCCGTCGAGCCTGTTCCCGAAGTTATACCACGTGACAAGCACTGCAACCAGCGCATAGGGTATCGAGAGAATGAAAAAATAGTTATAGCTCAGAGCTTGGGCAACATGGCCGTGGGTGAGCGCATAGAGCGCCCGTTGTGAGCCGCAGGCAGGGCACAAGGTCCCTGTGCACACTCGCCAGGGGCACTTAATGGGAAAACCATGGGTATTGGGGTCGACAAAATAGAAAAACAGGCCAATAATGATTAGGATGACCGGAAAGGCATAGCTCATTATTTTGTCAATCCTGTCGAGCATGTCTAGTGCCAGTGACTACAGGCCTCCTACGCAGATGCCGCACAAAATGCAGATGAATCCGATGATGGTCCCCCACAGGGCATAGTTGGACGCTTTGCTGGCTGCGTTATAAGCCCCAGCAATATCTCCCGCATTGTAGAGCCCATCGACCTTGGAGGAATAAACAATCGAAACAATCCCTAACGGTAGGCAGCAAAAGATGGTGCTCAAGATTGCCCATGCCAGATGGTTGTTGGGTTTGGGAGGACGTTGCCCTTGCACATAGTGGGGCTGATAGTAAGCCTGTTGCTGGTAGGGCGGCTGCTGTTGCTGGTTGGGAAATTGATGCTGATTATCCATTGCAGTAAAATTTTAAATTAGTCTAAATTGCTCACATAACCCGCATAGCCAAGCAAAGCAGCAAGGATAATGACCACGATTGTAATGATGACCAAGGAGATGGCGCTCCACCAAGCCCATTTCTTGGCATTGTCTGCAGCTTGTTGAGCACCCACATAGTCACCTGATGTATATAAGCTGTCAACCTTGGCAGAGTAAACGATTGATACTATACCAAAAGGCAGGCAGCAAAAGATTGTGGACAGGATAGCCCAAACTAGATAGTTGTCAGGTCTTGGAGGCATCTGTCCCTGCGCATAGTTTGGCTGATAGTAGGACTGCTGCTGGTAGGGCTGCTGATAGGTTCGCTGCTGGTAATGGGGTGGTTGCTGCTGATTCGGTTGCTCGTATTGCTTATCCATAACGGCGCACTTTATTTAATGGGTTAAATTTATTCTTATCAACGGGTGTGCGGCAAGAGTTTGTAGCACATGACAAAATTACACAATATATCGCAGAATACAACCAAAAAGCGGCATTATTTTTCTGTTACTGGGAAAAAGTCCTTCAGTGGAATGAGCGCACCATTCACATTAATGGGTGGGGAGTTTGTGGATAAGGGTGAGCCCGTCGCGCATGGGGATGATGACCACCTCGACACGCGGGTCCTGTTTAACCCGGTCGTTAAAAGCAATGATGCCTCGGGTCTGGGCCTCGCGTTGAGCCTTAGGGTCGATGACCTTGCCTGCCCATAGGGTGTTATCGGCGATGATAAAGCCTCCGTCGTTCAGGTAATCCATCACGAGATCGTAATACTCGACATACTGCCGCTTGTTGGCATCGATAAAGACGAGGTCGAAATGGGCGTCAAGGCTTGGGATGATGTCGCGCGCGTCGCCGATGTGCAGCGTCAAGCGTTTGCCGTAGGGCGATAAGGCGAGGTGCTCACGAATAAAGTCTTCTTGCTCGTCGTTGATCTCGATGGTATCCACGTGGCAATCGTCATCGGGCAGACCCTCGGCGAGACACAATGCCGAGTAGCCGCTGAAGGTGCCCAATTCGAGCACACGGCGGGGGCGTATCATGCGGGTGAGCATCTTGATGAGCCGCCCCTGCAAGTGACCCGAGCACATGTGCCAATAGTAGTTCTGCACATGGGTATCGTGATCGATGCGTGCCAGCGCCTCAGGCTCCTCATCGATATGTCCCAAAATATATTCCTCTATCTCCTCATTCATGACTCAGACAACTATTCTGTGTTTTAAAACAACATGAACAACAATAAACAACTGGACAACTTCCTTTATTGAATTATTCTCTTAAATGTCCTCTAACCATGCGATTGGCTGGACCAATTAACTGCCTGTCTTTATCATAGAAATAACGTTCGATTTCTGCATATTGTGGCATGAAATTCACTAGAATTCCGCAGGGTAGTTTGAGTAGTCTCAGATAATTGAATAACTGTGCCCGATGATCTGCTATCAATTTTGGGACAGATTTACATTCAACAACAATATCTTCTTTACAAAGGAAATCTAAACGGAATGTTGATTCCATTGTGAGTCCTTGATAGGTCGGATGAAAGGATATTTCCCTCTTGAATGGTATTTTCTTTTGAGTGAACTCTATCTGAAGCCCTTCTTGATAACACGACTCGTTCAAGCCTGGTCCCAGTACCTTGTGAACATTGTGAACAGCACCAACTACATCATAGATGTGCTCTCTTAATAATTCTGTTTCAATCATAGAAGAAAGTTGTTAATGTTGTTCAATGTTGTTTAAGTTGTTTGATTGAGGGAGTGGAGGGCGAGGCGGTAGCTGTCGAGGCCGAAGCCGGCGATGATGCCCTTGCAGACGGGTGACAAGAGAGACTTGTGGCGGAAAGGCTCGCGAGCGTAGATGTTGCTGATGTGGACTTCGATGACAGGGGCGGTGATGGCAGCGACGGCATCGGCGATTGCGACCGACGTGTGGGTATATCCGCCGGCATTGAGAACGATGCCGCAGTCGTCAAATCCCACCTGCTGCAAACTGTCTACGATTTCGCCCTCGATGTTGCTTTGATAGACATCGATGTCGTGCTGTGGGAACTGCTCGGCCAACTCTTGCAGGTACTGGTCTAGTGAGCGGTTGCCATACACCTCGGGCTCGCGTTTTCCCACGAGGTTCAGGTTGGGGCCATTGATGATATGGATTTTCATTTCTTGAAGTAGTACAGGAACGAGGCGATACCTTGCAGGGCGGGCTTGCGTTGTCCCTCAATCTCCATCTTCAGCTCGATTTCGGCCTTACAGATACCGCGTAGGTCGGCGATGTTGTGCAGCTTGGTCACAAGGCGAACACGGCTCCCAGTGATGACGGGCTGGCCGAATCGCATCTTTTCCATGCCATAGTTGACCTGCATCTCCAGGTTGTTGACTTCGATGATCTGATTCCACAGGTGAGGAATGAGCGACATCGTGAGGTAGCCATGGGCAATGGTGCTGTGATAGGCGCTCTCGGCCTTGGCGCGCTCCACATCCACATGAATCCACTGGTGGTCGAGCGTAGCGTCGGCAAACATGTTGATACGTTCCTGATCCACGGTAAGCCATTCGCTGGCACCAAGTTCCTCACCCAGATGCGAGGCAAATTCTTCGTATGAGTTGATTGTAAGCATTTTTTAGTTTAAAGTTTAGAGTTTAAAGATTACAGTTTGGAGGTGGAATTGAGACGGCGGCGCATGATCAGGGCCGTGACCATGCTGGTGAGTAGACCCACTGCAGCGACAAGTGCAAGCGTGACCAACACATCGGTCCATTCCACCTCGACAGGGTACGCACTGATGATCATGTTAGCAGGGTCACCACTGAGCCGTAGCCAGCCGAACTGTTGCTGACACAGGCACAAGATGAGTCCGATGACCACTCCAGTAACGGCTCCTGCCAGCGTGATCAGCCAGCCTTGCATGACAAAGATGCGGGAAATCTGGCGGTTGTTGGCTCCCATAGCCCGCAGGGTGGCAATGCTGTCGTCTTTCTCGATGATGAGCAATGACAGCGTGCTGATGACGTTGAACGTGGCGATGACCAATATGAAAGCCAGCAAGAGGAAGGCCATCCACTTCTCAATATTGACCAGGCGGTAGGCTTCGCTCTGCTGCATCAGACGGTTTTTTACCTGATATCCGCTGCCCAGTGCTTGGGAGATGCCGCGCATCACTTGTTGCTCGTTGGCACCGGGTTTAAGCTTTACCTCAATCTGGGTCGCCTCGGTGTCGTAGTCAAACAGGTCGCGTGCCATGTCGAGTGGCACATAAATCAGGTCGGCATCATAGCTGTTCTGCTGCAACTGGAAGATTCCCGACACGAATAACGAGTCTTGCCGGAACGCGCTCATCGGGTTGGCGATGTTGACTCGTCCCTGACGTTGAGGAGAGTAAAAGCGTACCATGCCCAAGAATTCGGGTCTGACACACAACCTGACAGCCGGACCAGCCCCTGCCACTGCATAGCGTGACACCTGGTCACGTAGTTTCCACATGCCGTCAACGATGACCGAGTCCATGTCATTCATCGTGTTGTAATCGTCAGGGACACCCTTGAGCCGCACTGGCATCTGCATCTGGGCGTAAATAGCCAAAGCCTGGTCCATGACCACGGGCACGGCTCGTTCAACACCGGGCACGGCACTGACGGCATCAATCACACTGTCGGCATCGTTAATGGTCTTGCCCAAAGTAGCAGTGATGGCGACTTGAGGGTCAAGCATGGCTAACTTGCCCATGATAAGTCCTCTGAAACCGTTGAACACACTCAGCACGCATACGAGAGCTGCTGTCGCCACCACGACACCGCACACGGCGACAATCGAGATGATGTTCACTGCCTGATGCCCTTTCTTGGACACCAGGTATCGCCACGCTATTTTCAACGGGAGGCTCATCTTTTTTAGCTTTTAGCCCTTAGTTAACTCCTAACTTCTCACTCCTCACTTTCTTTAGGCTTGTCCTTAGCTAGAAGTTCATCGATGTGGTCGATATAGTCGAGCGAGTCATCGATGTGGAACTTCAATTCGGGGCAGCGGCGCAACTGATAGCGAACCTGCTGGGCAAGTTCATAGCGGATGCTCTTCTCGCTGGCATTGATGCTCTCCATGATGGCCTCGGCATTCTCGCTGGGGAAAATGCTCAGGCGCACATTGGCGACGCTCAGGTCGGGCGAGACGCGAACGCTGCTCACACTCACGAGCGTACCGCGTGTCTTGGCGGTCTCACGGCGGAAAATCTCGCTCAGTTCCTTCTGCACCAGACGGCTGATTTTCTGTTGTCTTGTTGTATCCATATAGTAGATTAGGTTGATTCAAACTGCAAAGATAGTGTTTTTTTTCTTGAGAGTGGCGGGATGGAGTGGAGAAACAAGAAATTAGCCCTGTAGAAGGACTACAGAGCTAATTCCTGATGAGTTAAATTACAGGATTTACTCCTCGGGGAGCATGACAACCTCTACCTTGTTGCCGGCAGCCATGAGCTGGCGTGCAAAGGCGGCAATGGTTTCGGGAGTCTGGGCGTTGACAATCTGCTCAAAGCCAGTGTGGCCGTCAGCACCAGTGAACAGGTAGTTGTGGATTTGGCGCAACCAATAGCCGTTCTCCTTGAGACTGGTTCCATGATCCTTGATCATGAGCTCCTTGATCTCCTTCAAGGTGGTGGCATCGATGTTTTTGCAAGCCTCAACCATCTCATCGTTCATGATTTTAACAGCTACGTCAGCAAACTCGGGCTTCATCGGGCAGTTAGCCATAACAGCGGTAAAGAAGTTGTTGCCCTCGTAGGTGGACCAGCCACGTGCGCCAGCCGAATAGGCAGCACCGGCATCCTCACGGATCTTCTGCAGATAGATCTTGCTCAGCACCTGGCCCAGGATATTGGCCTTCAACTGATTCTCCAGCGAGTAGGGCGTCTTGGCGTCATACCAATAGATCTGGGCTATAGCCTTAGGCGTCTCGCTCTTGCGGGTGAAGTGGGTGATAGTCTGGCCTTCGGGGTGGCTTTCCACATTCACGAAGTTGGACTGCTTGCCCTTCTTGCCAGGCAGGCTGGCGATGTACTGCTCGATGTAAGGACGGATGACAGCCTCGTCAAAGGCACCGACAAAGATGAAGGTGTAGTTTGCGGCATTGGCAGTGCGCTCCTTTGCGATCTGAAGCATGCGGTCGTGATCGATCTGATTCAGATAGCTGACATCAAAGGGCTTGTTGCGCCAGTTGTGGTTGCCCAGAATGTAGTTGACCGAATCCTCGAAAACGTTCTCAGGATCGAGGTCTCTGTTCTTGAGAACCGTCTCAACTTGACTCTTAACCATGTTGAAGGTCTTCTCATCCTTGCGCAAATCGGTGAAGTTGAGGTAGGTGAGTTGGAACAGGGTCTCCAGATCTTTGACGGTAGAAGAACCGCTGAACTCGTCCTCATAGGTGTCCATAGAGAAAGAAACATTGGCTTGCTTGCCAGCGAGGGCCTTCTGAAGTTCGGTGTAGGAGAATTCTCCCAATCCGCTCATCATTGTAGCCAGGGGCATCAGTTCGGTGTTAGCCCAATCCTTCTCGCCATAGAGCGAAGCGCCACCGCGCTGGAACGCGCTCATGCGAATCTCGTTCTCCTTGAAGTCGGTCTTTTTGAGGATGACGTGGGCACCGTTGCTCAGCTCAAGCTCCTTGTAATCAAACTGGCTGTTGTAGCTCTCCTTTTTGATTTTGCCGGGCTTGGGCATCTTGGCGATGAGGGGCTCTTGCTTCACGTTGTCCACAAATGCCTCGACTTCGGCGTTCAAGCCAGCGTCAACGGCACCCTGCAGGCTCTCGGGGGTGGGATAGACGGCACCATCCTTCTCCTGATTGAAGTTCACAACGACAAGGTTCTCGCCTGTGGTGGTGATGAAACCAGGCAGCATTTGGTTGACGAGGTCAACAGGCAGCATGGGCACATACTGGTTCATGATCTCATACTCCTGCTCGATCGAGGGAATGGGCTCGTTGTCCAAATAGTTGCGGTAGTATTGGGCAGCAAGACGTGCATTGGAAATCTTGTTGCGCTCGTTGTACTGCTTCTCCAAACGGCTCAGGTACTCTTCCTTGGCGCGGTCATACTCGGTAGCGGTGAAGCCGTGCTTGGCAGCACGCATGGCCTCGGTAATGACAGCCTGGGTAGCGGCTTCGGTCTGACCTTCCTTGGGCAGAAATACCAACGTGAATGCGTCAACCGTGTTGGACAACAGGTAACCACCGTCAAAAGCTGAGGCTTGGATGTAGGGGCAGTCGGGCTCCTGAGCCTTCTCGCTGAGACGCTCGTTCAGCATGCTACTCATCATACTTTTAGCGTAATCGATGATCATGTACATCTGGTCGCCCTTGATTTCCTTGGGCATGGCTTCGTGCTTGAACATCACCATTACCTGGCTATACTGTTGCTCCTTGTCCTTGTCAATGGCAATGATGGGCTGCTCGTTGTCGGGAACGGGCTCGTCAACCACCTGAGCGGCGTTGGGATCCAAGGTCAAACCCTTGAACAGCTCCTTAATCTGGGCCTCGATGTGGTCAACATCCACATCACCAACGATAACCAGGGCCTGGTTATCGGGACGATACCACTTGTGGTAGTAGTCGCGCAACTCGTTGTACTTGAAGTTGTCCACTACTTCCATCAGACCGATGGGCATGCGGCGGCCATACTTCGAGCCTGGGTACAGTTTCTCGAGCTGGTTTTCGAGCATACGCTGGTTAGCGCTGCGGCGCAGGCGCCACTCCTCGTGGATCACACCACGTTCCTTGTCGATTTCCTCATCGGTGAGCAACAGGCCGTTACTCCAATCCTTGAGGATAAGCAGACACGAGTCGATGGCGCTCTGGCGCGTGCTGGGCACGTCGTTGATGTTGTAAACGGTCTCGGCAATGCTGGTATAGGCGTTCAGGTCCTTGCCGAAGGCCACACCCAGTGAACGGGTGTAATCGATAATGCTGTTACCCTCGCCGTTGAAGTGCTCACTGCCGTTGAAGGCCATGTGCTCCAGGAAGTGGGCGAGACCGCGCTGGCTCTCCTCCTCCTGGATGGAGCCCACGCGCTGGGCAATGTAGAAATTCACACGGTGCTCGGGATAGTCGTTGTGGCGGATGTAGTAGGTCAATCCGCAATCCAACTTGCCTATGCGCACTTGGTCATCAACGGGAATGGGACCCATTGACTGTGCCTTGAGGGCACTGGTGCTGAATGCCATCATCATCAACAGCATTGCAGCGAATAATTTTTTCATCTTCATTTGGTTGAAAATTGGTTTTATAAAACTGATTTATACAATTATTTCTTGCTTTTTTAGACTTCTTGGAGTCGTGTTGCGGTTACGGCACGAGTGCCGGCATTTAATACCAAACGACAAAGGTACTCTTTTTTTTATAATGAAAGCGGCTCAGAACACATTTTTCTCATTATTCGCATTTTCCAATTCTTCTTCCATCGCTTTTACCCGTTGTTTTTTCCTGTATGCCAAGCAGCAGTCCACAATCAACAGGATGACATCAATCGTGACGATGGCAATAATGGCTGGTGTGAAGTTGTCAATCAACAAAATCCAGAGGGCTGATACGATAGACCAAAGAACAGATAGGAAAAAGATGTTTTCCGCCCTTCCCTTCTTGATTTTCTCTAGTGTTATCGGCTCAAAAACCATACCTAAAAGCGAAATGGAAATCCCGGTGATCATCGTGACCCGGCACCAGTCATGGTTCCCATTTATAAAGAGGACAACAAGCGCTATTATTGTCATCCCGCAGCCCAGGACTGTTAGTGTCCAGTAAATCATTTTTTTTGTTTTATCGGTCAACATAATCGTGTAGTTTTAATTGTTTTCATTCGTTAGACGCAAACACCGGCCAGAAAACTACACCGAATCATGATTTTTTTTAATAGTGAAAAAAAGGGATAGCCGCTAATGATGTCAAATCAGCAAGATATTGCGGTTTGAATCATTAGGGTACCCCATCTGATAGCTCATGAAGAAATTAAGTAAACATCATGGAATCGGACCAACCGGTTCCATGACGGCAATTAGGGCTGGTTAGCTCAATAGTCTGGCGTCCAGCGAAGTCCAGTGCTGGTGCTTGTCGCGTTCCGCGTCATTCCTCATCCATGTGGCGCGGATAAAGTGGGCACCTCCAACGGCCATGCCCGCGATACCTGCAATCATCAGAGTGGCCATGAGCCAAACGGTGTTGCAGGAGAGCGCGCTGGTCAAGAACAGCAGTGCTCCGCCAGCAAGCAGGAGCAAAGAGTTCTTAATGTTCATATAAGTGTCCATCGTGCAAAATGTTTAGAATGTTGATAAAAATAATTAGTAACTCCTTAATTGTAATGCAAAGATAATCTAGGGAGGTCGTCTTGTCAAGACTTTATAGTATAATAACGTGCGATTGTCTAATTATTTTACAGTTTTATGTCAAAATTTTTTACACTCATGCCGTTTTTCTATGAAAAATGAGGATTTGCCGTCTGGCATACCCTCATCAATCATCAGATTATTTTAGTCGTTAATGTTCGCGGGTGAGCTCGTTGATCTGGTCAATCATCTCGTCGTTGGTGCGTTGCAATTTGTTGAATACCCGCAGCCCATAGTAAATGCCAATGGCGCCTCCAATAAGGCAGAAGATGACTCCGCCCCAAGCGGCAAAAAGCCCTTCATCGAGATTGTGGAAGAAAAACTCATAGCAATACCAGATGAACCAGATCAGTGCGATGCCAAGGCTGACGTCCCTGCTGATGCTGCGGTATTTTTTCATTTTTATCAGCTTGTTGGCGGTTTCCACCATGTCGTCACCCATGTGAGCCACATTGATGCGGTTGATCAGATAGTCTGAGATGACCGTGCCTGCTACAATCAGCAGTGTGAAAATGGTGAGAGGCCACGACAACTCGGCAGTATATTTATTGATGATAATGAGTGGGATGATAGCCAGCGCACCAAGGCTGAGTTTTGATAAGGTGGTGTGGACACCTTTCATTTTGCCCTGGATGGTCTTCTTGATGAGTTCCTCGTTGAGGTGACCCTGCTGGTTCACCTTGTTCTTGAGCTCATCCATTTGTTGGCGCAATTCTTCAAGTTCGTTGAAGTCGTTAACGGGAGTTGCCATATCGTTCATTTGCGTAGTTGGTTTTAGTTCATTTTTTTGAGTTGTTCTTTAATGCGGAAAAGCCTTACAGAAACGTTTTTCACCTCGATTCCGACAATCTGGGCAATTTCCTGATAGCTCATGTTCTCGAGCCACAACAGCACAATGGCGCGGTCGAAAGGCTGTAGCCGCTGGATGCGGTCGTGCAGCATGTCAGTCTGCTTGTTGTCGGCATCGTTGTTGTCAAACAGGTTGATGCCTTCCATCAGTGGTTGCGTTGGATGGCTCTTTTTCTTGCGGTCGATGGAGATACAGGAATTGAGCGTTACCTTATAAATCCATGTCTTCAAATCGCTTTTCCCTTTAAAAGAGGCGATTCCTTGCCATAATTTGATGAGCGCTTCCTGGAAAAGGTCATCGACCTCTTCCTTGTCCTTCGAGAACATGTAGCACACCGTGTAGATGGTGCCCTTGTTCTCGCGGATCATGCGCGCAAATTCGGCTTCGTTGAATTCCATAAATCAAATCTTTTGCCCCTTAGACGCAAGAGGTGATAAAAAAACTACACAATGATTATTATTTTTTTAGTTTTTAGACTTTAGATGATGGCTGAACTAACAACTAAAGACTAACTAACAACTAAGTTAAAAAGTCTGCATATCCACCAGGTGCTTGTAGGGGCCCTGGTGGGCGATTAACTCGTCATGTGAGCCGCGCTCAATGATGCGCCCGTCTTGCATGACGCAGATGAGGTCGGCATTCTTGATGGTGCTCAGGCGGTGGGCGATGACCAGCGTGGTGCGCCCGTGCATGAGTTTGTCAAGCGCATCCTGCACGAGGTGCTCGCTCTCGGTGTCCAGGGCGCTGGTTGCCTCGTCAAGGATAAGGATGGGCGGATTCTTCAATATCGCGCGGGCGATGCTGATGCGCTGGCGCTGGCCGCCCGAGAGTTTGCAGCCACGGTCTCCTATGTTGGTGTCAAAGCCCTTTTCGCTTGCCATGATGAAGTCATAGGCGTTGGCGATTCTTGCTGCCTCCTCAACCTGCTCACGGGTAGCGCTGTCCACACCGAAGGTGATGTTGTTGTAGAACGTGTCGTTGAACAGGATGGCTTCCTGGTTCACGTTACCCATCAGCCCACGCAGGTCGGTGATGTTGAATTGGCGGATGTCGGTGCCGTCGATGCTGATGCTGCCCTGCTCAACGTCATAGAAACGCGGCAATAGGTCGGCAAGTGTCGTCTTGCCGCTGCCGCTCTGGCCCACGAGTGCCACCGTCTGCCCGCGATGGATGTCGAGTGTCACGTCATCAAGAACCCAGGCGTCGCCGTAGCGGAAACGCACATTTTTGTACTGGATACCTTGGCGCATCTCGGTCAGGGGAACGGGATGCTCGGGGCTCTTGATGGGGTTGTCGGCAGCGAGGATTTTGTCGATGCGCTCCATCGAGGCCAGACCGCGCTGGATCGAGTAGGCGGCCTTGGACAGGTCCTTGGCGGGATTGATGATATTATAGAATATCACCATGTAATAGATGAATTTGGGCGCGGTGATGCTACTGTGACCGCCCAAGATGAGTGTGCCGCCAAACCACAGCACGATCGCGATGGTCAATGTGCCCAGGAATTCGCTCATGGGGTGGGCGAGGACATAGCGGCGGTTCATGCGGGTCTGGATGGAACGGAACGTCTCGTTCTCGTCCTCAAAGCGGCTGCGCACCTTTTCCTCGGCATTGAAGGCCTTGACGATTCTCAGCCCCCCGATGGTCTCCTCGATGTTGCTCAGCAGCACGCCCCACTGGTTCTGTCCCTCGAGCGAGACGCGTTTCAGGCGCTTGCCCACGCGCCCCATGATCCAGCCGGCAATGGGCAACAGCACGAGCACAAACAGCGTCAACTGCCAGCTGATGACGATCATCATCACCAGGCAGGCGATGATCATGATGGGATTCTTGAACAGCATGTCGAGCGAGGTCATGATGGAGTTCTCGACCTCGGTCACGTCGCCGCTCATGCGTGCCATCACGTCGCCCTTGCGCTCATTGGAGAAGAAACCGATGGGCAGCGAGGTGATTTTGGAATAGATCTGGTTGCGGATGTCACGGACAACACCCGTGCGTATCGGGATCATGTAGAAGAAACTCAAGTAGCTGCTGCCTGTCTTGAGACCAGTCATGAACACCAGGGCGGCAGCGATGCATGCCAGTGCTGTGGACTGGCCGTAGCGCTCGATGATGCACTGCACATAGTAGTAAAAGTCGTTGACCACCACATCCTGAAGGCTCGCTGAACCCAGCGCCATGAACTCATAGGTGTTGGTGTTCAGCCCGAATAGCATCTCCAGAATCGGGATGATGAGTGCAAAAGAGAACAGCGTCAGGAACGCGGCCAGCAGGTTGAACACCACGTTCAACGCCAGGTATTTCTTGTAAGGCGGGACAAACCGCTTCAATAATTGCCAAAAACCTTTCATAGACGCAAAAGTACTATAATTATTTTAGTTTTTAGTTTTCGGTTGTCAGTTTATTGGGTAGCAGATGAAATTTGCATTAAATTTCATGAGTTTGGACTACCTTTGTCAAAAAACAGTTGAAATGGGTTTACATTTTAGTGCCCTGATGTGTCATTATAGTGTAATTGACACGTGACTATGACAAAAAGTGAATTGGAAATACTGTTCAAGACGCATTACTCGGCGATGTTCCACTTGGCGATGTCATTGCTCTACGATTCCGACGAGAGTAAGGACGTGGTGAGCGATGTGTTCACCACACTGCTTGAGAGAGGCTTGGCCATCAAGAGCGACAAAGCCCGGGGGTTTCTGCTGACCTGCGTGCGCAACGGTTGTGTCAATGTGATTCGCCACAAGCGGCTGCGGGAACGTTTTGTCAGTCTCCACGTCCCTGAATACTCTGCCGATGCTCCCGATGACTCAGTCATGCTTGGCGAGTTGAGGGAGTACATCGACCACCAGTTGCCGCCATTGACCCGCCGCATTTTCACTTTGCGCTACTTGCAGGACATGACTTGCCAGCAGGTTGCCGAAGCTGTGGGTGTGAGCCGCGTGACGGTTCATCATCACCTGTCACAGTCACTGGAGAAAATCAATGCCTATTTCAACTACAAATCATAGACGTTATGGAACAGAACGATAAAATCCGTCTTTTGCTCGACATGCACGAGCATCCCGAGAATTATACTGACGAGCAGTTGGCCCGTCTGCTGGACGATGAGCAGATGCTTGCTTTGTGGCAACAACTTGCCACTGCCAAGCGTGCAATGACTGATGCCCCGGAACCCGATGTGGATGCCGAGTGGCAACGCTTTGAGCAAGCGCATTTTGCGCCTGCCCACAACCGCCGCTGGCTCAAGGTCGCCGCGATGTTTGTTGGTGTACTCATGTTGTCGGCATTCACCTATGCCGCCATCCATGCCGTGCGTGCCCATAGAACCGAAGTTCAACAAACCACGACAGAGCAGATGCCGTCTTCCCGAAGTGCCGTCGAAACATCTGTGACCGAGATGCACGATGCAGATAGCACCGCTGTCGAAGAAAGTCCCGTCACCTTTGACAACGTGCCGCTCGAAGACATTATCAATGACATCGCCACGCGTCATCAGCTACAGGTAGAGTTCCGTAACGAGGACGCCCGAGGGTTGCGTTTCTACTTCTCATTGAAGCCTCACGAGGACTTGGATTCTGTGCTGGAACGCCTCAACATGTTCGAGAGTGTGAATATCAGTAAGGAAGGTAATTTAATCGTGGTGGAATGATGGCAAGACGATTTATCTTTATCGTGGCGTGTTGGTGCATTGCCACGGCTGCCTTTGGGCAGCGGGTGACGCGCAGTTTCAATGACGTGTCGATGAGCGAGGCGCTGCGTTGGCTCAATGAGCAGGGTGGGGAATACAACATCAGTTTTCTCTACAATGAGCTGGAGGACTTTCGTGTGACGACAACCATCAAGAACAAGTCGGTGCCCGATGCCATCCAGCAACTGATAGGTTTCTATCCCATCAAAATGACCGTAAAGGACAAGGAAATCGCCGTCGAGTGCCCGCAAAAGACCTCGACCCGCTACAAGGGCACCGTCCTTGATGAAATGGGCCAACCCTTGCCCTACGCCAACGTCGCGCTGATGTCGCCACGTGACTCTACCGTCATCACTGGCGGCGTGACCAACGAGAGTGGCCTGTTCGTCATCCCCTGTGACCAAACTGGCGTGTTGGCGCGCATCACCTACGTGGGCTACCGTCCCGTCTATCGCCACTGCAAGACCCCTCACCTGGGCACCATCAAAATGCAGCCCGACCAATACGCCCTCGACGGCGTCACCGTCAAGGGCGAACGTCCCCAGTACCAAACAAGAGGCAATAGCATTGTTACAAACGTGGCTGGCACAATTCTGGAACGTTTGCACAGTACTAACGAGTTACTGTTGCAAGTGCCCGGTGTGGTTGCCTTACCAGATGGAACCCTAACCGTCTTTGGACGTGGAACTCCTATATATTATCTCAACAACCGCAAGGTGCAGAATTGGCAGGAAATAACCCGCCTGTCGCCGAAGGAAATTCTGAATATTGAACTTATTCGCAATCCAGGTGCACAATATGATGCAGAAGTCGAAGCTGTCATCAAGATAACAACCCGTACTAAGGAGGAAGGGTGGATCCTGCAAGTGAAAGCCGATGAAAAACTGAATGATGTGCTGACCTCGGAAGAGTCGATAGACCTTGGATTGAAACAAGGCGGACTGAATGCCTCTGCTCATCTGGAGTACGAGGATTTTCACCGCCATTATAACCAGCCGCAGATAAAGGAGCTGGTGGTGGATGGCGATACCTACCGATATGACAAAATTGACAACCGCAGCAAATCGCATCAGAAAGCACCGAGTTGGTCAGCCAATGTAGATTATGAGTTCAATGAGCAACACATTGCAGGTATCAGCTATGACGGCTATCACAACACTTGGCTATCGCCGGGTGATGCCCTGCATATCTACAGCAAGAATGGTCAGGAATTCCAGCGTACCCACAACTTGATCGACTATCATAACGATATGGACTATGCCCACGTCAACACGTTCTACAATGCCGAGTGGACGAAACGGCTGCGCACCGCACTCAACCTTGACTATGCAGGCAACTCCAGCGATTACCGCCAACTGACAGACGAAACGACAGACGACATAACCCGCACGACACTTAACAAAGGCAAGAGCCGTTACCACGTCTATGCTGCACGGTTGACATTTGACTACTCATTGGGCAACGAGATCTCGTTGTCATGGGGTGCAGAGTACAACCGCGTTACGGGCCACGGAACCGCCGATTGTAGCAATGCTGTCGTGCCACCCTCTGACTATGAGCAATGGGAAAACAAGGCTGCAGCCTTTGTCGAGGCAAAAGCGGCTTTTGGCGATTGGACACTGAGCGGAGGGCTACGCTATGAAGATGTGGTCAGAGACTACGCTGATCGTTTGACCGACAATGCCGATATTCACCGCCACTACCGCAATCTGTTCCCCGCAGTGGAAATTAGCCATAAGCGCGATGGATGGAGCAATGCTCTCTCGTATGTTTCGCGCACCGTTCGCCCGTCGTTTAGACAGCTGAGCAACTACACCTATTATGACAGCGAGTATATTTATCAGCACGGTAATCCCACGTTACAGCCCACGACGCTCTACATTGTCGAGTGGAGTACAGGCTACAAATTCATCAACGCCTCACTCAGTTATACCTATAAGGACAATCTTATCGCCCCTGACATATTCACCAAGGACGAACATACCCCTATTCTGGTGAGTTCATTCAGCAACTTCGACCATGCAAGCCTACTAAGCGCTAATGTTAGTTTGCAACACAACTTCCGCTGGTGGCGCCCCTCAATCACAATGGCTGTGCAACATCAGTTTTTTGACTACGAGTACATGAATGAACCATATAGCTATGGCAAAACAAGGTTTTATGTTGTTGCTAACCAATATTTCGACCTGCCCCGAGGATGGCTCGCTAACATCTATTATTACTATAATAGCGGTGGCGTACAAAATAATACCCAATTGGAGCCTTTCCAAATGCTGAACCTCAGTATTCAGAAGTCTTTCCTGCAAGACCGCCTGAGTGTGAAACTTGCCGCACAAGACATCTTTCACAAAATGAAATTTGAGCAAAATATGCGCCTTCGTAATGTCCACTTCTGGCAAATTGAAGACCAAAAATATTGGAACTTTTCACTGAGTGTCGTGTATCGCTTGAACCAACTCAAAACCAAGTATCGTGGCAAGAGTGCCGCCACCGAGCAGATCAACCGCCTGTAATCAATGTTATGCAGGAAATAGCTTCTACATATCGCCCAATGCAATCCACCCTCTCACCAGCGACAGCGAGAGGGTGGAATAAGGGTGTTGCTCAAATGCTATTTGTCACCATAATGCCCGTAGGCGGTGAGAACAAGCACAATGACTTCAGTATCTTGAATTTCGTAGACCAATCGGTGCCTCTTGCTGATTCGACGGCTCCATTGGCCCGAACGGTCACCAGCAAGTGGCTCGGGTTTACCTGTTCCCGTTCGTGGATGCTCATAAAGTTCACCAATGAGGGTGATGGCTTTCTGATAAGCCTTTGGCTCATTAGTAAGCAGGCGTTTCAGGTCTTCTTCAGCTTTGGGAGCAATGATTACATTGTATTTCATAGGCTGCGGATGTGTCGGTCCAACTCTTCAATATTGGTAAATGAGCGGCCCTTGCCATCAGCTATTTCTTGCTTGGCTTCATCCACACGGGCAAAAAACTCCTCTTTTGTCATCTGTGAATCTTCTTCTTGCTTTTGGGCTGCTAGTTTTTTCAGATACCTTACAGCACGTTTAAGCAGTGCTTCGTCTTCAGCTATCACGCCCATAGCACGATATATTTCTGCGTTTAATTGTATTGGTGTCATAATTGTAATAGCTTTGATTATGAATACAAAGATACATGAAAATTTTCTATTGTCAAATAAAAACTTAGATAAAAAAGCATGAATCGATTATATACGTTATTCTTTCTATCAGTTCTATCTTTGTTTTCTCCCGTCTTTGGGCAGCGGGTGACGCTGTCGTTCAATGACGTGTCGATGAGCGAGGCGCTCAAGTGGCTCAACGAGCGGGGTGGGGAATACAACATCAGTTTCCTCTATAATGAGTTGGAGGACTTCAGGGTGACGACGTCGGTCAAGAACAAGTCTGTGCCCGATGCCATTCAGCAACTGATCGGTTTCTATCCCATCAAGATGACCGTGCAGGGCAAGGAGATTGCCGTCGAGTGCCCGCAGAAGGCCTCCACGCGTTACAAGGGCACCGTCCTCGACGAGACGGGCCAGCCGTTGCCCTATGCCAACGTTGCCCTGCTCTCGCCGCGCGACTCCACCCTCATCACCGGCGGCGTGACCAACGAGAGCGGCCTGTTCGTCATCCCCTGTGACCAGAGCGGCGTCCTCGCCCGCATCACCTACGTGGGCTACCGCCCCGTCTATCGTCACTGCAAGACCCCACACCTGGGCACCATCAAAATGCAGCCCGACCAATACACCCTGGGCAGCGTCACCGTCAAGGGCGAGCGGCCCCAGTACCAGATGACCACTGGTGGCATGACGGTCAATGTCGCGGGCACGGTGCTCAGCGACATGGGTACGGGTATTGACGTGCTGGGCCAGTTACCGCGCGTCGATGTCAAGGGCGACGGCCAAGTGAGCATCTTTGGCAGCGGCACGCCGCTCATCTATATCAATAACCGCCCGATTCAGAGCAATACCGAGTTGTCGCGTCTCAAGTCGGGCGACATCAAGTCCATTGACGTGATTACGAGCCCAGGTGCCCGATACAGAAAGAATGTGTCATCCGTCATCCGCATCTACACAGTCAAGCCCCAAGGCGACGGCTTCAGTGTCAGCACCATCACCAACGTGCGCAACAACCACGAGTGGGGCGGATATCAGGATATTAACGTGAAATACCGCACTCACGGCCTGGAATTATTTGCCGAGGGTTACTGGCGTAGCGCGTGGATGGGTGAGGACAATAACATCAATAATGACTTGTTCCTGGAGGATGGCACGGTGCATGTCGGTCAGACGGGTGACACTAAGTACCGCAGTAAGTCACATTATGAGCAAGTAGGCTTCAATTACGATATCAACGATAACCATTCGCTGGGCGCGTCTTACACCTTGAGTGGTGCCAATATCAAGAACAGCAGCGTCATCGGTGGGCAACAGATATGGAACAACGGTGTACTTGAGGGCTGTGTCATGTATGATGCCCAAGTCAACCGCAAGAACAATCCGTTGCACGATGTCAATATGTATTATGTGGGCAAGGTGGGCCAGCTGTCGATTGACTTTAACGGCACGTGGTATTGTCGCAATGAACGCAATACTGATGAACGCACTGAATTAAGCGATGAACTTGATGACCGCCATGTGCTTACCCAGAGCCGCCAGCGTAACCAGATGATCGCCGGCAAACTCATCTTGAGTCACCCCCTGTGGAAAGGTACCGCCAGCATCGGCACTGAGTTGACTTTTACCCGTACCGACGGCACCTATTCCAACGACGATCAGTCCCATTTGTCATCCGACACGCACATCCGCGAGAACAACAGTGCGGGCTTTGCCGAGTATGACTTCACCGTTGGCAATTTCTCCTTTGGCGCCGGACTGCGCTTTGAGTACATCAACTCCGACTACTATTCGTCAGGCATCCGTGAAGAAGAACCCAGCCGCACCTACAACGACTGGTTCCCCAATGCCTCCGTCGCCTGGAAGAAGAATAAGTGGAGCTGGCAACTGAACTATAGCCGCCGCATCAACCGCCCGAGCTATTTCCAGCTGCGCAATTTCATCCAGTACGATAACCGTTACACCTACGAGGGTGGCAACCCGCTGTTACGCCCGCAGCTGAACCACCGTTTGGAGTTGTCGGCCATCTACTCATGGCTGAGCCTGCAGGTGCGCTACACCTACAGCCAGAGCACCATGTGCTGGGTGCCTGTGCTGGAGCCCGACAAGCGCTACGTCTTGCTGTGTACCCGCAACTATGGCGATGCTCAGCGCTTGTTTGCCTCGCTGGTGGCTGCACCACGCTTCGGTGTCTATCGCCCAACGGTGACATTGAGTTTCAATAAGGTCTTCTTTGATGCCGAGCAGTATGGCTCTCGTTTGACCCATCACAAGCCCCTGTGGCGGTTTGAACTGAGGAATACCTTTATCCTTCCTCATTCCTGGACAGCTGTACTGGGTGTGCGTGTCGCAAGTGATGCCGATGACGAGTTCCAGAGCGTCAAACACTATTGGACCGTCGCAGCCCGTATCAACAAATCCTTCTTCAACAAGGCGCTGCTGGTCAATATCTATGCCGACGACATCTTTAAAACCAGCCAAGAGCGATGGACCACCTATGGCATCGGCACCAATTGCACCAAGGATTGCTACAACTTTGACCGTACCATCGGCATGACCGTGACCTACAAATTCAACGTCACCCGCAGTAAGTACAAAGGTACCGGTGCCGGCAACGACGAGAAATCCCGCCTGTAAGTGAGAATCTCAATTCACCCGCATTGTAGAGACGCAAAATTTTGCGTCTCAAGGGTGGCATTTAGGTGAAGCCTAACGATTGGAGACGCAAGATTTTGCGTCTCTACAGACCTTCAGAATGATTACTTGTTGAAATGCTAAGGAGTATTTGTAGCATGTCGAAAAAAAGAGGGTGTGTCAAAATGAAGTTATGGCTCACCCTCTTTGGAAATCAACCGCCTGAGATTGCGATATATCTCAGGCGGCGATTTTTTGTCGGTTTGCCCGATAGGTGGCACTCTCGTGGAGTTGAGTGTGAACTGTAAT
>JAFZKD010000055.1 GCA_017553785.1 Muribaculaceae bacterium | reverse complement strand
TGCTCAGTCAGTTTGCCTCCCGTTTGGTTCAGAGCGTTAAAATCCACATTGAACGCTATAACAAACACACTTGACAGGAAGAAGATAATCGTGAAATATATGAACCCGCAACGCCACAAGGTGCCCCAAAGGCCATAACCAAACAGATGCTCGTAAACGATGATGTAATAAACCGCAAAAAAGACCGAGCTTATAACGGTGTAGGACATGGGGTCAATCATCCCGAACGGGAAGAGCAGAAAACCCACAACCACCATCAAACTGGCCAGGAAGACCTGAATAAAGAACCCCTCAGGCAATGAGTGGGCGGTGTGGCGAGGCGAATAACGGAACAAGACCCACGTGGGAATGACGGCAAGCACTGCCATGAACAATGAAGTCCAGCTGTAATTCTTTTTTATCCAGGTCGATAAATCGCCTAATAGCACATTCACGTTTTCATTTCCGGTGTTGACATCGGCTATCGTGATGCCCAGCACCTCGGGGAAAAACCAATAGACCACCATGGAATAAATCACCGCGAGGATAAACAGCATTTTCACGGGAGGGAAACTCACCTGGCGCTTGCCGTCGATGTACTCGCCGATGAGGTGGCCCGGGCGCCATAGTAACTGCCATATCGAGTAAATCAGCGAACGCGTCCCCAATCCCCAGATGTCCATGATGCCCTGGCGGACACTTTTCCACCCGATGCGCCCCATGCCGGCCTTCTGGGAGCAGACGGGACAGAAGTTGCCCCTGTAGTCATGCCCGCAGTTGTTGCAGTGCACCACCTTGTCAGGGGAATAGATATAATCATAGGGATGCTCTTGCCACTGCCTGAATTGCTCCAGTTTTTCCTTAAGTCGCTGTTTGTTCATCGTCTGTGCATTTTAAGATTGGCACAAAAGTAACAAAATTTTGCCATTCGGCGGCGGTTGTTCTCCCAAAACTCGACCCAAAAGGCCAAAAACTGAATGCCATTTCTATCTCAACGATGGCTCTTTGGGCGTTATTTATCAGATTTTGGCGTGATTGCACTGTTTTATCGTTAATGATTTGGAGTTATTCAGGTCATCTGCAAAACCCTGTGTTTGTATTTATGAGACATCTCACCCGAAGGGTGACCACTGAGTAACCGGCAGTACCGCCAGCGTACCTGAGCGAAGCGAAAGGGAGCGGCGGCACTGCCGGTAATGCATCGAGTTACCTAGTCGCTGGAGGCGACCCCATTACCTGGCCGAGGGTTGTAGAATTGGGATGTTGACGCTATATGGGGTCGCCTTCAGCGACGGGTTTAGAGTCGGTGTTCCGGCGGTGATGCTGACTCCCTCGCTACGCTCAGTCGCCAGCATTACCGCCGGTTATTCAAAGGACACCCTTTGGGTGAAATTTTCTATTGACTAAACACACGATTTTGCAGGTGTCCGAGTTTTTATTTACTTTTGTGATTTGATCGAGGCTCTTAATGCCCATCAAGCGATAAAGAGCCTTCGGCAGTATTGGACCGTTGGATTTAAAGGAAAACGATTATGAAAAGGTTTTTATGGCTATCACTCAGTGTGTTGTTGGCGCTTGGCGCGGCATCCCAGACCCAGCAGGGCTATGTCAAGACCAAGGGGCGTAAAAGCAGTGATGGAACCGTTATCCCGGGCAAACGCATTGCCGGGGCCACTGTTCAGGTCAAGGGAAGAACTGCGGTACTCTCTCAGGCCAACGGCGTGTTTTCGTTTCCCATTCCCGCCAATAAGTTCTATATCCAGAACGTGAAAAAGCAAGGATATGTGCTCACCGACCCCGAGATGCTCACCAAGCAGTATGTGTTCTCCACCAATCCGCTGATTCTTGTCCTGGAAACACCCGAACAGCTGACAGATGACAAACTGGCCTCGGAACGCAAGATAAGACGCACCCTGCAACGCCAGCTGCAGCAACGTGAAGACGAGATCGAGGATCTCAAAGAGCAGAACAAACTCACCCGGGAAGAGTATCAGAAGGCGCTCCAGCAACTATATGCCCAACAGGAGACTAACGAAAAACTCATCGGTGAGATGGCAGAGCACTATTCCCAGCTCGATTACGACCTGATGGATGAGTTCAACACGCGCATCAGCGACTGCATCCTGGAAGGGCGACTCGCCGAAGCCGACTCGCTGCTACGGTCCAAAGGTGACATCAAGGACCGTATAGCCTCAGTCCACAAGGCCGAGGCCATCGAAGCGGCCGAGGCTGCCGAGCTTGCCGAACGGCAACAGCGACTGGAAGAGAGCAAAGCCGGCACCCAGGCTACCAAGGATGACATCGCCCAGGACTGTTACCATTTCTATGAGAAATTCAAGCTGGAGCACAACAATGACTCGGCGGCCTATTACCTGGAGCAGCGCGTCCAGCTTGATTCCACCAATGTCACATGGCTGACCGAAGCCGGTGACTTCGTCCGTGAATATCTGGCCGATTACCCCAGGGCGCTCAGCTATTACAAGCGGGCTCTTGCCCATGCCATCGACCAGAAGGGTGAAAATGACGAGTTTGTCGCTTCAATCTATAACCGCATTGGTGGCGTTTGCCGCGAACAAGGCAATTACGACATGGCGATGGACAATCACCTCAAGGCGCTCTCTATCTGCGAGAATTCGCTGGGAGACGACAATGTTGTTACTGCAAAGACCCACAACAGCTTAGGCCTATTGCTGAAAACACAGGGTGATGCCCCCAAGGCACTGGAACACTACCTCAAAGCCCTGTCCATCGAGGAAAAAGTGTTGGGAACAGAGGATATCACTGTTGCTACCTCCTACAACAACCTGGGAGCGCTCAATTACTCGAGTGGCGAATTGAATAAGGCGATGGAGTGTTACGACAAGTCGTTGGCTATCCAAAAGAACAAACTG
>JAFZKD010000054.1 GCA_017553785.1 Muribaculaceae bacterium | reverse complement strand
CCCGGGATTATTTAACGTTTTCTAGAACAAAAAAGAATTAAATACAATGGGTAAAAGAAAAAGAGAATCAGCAAACTTGCACAAGGAAGCTCGCCGCAACGAGTCCTTCGCAAAGTTGCGCAACATTCCCAGCTCGCCTCGCAAGATGCGCCTCGTGGCCGATATGGTACGCGGTGTCGAGGTCTTCAAGGCACTTGGACTCCTGCACTTCTCTAACAAGCAGGCTGCCAGCGATGTCGAGAAGCTGCTCAAGTCCGCTATCAGCAACTGGGAACAGAAGAATGGCAAGAAGGCCGAGAGTGGTGAGCTCTATATCAAGACCATCATGGTTGATGCAGCTCCGATGCTCAAGCGCCTCCGCCCGGCTCCTCAGGGCCGCGGCTACCGCATCCGCAAACGTTCCAACCACGTGACCATCTACGTGGACACTATTAACAAAGAAAAAGACGCATAAAACGAAATGGGACAGAAAGTTAATCCAATCAGCAATCGTTTAGGCATCATCCGCGGTTGGGACTCCAACTGGTTTGGTGGCAGTAATTATGGAGATACTCTGGTAGAGGATGACAAGATCCGCAAGTATCTCAACGAGCGTCTCGCAAAGGCTAGTGTCGCACGCATCGTCATTGAGCGTACGCTCAAGCTTGTGACCATCACCATCTGCACCGCCCGTCCCGGTATTATCATCGGCAAGCAGGGTGCTGACGTTGAGGCTCTCAAGCAGGAGTTGATCAAGCTCACTAACAAGGACGTTCAAATCAACATTCACGAGGTTAAGCGCCCCGAACTCGACGCTCAACTCGTAGCAGCTAATGTAGCCCACCAGATCGAGGGCAAGATCGCTTATCGCCGTGCCGTCAAGATGGCTATCGCCAGCACAATGCGCATGGGTGCCGAGGGCATCAAGATCCAGGTCAAGGGCCGCTTGAACGGTGCCGAAATGCGCCGCAGTGAGATGTTCAAGGAAGGTCGCACTCCGCTGCACACCCTCCGCGCCGACATCGACTATGCGCTCGTGCCCGCTCACACCAAGGTGGGTGTCATCGGAGTCAAGGTTTGGATTTGCCGTGGCGAGGTCTATGGCAAGCGTGATCTGGCTCCCAACTTTGCCAACAATGCCAACGAGCGTCGCGGTGGCGGCTCTCGCGGTGGAGAACGCGGCGAGCGTCGTGGTTTCCGCGGTGGCAAGAGAAACAACAATCGTTAAACCCAGTCACAACCAGTAATTTGAAGTGTGACTTTAAAAAACGAAACACAAAATGTTACAACCTAAGAGATTAAGATACCGTCGTCCCAGTGATGGGCATCCTCGCCAGTACAGCAAGCGCGGTAACCAGCTCGCCTTCGGTTCCTTTGGAATCAAGACCCTGGAGAGCAAGTGGATCACCGCTCGCCAAATCGAGGCTGCTCGTGTAGCAGTGACGCGTTATATGCAGCGCCAGGGTCAGATCTGGCTGCGCATTTTCCCCGACAAGCCTTACACTCGCAAGCCTGCCGATGTCCGCATGGGTAAAGGTAAAGGTGATGTTGCAGGTTACGTCGCTCCCGTTCATCCCGGTCGCATCCTCATCGAGGTCGACGGTGTGAGCTTTGACATCGCTAAGGAAGCTTTGCGCCTCGCCGCACAAAAGCTCCCCGTTGCCACTAAGTTTGTCGTTCGCCGCGACTATGATCCCACTCAACTCGTTTAATAATTGACCGAATTATGAAGAAGGAAAATATCAAGGAATTAACCGATAAGGAATTGCAGGATCGTCTCGTTCAGGTCCAGAAGGAGTATGTTCAGGAAAAGATCCAGCACACGATTTCCCCGCTCGATAATCCGGCCAAGATTACGCTTGACAGGAAATTGATCGCACGTCTGAAGACTGAGATCCGCGCTCGTGAACTCAAGAACAAATAATCCCAACAACCAGAACAATGGAAGAGAAACGTAATTTAAGAAAAGAAAGAATTGGGGTTGTTTCCAGCAACAAGGGTGACAAGACCATCACTGTGACCATCAAGTGGAAGGAGAAACACCCAATCTATGGCAAGTTTGTCAACAAGACAAAGAAGTACCACGCTCACGACGAGAACAACGAGTGCAACGTCGGTGACACCGTTCGCCTGATGGAGACACGCCCGTTGAGCAAGACCAAGAGGTGGAGATTAGTTGAAATCATCGAAAAAGCCAAGTAATTATTATGATACAGACTGAAAGTAGATTGACAGTTGCCGATAACAGCGGCGCCAAGGAAGT
>JAFZKD010000053.1 GCA_017553785.1 Muribaculaceae bacterium | reverse complement strand
TGTCCCAGGCCATAGAGCGCCTCATCTTGGTTCTCGAACTTGAGCGTCCAGGTCAAGCCCTTGCTCTGATCGTCGGTCAGGGTGCCGACGCCGATTTCGCGCTCAGGCACCTTGAATGGCTTGAACGACTTACCACCCACGGCCTCAGTCGCCAGGACCTTGCCGTTGGCGTCGGTGAACCTGATGCGGCCGTCGGCCTTGTTGACGGTAGCCGTCACGTTCTTGGCTTTGACGCTATAGCTGTCTCCATTGTCGGTGACAGTGAACTTTGGCTTGGCCGTCTGCGGCACAATCATCAGGCTGGCCGGCTTGGTCGGCAGTTGTGCCTCGCAGGTGGCCTGCACACGCACGATATTGTCGTTCACCACTTGCAGGCGTACCACGCGGGCGGCACCTGCCTGAGCATTCTCGATGTCGATTGTCACGAAGTTGCCTTCGGTCTTGACAGCAGCCTGTGCCACAGTGGCATACAGCGCAAATGCCGCCATCAAAAACAGTTGAGTGGCTCTTTTCATTTAAATTTCACTATAATCGGACAAATATACCATTAAATTCCGAGAAACCCCGCATCTCAGAAGTTATTTATCATTAATTTGCCCAAATGCCAGCTTGGCGCAAGCAGTATCGCGACATGCCCTCCTCTGATCGGGGCTCTGGACAACGCATAGCGCACCAACACGATCAGCATGGCGCCTGACAGATTTAACACCTGCGAGTCATCAATCACACGAAAAGGGGTACAAAATTTTGAAATAAAAATAAGCCACTGAAAATCAGCGACTTAATTTTGTGGAGCTGGAGGAACTTGAGAATGATATGACTTTTCAATACTTGATGTTATATTTTAATGATTTTCAGCGTGTTAAAGAATTTTGATTAAAACGTCATATCAGCAACTATGCTTATTATATCACAAAAGGGGGGAATACAAACGGGCCTTTATTCCCCCCTTATGTTTTCAAGAGAATCTCTAACTTTTAAGTACAAAAACAAGAAAGGTTATTGTAAGAGAATATCCTCGCTTGGCTATAAACACGGGAGTTTTTTCGTACCTTTACCGCCCATAAAAACAAAGTAATGACGGAAAATGTTTGATTTAGAATTTGACGCAATTGTTCTGCAAAACGGCAGCATGGACGCCGCTTATGTTGAGGTTCCCTATGATATTAGGGCACTCTTCGGAAAGGGGCGGCTACTGGTTCATGCCACCATTGACGGAGTGCCTTACGATGGCCAGATCGTAAAAATGGGGACGCCGTGCTACATTATCGGGCTCCGCAAAGACATCAGAAAACAAATCGGGAAAACCTTCGGAGACACAGTTCATGTAACGTTCACAGAAAGAACTAAACCATGATGGAGAGGAATGGCCCTATGCTTTTGATGCTACTTCATTCTCTTCTCGAATTTGAACAGGCCGTCTTCCTGGTCAAATTGACTTCGTCTTCTTCCGTCACGACTCGGCCGTTCAAGTTCACTCGACGGCCCTCGCTGCTCCGTCAGTTGTTCGGGCATATTCGGGTCGGGGTGATGTTCGTTGAAGAACTCGACGGCATGGAAGCCGCAGCGGTTGATATAGAAGTGGATGTTGCGGCGGTCGAAATACGGAGTGCATGTCTCCCACAGTTCAACCTCGGGATGCATTGTCTCGATGCCTTTCCAGATTGCCTGACCGATGCCCCTGCTCTGTACACCCACCTTCACATAAAGGAACGCCAGTTCACCTTCATGCATCGAGCTATCGATGGTAATGATGGCACCGCCCACACGCTGGCCGTCGACATTGATAGCCTCGTAGGCTTCGGCGCCTTCAGCCCTCAATGACTGGTAAAAGTCCTCATCAGGCAGCACCTGCCACTGGTTGGAGTCTTCTTCGCTATCGTCTTTATTGTACGCCTGGAAACCATGCTGGAACGCTTCCTGCATCTCTTCCTTGAAAGCAATAGTATGCTCCTCAGAGAGCCTAATCAATTGTATTCTTTTTTCCATTGTTTTATTTCGATTCTGTCCATTGCAAAATACGATGAACAAAGTATCTAATTAATTGATTGAATAGCTATGCTAATTGCTGAGGATAATGTCAATAACGGCATTAATGTCAGCGATGTTCACCTCTCCGTCTTCATTCACGTCGGCACGTCCCTCGTATGAGTCTTGAGCCGAAAGAATCGCTGCTATCACAGCATTCACGTCAGCGATGTTCACCTCTCTGTCGCTGTTCACATCGCCACGCAGGCCAGTGTCTTGCGGCTTCTCATTGCTGAAAGACATGCTCAAGAGCGAACTCAGTAAGATTTCTTCCTCTCCCTCGGAGTGACTGATGTAAACATTGCTGCTGTCATAGGTTAACTTGAGTCCTTCTACTGGACAGGTGAGGGTCGTGCCATCAGTCTTAGTGAACTTCAGGTAACTGTATATCTCGGCACTGGCATTAAATGATGCCACTGCAATGAGCAAAATGATAATAGCCTTTTTCATATTCTGTGATAGTTATCGGTCCACTCTTACAACCCTGAAACCTACATTATCATAGCCTAGTGATGGATCCCGCGCATCGTCGGAGTATTCCGTGCGACAAGCGTCGCGGCTGGAGTCCCAAGCTCCGCCCTTAACGATATAGAGGCCATCCTCGCCCTCCGTGGAGGTCCATTCCCAGCAGTTGCCCCAGAAGTCGATTCCACCGCAGGCACCCGTCGTCTGGGCATAGGCATCCACCGCAGTGAGTCCGCTTTCAACAAAATCGCTGTTCATGGCAACGTCTTTGGGCATATGACCTGCTGCCATGATCCATTCCTCCTCGCTTGGGAGGCGATAGGCATACACATCATCTGTTGAGCCCAGCCACTGACAATAAGCGAGGGCCTGGTTGTAAGAGATGTTCACCACAGGGAAGTTCTCCTGCCCACTGGGATATGTGAAACCGGGCATATACTGGGCATACTCCGCATTGGTCAAGGGGGCATAGGCTATATAGGCGTTTTCAGTCCAAGAACCTCTCAGCACCATCCATTGGTCGGTGGAGTCATTATCTTCTCGGGGGTCAATGAGGCGAAGAAATTGTTGAAAGATGCGGACTTCACGGTTTTCGATCATCTCGTCCACAATCGCCTGCATCTCGTCAATCAGTGCCTGATGATGCGCCTCGCGTTCCAGCTGGCGCAGTTTGGCCTTCTTGCGGGCCACGACCTTGTCATACCTGATGCCCATCTGTTCCAGCAAAGCCTGTTTGTTCTCTTCGGTAGGATTACGCTTGTAGGCAATCAAGGCTGCTCTAGTGGCAGGATTCAAGCCGGGGCGCTCGTCTTCCACGAAGGGTTCCGAGGGATCAGTGAACTCCAGGTCGCTCTCATCAAGGTCAAGCGGGCTAATGAATGAGCCAGCCTCTGCCACCTGATGAACGCCGAAGAAATGAGCCACCATGCCATCCTTGAAAATCGAGAGACGGTATCCGCCATACAGGTCACAAGGGAAGGTCGTCACGACATAGTCCACACCAGGGGTGAACGTGCTCCCATCCGGTGCGTTCATGGTGATGATGGATTGATTGTCGGTGATTTCAATTTGACCTCCTTCCAATGACTGCTCGGCGTTGCCTGCTATGGCATAGCCGTCAACACTCTCCACTTCAACATGTGTAATGCCAGCGGACTGGAAATTGAGTCTCAGCCCGCTCAATGCCGATGAAACAAGTTCGGCGTTCGAAGCGGTATTGAGGACTGCCTCAAGGACCGCCGTCTGTTCTGTAGTGATGGTTATCATCCGCAAGGTATCACCATAGGACACGGTGACAGTGTTGGCTACATCCATCGTCTCGGTCACTGTTGCCTCATCAACCTCATTCAGGACAAAACGCTTCTCCAAGATATCTAGGTAGGAGCTCTCGTCATAAGCCATGACACCCGTCTGGAAGGCTGGATAACGATAGGTCACGTTTCCGACCTTCACATTCAGCACCTGCGCTCCTGCAGACATCGCCAGCAGGAGCACAGTGGCTGATATAATCACTTTCTTTGAGTTCATCTCTTGAGGAGCTCAGGATGAATCAATTTCTGTTTCTCTTGCCTTGGCCGCGTCGGCCGCCGTCTTTCTTGCCGCGCTGTCCCTTGTTGCCATGCCTTGCCAGTCGTTTCATCGCTTCACGTTCCAGTTTATAGGCCCGGTCAATCTGCTTGGGGGTGAGGAACTGGCTGTAGCGCTTGTAATACTTCTGGCGGATGCTGAGGATTTTCTCGCTGCGCTCAAAGCGCGCCTGGATTTCCTGTTCGGTCTCGGTGTCGGTCATCTCTGCCTTCTTCTTTCCGTGCTCCCTCGGCCCCAAGGCCCAGATTTCCTTTTGATAGTCGCAGAAGGTCTCCACATATTTCTTGGTGGTTCCTTCGTCAAGCCCCAACTCGCTTGCGATGTGTTTGGCCTGTGCTTCGGCCAACTGTTCGCGGCTCATGCGCTGGTTGTTATCGCTTTGGGCTGTCATTGTCAGGCTGCAAGCCACAAAAATCAAAACTGCAAGCCATGTTTTTGCCATATTCTTCATAATCTGTTGTTTTTTTTAGTTACTGTTTATATTCCATTACAGGCTATGTCGGTTGACGTCAATTCCGGCAGAGCCACTCAGATATCCAATACATCGGCATCCTCTT
>JAFZKD010000052.1 GCA_017553785.1 Muribaculaceae bacterium | reverse complement strand
ATTATTTGGGTGCAAAAGTAATAAAAAAACTGACAACATAAAAAAGCCCGCCTCGCAATGAGGCGAGCTTTCCTAGTTCGTTTTTAGAATGCGTTTACCGCACCACAAATTTCTGCGTTTTGCCCGCAAAGGTAATGAAATACATACCCTCGGGCAATGCCGATACATCAATCTGCTGGGTTTCAGCCGTGATTTTGCCTGTCAATAAGGTTTGTCCCATCAGGTTGGTGATGCGGTAGGTCTGGGGCGGTAGAGATGCACGGCCGTGCGTCTCAACGGACAAAACGCCGTTGGTAGGATTGGGATAAACCACCAAGGCCCCTGAGCCTGTCGAAGGGCCGTCTTCCTCCACCCCATACCCCTCTGGCACCAACTGCACATCCTGCACCAACGTCTCTCCATCGCCCACCGTCAGCGTAAAGGTCTTTGGGTAATACCCCTCGCAAGAAAACGTCACCTCATAGGTACCGCCTTTGATGGGACGGTGGTAGTCGCCTGCCGGCAGGTGGCTGCTGACGGCAGAGCCGTGATGGTCGTGGCTGTAGATGGTGACATCGGCCTTCAAGGGTTCGCCTGTGACCGAATCCGTCACCGTGCCGTGAATCCCATAAAGGCATTGCTCCATGTAACGCAGCATGCTCTCGTGGTTATAGGTCCAATACATCGGCATCAGCGATGGGTTGGGGGCATGAGAAAATGAGCATTCTATGGTCACCTCGCGGCATTGGGCATAATAGTTCATATAATCCTGCCGACTGCCATAGATGGGAAACCACACATAACCGTTGACGATGCCGTTGTTGAAGTCGCTCATATATACGGTATCATGTTCGTGTGTCAGGTCGGCGTATTCATGGCACACCAGCTTCCACCAGTCATCATCAGGGTGAAGTGGCTGGTAGGTATCCCAGGGATAGTTCAGCAACTCGGCACCGCCATGATAGTTCGCCGCCATGGTAAACAGGTATTGCTCAGCAAGTTCCATCATCATAAGCGTCTCGGGCTGATACTCCCTGCCGTCAGGATGGGGACCGTCATCGAAATCGGGATAGTTGCGATTCAGGTCTGCGTCGTTGGCGTTGTTGCGTCGGGCACCATAGACAGTGTTGTTGCCCCCGTGATAGGTGCCATCCGGATTAGTGCAAGGCGAGATGAAAATGTCGAGCTGATCAATCAAATTAAGGATTCTGGGGTCATCACTCGTGCAAAGCTCATCGATGAGCCGAAGCATCAGCATCATGCCCGTCAACTCATCGCCATGAATGGTAGAGGTGTAGAGAAACTTAGGCTTGCCGTCGGGCTCGCCGTTGTTGAAGCGACAAAACATGAGCTTGCGTCCGCTCGCCAGCGTGCCCCAGTCAATATAAGTGCACCGTTCGGGATAATCCTCGGCGTACCGCTTCATCATATCCTGATAAGCCTCATAGGTGGGATAGGCATCCCAGTCGTAGGCCTCGCGGTTCGAGCCGTCCCACATGGCATACTCCTCTTGCATGGATGGTGGGGTGAGCAGCGTCGGGCGATAGCCCTTGGCCAAGAGTTGTTGGTACTGCTCGGCGTTGGCATAGCAAATCAGTCTGTCGCCCTCCATCTTGTCGATGGAACACAGCCGCGTAAGCTGGACGGCTTCTTCAGGTTGCTGGATTTGAATGGAAAAGAAGTATTCCCCACGGACGGCCATTAGCGCGTCGAGGTCGGTTTGGGCCTGTGTCACCCCTCCCGCCATCAGCAGGAGCGCAAGCAGGACATATGATTTCAAGCTTTTCATATCCTATTTAATTGATTATTACCCTTTCTTTGTTTCGGTTTGTAGGGCTGTCACACCGTGGCAGCCGCTGTCGGTTTCCCGTGTGCGGCTGCCGTAATACGACAGCCCTACAAGACCACAATTATTTTACCACAAATTTCCGCGTCCCGTCACACATAGTGATGAAATACATACCCTCGGGCAATGCCGATACATCAATCTGCTGGGTTTCAGCCGTGATTT
>JAFZKD010000051.1 GCA_017553785.1 Muribaculaceae bacterium | reverse complement strand
GTCGCGGCGCGCGTCATCCTGGTCAAAGACGGGATAACCCAACATCTGATGGCAAGGGCGGGTCATTCCCAGATTTTGCTCAAAGTACAGGCAATCATCATTATCCAAGTACTCATACCACATTTTGCCCTCGTATTCGGCACCAGTGATTTCCTTGACAATGTCAAAGAAAAGGCTGTTGAAGTTCCCATCGGTCACACCCATCGTCGTTTGCTCGGCAACCACATCAATAGCGACTTCACTCTTGACAGGTGTCAGCATGTCATCAACACGGTCGTGAACAGGAAGGTCTGCGGTCAAGGGACAATCATCAACATGCTCGTGATAGACGACTTTGAATCCAGATTCCTCGTCATAATTACCACGGCATCCGTACATGCGCTCAGTATCGATACTGATGAACCATTGCAGCATGCCTTGCTCGGGTAACGGCGCTTGCAGTCCACACTCGGCACAGTTGATCTGCATGACCATCAGCATCGGTTTTCCTTGTCCGTCAACAGGATACTCTTTATCAGAAGGCCAATAGGGCCTACCACCGATTTTGCTGTCAGTAGTGGCAGGTGTACGCTCTTCGTTGAGCACAATCCTATAGTGGTTACAGGTAGTGCGACGGGTAATTTCCTCGGCAATACGCAACGCGCGGTTACTCACATTCTCCATAGATGTCAAAATCTAATATCTTTTATCTATTATCTGAATAAAACCCTTCGATATTATTGATGCAGGGACATGCGCGGGCATCAGTAATGCGTATGCGCCACTCCTTGGAAGTCTTCTCGGCAAAGCGCACGATGCGTTTGTAGCCGATGGTCGTCGTTTCCTCATCGGTGATCACAGGCACCCATTTTCCGCAGCAGGTCTTGTACTCGATGACGAACGCTTTAACACGTTGACCAAGCGGGATATACTCCTGCAGGATGATGCGATTCAAAGTGACGTCCTTCTTAGTCTCGATAACGATATCGGCAGCGGTGACTTCATCGCTCGCTGCCCAATAGGTGTCCCATTTGCCATCGCCAAGCATGGAAGCGCTGTAGGACTTGTTCCTGGTATCGCTCGCTGTGAATTTTGCATTAACGAGCAGATTATTGCCCAGCTCATGGTCGATGCGCTCACGCCACAGGACAACTGTGGCCGAGTCAGTGGGGTGGATGAGGCCCTCTCGGTCCACGGGGAAATTGAGCAGGAAAGTGCCGTTATGGCCCACGCTGCGGTAATACAGGTCGGTCAACTCGTCAACGGTCTTGACCTTGTCGTCTTCGCTCTCATGGTAAAACCATCCCGGACGGATTGACGTGTTGCACTCACTGGCACACCATGCGTCACCGTCGGCATGGCCCGACTGCAACTCTTCATATTGCGGGTAACCAGGATAAACCTCTTTGATGCGCAGGAATGACCAGTTAGTGGGATTGGCAAAACCTTTCTCGTTACCTACCCAGCGACAACCGGGACCTCCATCCGAGAAGATGACAGCACTCGGTTGCAGACGATTGACAATGCCCCAGGCTTTAGGATAGTTGTAATAAGTGCTACGGTCAATTTCTCGTTTCTCACATGCGCCTCCATACCAGCCATCACCGCCGTTGGCTCCATCAAACCACACCTCAAACACATCTCCATACTGCGTCATCAGTTCCTCCAGTTGGTTATAGTAATAAGTGACATACTCGGCCGTGCCATAGCTGGCTTGATGCCTGTCCCATGGCGAGAGATAGACGCCGAATTTGATGCCATATTTCCTGCAGGCATCTGACAACTCCCGAACTACGTCTCGTCTGAAAGGGGAGTTGGCGACACTATAATCGGTATATTTTGTGTGCCACAGGCAAAAGCCGTCATGGTGCTTGCACGTGAGGATAATGCCCTTCATTCCAGCCTTCACGACAGTCTGTACCCACTGTTCACAGTCAAGTCGGGTAGGGTTAAATGCCTCGGGCGGTGTGTCTCCAAACCCCCATTCCTTGTCGGTGAACGTATTGGGTCCAAAGTGAATAAATGCGTATGTCTCCAGCCGTTGCCATTCCACCTGCTGCGGCGACGGCACCGGCAGACAAGGCTCCGGCGTCTTACTGTTATCAGCATTCACTGACAAACTGAACACCAATGCAATAGCCATCAATATTTGATATCGTGTCCTCATGCTTGACTCACTTTTGATAATTTCATCCCTTATTTAACACCACGGTGTCGCCTAAGGTGACTTTCTGTTGCTTGTAGAGGAAGCCGAGGGCTTTCTTGAAATCCTTTTTGCTGCATTGGAACACCTTGTTGATGTCTTCAGGGTCGCTTTTGTCAGTGAGGGTCATTTCTCCGCCGTTAGCCTTGAGATATTGCTCGATGCGTTCAGCAAGGTTGTCTACACGCATTTTCTCTATCTTTGCAAGAGTGACATCAACCTTACCATCAGGACGCACTTGCTTGATAAAAGCGGTGAGCCGGTCGCCGATATTCACGTCCTGGAAAGTCTCATTTTGGTAAATCTGGCCCCAGTGCGAGTTATTGATGATGACCCGGTAACCCAAATCACTGCGTTGCACTACCAATACCTCAACCATCTCACGATGGTAGTAGTCAGGCTCTGTTCTGTTCAGGAATTTGGCGAGTTTGGCACTGGCGACAATGCGCTGGCTGGCACCATCAAGATAGACGCGCACAATATAGCTGCGACCGACTTTCATGTCCACGCGCTGTTCTCTGAAAGGAACGAGCAGATCCTTGGCCGTCAGTCCCCAGTCCATGAACGCGCCCACCTTATTCACAGCTTTGACACGCAGCAGCGCGAAATCACCCACCACGGCATATGGTTGCTCGGTTGTTGCAACCGGACGGTTCTCGCTATCGTTATAGACAAACACTCGTATGGTGTCACCCACTTTCATCTCGGGAGTGAGGTAACGTTTAGGCAACAGCACCTCGTGGGTATTCTCATCAATGAGATAAGCCCCAAAGTCAACTGTCCGGTTAATCTTCAACTCGTTGAATTCTCCGATCTTCATAAGCACATCATTACTTTTTTTGGCAAAATTAGTGCAAGTCAAGTACAGAACAAAATGAAAAAGCATTTTTTCATTTTTTATGTCTTGACGCAGCCTGATTAATCACATAATCGGCAAAAAAAACATTCCGCCACTTTGTTTTATCTAAATTTTTCGTACCTTAGCGAAATAAATCATAACTAAACATACTGGAGCATGATGAGAACTCACTTAGTTTCGCTATTTATACTACTGTCTTTCATGATGTTATCGATTTCTTGTGGTCGCAATGCGAACAAGTATGCCGATGACGGTAAACCTGCTGTTACCACAAAAAAGACACAACACCAGAGCAACTCTAGTTTCATGATGTCCAACGGCGAGCGTTGCACTATCACCGCCGATGCGACCATCGAGTATCCGGTAAAGATAGGCGAGAATCAACCTGCCGACACACTACAACGCCTATTTGCGGTCTATGTGCTTGAGTCAGGCGATACCTTGTCACTGGCCGATGCCATGAGCCAAGTAGTGGTAAACAGTATGCATCAGTATGACTTCATGGATGGGTCCGTCAGCGATGAGGATATCGATGCCGAGTCCGATGACCTTACCACCCTCAAATATGCCACCAGCACACGCATCTCTCCCATCTACAACAAGCATGGTGTGGTGACCTTTGAACGTGTAGATGTGGTGAAAAAGAATGATAAAGTCACATCTGTGACTCACCGCTACTACAGTTTTGATGTAGTGAATCAAACGTTTATTGATGTGAATAACCTTTTCCGTGATGATGCCGTTGCCGATGTTTGCCAATTGCTCAAACAACAGTTGCTGGCTCAGAACAATGCCTCGGGTAATGAACAGCTCAATGACTTGGGCTATTTTAACGTAGAAAATATCACAGTGTCACACAACTTCTTTTTTGATGACAATGGTGTGACATGGAGCTATCTGCCCAACGAATTGGCGGTGGAAGCCGTGGGTGAGCCCAAGATTACCATTCCGTATGGCGACCTCAAACCCAGCCTGTGTGAGAACAGTATCATTGACCGACTGAATTAAGGTGTCATGGAACACATCCTTAACTATTTCCCGGAACTGACCGAGACACAACGCAATCAGATGGCGCAACTCGAGGAACTATATCCCGAGTGGAACGCCAAGATCAACGTCATTTCCCGCAAGGACATCGAGAATCTGGAAGTGAACCACATCCTGCATTCACTGGGATTGGTCAAGTTTGTGAAATTCACTTCAGGCACGCGCGTCATGGACTTGGGAACGGGTGGGGGATTTCCAGGCATTCCGCTGGCCATCTATTTTCCTGAAGTATCTTTCCATCTTGTGGACCGCATCGGCAAAAAGCTGAAAGTTGCACAAGACATCGCTGAGCGTATCGGACTGACCAACGTCACTTTCCAGCATGGCGATGTCAAGGAAGTGAAAGGTAAATTTGACTTTGTGGTCAGCCGTGCCGTGATGGACCTGGGCGAGATGGTGCCCCTGGTTAAGCGTTTCATCGACAGGGAGGACCGAAATGCCGTACCTAATGGTCTGCTATGCCTCAAGGGCGGTGACCTGAGCCATGAAGTTGCCCAGTACAAGAAAGCTGCGCTCATTGACGAGTTGTCGAGCTATTTCAAGGAAGATTTTTTCAAAACAAAAAAAATACTGTATCTGCCGTTATGAATGCCACAATGATGACTGTCAACCCGTTTGGCGAGAATATGTATATCCTGTGGGACGAAACCACACACGAGGCTGTGATCGTTGACCCCGGCATGATGCGAGATGAAGAACGAGAGATGATTACCAAATTCATTGCCGACCAGCATCTGAATGTCACTCACGTTTTGCTTACCCACCTGCATCTGGATCATGTATGCAGCGCCCGTTGGCTAGCAGACCAGACCGGAGCCGACGTGTGCGCATGTGCTTTGGATGCCCAGTTGGGAAGAGATCTGCCTGAACAGGTGGCTCAATTCCACCTCAAGATTAACAGCGATCCTCTAATAATCGATCGGAATCTTGCCGACGGAGATACCCTCATGCTGGGTGAAGAGACGATCCAAGTGCTTCATGTCCCCGGTCATTCTCCAGGCGGATTGGCATTCTATCTGCCTCAAAGTAGTCTGCTCATCGCAGGCGACACCATCTTCAACGGCAGTGTAGGCCGCACCGATTTGATGGGCGGCGACATGGCGCAACTCATCAACAGCATCCGCGAAAAGATTCTACCGTTACCCGACGAGACCGTTATAGCTTCTGGTCACGGTCCCACGACCACCGTGGCCGATGAGAAGCGTTGTAACCCGTTCCTGTGAATGTAATCCATACTTGGGGTGACTCGTTGCGCTTATTTGCATTCATCATCTTCAAGTGTTGTGAAATGACCAAGGCCGAGCAGTAAAATGGAAATCATCAAATTATAAAGATATATAAACCACTATGCAGAATTTTGATTACATGACCCCGACCCGGCTCATTTTCGGTAAGGAGTCTATCGTTAAGTTACCCGATGTGATGCGTCCCCTGGGCAAGCGCGTTTTGTTGACCTATGGCGGCGGCAGTATTAAAAAGATTGGTCTGTATGACCGGGTGATGGATCTCTTGAAAGACTATGAGATCTTCGAGCTCCCAGGCATCCAGCCCAACCCTAAATATGACCCAAGTGTGCTCGACGGCGTTCGCATCTGCAAGGAGCAGAACATTGATGTCATCCTGGCTGTGGGTGGTGGCAGCGTGCTCGACTGCTCTAAAGCTATCGCCGCTGGAGCCAAGTACGATGGAGACCCATGGGACTTAATCACCTACAAGGTGAAGGCTCAGGCCGCATTGCCCATTGTAGATATCCTGACGTTGGCTGCAACAGGCAGTGAGTATGACTGCGGAGGCGTCATCTCCCGCACCGAGACCAATGACAAGATAGGCTATATAGACCCGCTGCTGTTCCCCGTTTGCTCAATTCTCGACCCTGTTTACACCTTCTCGGTATCTAAAAAACAGACCGCTGCAGGCTGTGCCGATGCGATGAACCACGTAATGGAACAGTACTTCGCCGCCGACACCACTCTGCTCAACGACGGAATCTGCGAGGCTGAGTTCCGTGCACTGATGGAAAACACCCGCAAGTGCCTGGCGAACCCCGAGGACTATACCGCACGTGCCGAGATGATGTTGTGCTGCACCTATGGCTGCAACGGCATTCTGTCTCTAGGCAACAGCCCCAGCGGATGGCCATGCCACGGCATTGAGCATGCCTTGAGTGCCTATTATGACATCACCCACGGCGAAGGACTAGCCATCATCACCCCTCGCTGGATGCGCCACATATTGAACGAAAATACCATTGACCGCTTTGTAAAGTACGGCATCAACGTTTTCGGTATTGATGCCTCACTACCCAAGCAAGAAATCGCAGAAAAGGCCATCGATGCCACCCATGCTTTCTTCGAGAGCATCAACATACCGATGCACCTGCGCGAAGTGGGAATCGATGAAAGCCGTATCGACGAAATGGCGCACCATATCGCAGTGAACGAGGGTTTGGAACACGCCTACGCTCCTTTAACTGAAAAGGACATCAAGGAGATTCTAATGGCAAGCCTATAAGAAATGCCCATAAACAATGAGGGTGGGTCAACTCATTTTTGATCCACTCTCGTTGTATAATAATATCAGGAGATACCTGAGTTTTCGAGTCTTGTTTTATCAGAAAGCTAAGCAAGCGCCTAGGGTCCAAGTGTTCTTGATCTCGGGGCCATAGCCTTTCTTGAACAGCTCGTTGGGACTGTAACGGAAATAAATACCTGTGTGACTTACTATCAGTCCTGCCATCAGGTCGAATGTTATCTTGTTCTGTTTCAACCCCTTCTGAGTGATGTCATAATTGGTATTACCCTCTTTGAAGCGATTGTGCACTTGAGCTTTGAAGTTCCAGTTCATAATGCCTCCAACCCTGATCGCGGTTTTTTTATAAATCCTCTGGCGGAACATCAACGGGAATTGCCAAGCCCAAACATTCAGATTAGAGGAGCGGTCTTTCACATCTAATTCGTTAGGATATAAAGTGGCTCCCACGATACCGGTATTATCTTCACACCACAGCATATTGGGCCGCTTCATCGAGAAGGATTTGTGGTGAATACCCACGCCCAATGAGATGTCTTGGCCATGATGAGTGTCATAATTAAGTGATGCAATATTGAGCAGACCGACTTCGAAACTATTGTTGATCAAATCCCATGAGTGCTGGATGCCGCCGCCAATATAAAAACCGTTCGTAGTGATTGCCCAATGAGAGTCTGAGTCTTTTGTGAAAGTCAGACTGTAAGGAAAGTTGAGTTCCCAGTCATTGCCTTGCGTGGTGTGGATAGTGTCGTTGGAAGAGTGCTGGACAGTGTAGGTGTAATTGTCGTCTTTATTGGATCCCAAGACTTTCATTTGCACGCCCGTGGGTGTTTCGGTGATAATCACCTGGCTTGGTTGGTCAATGACCTTGACAGTGTCGCTGGTCTGTGCAGACATCTGCATTACGGCAAGAAGTGCCGTGAGTAAGAAATAATAGTGTTTCATAATGACTTTTATTTAGATGTAATTAATTATTTGCGAATAAGTTTCTTTACTTCCTCAGGACTCTTCTTCCCTTCCATATAGATGACCGTCACAATGTTCCAGGGTGACTTATTTGCCAGATTCTGGTTTAGGTAGAAGATATACCTCTTATTGTTTTTTACCGGCTTTAAAGTGAAGAAACCATAATAGAGTTGGCCATTGCGGTATTCGACATCCTTATCAAGAGCTTGCGCTCCGTCTTTGAGCACGAGTTTCTCAATGGTTTCTCTCTCGGCTTTCTTGCCATGTTTCAAACTGATGCTATGATAGGTGGACAGTCCCATTTCCTTAGCCTTATTGCCAGTAACAATAATCTCGGTTTTGCCATTGAGTTCTTGGGTGACCCACGCATCCGTTTTCAGTTCCTCATTGAACAGGCGGTTGATGTTCAAGCCTGCTTGCGCTATGGCCGCCGATGAGGCCACAAGACACGTCAGAATTAAAATCACAATCCGTTTCATAGTTATACTGTTTTAGTTGTTATCAAGTTCAAGTGCTTCGCTAATGCTCAGTAACTGCGCCTCCATACTATGTGAAGCAACATCCATTGTACTCAAGTCTTTGCTGATAAGTTCCATCACCTCATCCTCGTTGTTGATGGCTTTGCCGTTGACATAGGCAAGACAAACACCTTGGGACTGGTGGATGTAGCTCAGGGCGCTGGCTCCCACAGTGAGCAGTACTGCGATCGAGGCGGCAATGCCGATGATACGACGGCGGGTGGTCATTTTGACAATGCGGCGTTGCTGCTGCTTATGGGCGGTGAAATAGCCCATGGTAAAGCGTGCCTCGTCGATAGTGTCGCTGGTCCAGGTGCAGTCAGCAAGTGTTTGCTTGAGCAGTTGCTCCTCTTGCAGACTGGTTTCTCCGTCAAAGTAGCGCTCGATGAGCTGCTCCAGTTCGGCTTGACTGTTTATTTTTTGTAACTTGTTCATGCGATTCCCTCCTTTCGGTTTCGGTATATTTCGCGCACCCGCTTGCGGGCACGGCTCAGTTCCACACGCACGTTGGCGGCGGTCATGTCCAGACGGTTAGCGATGTCATCAAAATCCAACCCCTCCATCTCGCGCAGGTCGATGATGGTGCGTTGCTTGGGGCTAAGCTCGTTGTCGATGATGTGGCGCACTTGCTGGTAGGTCAGGTTGCGCTCCTCATCGGTCGTGTCCATGACAGTGTCAGCAGCATTCTCGAGTTCGACATCAGTACGGCGGGCGTTGCGACGCACCATGTCGATACTCAAGTTGCGCACAGCGGTCATTCCGGCTCCTTGTGCATGGGTCATTGTTTGGTAACGTTCATTGTGCTGCCACAGTTTCACAAAAGCGTCCTGCACTGCATCGGCGGCATCGTCACGGTTTCCCGTGATTCGCTCTGCCAGCAAGAGCATCTGCTCCCTCAGTGCTGTGAATGCTTTAGTGATGCGGTCAGGTTGTGTCATTGTCGTTGTTAAACCCTCATGATAGAGGCTTTTCTGTCTATATAACGCACGTCAGGTGGAATTGTAACAAAAAAACGCAAAAAAAAATTCGGAAATCCCCGTTTTCGGTGGGAATTTCCGAAGTATGACTGTTATGTGATCATCTTTGAATTACAGGCCAATCATGAGACCCATGGTCCAGGTGTTCTTGATTTCGGGACCGAAACCGTCCTTAAAGAACTTGCCAGGGCTGTAGCGGCAATAGATGCCAAACTCGTTCCAGGTGAGGCTGCCCATAAAGTCAAAGTTGATTTTCTCCTGCTTGAGGTTCTTGAATTTGGTGTCATACTCGACCTTGTCCATCTCGAAGTGGTTATCCACGCGGGCATAGGTGTTCCAGTTCAAAATACCAGCAACACTGAGGTCCAGTTTCTTAACAATTCTCTGTTGGAATATCAACGGGAATTGGAGACCCCAAATGTTCAGATTAGATGAACGATTCTTAATCTTGTCAACATTCTCAGAGGGGTAGGTACCTACAGTGACAATCTGGGACCCGTCGCCACGCTCAAGCATAATCGGACGCTTCATGCTGTAAGAACGGTGATGAATTCCGACACCCAGAGTTAAAACTTGTCCGTGCAGGCTGTTGTATTTGATGGCGGCAAGATTGAGCCAACCAATCTCAAAGCTGTTGTTAATAGCCTCCCAGTTATGGTTAACGCCCATACCCAAGTAGAATCCTGTGGTGGTTGCGGTCCAGTGCTTGGTGCTCTCGTCGTCATCCTTGAAGGGGTGCTGATAGTTCGATTCGTTGTCATCACTGGCTGCCATGGTAGCTGCAGGAGCCTCGGTGGTAGCTACTTCTGGGGTGTTTGCATTCATCTGAGCCATAGTGAAGATGGCTACGAATAATAACATTATCTTCTTCATAATCAATATTTTATTAATTATCTTGAATAAATCCGGGGGCAAAATTACTCACATTATTTGAATTGTGCAAGTTTTTTTTTCAGTCATCAGCGTTTAGGACTTTGGAAAAGCGCACTTGGCTTTTATAGATGGGGAAATTCATGGTAAGAATCACGCCATTCTCAATTGTGGCCTGCACATCCTTATCGATTGGCTCCATAGTAGCGTCAATCCAGGTGGCATCATAGTTGCCGCTGAATACGGTCTTGGTCATGTGGCCTTTAAGCATTCCTTCCTGCCAAAGCGATTTTTTGACCTGTGCGCCATCTATATATATAATGTCATAGCCGTCATCGCTTCTCACTACTGCTAAGGTATAGCGACCGCCCAACCGCAGCCACTTGTCTTCCATATCGCGGTCCAGGTATTTCCAGTAACCCTCTACTGGGTCGGCGCTTGCGGCAAAATACTCATCAAGCGCCTCGCGGGTCCATAAAGTAGTTGCCGCAACCTGTTTCTCATTCTCGATGGTGAGCACTGCACGCTCAACGGCGACGCGAGAGCCGGGACCGACCAGATAGCCCACCTGCAATGGGCCAGTCGGTCTTGATACAGCGGTTTCCAATACCTCTTGCAACTCATCCTTGCCAATTGTCACTTTCACGCCTCGTTCATCAATATCAACGCTCAGGGTGTTCATGTCGTCCTCTAATGAAATTCCTTTGCTGAGCGTGGTTTGCGCCAGTTCACGGGTGTCAGATCCGCTTCGTTGGATGACTTTTAATGACATCGTGCGCTGGTCGGTGATGTCATTGAACGGCGTGCTGTTGTCACAACTGAGCACTACGGCGCAATAGTCGCCTTCCAGGTCGTAGTTGAACACCAGTCCCCATTCGGTACTGGTGATTGTGGTCTTTTCACCAGTCATGGGGTTCTTGATGCTACGTGTTTTGCCCTGTTTGTTGTTCAGGTTGGCAAATTTTATCTGATAGCGGTAGGCGGTGCTGTTGATGAACATGGTATCAATCGTCAAGGCTGTCGCTATTGACGCGTTTTCCTCGATGAGCAAATTATCCTCGATGGCTTTATACCGTCCTGCCATCCTCATGTCTGGATAGGGAAACAACCCACCGAAATTGTTGCTCACCGAGTTATAGTAGGATTTCCCCTCGGTCATGAATGTACTCACGACCACCAGGATACTCATTATCGTTATTACTCTCGCCCTCATAACTTTTCTCTCAGATTAAAAAACTACTCATGATGATAGGGCTCGTGCCTCAAGATGGTAAAAGCCCTGTATAATTGCTCGACAAATACCAGCCTCACCAACTCGTGGGGAAAGGTCATCTTGCTCAGCGAAATCTTCTCGTTAGCGCGGTCATAAACTTCCTGGGAGAATCCGTAGGGGCCGCCCACGACAAACACCACACGCTTGCTGCCGCTCGACATGCGACGCTGCAGCCATTGGCTATAGTCCATCGACGTGCGCTCGGTTCCGTGCTCATCGAGAAGCACCACATGGTCGCTTGTTTCGAGTGCAGCCAGCAACGCCTTGCCCTCGGCCGACTTTTGTTGAGCCTCGCTCATGTTGCGGGTACCCTTCACGTCACCGATGTAGCGTATGTCAAATTGAATATAGTGCTGCAACCGCTTCACGTATTCATCGATGCCTTGGCGGACATAGCCCGTTTCGGTTTTTCCGATGACAGCGAGTGTAATCTTCATTTTTGCCTTTAGGTTTTGTGTTTATTGCTGCAAAATTAGCAAATCCACCGAAAATACCCTAACGTTCCCTCAAATTTGTTTTCGGGCAAGATAGGCGGCGCCTTGACAATACTCAAATAAATTTGGTATTGTGCTCGGCTTGCACTATCTTTGTAGTCGTAAAACATTAAATATTTAGAATCATATGAAAACGCGTGAAGAACTGATTGATGAGTTAATCGACTTGTCGTTTGCCGAGGACATTGGTGACGGTGACGCAACCACTTTGTGCTGCATTCCTGCCGACGAGATGGGCCGCCAGCGCCTGATTGTCAAAGAAGAAGGCATCCTGGCGGGTGTCGAGATCGCACGCCGCGTGTTTGAGAAATTTGACCCTGAGTTGCAGATGGAAGTCATGATCGAGGATGGTGCCCATGTGAAACCCGGCGACATCGCCTTTGTGGTGACAGGCAAGGTTCGCTCCCTGCTGCAGACCGAGCGCCTGATGCTCAACATCATGCAACGCATGAGCGGTGTGGCAACGACCACCGCCCGCTATGCCAAGTGTCTGGAAGGGTTGAAAACGCGTGTACTTGATACCCGCAAGACTACCCCAGGCATGCGTATGCTCGAAAAAGAGGCCGTGCGCATCGGTGGCGGCTGCAACCACCGCATCGGCTTGTTCGACATGATTCTGCTCAAGGATAATCATGTGGATTTCGCTGGCGGTATCGTGCCCGCTATTGAAAAGGCTCATCAGTGGTGCAAAGATAATGGCAAGGACCTCAAGATTGAGATTGAGGTGCGCAACTTTGACGAGTTGCAGCAGGTGCTTGACCATGGTGGCGTGGATCGTGTGATGCTTGACAACTTCTCGGTCGAGAATACCCGTAAAGCAGTAGAAATCATCAACGGCAGGGTAGAGACCGAGTCCAGCGGCGGCATCACCATCGACACATTGCGCGCCTATGGCGAGTGTGGCGTGGACTACATCTCGGTGGGTGCCTTGACTCACTCCATCAAGTCACTTGACATGAGCTTCAAGGCCTGCTGATGGGCACCTTATCGATACAGGACATTCAACCGCTCGACATTGACGGCAGCCCCATCATCATCGCAGGGCCGTGCAGTGCCGAGACCGAGCAACAGACACTGGATGCCGCATTGGCCTTGAGCGCCATTGGCGTAAAGGTATTCAGGGCTGGCATATGGAAGCCACGCACCATGCCCGGCGGCTTCGAGGGTGTGGGCGACAAGGGGCTGGAGTGGCTACAGCTGGTAAAACGTGAGACCGGAATGCTCACTGCCACCGAGGTGGCGACCGTGGAACATGTCAACGCAGCACTAGCTGCAGGCATCGATATCCTGTGGATTGGAGCACGCACCAGTGCCAATCCCTTTGCCATGCAAGACATCGCCAATGCCGTGCATGGCCATGACGAGATAACCGTACTTGTCAAGAATCCTGTCAATCCCGACCTGGAATTGTGGATTGGAGCGATACAACGCATCCTCAATGCTGGTGTCACACGTGTAGGCGCGGTGCATCGTGGTTTCAGCGCCGCTGGTGAACACCTGTACCGCAACGAACCGCAATGGCACATTCCCTTTGATTTGCGTCGCATGGCCCCAGGCATGACCATCCTGTGCGACCCGTCACACATCGGCGGAAGACGCGAACTGGTTGAACCCTTATCCCAGCAGGCGCTTGACATGGGCTTTGACGGCTTGATGATTGAGACACATTGTGACCCTGATCAAGCCCTTAGCGATAGCGCCCAACAAATTACCCCTGAGGAGTTGAAATCCATTAAGGATCGTCTCGTGATTCGCTCGGGCACGCCAGTGGAGGATGAATTGGCGTTACTGCGCCAGCAAATTGATGACTGTGACCACGAGCTGCTGGCCGTATTGGCTAGACGCATGAAGGTGTCTAGGGAAATCGGCCAGTTCAAGAAGACCCATAATTTGCGGGTCATGCAACCCCAACGCTATCAGAATGTGCTGAAAAACCGTCTTGCTGAGGGCGAACGCCTGGCACTTGACCCTGACTTCGTGAAACGCGTGATGCAAGCCATCCACGAGGAAAGTGTACGCCAGCAACTCGACTAAAACCAAGATTATAATGAAAAGAGCCGTTATCATCGGAGCCTCGTCGGGCATGGGAATGGAAGTGGCCAGGCTGTTGCTGGCCGATGGGTACAACTTGGGAGTGGCGGCACGCCGTGAGGAGCGGCTGCTGGCACTCAAGAACGAAGCGCCTGATAGGGTAGAGGTCCAAGCGATTGAAGTCACCCACGATGATGCCACTTCCCGCTTGAGGGAACTGATTGAGCGATTGGGTGGAATGGACTTGTTTTTCTATGCCTCAGGAATCGGCAAGCAGAACCGCACGCTGGACGAGGAGATTGAGCTGAATACCGTGAACACCAACGGCATGGGCTTCACACGCATGATTGGAGAAGCCTACCGATACTTTGCCGATCAAGGCAAGGGCCATATTGCAGCCATCACATCCATCGCCGGCACTAAAGGGCTTGGCCCGGCTCCGTCATACTCAGCCACCAAGGTGATGCAGAATGTCTATCTCCAAGCACTTGAGCAGCAAGCCAATGCCCGAGGCCTAGATATTCGTTTCACCGACATTCGTCCCGGATTTGTGGATACCGACCTGCTGAAAGGCGATTTTCATTACCCCATGATGTTAAAGCCCGAAAAGGTGGCCCGACAAATAGTAATGGCGTTGCAGAAACAACGCCATATACTAGTAATCGATTGGAAATACCGTATTTTGACTGCCTTGTGGCGACGTATCCCACGTTTCCTGTGGCGTCACATCAAGCTATAGTCAAACCTCTTACTTGTCTTTTTTTGCGGCAGCAGTCTTGGTTGCCGCTTTTTTAATGCCGGAAACAATCTTGCCGTCTTTCACGTCAATGACGATAGTGTCACCCGTAGCGGCCTCTTCGCGCAGCAGCATTTCGCTCAATGGATCCTCAATTTCGCTTTGGATGGCTCGTTTCAAGGGTCGTGCACCATACTGGATGTCAGATCCGTGATCGGCCACCAGATTCTTAGCGGCATCGGTAATCTCGAGCTTCAGACCGTTCTCCTCAACGCGTTTGTAGAACGAAGCCAATTCGATATCGACAATCTTGAGGATGGCATCATGATTGAGCGACCCGAAGGTGACGATATCGTCCACACGGTTCAGGAACTCGGGAGAGAACTGGCGGTTCAACGCCTTGCGGATAACCGAGTCGCTGCGCTCTTTGGTCAACTCATTAGTGTTAAAACCTATGCCTGCGCCAAAGTCTTTCAGCTCCCTGGTGCCGATGTTGCTTGTCATGATGATGATGGTGTTTTTGAAATCCACCTTGCGGCCCAGTCCATCGGTCAAGTTGCCCTCGTCAAGCACTTGCAGCAGCATATTGAATACATCTGGATGCGCCTTTTCAATCTCATCGAGCAATACCACGCTATAGGGATGGCGGCGCACCTTTTCGGTCAGCTGGCCACCTTCTTCATAGCCCACATAACCCGGAGGCGCACCCACCAGGCGCGAGACATTGAACTTCTCCATATACTCGCTCATATCGACACGGATGAGCGCCTCATCGCTGTTGAACAGGAATTGCGCCAGCTTCTTAGCGAGCAAAGTCTTGCCCACACCCGTCGGGCCCAAGAACATGAAGGAACCGATGGGGCGCTTGGGATCACGCAATCCGGCACGGTTGCGGCGGATGCTGCGGGCAATCTTGTCGATCGCCTCGTCTTGGGCTACGACTTGCTTCTTCAACTCATCTGTCATACCCAGCAGACGCACGCCTTCGCTCTGGGCGATGCGCTGGGTGGGCACTCCTGTCATCATGGCGACGACCTCGGCGATGTGTCCCTCATTAACGGTCACACGACGGCTGTCCAGTTCCTTCTCCCAGCGTTCCTTAGCCACCTGCAGCTCTTCCTTGAGTTTCTCCTGTTGGTCACGGTAATTGGCGGCACTCTCAAAGTTCTGGGCCTGGACAGCCTTGAACTTGTTGTCCTGGGCTTCGGCGATGCGCTGCTCCAAATCCTCGATCTCCTTGGGGGTGTCCACCTTGGTGATATGCACGCGAGAGCCGGCCTCGTCCATGGCGTCGATCGCCTTGTCGGGGAAGAAGCGGTCACTGATGTAGCGGTCAGTCAATGTCACGCAGGCCTGCAAAGCCTCATCGGTATAGTTCACCCCGTGATGCTTCTCGTACATCTCCTTGATCTGGTGCAGGATCTCCAACGTCTGTTCGGGTGTGGTCGGCTCGACAAGGACTTTTTGGAAACGGCGTTCCAGGGCACCGTCTTTTTCGATGCTTTTGCGGTACTCGTCGAGCGTGGTGGCACCGATGCACTGGAACTCGCCACGAGCCAACGCCGGCTTGAGCAGGTTGGCGGCATCCATCGAGCCGCTGGCATTGCCAGCGCCCACGATGTTGTGGATCTCGTCGATGAACATGATGACGTTCTTATTGTTGCTCACCTCGTCGATGACCGCTTTGAGGCGCTCCTCAAACTGGCCACGGTACTTGGTGCCGGCAACAATGGCTGCCATGTCGAGCGAGACGATGCGCTTGTCGAGCAGGGTGCGTGCCACCTTGCGTTCCACAATGCGCTTAGCCAATCCCTCGATGATGGCGCTCTTGCCCACACCAGGCTCACCAATCATCACGGGATTATTCTTCTTGCGTCGGCTCAGGATCTGCGCCAAACGTTCAATTTCCGTCTCGCGGCCCACAACGGGGTCCAGACGTCCCTCGGCAGCCTCGCGCGTGATGTCCTTGCCATATTTATCGATGACGGGAGTGGCAGAATTGTCACCCCGACTGACATTTCGTCGCTGTCGTGTCTCGCGGTAGGACGGATTGTCGCTGTCGCCGTCACCGCCATATCCACCGCCGCCCGGCAGGTCATCATCTTCCTCATCCTCTTCGTCAGGGAAGTCGGCACCCGCCCTCGGCACGGTAATATCCTCTCTCCAGTGGAGTTGCTGGAGTCTATGTTGGTTATTTATCATATTGAATTTATACCTTTCTTTTTTTGATGATAATTGTGTCACACCATTGAGTAGCAAACACCATGCCAATAACCAAACACCGATTTCCCGACCCACAGGAAGTATATCTCTCCTTTTTTAGGGAGGGGCGGAAATGTTAATGAATTGTTAAATGCGACTGAACGTCCCCACCTAGACGACAAATATAAAACAATTGCTGGCGTGCACACCACGTCAAAAAGCAAGACAGACTGGATAGACTGGAGTGACTGGACTAACTGGATTGACTGGATAAATGATTGGCAGCCCATGGGCACTGGAGCTGCCAATCTTTTCTATTCTTTATTTTGTGATAAATCGGTTACAGGGCGAGTCGCAGGCCCATCGTGCCGCGCCTGAATGTTTCGGAGCGGTAGAAACGGTTAGATACGCGGCTGGCTGTGGCTCCGCCGTACCAGCTGCCGCCACGGTACACGTGGTCGGTGCCGGTCTCGGGACCTGTCGGGTCGGTCTGCGGCTCACTGGTGTAGTTGGACCAGTAGTCGTTGATCCACTCGTCCACATTGCCGCTCATGTCATACAGGAACAGCTCGTTGGGCTGCAGTGAGGCCACAGGATGGGTGGTGGTCCCAGTGTACCATGCCACGTCATCGACGTTATCGCTGCCGGCATACTTATAGCTGTGGCTCTTGTTGCCGCCGCGTGCGGCATATTCCCATTCGGCCTCGGTGGGCAAGCGGAAGTGCTGGCCCGTCAGCGCGTTCAATTGTGTGATGAACTCCTGGCATTCAGGCCACGTCACATATTCCACAGGTTTCTGCAGGTCGCCCGTATGCTTACTCGGGTTGTAACCCATGACCGCGAGCCACAGTTCCTGCGTCACCTCGGTCTCGCCGATGCTGTAGGTTGACACCGTCACCTGATGGACGGGGCGCTCCCTGTCGAGGGCATCTGCGCCCTGCTCTTCCGTTGCACCCATCATGAACGTGCCACCAGCCACACGCACCATCGTGAACGGCACACCATTAGCCGTAAAAGTCTCGCGTGATGAGACTGCCGCTTGACCACTCAAGAGGTAGTCAATCAGTTCGGTCACGTCGGCGATAGTCACAGCGCCGTCATAATTCACATCGGCATTGCCCATGTCAAACGGTGACACGTTGCTGCCCAGCAGATAGTCAATCAGGGCGGTCACGTCGTCAATCTTCACGAAGCCGTCAAGATCCACATCGCCAGCCTCGGTATAGACATCCACAACGCACGAGTCGGCAAATGCCTTGCCGTCGGCAGAGCACACCTTGATGAGCGCATGGCCAGGCGTTACACCCACCACCTGCACCTTGCCATTGGCAAGCCTTGCGGCGGCAACCGACGGGTTGCTGGAGGTCACCACTAGGTCGGTGGGGATGGGAGTGACGGTTGGGGTGAGGGTCAGGATATGGTTAGGCAGCAAACGTGCGCGGTGCTGGTCAAGGGTGATGTAGATAAAACGCTCCAGTACCTTAACATGACAGGTGGCTGTAAGGCCTTTGCAAGTAGCAGTGATGTCGCACTCGCCCTCGGCCTTTGCAGTCACCAAGCCGTTACTGTTCACTGTGGCAATGGCATTGTTAGATGAGGACCAAGTAACGGTCTTATAGGTGGAGTTCTCGGGCAAAATGGTGGCAGTCAACGTCAACGTGCTGTCTTTTTCCATCAAGGCACTTTCCATGTTGAGGGTAATCGACTCGGGCAATACCTCGTTGACTGTCAAATGGCAAACAACTCGCTTATCATGACACGTTGCGATGATATCACACTCGCCCTTTGCCTTAGCCATTACCACACCATCAACGACAGTTGCAATGGCTTCATAACTTGAAGACCATTCGATGTTGTCAACGCTGGCGTTAGCTGGCTGAACAGATGCGTTGAGTGTCAATTGCTCACCTACCAGCAATTCTACAGAATCCTTATTGATAGTCAGACTCGTCAACTCAACGGCATCGCCCACAATATTGGAAAAGTTGCACCAATAGGGAGCCGTGAAATAGGCCGCCAATGAGGACTCTGGCACATGCAAGGTACCCGTGTAATCGGTGAAGGTGTTCTCGTCACATGTGGGAGGCACCTTGGCATAGCAATACACCTCACGAGGATTCACCATCAAGCCAGGGATAGCAGTAATGCCGCTGGCAATATCCAACCGCTGTACAGCGACATCCAATGCGCCGCCAGACCACTCGCCCTCGCCAGTGAGGATGAAAGTGTTATAATTATAATCATGATCAAATGAGTCAAATTGATAATCTATATTTATTGGTAACGAAAGACATGAGGGATAACCGCCTCCAATGGTAGCCCAATAAACACCAGTACAAATAACTTCATCATCAAAAGGATTAGATAAATATTCATAATCAAAACTAATTACATCAGCAACATAAAAAGTATAACTATCAATTGATGTTACACTGTATGTTACACCATTATAATCTACAGTATGGGGTATTACAACCGATTGTCCAGAATAACTGCAGTAATCGCCATTTGTATACGAGTTTTCAGTATCAATAGTGATTAGTTCTCCATAGTAATAATAATCCCACTTTTCCCACACTAAATGAACGTTGGAATCGAAAGCAACTGCCACTTCGTTATTACCTAAATCTCTATAATATATACCATCGACAAAAAAGTCATAAAAAAACATATCTTCTTCCCAGCGATCCAAAAGTTCTGAATCATATAAATGATCATAATAGCTATAGTGTTCGCCCCAAAAACAATCGACCCCACTTGGTTCTTTACCTTCTTTGATTGCATAGGAATAACCATACACATCTACTGAGCTACCCCAATCAGTACCTGTATAATCAAACCACAACCCTTGATCCCAATCGCTCCATGTCTCAAGAGAATGGTTAAACCCATTATACAGTACATAGCATTTGTGAATTTCTGCACCTTCTTCATCAAATTGAGTCACACCTGCTCCAATATTGATGACGAAACTAAAATAATGATTTATTTCATTTAATTGTTTATAATCATCAAACGATTCTTCTGGTACATATAGAAATAAATCCCATCCAGAATATTCTAGTATATCGATAGACTTATTTTGTCCAGCATATTCCGTCTTTTTTTGGCCTTCGTACCAAGGCAATTTATTATAACCATAATGATGATAAGAGAAACAATCTTCGCCCATTTCTGGTGGTGTTGTAGCTAAACAAGTAATAACTGTAAGTTTATATGATGATGAGAAAGCCGCTCTTCCAATTAAGGTGATCGTACTAGGAATTGTTACCTCATAAACTTTACTATCATAAAACGCGCTATCTCCAATTGCAGTTACAGTATAAGTAACATTGTCATTTATAACAGTGGTAGGAATATCAATAGAAGGGCGATTATAATTATAACCATAGTAATCGACACTCTTGTATGTGACCTCTACGGTATTGGTGGAAGTTCTGTTGTAGCAAATGCCATCGACTTCAAAGTCGTAGGCCATGGCGGCAGTAAACGAGCTGAAGATTGCCAGCAAAAGGGCAAATCTCAAAGAGTTTGTGTTAAGGAGATGTTTCATCATTTTCAAGTGATTTTAGTTGATATTCAGGTTAATTGATTCGAATGGGCAAATATACAAAATAATTGGCATTTTGAATATGAAAAACTTGTTTTTTCTAAGATTAACTAAATACTGAGGCTGAGCCTCAGTCCACTGGACAATACAAATCGGGGACATGACACCGATTTGGCGCATGTCCCCGATTGAAATGAGTTCTAGATGGCACTTATTGGCCGAGCAAGAGATCGATGAGTGAGGTGACGTCACTGATGTTGACCTCGCCGTCATTGTCCAAATCGGCAGCGTCAAGGACGAAGTCATCACCCTCGTTGCCCAACAGGTAATCGATGAGTGTGGTGACATCACCGATGTTAACCTCGCCGTCGCCGTTCACGTCACCAATGAGCGTGTCAACGCCGTTGCCTGTGATGGTTACGTGCTGTATGTTGGACCAGACGCTCTCGGTGCCATCGGTATAGACCGCTTTAACCACATACTCATACACGCCACCCGCAAGTGCTTGGACGGTATAGTTATTGGCGGTAATGCCGCTCACGTTACGCCACGTGGAATCACCTTCCTCGACAACGCGACGGGGACCATTGGACTTGGCTGTCAGATCACCATTATAAATGCTCACGTTGTACACATAGAAGCGCTTTTTGGCGGCCGTCATCTCCAACTTGATGTTGTCGGCAGTGCAACCCGACAACACCACGGTATAGTCGGCAGGCGTGTCGGTTAGCGTGACGGTCTGGCTCACATTACCGCACGAAACAATCACCGAACTGCCGTCGCTACCGTATGTTCCAATCCAGTTCTTGGCATTAAAGACGACAGTCACAGTATTGCCCAACTCCAATTCAGGGCTGACTAGATAACCTATGGCGGTGCTCGTGCCCACCTTCAGGCTATTGCCCGCAGCCTGAAACAGTTTATAGCCTGTCCAGCCGGGATTGTCGGTGAAGTCGTCAAGACGTCCGCTGATATCGGTGTTGCCGTCGCTGGTAGCGACAACCTTGGAGAAATTCTCGGTCATCAGCAAAGTGGCTGTCTCGTCGCCAGGCACAGCGATTCGGTTGACATTGAGTGTATAGCTCGAAACGTTGTCCACTGCGGTCCAGTCGGCACGGAAAGAGTTGCCGGTCACCGATGTGGTGTCAACCGGTTGCATGACCGGTACTTCCTTTTCAAGAGGATCATCTGGGCCAGGCTGACCCGTCCAATTTGTGTTCTGCTTATTGCCCCAGATATATTCCGCCAATTCGGGGTGATCGACATAGGGGTTGCGGTTGCCCTGCAGTCTATATACCGCCTCGTTGCGGCTTATTTCCTTCTGACTCACAGGGTCTGCTCGATGCCACTCAAGCAGCAACTGCAACGCCCAAGTGGAAAAGGCCTTGTAATTGTTGGTTGCATAATCCAGCTGTCCGCTACCTGGCCAATGGCTCACCGAGTCCTTGTAACACGTCACCATATAAAAATAGATGCGCGCAAAATCACCTTTATACTCATCATCGGGTTCAAACACGGTCGAGGTGTAACCGTTATAGGTGCTGGTGCCCAATTTTCCTTTCATGGTCACGCCCAGCGCATCGTTGGTGTAGGTGACGCCTCCGGCACACACGCCGTAGGGATAATTGCTGCGGCGCTGGTTCACAAAAGCATCTGTGGGGATGAGCATGGTCAGGTCGGTGAACATCGGGTCCACCTCACCACCAAACCAGCTCTTTGGAAACGAGTGTTCGCGGTTGATGCCCTCGCCAACATAGGATGCTCCAGAAACATGGGCAGAGCTGTGGTCGTACTTGCAATTACTGTACATGTCGATATAATAGCCGTCGGTGCCCACATCGGTGGAGTCATAGGCAGTCCACATGTAGTTATAACTCAACTTGCTGTGGGTAAAGATGATACCTTCCAGCGCAGTCATCAACGCCTCGTCATGCTTGCCGAGGGCATTGGTGTAATATCCGGAGGGGGCATCAGACCATGCGCTCACACAAAACAACAAAGTCAAAATTAAGGTAATCGTTTTTTTCATCGCTTTATATTCTTTTGGTTAATGAATCATATATAGAATCAAACAACTGGCGGAAGGCGGTCTCGCTGGCAAGCGTTTGACGAAATTCCTCCAGACGCCTGGCATTATCGCCCTGTGGAATCCACAACTTGAGGTAACCGCCATAATTATATTTTTCCTGCATGTGAGCCATCAGGCGGGAATATTGCCCCTCACGATCCAGGTCAGGCTCGTGAGACAACCCGTATTGCAAAGCGCGACGAACGATCGTGTCGCTGTCGATGATGCGGTCGGCTTCGGCAACGATGCGGCCGTAGATGGTGCGCGGCTCATGGCCGCTTGAGGCACGGTGATCCTCTGCCGCATCGGCTATGGTGTTGATTTCGTCGGTATTGAACCACTGCCGCAACCGTTCGTCCTCACGCACGATGCGGGCGCTGTGGGTGTGGTGTTGCTCCCGCCCGAAAGCCAGTCCCAAATCATGGTAGGCGGCAGCGACAAGCAAGATACAGCAATCCACCTCAGGATAATACTGTGCCAGACTCAGGGCCTGGGAAATGACCGTCCTGACATGATCCCTGCCATGCCCGGCATCAAAGCCATCGTAGCGAGGGATGATCTCCCGCTCCACAAACGCCTTTATCTCGTCAAAATCCCTCATCTCCGACACCCCAAAATCTATTATCTCTTATCTAAAAATCAGTCCACCTTGTGGAGGTCATGGCCCATGCGGGTCTTCTTGGTGTGCATGTAGAACTCGTTGTAGCGGTTAGGAGTCACCTCGAGGGGTACATTCTCGACCACCTCAAGGCCGTAACTCTCAAGTCCCACGCGCTTGACCGGGTTGTTGGTCATCAGCCGCATCTTGGTCACGCCCAGGATGCGCAGGATGTTGGCACCGACGCCATAGTCGCGTTCATCGGGCTTGAAGCCCAGATGCACGTTAGCATCAACGGTATCGTAGCCGTTTTCCTGCAGTTTGTAGGCCTTGATCTTGTTCATCAGTCCGATGCCGCGACCCTCCTGGTTCATGTACACGAGGACGCCTTTACCTTCCTTTTCAATCATCTGCATGGCAAGGTGCAGCTGTTCGCCGCACTCACAGCGCATCGAGCCGAAAATGTCACCCGTGGCACATGAGGAATGTACGCGCACAAGCAGCGGCTCGTTGGGACCCCATTCACCCTTGATGAGTGCGATGTGTTCACGCCCGTTGTTGATCTGGCGGAAAGGAATGAGCTTGAAATGACCATACTGGGTGGGCAGGTCCACCTCATCACCCACCTCGACGACCTTCTCGGTGCGCAGGCGGTAGGCAATCAGGTCCTTGATGGTGATGATGGGCATATTGTACTTCTCGGCAACTTTCACCAGTTGGGGCAGACGTGCCATGGTTCCGTCAGGATTGATGATCTCGATGAGCGCGGCGGCAGGGTAGAGGCCGGCAATCCTCATCAGGTCGATAGATGCCTCGGTATGGCCAGCCCGCTTGAGCACGCCCTTATCGACAGCTCGCAGCGGATTGATGTGGCCGGGACGACCGAAGTCCTGCGGCTTGCTGGCGGGGTTGGCTAGCGCCCGTATCGTCATGGCTCGGTCGTGCATCGAGACGCCTGTGGTGCAACCGTCAAGCAGATCCACCGTCACGGTGAACGGTGTTCCCAGCATCGACGTGTTGTCATCCACCTGCATGTTCAATTCCAACTCATGGCAACGCTCACTAGTCACGGGTGCGCACAGCACACCACGCCCCTCGCGCAGCATAAAGTTGACTTTCTCCTCGGTGATTTTCTCGGCGGCAATGATGAAATCGCCCTCGTTCTCACGGTCTTCATCGTCAACCACGATGACAAATTCTCCGCGCCGCAACTGCTCCACGGCCTCGTCAATGGTATTCAGTTTTATCTCGTCCATTTTAAAAATTGTCAGTTCTCGGTTTTATGTTCTCTTATAGCAAAAAGCTAAAAAACTATTTATACTCCATTTCACGGTTATATTCTCCGTTAAAGATCGCAACAAGCTGGTCACAGGTCTTGATGGTTTGGCTGATATCGCGCTTCAAATTCTTTTGATGCCTTAATCCGACAAGCCACAGGGGCAATCCCACAGGGAACAGCGCGGCAAACACAGTTCCCGTGGTCTTGTTGCCGGCAGGGCGGTAGGTGAGCAGCTGACGGATGACAGGATAGTCCATCGCCTTGTTGAGCACCATCTGGTCACGAGAATTGGACAGGTGGTCCACAACACTGTCAACCTGCTCGGCAAGCGACTTGACGGCTGCCTTGTCGTAGCCTTGCTGCCAATAGTCGATGTAACGCTGGCGGCCCGAGTACCTGTCAAGGAACTGCTGGCACGACGATTTCAAGGCTTCGATTTGAGCCAGGGCCTCGGCAGGAACGACCTCGTTGATGATGACCTCCTTTGCTGCCAGTTTGCGCGTCTGGTGCAAGCCGGTGAAGCGCCGCAGGAAGTTGAGCCAGGCGTCGGGGTTAAACACCGCAGAATCGTTGACGGCCTTCTTGGTCAGGAAAATGCCTAACGGCAAGAGCACCGCCGAACTGAGCCACATGCCCTGCCAAACGTGCCAACGGCCGTCGCGCGCCAGTTTATAGCCCATGTTATCGATAATGTAATAGACAATGAACAAAATCACCGATATCACGATAGGCATACCCAATCCGCCCTTACGGATGATAGCACCGAGAGGCGCACCGATAAAGAAAAAGATCAGGCAGGCCAGAGATAAGGTGAATTTCTTCATCAGTTCAATTTGGTGACGACGGATCACATAATTGTCATCATTAATCGAATATCCTTGAAACTGCAGGTCCTGCATCGCGGTTGTGGTGCGCATCAAGGCTTGGTTAAGTATCTGCTGCTGATCGGATTTTGGCGATTCGGCAATCATCTTGTCCAAATTCAGCCGCTTCTCCAGTTTCACCTCTTTCACTGGTACAACCGTGGATTTACCGTCCTTGAAAACCGTGCGCTGAGTGGGCACGCCACATACAGGCTGCTGACGGAGTCTGGTGACGATCAACGATGCCGCCGAGTCCACTTTGAGGCGAACCGAGTCGATGGTCTGCTGCAGTTCAGCAATGTTTTTGCCCACATACTGCGACTTCATCGTCTCGTCATCCATGCGGGAGAAATTGGCGTCATAAGGGATGACGAGCTCCTTGTCATGGAACGATTCCCTGCGGTATAGGTCCCCGCTCATGCCATTCACGCCACCGCCGCCTTTCATTTCCTCATACCATGAGCCTTTGAAAAGCGTCAATACCAAGTGACGTTTGTCCTCGGTCATGCTCAGCCGGCCCGAATCGGCTGCGACAATGCGGGGATACATGGCACCGTTAGACACATCGTAGATGAGCAAATTATAGAGCATGTCACGCTCTTTATCTTTGCGCTTGACATAGATGTTATAGCCTGGAATCTGGCTATAGACGGTGCCTTCGGGGATGTCGAGAGTGGGGGAGGTCTGGCGCATCGAGAACAACAGGGTCCACATCTTCACTTGAGACTTGGGCAGAGCGTTGTTCATGAAAAAGAACGCGCCTATGGCGACAAACACCATCAGGATGGCGATGGGCTTCATGATGGTGGTCAGCGAGATACCCGATGATTTAAGGGCGGTCAGCTCGATGTGCTCACCCAGGTCGCCAAAGGTCATGAGCGCCGCCAACAGGATGCTCAAGGGCAATGCAAGGGGCAACAACGACAGGGCGGCATGGAAAAACAGCTCGGCGATAAGGTCAATGCTCAGTCCCTTGCCCACCAGTTCGTCGATGTAACGCCACAGGAACTGCATGATGACGATAAACAGACATATACAGAAGGTCATCAAGAATCTGGGTAAGAATCTTGACAGCATGAAAGTGTATAGCCTCTTAATCTTGAACATGAGCCCTCAATAACAATTAACGGTTGCAAAAGTACAAATAAGTTTTCACTTATCTGTTTCCAATATTTAGTATTTTTGCCTTTACCGTTAACGCGGCTATCTCACGATACCCAATTGAGCGTTATAATACCTGGGGTCGCCTGTGACCTCCTTGCCGACAAATGGCGGGAGCGGGAAACGGTAATCCTTGTCAGGCACCTCCAATTCGGCGATGACAAGTCCTTGAAGATCACCATGAAACTCGTCAACCTCCCAACGGTTGCCCTCATGCATGACAATGTAGCGCGTCTTCTCAATCACTGGGGGCTCACATAGCGCCAGCATCTGCATCGCGTCGTCCAACGGTATTTCGTATTCAAATTCGGGATGGGCGGTGCCGTCACCGGTTCCCTTGATAGTGATATAGCCTTTATCGTCTCGCACCCTCACGCGCACGACACGCTCGGGCATCCTGGACAAGAAACCCTGCCTGATCTCACTCGTTCCACATGCCAGTTGCCTGTAGGAATCATCTGTGACCAAATACTTGTGTTCAATCTCAACTCCCATAATAATATAACGAACAAGCCACTCGTTTTAGTATTGATTTTGCGCATGGACAATGATTTTTCGGTTTTAGGATGCGCTGGCTACTGAAAATTGGCTAATTTTGCAGCCTTGTGAGAGAAATGGTGAGACATATCGCATATTTGTTGGTCATGGTGTTAACCGCAATGACTGTTGCGGGTCAGGAGAAGCCTATGACACAGATAACGGGCCTGGTTCGTGACTCGGTAAGCGGCGAGGGCGTTGCCTATGCCTCGATATCGCTAGTTGGCACCAACGAGGGGACGCTTGCCACCGACAAAGGCGGTTTCACCATCAACAGCCGCGCCTACTTCACCCGATTGAGAGTCACGGCGATGGGATACACGCCTAAAGAAGTTCCCATAAAAACCGGGCAGGGGAGTGTGATTCTCATCGATTTGGTACCCGCTGGGGTAAATTTAGGTGAAGTCGTTGTCCACAAGGGCAAGGAAAAGTACAGTAAGAAAAATAACCCTGCTGTCGAGATGATCAAGGCGCTGCGCCAACGACGCGACAGCAATGATCCGCGCAATCATCAGCACTATGGCTACACCCAATACGAGCGAATGATGTTGGGATTCGGCGATTTGAACGACATCATCAGCAAACCGGAGGATCAAAAGTGGATTGAGGAGTATGCCGACACATCATTGATGACGGGCCACCGCATCTTGCCGTTTTCTATCAAGGAGACCGTAGCACGCGACTTTTACAGCAGGAATCCGAATCAGCACAAACAGATTATCATAGGCACCAAAAGTGCGGGTATCGACGAGCAGATTGACCAGACCAACATCAAGAAAGTGCTCGACGACTTCATGGGCGAGGTCGACATTTTCCAGAATGACGTGACTTTGCTCACCAACCGCTTCGTCAGCCCTTTGTCCCGCATTGCCGTCGATTTCTACAAGTATTATCTGAACGATACCGTGATGGTTGACGGCGAGCGTTGCGCCGTGCTGAGTTTCGTGCCTTTCACGCCCCAGACGTTCGGTTTCCTGGGCCGACTGTATGTGTCGCTCGAGGACACAACCATGTTCATCAAGCGCGTGTCGATGGGCGTGCCATACGACATCAACCTGAATTATGTGGAGCGCATGAGCATCGAGCAGGACTTTGAACGAGCGCCCAACGGCTCAAGGATCAAGGTGCGTGACAATGTGGAGATCAGCATGAAGCTGCTGTCCAATCTGCCTGAGGTGTTTGCCCGCCGTGAGACGTCCTATCGTGACCATCATTTTGAACGTCCCGAGGTCGGCGTATTCAACAATAAGGCAGAGCAGACGGTCGAGAGCAGCGCCCCATTCATGCCCGATGAATTCTGGCAGGAATACCGCCCGGACAATGTGCGGACCACGACCACATCGGTCAAGAGCCTGATGCAACGCCTGCGCAAGACAAAACTGTTCTATTGGGCCGAGCAATTCATCGTCGTCATGGTCAACGGATATGTCCCCACAGCAAAAGTGAGCAAGTTTGACATCGGACCCTTGAACACGATTATCAGCGGCAATTCGCTTGAGGGCTTGCGGTTGCGCTTGGGAGGCATGACCACCGTCAACCTGAGTCGTCACTGGTTTGCCCGTGGCTATGTGGCCTATGGCACACGAGACGAGAAATTCAAGTATATGGGCTCGCTGGAGTATTCCTTCACGCCCAAGAAGTCGATGGACCAGGAGTTTCCCATCCACAGTGTTCGCCTGACCCATCAATATGACGTGGACAAGCTGGCGCAGCATTACCTTTACACCAATCAAGACAACGTTTTTCTCACGCTCAAGCGTCACAAGGACGTCAGGATGCAGTACCTGCGCACAACGCGCCTGGAGTACCGCCACGAGTGGTACAACCACTTCTCCATAGCCCTGGGCATTGAGCACAACAACCACGAGGCGACTCAATATGTGCCTTTCTCCTATGCTGACGGCAGTTCTCGCCACCACTACACACAGGCGGGCTTTACCGCCCAGTTGAGGTTTGCCCCAGGCGAGACCTTCTATCAGACGCGTTCCTATCGCATCCCCATCAACATGGACGCGCCCATCATCACCCTCAATCAGACATACATGCCCAAGGGATTCATGGGAAGCCTGCACGAGTTGAACAAGACGGAGTTGGGTATCCAAAAACGCTTCTGGTTCTCAGCCTTTGGCTATGCCGACGTTATCGTCAAGGGCGAAAAGGTGTGGAGCAAAGTCGCTTATCCCGACTTGTTGTTCCCCAATGTCAACCTGAGCTACACCATCCAACCCGAGAGTTACACCCTGATGAAACCCATGGAATTCGTCAATGACCAGGCACTATCTTGGGACCTTACCTATTGGGGTAACGGCGTGCTTATGAACCGCCTGCCGCTGATCAGGAAATTGCGATTGCGCGAGGTCTTGACCCTGCGTGGCATTTGGGGCAGCCTCAGCGACAAAAACAATCCGGCTAAGAGTGATGATGTGTTCCTCTTTCCCGTTGACGCCCTTTGCCAAAAGATGGGTGACCAACCCTATATGGAAGCTGGTGTTGGTCTCGATAACATCCTCACCATCTTGCGTGTAGACTACGTTTGGCGCCTTACTTACCGCGAAAACGCAGGAACCGACCGCCACGGCATCCGCATCCAGCTCCACTTCAACTTCTAATCACATAATTTCCCGCCTAAAACACTTAAAATCATTACTTGTTAATAACTTTATTTTTGCGGGTGAGAAAATTGGTGTAATTTTACACTCTGCATCAAAATAAAAAATCTAACGAGGAAATTATGATACCTTTTGTACATCTTCACGTACATTCACAATACTCCATCCTTGATGGTATGGCGCCTGTCAAGGCCTTGGTTGACAAGGCAATAGCAGACGGCATGCAAGGCATGGCGATTACCGACCACGGCAACATGTTCGGCATCAAGGAATTCCATGATTATGTCGCAAAGATTAACGGTAAGCGCGGCGAGGGAGAGAAGTTTAAACCCATCTTTGGCTGCGAAGTCTATGTGGCAATGAACGACCGTCACGACCGCATTGACAAGAATGACAAGGGTTACCACCTGATCTTGCTCGCCAAGAATCTTAAAGGCTATAAAAACCTGATTAAGATTGTATCCCACGCTTGGACCGAAGGCATGTACTACCATCCCCGTACCGACCACAGCGAATTAGAGAAATACCACGAGGGTATTATCTGTTGCTCGGCTTGCCTGGGTGGTGAGGTGCCGCAGTACATCATGAACGGCCAAATAAACCATGCGCGGGAGACGATCCAATGGTACAAAAGCGTCTTTGGCGATGATTACTACCTGGAGCTGCAAAGGCACAAAGCGACTGTTGAGAACGCAAATCATGAGACCTACGAGAAACAGCAGCTGGTCAATGGGGAATTAATCAAGTTTTCCCAAGAGCTGGGAGTCAAACTGGTCTGCACCAACGACTCACACTTTGTTAACGAAGAAGATGCCGATGCCCATGAGCGCCTCATCTGTGTTTCCACAGGCAAGACGCTCAAGGACCCGAATTCGATGAGTTACAGCAAGCAGGAATGGTTCAAGACGACGGCCGAAATGAATAAGGTGTTTGCCGATGTCCCCGAAGCCCTGCAGAGTACCAGCGAAATTCTTGACAAGGTGGAGATCTACAGCATCGACCATGCGCCCATCCTGCCCGACTTCCCATTGCCTGACGGCTTTGACAACGAGGACGACTATCTTCGTTACCTGGTCTATGAGGGTGCCAAGGAGCGCTGGCCCGATCTTGACGATGAACATCGTGAGCGCTTAGACTTTGAATTGGACACCATCAAGAAGATGGGATTCCCCGGCTACTTTCTCATTGTGCAGGACTACATCAGGATGGCTCCCAAATTGGGTTGCTCGGTAGGCCCTGGACGCGGTTCGGCGGCAGGGTCTGCAGTCGCTTACTGTCTGGGCATTACCAAAATCGACCCGATGAAATATGACCTGCTGTTTGAGCGTTTCTTGAATCCTGACCGTATTTCACTGCCCGATATCGACACCGACTTTGACGATGATGGCCGTGCAGCCGTATTGAACTATGTGACAGAGAAATACGGTGCCGAAAAGGTGGCCCACATCGTCACCTACGGCACGATGGCTGCCAAAAGCGCCATCAAGGACGTGGCGCGTGTCGAGGATTTGCCACTTGACGAGAGCAACCGACTGGCCAAGTTCATTCCATCGTCACCTAACGAGATGCCAGAAGACAGCAAGGGCAAAAAGTATAAGATCTCGGTCAAGAACTGTCTGGATTGTTTCCCCGAATTCCGTCAAGAATTAGATAATCAGGACAGCAGGGTGGGCGAGACCATCCGTTTTGCCGAGAAGCTTGAGGGAAGTATCCGCAGCACCGGCGTACACGCCTGCGGTGTCATTATCGGTCGTGATGACATTACTGACTGGGTACCCGTAAGCACTGCAACCGACAGCAATGGCGATCGCATCATCGTGACACAATATGAAGGCGGCGTTATTGAAAACACCGGTCTGATTAAGATGGACTTCCTAGGTCTCAAAAACCTCTCTATCATCAAGGAAGCGCTGGCCAACATCAAACTGAATCACGGCATCGACATCGATATCGAGAAAATACCGATTGATGATCCCAAGACCTACGAACTGTATTGCAAGGGCAGGACAGCAGGCACTTTCCAGTTCGAGTCTGCCGGCATGCAAAAGCACCTCATCGACCTCCATCCCACCTGCTTTGAAGATTTGATTGCCATGAACGCCCTGTATCGTCCGGGTCCCATGGATTATATCCCGTCATTCATCAACCGCAAACATGGCATAGAGCCTATCGAATATGACATTCCCTGCATGGAGAAGTATTTGAAGGAGACCTATGGCATTACGGTCTATCAGGAGCAAGTCATGCTCTTGTCCCGCCAATTAGCCGGATTTACACGTGGCCAGAGCGACACATTGCGCAAGGCAATGGGCAAAAAGCAGATTGACAAGATGAATGAGCTGGAAACCCTGTTCTATGAGGGCGGGGAGAAAAACGGATATGACAAGCAGGTGCTCAACAAAATTTGGGAAGACTGGAAGAAGTTCGCTTCCTATGCCTTCAACAAGTCGCATGCCACATGTTACAGTTGGGTAGCCTACCAGACAGCTTATCTCAAGGCCAACTATCCCAGTGAATACATGGCTGCCGTGTTGAGCAGTAACCTTAACGAAGTGGAAAAACTCTCCAAGTATATGGACGAGTGCCGTTCAATGGGCATCGAAGTGTTGGGACCCAACATCAATGAGAGTTACAAAAACTTCAGCGCCACCAAGGACGGGCGCATCCGTTTCGGCCTCGCCGGCATCAAGGGCGTGGGTGTGGGATGTGTGGACTCTATCGTTGAGGAACGTGAAAAAGGCGGTGCCTTTAAAGACATCTTTGACTTCGTGCAGCGCATTGACCAGCGCTCATGTAACCGTAAGGCACTGGAATCAATGGCATTGGCTGGAGCATTTGACGACTTCAAGGACATCAAGCGTGAGGATTTCTTTGCCGTCAATCCGCGAGGCGAGAGTTTCAGCGAAACGCTGATGCGGTTCGGACAACGTTACCAAAACAGCCAGCAGGAAATGCAGAATTCACTGTTTGGCGCTTTCGGTGACATCGAGGTGGCTACACCTTCTATTCCTGACGCAGAGCCATGGTCGCAACTTGAGCGGCTTAACCAGGAGAGGGAACTGGTGGGAATGTACCTGTCAGCCCATCCGTTGGATCCCTATTACATGGAAGTGACTTATGGTTGCGACACTCAGCTTGCCGATGTGAGGAAATATGCTAACCAACTCGACAAGGAATTCACCATAGGTGGTTTGGTCGTTGATTTCCAGACCCGCATGGGCAAGAAAGGCGGAAAATTCGGCATTCTCAAAATCGAGGACTATTCCGGCTCATTCGAGTTTATGCTCTTTGGTAATAAATTCGTGGATTATCAGAAGTTTGGTGAACCAGGACTTGCTGTAGTCGTGAGTGGCGCATACGAAAAAGGCTATAGTGACACAGTTCGCTATAACGTCCATAGCATTAACCTGCTCGACGACCTAAAGGGAAAAATGGTGAAAAATCTTGTCATTACCCTCAAGGATGAGGATTTGAGTAATGTGGATTTCCTGAGACAGAGTCTTGGCGTGAAAGGCGACAATCGATGCCAGCTGTATTTCCGCATGAAGGATCATGTGAGCGGCAATTTTGTCATGCTGCAATCCAAGAAACTTATCGCCATTGACAAGCGCCTGTTGGAGGCATTGAGCGAGGCCGGAATCAACTATAAAGTGAATGCGCGTGTGTGATCAGGGAAACTTGGCATTATATTTGCCTCATGAACATTCATCATTAAGAATATCAAACATTATTATATAAACCTAACAAATAATCAAATTAGAAATGGCTACTGAAATTAATGATTCAAACTACAAGAGTTTTCTGGAATCGGGCAAACCCGTAGTAATTGACTTCTGGGCGCCATGGTGTGGACCTTGCCGCAGCATCGCTCCGATTATTGAGGAACTGGCGACAGCCTATGAAGGACGCGCCGTCATCGGAAAGTACAATGTTGACGAGGACACTGACCTGGGTGTGGATTACGGAATCCGCAACATACCCACGCTGTTGTTCTTTGACAAGGAAGGCAAGATGGTCGACAAGCACGTGGGCACCATCACCCGCGACGCGCTTGCCGCCAAAATCGACGCCCTCCTCTAAACTCTAAACTTTAAACTTTAAGTGGTGAAGCAAATTCGCTTCACCACTTAAATTATTTGTTCAGATTGTTGATGGTTTTTATGAACTGTCCACCCAATCCAATCGTGTAGCCCTGAGAACAGAACAGCACACGGTTGAAAGTGTCGGCAAGGATGAAAACAGGCAACTGGTCTTTGTTCTGGAACTTCATGTTTTGGGCAATCTGGTCACGGATTCTACCGTCTGTATCAATACCATATATGATTTTCTTGGGCAGCTTGCCGAAGTTTTCCTGACTGTATTTCTGCGCTTCTGCCTCATTCTCGAAAAGCAGCACCATTGGGCGTCCCCACTCGTCAAGGGCTTCGCTCATCATGGCAATGTCACGCATGGCATGATTAGTCGGCTCCTGGCCCACACCTAAAATTCCCACAATGTAATAACCGCGTCCCGTCTGGGACAGGATACTCACGTCGTCAGCAGGTATTGGTTTTAACTCGCCATCCAACAATTGGAACTTGGACTCGGAGTTGAAACTACCGATAACTGCCACCAGATCATTGCTTTGACGCATCGTCAGATTGATGGTTGTAGTCTCACCTGGATTCACTTTGAAAATGCGGTTGGCGACAAGCACCTTGCCACTTGCGGCGCGTGTGCCACTTGTGAGCATATAGGTGCCGGCATCGAGTGTTGTCCCGTCCTTGAAGGTGTTGCTCCACGATGAGCCTTCTTCCAATCCCGAATCGCCCTCATCATAATTCAGCAGTCGCGTCGTGCCGTCGTCCATGATGCGCGAGATGGTGAAGTGGTGGTAATACTTGGGATCGTCTAAGGCTGGAATAGACGTATAGCGCAGTTTCAGGGTGCCTGTGGGGGTGTTCTGCTGCTCAGTCGCCTCAAAGTTCACATCTTGCCACTCGTTGCCGCCAGTGCAGTACTGCACCTTTCCGGTGACGGGGTCCATTTGCGACTCAATATCGAGCGAACGAGCCAAATCAACAAAAAAGATATTGCGTCCGCGCTCGTCCGAGACCCTCGAACGCCATACGCCCATTGGCGTCTGGGCAATGTGCAGAGCATTCTCCTCGGGACGCAACTCAATGTTGTCATGAACCCAAGCGACAAGCAGTGCGGGGTCACGGCGGAATTTCTCGGCTGTGGCGGCATCAAACGCGTCCTGCAACTCCATTTTGAATGGCGCGGTGATCATTTCATACTCCACGCGCTGGCTCAACCAGCTGCTACGGGCATTGAATGCATCCTCAAGGATTTCCATCTTCACGTCACGCATATCCTTGTTATTCAAACCTTTCAAGACACCTATCACACGATCCATGTTGTCTTTGTGGCTATAAGCAAAATCGTTTATTGTTTTCCAGTTGCCACGTGCTTTGAACAAGTAATCGCCAAGGCGAGGGGAGAGAGACTTTGCAGCATCGGCATCAAGAAAAGTGGCTTCATAGGCCTTTCGGATACTGTCCTCGCGGGCAAAGCGTTGTTTGTTCAGTGCTGCCTTCTCGACGGTTATCTTAGGCATCACGGCCTTCTCCACCGGCGGCACGATATCAATTTCATTGTATGTGGGGCCGCTCTTAATGCTGTTGCTTCGATTAAGAGTCACATCTATCTTACCATCCTTACCAAAAGTCACCTTACGGTAACCATACCAGCCGTCCTTACTTGCCCACACAAGCATATCGCCCTTGCCTGCAGTCAGCGAGGCTTTTCCCTTGTTGTCGGTATATTTGGTAGCGGCTGGATAAAACTCTCCGTAATTGTAAATGCGGAATTCCACCCGCGCTCCCTTGACGGGATTACCACTCTTGTCAAGAACAGTCACCTGGGTAGATGATGTGGCAGCATAGTTGCCGATGAGGTTGATTTCGGTGAAATTCCTTGTGCGTGACATCACTTCCTCGGGGCCCTTGTAGTCGCCAAAGGCCCGAGTATGCGTCAGCAAAGCTCTTGAAGCGGGTGCGTTGAACCAGCCTAAATCCAATACCGCCTCAGGCTCACAGGCACCCAGGAAATGCCACTTGCCATCGGCCCAAGCCTCAACCCAGGCATGGTTGTCGTCGGTGTGCGCCCAACGAGGGGTATAGACCTGGCGGGCAGGAATACCGATGGAGCGTAGTGCAGCCACTGTAAAGGTGGATTCCTCACCGCAACGCCCGATAGCGGTATTCATGCATGCCAGCGGCGAAAGGGTGCGGGCATCACTAGGTTGATAGGTCACATGCTCATGGCACCAATGGTTGACCTCGAGGATGGCCTCTTCCATGCTCATGCCTTTCACGCGTTCCTTCAATTCCTCAAAGAACACGGGACGCGACATGTCGAGTGCCTCATTATTGACGCGCAGCGGTAACACAAAATGCTTGAACAGCAATTCGGGCACCTTCTTGCCCCACGGCATCTGCTCGCGGGCTGCAAACGTGGCACGCACGTTCTCCAAATGGAACTGGACGCTATAGTCGGTCACGTCGGCCAAGGGCATATAGGCATACAGGAACTGCAATGCCTCAAGCTCTTGTTGACTCACATTCAGCCCCGTCACATCGGGTGCCCTCAATTCCTCGACAGTGGCCGCTGGGGATATCCCCGTCATAACAGCGACCAGCACAAATATTGTTATTATCTTCTTCATCACTTTATTTGTCATCATAATGGCCATAACTTGAAAACACAAGCACAACGATTTCGGTCTCATAGATAGCATAAATGAGGCGATGCTTTTTTGTGACACGACGGCTCCATCGGTTATCAGAAAATCCTTTCAGTGGCTCAGGGTGTCCTGTTCCGGTTTTGGGATGTTCTTTCAGCTCGTTCAGTAGCTTTTGAACTTTCAGGAATGCCTTGGGCTCTATTCTTGCAAGTAACAGAATATCTTTTTCGGCATCGGGAGTGATTACTACCTTATACATTGTAACCACGACGTTTTAAGTATTCAGTGAGGTCTTCATTTGCCATCATCTCACCACACAGCCCCATTTTATACGCTTGTTCGCCACGCTCAATTTTCGCTTCAAGCTCTTCTTTTGTCATCAAGGCATCATTCCGTTCGGTTTCATTTCGATTAGCTTCGATCAAGTCATCGTGATTTGGCAATGAAACATCGTCTTGATCCAACTTTAATTCGAACGGGATGCTTCGAGTCCTTACCACAGCTTTGGCAAAGACATTCATCGCGGTATTGGCACTCATGCCAAACTCAGCGCACAACTCATCAAACATCGCTTTAAGTTTTGAGTCCATGCGGACTGTCATCGATACTTGTGGCATAATTCTAATAGGTTTTTAATTCATTTTGACTGCAAATTTACATCAATATGACGTAACAAGCAAGAAAATCACCCCAAATACTACAAAATAAATGGGGACAAAGGAATTGTTGTCCGTTGTCCCCGGTCATTGTTTTATCAATTCAGGGTAATCATCCTTGCAACATAATCTACTAGTTACCGTTCAAGATTTTATCGATAAGGGTGGCAACGTCGCAGATGTCAAGGCGGCCGTTGTAATTCAGGTCTGCGTACTCGAAATAGATGCCCTCATAATCGCCATTCAGCATCGCATCAATCAGGAATGTCACGTCGCGGATGCTCACGTTGCCGTCGCCGTCAACGTCACCCATGCCAGCGCTGCCCCAGCCCTCAATATGGGCGAACTTGTACCAATAGTCGGCGGAGGCATAGGATGCCTCGCTGTTGCGCGGCACAAGCAGCGTCGCGCGGTTATATGCGGTAGTTGTGAAACAGTCACTGCTGGCCATCACTGGCGGCAGCGTGCCGACGCATTTAACGGTCGCCAACGCATTGCAGTAGTTAAACGCTTTAGCTCCGATGTTAGTCACCCCGCTGCCAATGGTCACGTTCGTCAGCCCCGTGCAGCCTTGGAACGCCTGCTCCCCGATGGACTCTACCGAATTGGGAATGGTAATGCTCGTCAACTCAAAACAGCCGTCAAATGCATTGTTTTCAATCCCTGTCACATTAAAGATATAGTCTCTAAAAGATACCGAGTCGGGAATCATCATATCGCCGCTATATAGTGCATCCTCGTTCATCTGAATGCTTGTCGAATTTGCATCTAAAACGCGATAGTTGATGGCATCTTTTTCAAAGGTGATGTCAGCGATATTAGAAAAATTTTTCCAGTAATAAGCAGCCAGATAGCTCTCTATCGCATGATGAGGTACATATAATGTGGCTCCATAACAGCCTTTGTAAGTATTCGAACCAATTGTTGGCGCATTCATAGCCAAACTATATATTTCAGTCAAGTTGAAGCAATAAGAGAACGCAGACTGGCTGATAGTCGTGACCGAGTTGCCGATGAACACGCTGGTCAGGCTCCAGCACTCAGAGAACGCTGAACTGCCGATGGAGATCACGGAATTAGGGATTATTATACTGGTCAGGCTCTCGCAGGAAGAGAAAGCAGAGTTGCCGATGGAGGTGACCGAGTTAGGGATGGAAATACTGGTCAGGCTCCAGCACTCAGAGAACGCTGAACTGCCGATGGAGATCACGGAATTAGGGATAGTTATGCTGATTAAGCTCTCACAGCCAGAGAACGCATCATCCTCTATGGTCGTTACGGAGTTGGGGATTTTGATGCTAGTCAGGCTCTCGCAGGAAGAGAAAGCATATTTGCCGATGGAGGTGACAGAGTTGGGGATTTCGATGCTAGTCAGGGCTCTGCAAAAACAAAACGCCTCGTCGCCGATGGAGGTGACGGAGTTGCCGATGGACACGCTGGTTAGACCGACACAATCAAAGAACGCACAGTCGCCAATGGAGGTGACAGAGTTGGGGATGGACACGCTGGTCAGGCCACGGCAGTAAGAGAACGCCCAGCCACCGATTGAAGTTACCGAGTTGGGGATAACTGTGTTCATGCAGCCAGTAATCAGTGTATTTGTTGCTGTTTCGATAATGGCGTTACAATTTTCACGAGAGTCGTATGTCGTATTACCGCTTTCTACTTGAATGCTGGTCAGACTCTCGCAGTAAGAGAACGCAGAATTGCCGATAGAGGTGACAGAGTTGGGGATGGTGACGCTGGTCAGGCCACTGCAGCCAGAGAACGCCTCTTCGCCGATTGTAGTGACGGAGTTGCCGATGGACACGCTGGTCAGGCCTCTGCAGTTATAGAACGCCTCTTCGC
>JAFZKD010000050.1 GCA_017553785.1 Muribaculaceae bacterium | reverse complement strand
GCCTTGTGGCAATTAGCAAGTATCACCCTAATGAATATATCGAGGCGGCCTATAACGAAGGACAACGTATCTTCGGCGAGAGCCACGAGCAGGAACTACGCCTGAAGCACGAGCAACTACCCAAGGATATCGAGTGGCACTTTATTGGCCATTTGCAGACCAACAAGGTGAAATATATTGCGCCTTATGTAACGATGATCGAGGCGGTAGATTCATTGAAACTCCTACGTGAAATCAATAAGCAATCAGAGAAGTGTGGTCGTATAGTTAAAGTGTTACTTGAACTTCATATTGCTGAAGAATCTACCAAGTATGGTCTGACGCTTGACGCCTGTCGTGAACTCCTCGAAGGTGGAGAGTGGCGTGAGATGAAGCATGTGCAGATCTGTGGTCTGATGATGATGGCGTCGTTTGTCGACGACCGTGAGCAGATCCGACGCGAGATGCAGACAGCCGCCGATTTCTTTGATGAGGTGAAGGCTCGTTACTTTGCAGATGACGACGCTTTCTGTGAGCGTTCATGGGGAATGAGCGATGACTACGAGATTGCCTGTCAGACACGTTCCACGATGGTCCGCATTGGCACTGCTATCTTCGGTCCTCGCGTTTATTGAAATAATACTGGTCGCGCTTCCTGGTGATCCAACCATAGTTGATGGCATGCACAGGACAGTAGTGATAGCAGGCCAGACAAGAGGTACACCGTCCGTTGTGCAACCACGCGGGCGGTGTTCCTTGTATATTATCCACAGGACACACCTGCCGGCATTTGCCGCAATGAATGCACTTGTCGGCATCAACGGTGAACTTCTTGTCCGTCACCATTTTCCTGTTGAAATATTCGCCAATCACATAGGAATAGAGTCGGGGCGTAGCACCCTTATCAAGTTCCTCGACACCACGTCTGCGTTCCTTAATCATATGGATAATATGGGGCAGCTGGTGACGGGCCACATCGAGTTTCATCGCCTCCTTATCCTCTGGGTCTGTTTTCATAAACGGCAGACAAACATAGCTCTCGGGCATGACCAGCGAGAATACCGATTCTGCCTGTAATGCATCACCATTACTCCGTCTCAATCCTTCACAAGTGGCGAGGTCACGGTTCAAGATGGTCATGGTCTCACCCATATTGTCGCCACAGGTGGTCAGGGCCCAACAGAAGTGCGAATCAACGTTCAACTTCAGATTTCTGATAAAGTTCCGAACGATCCTTGGTACCTGCCAGCCATGCGTGGGAAAGCAGAAACCGATACGTTCGTCGGCCTCAAGGGTGTAGGTGAAATGGCCTTCACGCAACTCGTCGGGGATGTACAGGAGTCGTTCGCCGATGGCGCGGGCCACCTCCTGAGCTGCCCATTTCGTATTGCCTGTGCCGCTGAAATAAAAAATCATGTTGCTTTTAATTAATTTTTGGCAAAGATACGAAAAAACGATTGAATAATCACTAAATTGTCTGAAATAATTTGGAACATAAGACTTGAATCCCTAAATTTGCAGGCGTGAACATATGGCGGACACTTTTGCTGCTCGTGTTAGCAGTGGTTTCTATGGATGGGTTTTCACAACGACGCCTGGTGGTGGTCGATGTGGAGACGCTGATTCCTGTGGTGGGCGCCAATGTGGTCAGCCACGATGGTACTACCGTCACCGACTCCTTGGGTTTTGTCAATGTCTCCGACAGTTGCCAGTCGTTGTCATTTACCCATGTCAACTATGAAAGCCGAATTATTAATCTCAAGGAGGTGCGTGACACGGTGTTTATGATTTCCAAGTTGTTGAACATCAAAGAGGTGGTGGTTTTCGGTCATGGACCTCACGACGAGATCTCCGATGACTTGAAAAAGAAACTACGCATGGACGCGATTGATGCCCAATTGGCAGCCGCCAATCCCAATAGCGGCATCAATGTCCTGGCTATT
>JAFZKD010000049.1 GCA_017553785.1 Muribaculaceae bacterium | reverse complement strand
TCAACGTAGGTGCAATTCCCACCGACACTGTACGCAACATTCTCTCTCGCGAGGGTGTGATGCTGATGAAGCACCTCCAGGGTGGCGTCAAGAAGGGCGCTTTCTCCGAGGAAGAGGCTCAGAAGCGTTTCGAGGCCTGGAAGGCCGAGAAGCAGGCTAAGCTCGACGCTATCCGCAACAAGGAACGCGACGACAAGAAGGCTGCCGACAAGAAGACCATCGCCGAGGAGGCTAAGAAGAACGAGGCCAAGGCCGAGGCTGTAGCCAAGAAGAAAGCCGAGATTGCTGCCGCTAAGGCCGCTGCCGAGGCTGAGGCTGCCAAGGCTGCTCAAGAGGCTGCTGCCGCCGAGGCTCCCGCCGAAGAGCCTGCCGCCGAGGAGGCTCCCGCTGAGGAGGCTGCTCCCGAGGCATAAAGAACAGCCCGTTCTTTATTTACTATCACAGAACAGGCTCTCAACTTTGATGGTTGGGAGCCTGTACTGTTTTTCTAAGGATCTTATTTGTCAAGCAAAAACGACATAAGCGCCTCTTTATTTTCAATTGGCGTTGTCGTGGGACGTCCCAAGTCTTTGCGTGCACCTTTCAGCACTTTCACCTCAAACAGTAATGGCGCTTTATTATTTGTCAAGTCCCTTAACTGACTGATCAGGTCTTCCTCATTGTCCACACTGACGACAGTCTTATAGCCCAAAGCCTTGGCTACTGCTGGAATATCAACTTTAAAACCGACCGTGGGTTGTCCTCCAACAGAATCATGGGCACCATTATTAAAGACTATATGATAATAATTCTCAGGAGCCACAGTACCAATGATAGCCATGTTTCCCATGTGCATTATCGTGGCGCCATCACCATCAAAACAATACACATTACGGTCAGGCTGATTTAATGCAATGCCAAGAGCAATTTGAGATGCGTGACCCATTGAGCCTACCGTCAAGAAATCCTGTTGATGTCCTTGGTGTAAAGCTGTACGATATTCAAACAGTTCACGACTGGTCTTTCCGGTTGTCGAGACAATCACATCCCGGTCAGTGATAGCACTTGTGATTAATTCAATAGCCCGTTCTCGATTTAGGGAAAGAGCAGACTCCTGGTTGGTTCTTAGCATGTAGTCGTCGAATGTGCCCTTCCTCACAACTAGAGCAAATGCTTCTCCAGTATTGCTCATGTGGGAAACCGCACGCTCCACTTGGGCTGGAAGCAAAGATTCATCTTCGACCATAATCTCATGTTCAATACCCAATGTCTCAAGCAAAGGAATTGTCACTAGTCCTTGTTTGCGATGCTGTGGCTCATCTTTCACGCCAGGTTCACCACGCCATCCAATAATGAGCAACACAGGTATTTTATACACCAACTTATCAGTCAATGACATTAACGGATTCACGGTGTTGCCTAAACCTGAATTTTGCATATACACCACAGGGATTTTCCCTGTGGCCAAATAATATCCTGCCGCCAGAGCCACCGCACCGCCCTCATTGGCAGCGATGATGTGCTGACTAGCAGGAAGATGATCGGTAATATAGGCACACAGGTTCTTCAACAGCGAATCCGGGACACCGGTATAGAAATCGACATCACGAGACTTCAATTCATCAAATAAACGACTGGGTGAAATCATAACTGCATCATATTACTTAGTACCAGGAATCAATTCAAGAATCTGCTTGATGGGCATACACAGGTCATTGGCCTCATACGAGCGGCCATGAGTGAGGATGCTCTCGGCGCATTTAACCATTGCAGGATATGCGGCACGTAGCAAGTGATTCGCGTAAATGACTATATTCACGCCCCACTCTGCAAGCTCATCTTCGGTGATTTGGTTATATGTTGTCGGTACAACAACAAGTGGCACATTCGGCTCAATCTTCCTGAAACGCAGACAGAACTCCTTAATGTCTTCGCCTGATTTATTCTTGCTGTGAATCATAATGCCATCAGCTCCCGCCTTTACATAGGCTAAACAACGCTCAAGTGCGTCATCGACCGATTTTCCCGCAATGAGACTTTCACAACGTGCAATAATCATAAAGTCTGAAGTGATCTGAGCACGTTTACCGGCGCCGATTTTAGCGCAAAAGCCCTCGATGCTGTCTTGAGTCTGTATCGCGTCGGTGCCGAAAAGCGAATTCTTTTTCAGCCCCACTTTGTCCTCAATAATAATCGCAGACACGCCAAGTCGCTCCAGTGTTCTTACAGTGAAGACGAAGTGCTCAGGCTTGCCACCCGTGTCTCCATCATATATCACGGGTTTGGTCGTCACCTCAAGCGAATCATTCAGGTCATGAAGACGTGTGGTCAAATCCACTGCCTCAATATCGGGTTTTCCCTTACTCGTGGAGTCTGTGAGAGAACTTGCCCACATTCCATCAAACTCCCGTTTCATATTATTGATACTGACAGCGGTATTTTCGATAATCAAGCCTGTCAAACCGTTGTGGGACTCACAAATCCTTACAATTTTCTTTGCGTTAATGAGACGGCGCAACCTCTTGAGGCGAACATCGGGTGTGGTTCCGATTTCTTTGAGCCTCTCGTTGAGCATCGTAGAGGATATACCCTTGGTATAAGGAACGTCAATCACTACCCCGCCCCATTCGGCAAGTTTATCAATCACTTGCTGACGCGTTTTAGCCTGGACGCCATTTTTCCAATCATCGCCATGCACCACGTAATCAGGGCGCACCTTCTCAAGATTGGGACGATAGTCCAGTGTGGTTTGTGGCATCACCTCAGACACGCCTTTCAAGTTACTGACCACCAGCGAGCGCTGATCATAATTCAGATACGGTAATCGTTTATAACTTGCTATAGCCTCATCGGTGAGCACACCCACAATCACTCGGCCATATTTGGATGCCTCATGCAAGATATTAAGGTGTCCAGGGTGAATGATATCTGCACTCATTCCCACATAAACTAATTTTTCGTTGTTATCCATAATATATTGATTTTATTAATATTCCCTAATTGATTTCACAGCCGAGAGGATAATGAGGTCGTCAATGGCTAGTGGCGTATTGCCTGCCCTTTCGGGATTTAATCCATGAGCAACGGTCAGATCGTCAAAATCCCGTTTCGGATCAAAGCCCAAACCCAAACGGCAGATGAATTCTTTCATTGCCGAGTATGGTTTGCTACCTACATCCAGTATCGAACGAAGAAGATCCATTTTAGCCTTATATTTCTCATAATCATCACCGCGGTAGGCACTCTCTGGACCCTCAAGATAGTAATTGAGGAAATAGGGGAAAGTCAAGGCAACCGCATGGCCATGCGGATAGCCATACTTTGATGTCAAAGTATAGGACAAAGCATGCGGAACCGTTGTACGGGTAATGTTGATCGCTTTTCCAGCATCGTTAGCTCCAGTCATCAGTCTAGACCGATCATCAGCCGAAAGCATTTCTTTGCCAAGAACAGGATAAATCTGATGAATGGCACGAAGGGCATATTCGTCAGATTCTTCAGTGGCATTTATATTCCAATAGGATTCAATTGCCTGAGCAAGTGCGTCAAACCCTGTGCACGCAGTGAGATAGCGACTGTTTTGATAAGTGAAGGGCGGAAATAATATCACATGATTTGGCAATATTGACATGTCGTTGATAGAATGTTTAACACCATCAATATAGCATACCGCGAACTGTGTGGACTCGGCACCTGTGCCTGAAGTTGTGGGAATAGCCAGTATAGGAATCTTTGAACATGCATAGTACCTGATAAGTTTAGCCATATCCATCACGCTGCCGCCACCCGCCGCAACAATCATATCGGGAGAATTCTGAAGCAGGACTTCAACACCCGTATCCACATCCTCTTTCTTGGGATTCTCGCTGAAATCCTCAAACTCCTTGAATCTCATCCTTAATCGGGACGTCACTTCATCAATGAGCGATTTTACGCCACAAGACCGATATGACTGATGGCCATGAACAATAAACAGTTTCCTTGCGTTTCTAATCAGCGAAGAAAACGCTATTCTGAAATCGTTCTCATTCTGGCAAAACTCAATGTGCTGCTCTGTCATCATTCTCATTGTGGAAATTGTTCGTGAAAAATTCTAATTTCTCGACATGATGATACACATTATCCAAATCAGGCGGTAATTGCATAAAGTCGCCATAGAGCGATTGCAAAACCTTGTGGCTATTACCTGGGATAAAAGTTTCCATCCCTTCAAACACATGTGTGGATAATGGGAATATGTCATCCCTTTGAAGAACTTGGTGGAACGGGATGCCATAGTCAAAGGTGATCTTCTTGCAGCAAGCGATTTTGCTAAACACACGCAACACTGGAAACGAAACATGACGGTTGAACCACGTCAACGCCCTTATTTTCTTCATTGAAGATTCGTTTCCATTTCCTTTTCGAAACCAGTTGTAAGCCTGACTTTGAAGACGCCACCGTTGAGTCGACGGCAAAATGCTGTCCATCGGGAAAATGTCAATGAATATCCCCCTTTCCTTGAATACCCTATCATAAGCACCCTCATCGAGGAACGAGTTCTTGTCACGCAACTTGGCAAAGAAATAAAAATAGTTCTTGTCTGTGTCGTTAGTCTGCAAGACGATATGATCAGGAAGTTCCTCAGGAAGCACTTTCATTAACCGCAGATAATCCTGGCGCATGACGCCCACATCCAAATCATCATCCCAAGGTATGAAACCATCGTGACGAATAGCGCCCAACAACGTTCCCCAATACAGAAAATAGGGAATCTCGTGCTTCCTACAGATGCGGTCCAATTCCTTCAGCATCCCTAGCATCACCATTTGTTGTTTGCGTATTGGAGAACCCTCAGGGTTAAATCGTGCCCTCAGTTCATCCTGATTGAATGTGAGATTATCGTGCATATACAAAGCTCTTGGTTTACATGATGCCGCGCTCGCGGAGTTTTTTCTGCCAATTCCAGGCGCTGAGCATGGTGTCGTCGAGGGAAATCTCGGCGTGCCAGCCCAGGACTTCGTTGGCGCGCTTGGGGTCAGCCCATATCTGGATGATATCGCCAGGGCGGCGCGGTGCGATCTTGTGGGGCACCTGAACGCCCGTTGCACGCTCGAACGAGTGGAGCAGTTCCAGCACCGAAGCACCGTTACCCGTGCCGATATTGAAAATCTCAAGCGCCTCGTCACTCTTATCCTCGAGCATACGCTCCAATGCCTTGACGTGAGCCTTGGCAAGATCCACTACATTGATGAAGTCACGGATGCAAGAGCCGTCACGTGTGGGGTAATCGTCGCCAAAGATGCTCAACTCCTTGCGCACACCGATGGCCGTCTGTGTCAGGTAAGGTACCAGGTTCTGAGGCACACCGTTGGGCAACTCACCGATCTCGGCACTTGGATGCGCGCCGATAGGGTTAAAGTAACGCAGCAGAATCGCCTTGATCGGACTGCCACTGCGGATGACGTCCGTAATGATGTCCTCACAGATCTGCTTGGTGGCACCATAGGGCGAAGTGGCCTTTTTGGTGGGCGCGTCCTCGGTGATGGGGTTCTTGTCGGGCTCACCATAGACGGTGCACGAGGACGAGAACACAAAGCCCTTCACGCCGAATTCGGGCATCAACTCAAGCAAGTTGAGCAGGATATTGAGGTTGTTGCGGTAGTACATGATGGGTTTCTCAATACTCTCGCCCACCGCCTTGCTGGCAGCGAAGTTGATGATGCCGCTGATTCCAGAGTTATCCTCAAACATCTTGCGCAGCACCGCCTTATCGGTGCAGTCGCCCTCGACAAAGACAGGACGGATGCCTGTAATGCGCTCAATACCATCAAGCACCTCGACATTGCTATTGCTCAGGTTGTCGATGATGACCACCTCGTAACCAGCCTGTTGCAGTTCGACTGTCGTGTGTGAACCGATGAAGCCGGTTCCGCCAGTGACTAAAATTTTACCTTTCATTGATTCGTTGATTATTGTTGTTTATGATTTATTTTCTTGGAACGGATAAATTCAATACACTCCTCTAGGATTCTAGCCCGCAGCCGCTTCATCGTGATAAGATAAAGCGCAGAGGCCAGTGCTATGCGCACCACAAGCAGGATAATCATATTGCTGATGCCATTCGTCACGAGATAGGTCACAACCATCGCAGCCAGAGCGATGACCATGAACGGCAACAGATCCCGCAACATGGTCACAAAGCGGTAGCCGATGAGCCGTGAGGCGAACAGCTGCCATGCCAACAGCCACAGGATATTGATGCAAGCAAAGGCAATGACCATTGCCATAATGCCCAACTTGTGACATGCCAGCACGGCAATGAGCATAACGGCAATCTGCGAGATGGTTAGCCACATGTAAATGTCGGATTTCCCCTGACTCAGGAACAAGTTCTGATAAACCGTGTATAAGGGAATGAACGCACCACTGACACACAGGACCTGTAACAGAGGAATGCTGTTTACCCATTTTTCGCCAATGGCAAGCAGGATTACCTGCGGGGCGACTATCGCCAAGCCAAACATGGCAGGAAAAGCGAGGAATGCCGTGAATCGGAGCATCTTGCCAAATATGCGGCGTCGACGTTCCATGTCATCGTTCACCTGCACCAGAACGGGTTGGGCAACTTGTGACACCGTATTGGAAACCAGCTGATTGGCCATGGTGTTCCACTTGTTGGCCTGAGTGAAATTACCCACTGCCTGGGCGGGGAATAGACGACCGAAGATTACTGTCAGCATATTATTGTTGACGGTGGTCAAGACAGTAGTAATCAACACCTTGTAGCTGAAAGAGAACATCTGCTTCACTGGTGTGAAGTCCACATGGAAAGTCGGGCACCAGCGGGTATAGTAATAGCGTCCAATGGCGATAACCACATTATACAATACCTGTTGGGTTGCCAAACTCCAATAGGAAAAGCCTTTCAGGGCCATGATGACTGCCACTGTGCCCGATATGACCAGTGCCGAGAGTGAAGTGATTGCCTTCTCCTTCATCTTCAGGTCCCTCACGAGCATCGCATTGGGCGATATGCTCAACGACGCAATGACAAAGGCCAAGAAGACAAAGCGTGACAACGGCTCCAGACATGGCTGATGGAAAAACGAGGCAATCAACGGAGCGCACAGGAACAGTATCAGGTACAAAATGAGGCTCATCCCCACGTTGAACCAGAAGACCGAATTATAGTCATTGTGCTTGATGTCCTTGATGTTGACAAGCGCCACGCCAAATCCGCTCTCCTGCAAGTTGTTGGCAAGAAGTGTGAAAATCGCCAGCATTCCCACAATACCGTATTCGCCAGGTGACAGCAGACGGGCAAGAAAGATACCGATAATCAGGTTGAGCAGTTGGATGCCACCACTACTGAGGAAAGCCCAATACAAACCACGGGCCGTCTTCTCTTTAAGATTCTGATTATCAATACCTTCGCTACTCATTGCTTAGCTAAAATCAAATCTATCCATTCTCGCACACAGGCATCACCGCCCTTACGTTGCAGGATGTGTATGCCTGGTATGCTTTTCACCTTGTCACAGGCATCGGCAGGACAAGCCGCCCACCCCACTGCCGCCAGCAGGTCATAACAGTTCACATCGTCTCCGATATAGGCCACCTGTTGCATGGTAATACCCATCTCGTCGCAAATCTCACGGGCTGCGGTCAGTTTGCCGCCGTCACGGGCGCCCTGCTTGAGGAAATCCAAACCCAACTTTCGGGCGCGGTTCTCGTTGATGGCAACATTCTCACTGGTGACAATACCCACCTTTACCCCCACGCGTTGCAGCATCTGTAGTCCCATGCCGTCACGGGTGTTGAACTTCTTGAACTCGGTGCCGTCGGTGCCATAGTACATGCCGCCGTCGGTCAACGTGCCGTCAACATCGGTCAACAACAGGCTGATGTCACAGGGACGCGGGATTCCAGGATTCTGATTGAGGTTATCTGAATGATTCAGAGCCATATTGATTTCATTTGACATATTTCTCGATGTTGTATCGGGGACGATGCTTTCCCTCAGTGTAAATGCGACCGATATAGGCTGCAATGATGCTCAGGCAGATGAGCAGGCATCCGCCAACAAACCAGATGGACAACATCAGCGATGCCCAACCCTGGACACCATCGCCCTTGCACAATGACGCGATCACATAGGCTAGAATGGCCAAACTAATGATAAGAAAAACCAGGCCAAGGTAGAATATCAATCGCAACGGCTTGACGCTAAACGAGGTGACACCGTCAACCGCAAAGGACATCATCTTGCCCAGCGGATATTTGCTCACGCCCGCCTTGCGCTCCAACCGGTCGTAATAAACCACATCGCTCTTATAGCCCAATTTGGGAACTAGGCCACGCAAGAACAGGTTGCGCTCGTCATAGGCGCACAAGGCATCGACAGCGCGACGGCTCATCAGCCTGAAATCGGCATGATTATTGACCGTCCTGGCGCCCATAGCACTCATGAAGCGATAAAAGCATTGGGCGGTCGTGCGCTTGAAAAATGAATCCGACTTGCGGTTGCGACGCACACCATAGACGATGTCATTGCCCTGATGATACTTCATGATCATCTCGGGTATGACGCTGATATCATCCTGCAGGTCGGCATCAACCGACACGACAAGGTCTGCATCGGCACGAGCCGTTTCAAGGCCCGCCATCAGGGCATTCTGATGACCCGCATTACCCGCCAGTTTCAAGCCTCGCACATGATCATAATTCTCGCAATAACCATCAATCAGCGTCCACGTTCCGTCTCGGGAGCCGTCATCGACATAGAGGATATAACTGCCCGCCGTCACCAACTTGTCACGCTCCATGCCATCAAGCAAGGCACGCAGACGTTCGTTGGTCTGAGACAACACTTCCACCTCGTTATAACAAGGCACAACTATCGCTAAAGTCAAGTTCTCCATAAACTCACATTTGCAGTCCTGAAAGGACACAACTTGCAAAGATACATTTTTTTAACGGATTGAGCAAGATAAATGTTACAACCTTGCCATTTTTTACACCGACACAAAGACTGGACATTGCTTGTTGCAATTTTAAGGCATCAGAATCGGCACAACAAGAATATTTTTTGTACTTTTGCAAGATTATAGCAAAAATCTGATTTACAAATGATATTATCAATGACCGGATTTGGCAAAGCGGTGAAGGTGTACAACAACAAGAAAATCACCGCCGAACTTAAATCCCTGAACAGTAAACAACTGGATTTTGGGGTGAGAATACCTCAAAATTACCGTGAAATCGAGATGGAACTGCGCAACGAGGTGTCAAAGGCCTTGCTGCGTGGCAAGATTGACCTTTTTGTCTATTGTGAACCCATCGAAGGCGCACCCTCAGGCTCTATCAACGTGCCCATGCTCAAGCAGTACAAGCAACAAATCGAGGAGATGGCCAAGGCTTTGGACCTGCCAGAGCCTAACGATTGGTACGCCACCCTACTTCGCATGCCCGACGCATTGAAAACCGACGCTAAATTTACCGAAGTCGAGAAAGATGAATTGAACGTTGTGAAAGAGGTCGTCTTGCTCGCAACCGAAGAACTGATAGCTTTCCGCCGTCAGGAAGGCGCCAGACTGGCAACATTCTTTGAAGAAAAAATCGCCGCTATCCAAGCGCTGCTGAACGAAGTGCCACGGTACGAGGAACCACGCATCAAAAAAATCAAGGCCCGGATCCTCGACTCTCTGGCCAAGCTCAAAGAGGCGGACTATGATAAAAACCGCTTTGAGCAAGAGCTCATATATTACATCGAGAAACTGGACATCACCGAAGAGAAAATCAGGCTCCAAAACCACCTGAACTATTTCCTCGAGACGATGCATAGCGAGCAGTGTGGACAAGGCAAGAAATTGGGTTTCATCAGCCAGGAGATCGGACGCGAGGTCAACACCATGGGCTCCAAAGCCAACCAAGCCGAGTTGCAGAACCTGGTCGTGCACATGAAGGATCATCTCGAGCAAATCAAGGAGCAAGTCCTCAATGTCTTGTAAACAAGATAATTAACAGTATTAACCATCAGCTAAATGTTTAATCATTAATCATATGAAAAAGTACATCTTCATGGCCATTATCGCCATCGCTGCAACCATCAACGCGCACGCCGAGCAGGGCGATGTCGCTGCTGCCGCACAATTCGTTTACGCGTCCAAGAACTCCATGGCCGGACTTGGGGCACAAATGCAGTATGAGTTTGCCACCAACTGGCGTGTCGCTCCTGAGTTCATCTACTTCTTCAAGAATGACGGATTGAGCGCTCTCAACGTTAATCTGAATGCCCACTATGTCATTCCCACGAGCGCTACTTTCGCTGTTTATCCACTTGTCGGTTTCTCTTATGGCCATTATGTTGGTGACTTCTCAGTCGACCGTTGTGGTGCCAACATCGGTATGGGTGCGCAATACCGCATTCAGGATCGTCTGCAATTCTTCACCGAGGAGCGCTTCCAGATCATGAAGGACTTCAACCAATCAGTGACGGTGTTCGGACTGAAGTACACGTTCTGATAAGCTGTTAACAATAAACTGCGGCCTCGCCGTATCACAAACATGGAACAAGGTAAACTCATTATCATCTCAGCGCCTTCAGGCTCGGGCAAATCGACCATCATCGGACGCATCATGCAGGACGAATCGTTGAAACTGACGTTCTCGGTGTCGGCAACTACACGACCCCGACGAGGACAGGAAGTGCACGGCGTGGACTACTACTACCTCACCCCCGAGGAGTTTGAGCAGATGATTGACAATGACGAGTTGGTGGAATACCAGGAAGTGTATGAGGGGCGCTACTACGGCACACCCAAGAGCGAGGTGGAACGCATCACCGCCGAGGGCCGCAACGTGGTGCTCGACCTCGACGTCTTGGGCGGAGTGAACGTCAAGAAGATGTACGGCGACCGGGCCATCAGCATCTTCATCCAACCGCCCAGTGTCGATGTCCTGCGGCAGCGGCTCATCAAACGCGGCACCGATAGCATGGAGGACATCCAGAACCGCGTCGATAAGGCCGAGTTCGAGATTTCCATCGGCCCACAGTTTGACTACACGGTGATCAACGATGACCTTGAAACCGCCGTCAACGAAGTCCACAAACTGATCAGCGACTTCATTAATGAATGATTCATCGCCCAATAAAAAGAAACTGGAGAATCGCAACCTGCGTCTCCAGTTTCTTTTTATCTGATAATGAATCTTTTAGAAAGTCAAGCCTAACGAAACAGCAAACTCCTTAATACCATGATTTGGTGAGAATTTCATGAAGTCAGTACCAAAAGCACCACCCACAAAGAATGCATTGTTCACACGCAGCTTGAGACCGGCATTCCAGCCCACTTGAACGCGCTTACAGCGGCCCTCATTCTCATCAAAGAGGTCATATTCGATGTCATACTCATCACTTGTAATCTCACCCCACACATTCACGCGAGTCTTGATGCCTGCAAAAGGATCGAGGCTGATTGAAGTTCCGGGAATTGAGAATTCATAAATCACATTGAGAGGAACTTTCACCGAGGCGAATTGCATCTTGGCGCCATTCTCGTCTTGGAACGAATACTGACCACCAAGTCCAACCTCTACAAACAGCGGCATTTTTTGAGTCACCGAGAATGCATGCGCATAGTTCAATGCAGCACCATTGAAGGCACCACTGCTCAACTTGCTAGGCAAATACTCCACATAAACTGAATTCCAACCCTGATATTTATCCACTACTACGGTGCGGCGGGTAAGGTCGGTTTGGGAACTCGTGATTTGAGCGCTCATACTCATGCATGCAGCAATGAGCATTGATAGAAATAAAACTCTTTTCATTTGTGATATTTGATTATTGGTTTGAATTAATTATTTCTTAATATTCTTGATTACAGCGCCTTCATGATAGGGCTCATAATTATTATTGTCAATCCTAATCCATTCATAATCTTCCTTGGCCATGGGATGCCAACTGCCAATAACAAAATCTGCAGGCACGCCTTTCATGACTACACGATACTTATCGCCGGTTTTCGTTTCAATCAGATCAATCTTGAACGTGGCGGCAACAATAGCATCACACCCGATGGAATCAGTCACATCAAAGATGACACGACTGCGCAGGTTGTCCAAACTGCCGTCCATACCGATCTCAACCAGTGCTTTAGGATAATCTCTGACATAGCGCTCAAATTTTCCGCCGTCTCTCACTTGGAACTCTGCGACAAGTGGTTTCACGTAACTCTTGGCTGTAACCTCAAGCAAGCGGGCTTGAGTGTCTGAAAATTCTCTGGATGTGATAACCGTTTTGTTCTTTTGGGCAAAACCAACAGCACAAAAGCACAAAGCCATTAATAAGACTGATAATATTCTTTTCATACTACAAAATTAAATATGGATGATATACAATTTGCAAAAATAATTCAACAACTCATAATTGTAGTCAAAACAGTGTAGCATATATCTATACATGTATATTGATTTACTACATTTCTCCATGCTCATACAATTCAGCATAAAGTTGAAAGAAATTATAGTCCAAGATGCGGCAGATGCGCATCAGCACCCCCGTATCTATCGTACTCTTCTCATATATATTGTAAATGTTTGTGCGGTGACAACCTAGTTGGCGGGCCAGCCACACAGTCGTTTTACCCTGGTCTGACAGTTGCTTTTTGATGCATCTGCCAATATGCATTTGATGATGTAGGCTCATGAATGATATTTTTGGATTTGTTGCAAATGTAGTCAAAATTTTGGAATTGTGCCCTCATTCACGACATTTTCATGCAATGCACATCAACGGACATCATTCCAGGGTGTGTCAAATATTCATAAAGTTTACGCCTATTATTGCAATCCTAGCCGAAAAATGCTAATTTTGCAAAAAAAGACATTAGAAACAATCCATCACATGAAGATTGGAATTTTTGGAGGGTCTTTTGACCCCATACATATTGGGCACGCGATCATCGCTCACCACATCATCTCCAGTGGTCTGGTGGATCAGTTGTGGATGATGGTTTCGCCCGTGAACCCGCTCAAGGCCGGCAACGAGCGGCATGTCACCGACGCCGACCGCCTGCGCATGGTGGAAATGGTGACTCGCAAGCTGGATGGTGTTGAACCCTCGGCGTTTGAGTTCACGATGCCACGCCCTTCCTACACCATCGACACACTCAATGCGTTGCAAGAGAAGTTCCCCGATGACGAGTTCAATCTGGTCATCGGAGCCGACAACTGGGGGGTATTTGACCGCTGGCGCAACAGCGAGGAGATCCTTGCCAAATTCCATTTGCTGGTATATCCGCGCCTAGGGCATGACGTCAATATACCTGAGAGTCTGAATGACCGTGTGACACTGGTTGACGCCCCTATCATCGAGTTGTCATCCACTGAGGTCCGCGAGCGACTGGCTGCCGGCAAGAGCGTCCGCTATTATGTGCCTGATGATGTGCTGGGCTACATAGAACGCAATAACCTATACCAAAATCAAGAGTAACAGAATGATGGAGAAACTGACACCTAATGAATTGGCGTTTATCGCCCTTGCCAATGAATATTGCCATGCGTTGGAACACTCGCTGGACTTTGAATCCCGCGACTCCTTTGTTGGCTCGTTACTCAAACTGCTTCCACGGCTTTACATCACTATGAGTGACATGGAGCATGACCCGTATGCCGATGCCTATATCGAGCCGGCGCTTGAGGAGGACGTGTATGACATGATGCGTGCGCGAGTGGCGCAAATCATGGCCGAGGAAGACATTTATCTGGAAGTGTTTATCGAGGACATGAAATATAGCGACACGCCCATATCGGCCTCTATCTCCGAGAATCTCGCCGACCTGTACCAGGAGTTTTTCAACCTCATCCACTCGGTACAGGAGGCACTGACCGAGACCCAGCACGAGATGTTGTGCCAGTGCAAGATGAATTTCGTCAACTATTGGGGACAGACACTCTGCAATGTGCTGCGGGCCTTGAATGCCGCTTTCTATGGATGGTAACAATTAAACAATCATAACAATGAAAAAGAATGACAAGTATGTGGACTCGCTGCTCGAGTTCCTGGATAACAGCCCCTGCAACTTCCTGGCTGTTGACACCGTGAAGAGAATCCTTAACGCAAACGGATTCAAAGAGAAGAAAATCGACGACAAGATGAATGCCAAAGCTGGCGAAAAGTTCTTCTTCACCAAGAACGACAGCGCCATCTTTGCCGTACAGGTGGGCAAAAAGAAGCCGGCTGACACTGGTTTTAAAATCATCGCGGCACACAGCGACTCTCCATGTTTCAGAATCAAACCCGCAAGCGAAATGCCTGGCGATGGCGGTATCCTGCGCCTGAATACCGAAGTCTATGGCGGACCGATTCTATACACTTGGTTTGACCGTCCTCTGTCGTTAGCTGGACGTGTCCTGCTCAAGGGAAAAGACGCCTTGCACCCCGTGACCAAACTCATCAAGATAGATCGCCCGTTGATGTGCATCTCTCACCTGGCCATACACTTTAACCGCGCCGTCAACGAGGGCAATCACTTGTCGAAACAAAAGGATATGCTGCCTATTCTTGCCAAGATCAACCGTGACTTTGAGTGGCAAAACACCTTGCTTAACCTTGTTGCCGATGAGTTGCAGGTCGAGGCTACCGACATCCTGGACTTTGACCTGATGCTCTATGATGTGAGCAAGGCAAGTCTGTTCGGTCTGAACAATGAATTCATCTCGGCTGGAAGGCTCGATGACCTGAGCATGGTACATGCGGCCATCACCGCTATCACCGAGGCCAAGGATAAGGACGCCACGCTGGTGGCTGCCATCTTTGACAACGAGGAGACAGGCAGCGGCACCAAACAAGGTGCACACTCGCCAGTGCTCGGCAACATGTTGCTCAGGCTCGTCATAGCCCTTGGCGGAGACTTTGAGGACTTCGGACGTGCTGTTCACCGCTCCTTCATGGTTTCGGCCGACAATGCCCACGCGTTCCATCCCAACTATCCCGAGAAATATGACCCGACGAACCATCCATCGTTGGGTGGTGGCCCGTGCATCAAGGTCAACGCGAACTGCAAATACATGAGCGATGCCCACTCTGCAGCAATCTTCAAGAGCCTGTGTGAAAGTGCCAGCGCTCCGTTCCAGTACTTCGTGAACCATAGCGACGTGGCTGGCGGCAGCACGCTGGGCAACATCCTCACAGGTCAACTCGATATCGAGGGTGTTGACGTGGGCAATCCCGTGCTGGCAATGCACTCGGTGCGCGAAACCGGCTCCTGTGACGATCATGTGAACATGATTAAGGTAATGAAGAAATTCTTTAGCTGAGAAGAACAGAGGTCGGGATGGTCAGTTATTTGCAGGTTGAGGGGCTGAGCAAGGCGTTTGGTGTGGATGTGCTCTTCGAGGACATCACCTTTGGCATTGCCGAGGGTGAGAAAATCGGGCTCATCGCCAAGAACGGCACGGGAAAGTCTACCCTGCTCGACATCCTCGCAGGTGTCTCAAGTCAGGACAGCGGAACGGTCATATATCGCAATAACCTGCGGGTGGGTTACCTACCCCAGTTGCCTGACCTGGGCGGTGCCCAGACCGTGATTGACGCATGTCTGCACGGTGACGACCCACGCTCGATAGCCATCCATGCCTATGAAGACGCCTTGCACTCCGGAGATAGCGATGCCATGACCGCTGCCAGCCAAGCGATGGACGCCAATGTCGCTTGGGACTATGAAGAGCGTTTCAAGCAGATTCTTACCCAACTCAAGATCACCGACTACAATCAGCCTGTGAAGGAACTGAGCGGCGGACAGGTGAAACGCGTGGCACTGGCACGGCTATTGATCAACGAGCCCCAGATGCTCATCCTTGACGAGCCGACCAACCACCTCGACATCGATATGATCGAGTGGCTGGAAAACTACCTGCAACGCAGCCGTGTGACCCTGCTGATGGTCACACATGACCGCTACTTCCTGGACAACATCTGCAACCGCATCCTTGAGATGGACCAGCACAACATCTTTTCCTATAGCGGCAATTACAACTACTACCTGGAGAAGCGTGCCGAGCGAATCGAGGCTCAAAATGCCCAAGTGGAACGTGCCCGCAACCTGCTGCGCACCGAGCTGGACTGGATGCGGCGGCAGCCGCAGGCCCGTGCCCACAAGGCGCAGTACCGCATCGATGCCTTCTATGACCTGCAGGAACGGGCCTCGCAGCGCCGCGATGACGGTGAGGTGGAGCTGAACGTCAAGAGTGCCTACATCGGCAAGAAGATTTTCACCGCCCACCATGTGAACAAGCGCTTTGGCGAAAAGGTGATTCTTGACGACTTCAATTACACCTTCGCACGATACGAGAAACTGGGCATCGTGGGTGACAATGGTGTGGGCAAGACCACATTCATCAAACTGCTGCTCGACATCGTCAAGCCCGACAGCGGATACTTTGAGATTGGCGAAACCGTGAAATTCGCCCATTACAGTCAAGACGGCATGCAGTTTAACGAGGGCAAACGCGTGATTGATGCTGTGCGTGATGTGGCAGAGTACATCTACTTTGACGAGAAGCATCATTACACTGCCATGGCATGGTTGAACCATTTCCTGTTCACCCCGCAGGACCAACAGAAATTCATCGCCAAGCTGAGCGGTGGCGAGCGCCGCAGGCTTTATCTGGCCATGGTGCTGATGACTAAGCCCAATTTCCTCATCCTCGATGAGCCAACCAATGACCTGGACATTTCAACACTGGAGATTCTGGAGGAATACCTGTCACAATTCAACGGATGCGTCATCATCGTGAGCCATGACCGATTCTTCATGGACCGGACGGTTGACCACACATTTGTGTTCACAGGCAACGGCCACATCAAGGACTTCCCAGGCAACTACAGCGAATACCGCGCATGGAAACAGCATCACGAGAAAGAAGCCGCACAAAACGCCAAGGAACAGGAAATCGCAAAATCCAAGGAGAATACTTGGGCGAACCGCAGCGACAAAAAGCGACTCAGTTATAAGGAACAACGAGAACTCGAACAACTCAATACCGACATCGATGCCCTTAACAAGGAAAAAGCTGAGTTGGACGCGCTGTTTGCCAGCGGCGAGACCCTTAACGATGTGGCGGACAAAGCAGCACGTTACCAGCAGATCAAAGACCTACTGGACGAGAAAGAGATGCGATGGCTAGAACTTAGCGAATAAAATCGACCAACAACTAAAAATTACAACTGAATAATGTACGGCCTGGTTGACTGCAACAACTTTTTTGTATCCTGTGAGCGGGTGTTCGACCCTCAGCTCAACGGGAAAAAAGTCGTTGTGCTTTCTAACAACGATGGCTGTGTCATTGCCCGCAGCAACGAAGCGAAGGCGGCTGGCATCCCCATGGGTTGCCCCGCATTCAAAATCAAAGAACATACCGACCCGAATCAAGTCATCCAACTCTCGGCGAGACACATCATGTACCACGATTTGTCCAACCGCGTGTTCAATATCGTGGGGAAAGAAGTCGTAAACCTGCAGGAATACTCGGTCGATGAGGCTTTTTTCACACTACGGCACAAAGATGTCAAGACCAACCACCAGACGATGGCAGGGCTGGTCAAGAAAATCAATCAATATGTGGGCATACCTGTCAGCATAGGATTTGCTCCCACGCGAACTTTAGCCAAAATTGCCAATCACATCGCAAAAAAGGACCGCCGCATCACCGACGGCGTATATTGGCTCATCCGGCCCGAAGCCATTGATATCATCTTACGACGGACACCTATCGAAGACGTTTGGGGCATCGGGCGCAGAATCGCTGCATCTCTCAAGAATAAACGGATCATGACAGCTGCCGACTTCGTGAAAATGCCGGCTTCAATAGTCCGGTCGCAATTCTCGGTGACGCTGCTACGAACCCAACTCGAACTCATGGGCCATGATTGTCAAATCGTTAATCCTGTCACCATCGCCCACAAAACCATCATGACATCGCGCACCTTTGGCAAGGTGCTGACCAGCCGCGACGAGATTGCTGACGCCATCGTCAGCTTTGCCGAGAAGACAGCACGCCAGCTGCGTGACGAGAGCAGTGTTGCGGGAAGCATCATGGTTTTTGTTAGAGGCGACCGTTTTCGCGAAGACCTGCCTTTCTACTCCAACTCATGCCAATTAAGACTTGAGATACCATCCAACGACACGATGACGATAGCCCAGCAAGCGCTCAAAGCGTTCAACATCATCTGGCGTGACGGATTTTCCTATCGCAAGGCTGGTGTCATGGCGCTGGACATCGAGAAAGGAAAGGCCATTCAGCTTAGTCTGTTCGACCCATACGACCACGGCAAGCTGCGCCGCCTCATGACCAGCATCGACAGCATCAACAACAGCTATGGCTCTCGCTCGGTAAAACTGGCGCCGAGTCTCATACGCGGGGAATGGAAACCCAACCAGAACCACTTCAACTCTGCCAGCCAAACCCTGCACTTCTACACGGGCATGCTAAATCCCTAAAAAGATCTTGAAAAAAGTTGTAGAGGGTGGCCATGGAAAAGTGGTCACCCTCTACACGAGATTCTCTTGACTTGGAAGATTATTGGGTCAGGCTGGCAGTAATTGCCTGTACCTCTCTTGAAAAATCCTTTTCGATGGACATGCGCTGCTCAATCTGTATGCAGGCATGCAATACGGTCGCATGGGTGCGATCCAACTTCGCGCCGATGCTGGTCGATGACATTTGGGCCTCTTTCTTGGCGAGGTACATCACCAACTGACGGGCATCGCTGATCTCACGCTTGCGGGATTTGCCGTATAGCACATCGGTAGGCAGGTTATAATAGTTGGCGACAGTCTCGGCAATGGACTCAAATGTCACCTGCTTCTCGGCCACCTTGACCGTGTTGCCGATGATGCTGCGCGCAAGCTCAATCGTGATGTCCTGTCCGAGCATGGTGGCATGGGCCAACAGGGCAACCATGACGCCCTCAAGTTCACGCACACTGTCCGAGACATTAGATGCGATGAAATCTAGAACCTCGTCATTGATTTTCAATCCGTCCTGAGCAGCCCTCATGGCGAGGAACTTGCGACGCAACTCATAGTCAGGTTTCTCAAGTTCCACAGTCATGCCCCACTTGAAGCGGGAAATCAGTCTGGGCACCATACCGTCAAGGTCACTCGGACGGCAGTCGCTGGACATCACCAGCTGACGCTGGTGCTGGTGCAGGTGATTGAAGATATGGAAAAAGGTATTCTGTGTTTTCATTTTACCAGCGAACTCCTGGATATCATCGAGCAGAAGCACATCGATACTCTGGTAAAAGTTGATGAAGTCGTTGATTTTGTTCTGGATCGAAGCTGTCGTGTACTGGCTCTCGAATACGCGTGCGGTGACATAGAGTACTCGCATACGGGGATTGTTCTCCTTTAATCTGATGCCAATAGCCTGCAACAGGTGGGTCTTTCCGACACCGGTGGTTCCGAAGACAAACAGGGGATTATAGGTCTTCACTTCCGGATTATCGGCTATAGCTTGTCCTATGCTCAGCGCGAGCTTATTGCTCATGCTGCTGCAATAATTCTCAAAGGTGTATTTAGGATTAAGCTGAGGGTCTATATCTTCAAGGGTGTCGTTACGCTCAAATGGATTGGCGACACGAGGCTTACGGATCTTTTGTTCCTGCTTGAATTTCACGCTCGAATTATCCTCGGTCTGCTCCACGGCACTTGAATCGTCGCTTCCAACCACATTATATTTATAACTGAGCTTGACGTTCTCGCCGAATACGTTCTTAAGGGCTGCCGAAAGGATGTTGATATATCGTCCCTCGATTTGTTCTACAAAGAACCAGGAGGGCACTTTGAGCGTTACACGACCGCTTTCCTCATCAAAGTCAACGGCAACAATGGGAGCGAACCAAACATCAAACTGTTCGGCAGGCAGGTTTGCCTTGATGACGTCAAGGCAACGGTTCCACTGTTGTGCAACGTTAATCATTCTCTTAAAATTTCTCTTAGTAACGGTTGGTTTGTTTCGTGCTTTTAGCAGTACAAATTTCGGTCAATATTTTCTGAAAAAAAAGTGCCAAAAAAATTTGGAATTCTCATTTTGATTGTAACGATATTGAAAAACAAAGGGTTACAACACTATTGTATAATTACTTCATTTTCGTGCATATCGTTTTTCCAAATCTCCTCAAAATCAGTAATTTAGCAAATGTATCACATTTTGCTGTCCAATTCAGCGCTAACGCAAAACGCTGTTAATTCAAGGGTTTGGTTTTGCAAATCCCGAAATCGGTAATTTTCAAAAAAACTTCTATTTAGATTAAGTCCAAATAGAAGTTTTAGTATGGTTGCTTACTGCAATTTTGCCATTGCATCTTGGGTCATTTCCCTGGCCCAATTCGTTTTATCGCCATTAGAATACCTTGACATTGATATATCGCTTTGGATTTGCCTTGATATCTGTCAGCAGTGAGTCGAGACTGGCGATGGCATGATTGGCGTTGTCATACAGTTCGCGGTCATTCATAATCTTGCCCAGCGACGAGTTTTTGTCATTCAACTGCTCACTCAACTGCTGCAAGTTGGCAAGTGTCGTGTTCAGCTTGTTCAAGGTCTCATCAAGTGGAAGATCCTTCAGCGAAGCCGATAAGTCAGACAGGTTGCCCGATGCTCCCGTCAAGTTATTAGTGATGCCATTCACGTTATTCATCACACCAGGCACGCTCCTGTTCAGGCCATTCATGAGCATGGTCAGTTGTTGGGAGATTGCCTGCAACTGGCGGGTAATCGCGTCCAGGCGGGTCAGAGAGGCCGCCAATGCGGGATCGGCAGTCAGGCCGTTCACGTTAGCCATGATGGAATCGACCTTGGGGAGAACGTCATTCACAACAGGCAACACATTCTCGGTCACATTATCCATCAGTCCCGGCAACTTGGCTGCAGGTATGAGGCTGCCGACTTTCATGGCAGGTCCATCACCCAGATTAAGCACGAGCGAAGTGCCGCCAATGACGCCAGACACCATATTGATGGTGCTGCCCTCGGGAACTTTCATGTCCCTTTCCATCGAGAGTAAGATAGTTATTTTGTTCTTTTCGTAATCGTAGTTTATCTCTCTCACCTGCCCCACCTGGAAGCCATTGACGGTGATAGGTGCTGCCTCTAACAGTCCATCTACACTCTCGACTTCGGTATAGAAGTGATTGGCAGGAGTCAACAGGTTAATTCCTTTCAGGTAATTGATTCCCCAATAAAGTATAGCAAGCCCCAGCAGCACAGTGAGAGCAATCTTGACATTTTTGTTGAAAAACTTCATTTCCTTTTTATTCTTAATTTCAAGCGACAAAGGTAATATTTTGTTCTTGAAATAATCGCTTTTTTAGGCATTTTTCATTATATTAAAACCTATTAATAAGGTGATAAATGCTCTTGACAAACAAAAAATCATGCCCTAAATGTCATTTTTTCACCATTATCGGTGAATTTTACAACTTTTCTATCTATTTTTGCAATACTCTAATAGAAGGCATTATGAAATCTCCACACGACTGCAAATATATCTATGGACTCATCGGCTACCCGCTGGTGCACTCGTTCTCGCTCGACTATTTTAATCAAAAGTTCCTTGCCGAGGACATTGACGCGCAATACATCAACTTCGAGATTGAGAACCTCGGGTTGCTGATGGAAATTATCGCCGAGTACCCCAACTTGAACGGCTTGAACGTAACAGCCCCTTACAAAGAGGCGGTAATCCCTTATTTGGACAGTCTGGATGACGATGCGATGAAGATTGGAGCGGTCAACGTCATCAAGTTTATCCGAGACAAAAAGACGGGAGATTTCGTTAAGTTGCGGGGATACAACAGCGACATGGCTGGATTTGAGAGGACAATCCCGGGAATTCTATCTCCCGAACGCACTAGCGCCATGGTACTTGGCACAGGTGGTGCAGCCAAGGCCGTGAAAGAAGCCTTCAAGAAACACGGCATCGATGTTCAGCTTGTCTCACGGCGCAAATCAGAGCACACGGTAGTCTATGAGGAAATTACCCGGGCCATGGTTGCCTCACACAAGATCATCGTTAACGCCACACCGTTGGGCAAATACCCTGATGACAACCTGTATCCCGATTTCCCCTACCGTTTCCTCACCAAGGACCACATCTGCTATGACTTGATCTATAATCCCGAGGAAACACTGTTCATGAAAAAATCGGCACACTATGGTGCCGAGACCAAGAACGGTATCGAAATGCTGCTGCTGCAAGCTTTCGACTCTTACGAGATCTGGACTCAAGATAATTATTGAACTGGTCCTCCACAGCCTTGAAAGCTTCCATGCCAACGGTACTGAGCAAGATTCCGGTTCTACGCATCCTAGTCCCGTTCATGCTGGGCATTATGACGCATAGGCTATGGCATTGCTGGTGGTTGCCTGCCGCTCTCATCATTCTGGCCGTTGTCGGTTATAGGTGGCTTGATCACAAGAACAAGACTCCGACCCAAAGACTGCAATGGAGAGCGTATTTCACTATCCCGATCATCATTAGCGCTTTTGCTTTGGGCTGGCTGTGCGCCTTGATACATAGCCCGGCGCGGCTCACCCCGCAACAGCGCACTGACAGGATACTCATCGGCAGGGTGGTTGAACTGGGATACACTGATTTCTCGATGCGGTTGACGGTCTATATCCTCGACAAGGAATTGCCCAAGTGCACCGTGCTTCTCTCGACACGGGGCTGTGACTACACCATGCAGCCTGGTGATTTGGTCGCTTGGCATGCCGGACTGAACGAGACGACCAACATGGGTAACCCCGATGAGATGAGCTACGCCGACTATCTCATCAACAGCAAGAACATCCGTTACCAACAGCATTTGCCCCTGAATCAAATCCGCAAAGTAGGGAACTCCCCCACCCTTATGACCCGTATGGCTAACATCAGGCGCCAATGGGAGCGGCGCGTATATGAATCCCGGCTATCGCCTGATACACAACACTTTGTCATTGCGTTGTTAATCGGTAACAGCCGTCTTATTGATCAAACGACGAGAGAGGTCTTCGCATCGGCTGGTGTGGCGCACGTGCTGGCTTTGAGTGGTCTGCATGTGGGCTTGATCGCTCTTATCATTTGGGGTCTGTTGTTCCCCCTTGACTACCTGAAAATGAAAAAGTTGCGGTTGGTCATCGCCCTGATTGCCATTGTGCTGTTCGCTTTGTTTACCGGAATGTCGCCAAGCGTGATGCGTGCGGCAATCATGACCGGATTTGTGGTGGCTTCGCTGATTTTCAGCAGGCGGTCGGTATCGCTCAATGCATTAGCGATGGCGGCACTGCTGATTCTTGTGTTCTCTCCTCAATCGCTCTTCACGGTCGGCTTTCAGCTCAGTTTTATCACCGTAGCGGCAGTTTTGTTGTTCGCTAAGGTCCCCCATTCCCTCAAGAGCCGTTTCAAAGCCGTGAACTACCTCACATCCACTGCTATCACCTCGGTGGTGGCGATGCTGGCGACCGTGGCGCTGAGCGCACATTATTTCCACACTATATCTCTGCTGTCGGTGCTCTCTAATCTACTCATCCTTCCGGTATTACCTCTGATCATGATATTCGGTTCCCTCTTCCTGCTTGTCACGGCTGCCGGAATGCAGATTCCCGCGCTGGACTGGATGCTGGACACGCTTTACAGGTATATCCACGGGGTCAGCGGGTGGGTCAACGCCCTGGGCTGGTCCCACATGAGCGGTGTGTATATGAGCTCGTTTGGCGTGATTGCCTATTTTTTGGTTCTCACATTCATCATCCTGTGGCTGTACCGTCGCAACCACCGGTATCTGCTTGCGGCTGGTCTCACCGTGGTCGTGGCTCTTGGCCATTCGATGTGGATAGATGCCCGAACACCCAAACAGGGGCTGGTCATCCTCAATTCGTTCTCGTCAACTCCGATTGTATATTACGACTCAGGAAACGGCTATGTCTGGATCCCTGACGACGTTGATCCTGACACCGCGGCTTTCAGCCGTTTTTATGCCGGTTTCCTTGCGCATCACAGGATTGACAGCCTGCATTACATCACTGGATATGATTCCTTGCGGCTTGAGGGAGGCTTCATCAAGCCACCGTATGCCCACTTGATGGGCCAGCGGTTGATGGCTGTGGGCAGCGGGCGATGGAAGCGCCTCACAACAACCAGCCCATTGTCCATCGACGATATAATAGTTACCAAGCATTACCACGGCACAGCCGCCAAACTCTCAGAACTCTTCAACTTTAAGCGTCTCATCATCTCAGGCGGACATTATGAAAAAGCCAGACTGAAGCATGAATGCGACAGTCTGGGTATTCATGTGATTGACGGACCAATCAGTTATTGATTTTTAAGAACATCGATAACTAACCCTTATTGCAGGTCTTTAGATCAACGAGAGGACAATCTGCTTGACATCTTCTCCCAAGCGCTCAGCCTCCTCCATCGTATGAGCCTCACTATAGATGCGGATGATGGGCTCGGTATTGCTCTTGCGCAGGTGGACCCAACTGTCAGCGAAATCGATCTTAACACCATCGATAGTCGTCATCTGCTCGCCCTGATAGTGTTGCTCGACAGCCTTGAGGATGACATCAACGTCCATTTCGGGCTTTAGCTCCAACTTCGTCTTGGCGATGCTGTACTGGGGATAGGTCTGTTTCAGTTCACTGACGGTTTTACCGCTCTTGGCCAGCAACGAGAGGAACAATGCCACGCCCACAAGCGCATCACGGCCGTAGTGGCTGCTGGGATAGATGACGCCTCCGTTACCCTCGCCACCAATAACGGCTCCTGTCTTGCGCATTTGGGTCGTCACATTGACCTCGCCCACAGCAGCAGCGGTATAGGAGCATCCATGTTTCATGGTCACGTCACGCAGCGCTCGTGATGATGACAGGTTGCTCACTGTCGAACCGGGCGTGTGCGACAAGATGTAGTCGGCGACAGCGACTAGCGTATATTCCTCTACAAAGAACTCTCCGTTCTCCATCACAATCGCCAAGCGGTCAACATCGGGGTCGACAACAAAGCCCACATCGGCTTTGCCTTGACGCATGAAATCGCTGATTGCCGTCAGGTTCTGGGGTATCGGCTCAGGTGTGTGGCCAAAGTTGCCCGTCGGGTCACAGAAGAGTTTCTCAACCTTTTTCACGCCCAACGCCTCGAGCAATTGAGGAATAGCCACACCCCCCACCGAGTTGACCGCATCAACGGCCACCGTGAAGTCTGCCTCGCGAATGGCTTCAACATCAACCAGATCCAGCGAGAGCACGTGGTCGATATGGCGACGCAACCAAGTGTAGTTCTTCTGTTCACGACCCAAGCAATCGACATCAGCATAGTCAAAATCCTCAACTTCAGCCAGTCGCAGCACTTCTTTACCTTCCTCATCGGTCAGGAACTCGCCGTTATGGTTCAGGAGTTTGAGGGCATTCCATTGTTTGGGATTGTGTGAAGCGGTAATGATGATTCCGCCGCAGGCATGTTCACCCACCACAGCGAGTTCGGTGGTTGGTGTTGTGGCAAGTCCGATGTTCACCACGTCAAAGCCCATTCCCATGAGGGTGCCCACAACCGTGTTAAGCACCATGCGGCCCGACAGGCGGGCGTCACGCCCAACGACTATCACATTGGACTTGACGGGGGAATTGCGGCGCATGAAAGTGGCATAGGCCGAAGTGAATTTTACGATATCCAGCGGGGTCAAGCCGTCGCCTGCTTTTCCGCCGATGGTTCCACGAATGCCTGAAATTGATTTGATAAGTGACATTAATCTATTATTCGTCTTTAATGGTTAGTTTGTTTCTGACTAAATCTGGCTATGGAAATAACGCACATGATAGAAGAATGGCGTCACATAGGAGATCTCATTCGTGAAGCCAAACTGGGACTTGATGACGAGATTGACCTCACACTCCACCCCTAAGAACAACAGCGGATACTGAAGGCCGTATCCCCACTGCGATGAGCTGGGCAACGTGTAATCTGAATAATTAAACGAGCAGGATTGAGCGTCCATTGTGTTCTCGTTACCACTATACACCGACCAGGTGCCGTTGGCGTACCATATGGCCAGATTATAACGAGAGTACCTGAAATAGATGCTCTCACTCTTCTTTGCACGATCATTTACACGGTCACCGGCGTTCAAGACCTGCATAAATATGTTCCCGTCCTCGTCCAGACGGTAGAAGGGGGCATCAGGACCCACCTCAAACACCGAGTCCTCGGGTACCGACATCACCACCCTGTGGTTAGCGAGATAGGCATTCACCGCGTTTCGCTCGTCGTTCAAGCGGTCGGCATAACTCTGGTCATCGTTGCACGATGCGAGTGTCGCAAGGGCAAACAGCCCCATAAACAAAACTTTGTTAAAAATATTCTTCATCAGTTATTTATTGTTTGTTGATTACTAGTGGATGGCAGGTCTGGTGCGGCCGGTTGGGGAAACAGATCTTCAAGAATCTGATGAAAGACTGCTACCGCTTCATCCAGCGTACCGTCAAACTCTCCTCCTGCGGCATTCTCATGACCACCGCCATTATAATAGCGGGCACAAATTTCACTGACCGAGAAATCGCCCTGGGAACGGCACGAAATCTTGATCCGGTCAGGATCCTCGCGCATGAAAACACTCCAATAGATCTCGGGGATCGCCAACGGCTTATTAACTAGCGTTTCGGTATCCCCACGGTTGTAGTTGAAGCGCTCCAATTCTTCCTTGCTCAACACAATCAGCGCGGCTCCCTGCTCCGGGAACAGCTGCATTTTCTCACACAGGGCATATCCCTGAAGACGAACGCTGTCGGCACTAAACGTGTTCAATGCTTTGTTATAGAGCGTGATGCGGTCAAAGCGGCGGCGCATCACCGAGGCCATGATCTCATAGAACTCGGGATCATCACAGCTGTAGGCAAAGCCACCCGTATCAGTCATCAGTCCCACATACAGGCAACTGGCGGCCATGCGGTCCATATAACGCAACAACCCCATCTGCATGAGCACACGGAACACCAGTTCACATGTCGAAGACGCCTCGGGGAATGATATGGAGACATCAAAGATGTCCTCGGGATCCAGATGATGGTCAATCAGCACCAGTTTTACATTGAGCGGCTCGATGATCTCACCCAAACGGTCAATGCGTTTGATGGAATTAAAGTCCAAACAAAAAATCAGTTGTGCTTCTCCAAGCACCTTCTTGGCGCGCTGCTCATGCTTGGTGAACACCACGACTTCTCGCATGCCTGGTATGAATTCCAACGATTTGGGCACCATGTCGGGAGTAACAACGACAGCGTCCTTGCCCAGGCGCCGCAACACATGGCACAACGCCATCGACGAGCCCAAGGCATCCCCATCGGGGGACTTGTGGCACGTGATGGCAATCCGTTGCACGCCATTGATCAGGGCACGCAACTTTTCTATGGTTTTCTCGTCAATCTTTGGACTGATCATTCGTTACTAAACACAATAATTTGCAAAGGTAACGCTTTTTTGGGAGTTGGTGCCAAACTTGCCCGTTTAATTAAGTTAAATCCTGGTTTCTCAAGTCGCAGCGTTTCTCTCTCTAAACTTAATACTCTAAACCCTAAACTCCTAGTTTTGGAAATTCCGAAACTTGAATCCAACTACATTCCCAGCCTGACGAAAACGGGATAATGGTCGGACGGCTGACGGCGAGTATATTTGCTGAACGATATCTGCTGCGGGGCATCATGACCTTTGAGTTTATCTGTTGAGTCACGGTCCGGTACCCAATAGCTGTTGGTGAGCACCCCATAGGATTCCACATCAGTTGCGGGCGAGACAAAGATGTGGTCGATACGGCTCTCAGTATAAAGATTGGTGTCAAACGAGTTGAACGTGCCATTCTCGGCAAAACGAACACGTGATGCCTCGTAGGAATCCTTTAACAGACCCGAATCAATAAAAATGCTGTAAATCTCATCATTCTGATCGACATTGAAGTCACCGGTAACGATGACATGTTTACCCGAGGCTAATTCTCTTATCTTTCTGACAATCAGCTTCGCTGCCTCACGCCTCGCGGTAACGCCCACATGGTCCATGTGCAGGTTGAAAAAGAAAAAAGCGTCATCGTCGGTCGCCGTTTGACGGGCGAATTTCCCCCAGGTGCAGATGCGGATACATGCCGCATCCCATCCCAGCGCCGGCCTGTCGGGCGTCTCGTTCAGCCAAAAATTGCCTTGATCCAGCAGCCTCAACCGAGCGGTTTTATAGAAAATCGCGGCATATTCGCCTCCGGTCTTGCCGTCATCACGGCCCACGCCAATGAAGTCATATCCGTCAAGACCCGCAAGCAGGTCCAACAGCTGCTCGTGCAACACTTCCTGGGAGCCGAAAATATCTGGCGCCATGAAATTCACCTGGTCGCAGATGACCTGGCACCGCTTTGCCCACACATTACCACGAGCGCTGTCCCCGTCGTTCTTATACCTGATATTGTACGACCCGACGAGCAGCTGAGCCGATAGCGACATCGACAACACAGCCCCGAAAACTAAAGATAATATTACCCGTTTCATTGTTATCGTTGATTAGAACCACAAATATAGTAAAAATACCGCTTGCTGATTGCAATGCTGCCCTAAAAATACTACCTTTGCAAAAAACAATTCACAAAATGATGTTAGAGAGTATTTACAACGACATCATCAGTCCTGATGTCAATTTAATCGGTGCGATAACCAAACTGATCCTGAGCCTCTCGTTGGGCGCCATCATCGGCTTTGAGCGCCGACGAAAGGGGCAGATCGCGGGCTTGCGCACGTTTGCCCTGATCTCAATGGGCGCGACACTCGCCATGCTCATTTCTATCTATATCCCCCAAGTATATCTTGGGCTAAAGAACGGGGATCCCGGCCGTATTGCCGCCCAGGTGGTGAGCGGTGTCGGTTTTCTGGGAGCCGGTGCCATTATTCAGATGAAAGGCTCGGTGCGTGGTTTGACCACGGCAGCAGGCATCTGGATGACTGCCTGCATCGGACTTGCTGTGGGTGCCGGCATGTACATCATCAGCATCATCGCCACCATGCTCATCATCTTCATACTCATCAACATTGAGCGCATCGAGCAGCGCCACAACTTCCTGTGGGAATCCAAAATCATTCGCGTGAAGCTGCACGGCATCATCGACGACATCCAGCCCATGCGTGACTGCCTGGCCAAGAACGACATCCACATTAGCGACGAATTCATGAAATTAGATTACGAGGACGATGTGACAATTGTCAATTTTATGGTCCGCAGCACTGGAAATGTGAATGTTCCGATTGTGTTTAACGAGATGAAGAGCATCATTGACGCCATCTCGATTACCATTACCAACGAGATGAACATGTAGGCCCTATATCATCTTCACTGATAAGTTCTAACGCCGGAAAAATGAAAAGACTGAGATGGAATCACTCGACATTAACAGCCTGATAAGCGACCTGGCACTGATTCTGGTGCTTGGAGCTGTCGCATCAATCATCTTCAAGATGTTAAAGCAACCTGTGGTGCTGGGCTACATCGTGGCCGGGTTCCTGGCGAGCCCGCACTTCGGACTGTTGCCCTCGGTTGCCGGCGAGGCCAATATCGAATTTTGGGCTCAGATAGGCATCATCATTCTGCTTTTCTCATTAGGACTGGAATTCAGTTTCAAGAAACTGATTGATGTGGGCGGCTCGGCTATCGTCACTGCTTTGATCATCGTGCTGGGAATGATGAGCCTGGGTTTTGTTGTGGGCAGGCATTTGGGCTATGGCTTGGTGAACAGCATCTTTTTGGGAGGCATGATATCCATGTCATCGACAACGATTATCATCAAGGCATTGAGCGACCTGAATATGCGGCAACGGCGTTTCGTCCCCATGACATTTGCCGTGCTCATCGTCGAGGATCTGTTTGCCGTTGTGATGATGGTAATCCTCTCGTCCATCGCCATCAACAATAGCGTCAAAGGCGAGGAGATGGTCGGAAGCATACTCAAACTTTCGTTCTTCCTCATCATGTGGTTTACTGTGGGCATTTTCATGATTCCCACTATATTCAAGCGTTTCAAGCGGTACATCAGCGATGAGCAAATGCTCATCATAGCCATCGGACTGTGTTTTGCCATGGTATTGTTCTCGATCAACTCGGGATTCTCGGCCGCATTGGGCGCTTTTGTCATGGGATCCATACTTGCGGGAACCATCGAAGCCGAACGAATCGAGAGGCTCATTTCTCCTGTCAAGGACCTGTTCGGTGCGGTCTTCTTCATTTCGGTGGGCATGATGGTGAATCCCACGGTGATGACCAAGCACTGGAGTGTGATTGCCCTGCTGGCGGCGGTGGTCATCATCGGCATGATCGTGTTCGGCACATTCGGCATGCTTGCGACTGGGCAACCGCTCAAGCTGGCGATGGAATCGGGTTTCTCATTGACACAAATCGGTGAATTCTCTTTCATTATCGCCACATTGGGTACCGGTCTTGGTGTGTTGGACAAGAGCATATATCCCATCATTGTGGCGGTATCGGTCATTACCACATTCACGACCCCGTTTTTTATCAAGCAGGCAGTACCTTGCTATAACGCGCTCTACAAAGTACTGCCCAAAAGCTGGACACGCCTGCTCAACGGATACAGTCATGACGCCTCCGAGAGCGAAAGCGACGAGACCACAATGCTGTGGAAATCTATCGCGTCCCGTTATGTGGTACGAGTGGTGATCTATTCGGTGGTCTCCTTTGCGTTGATTGTCCTGTGCCGCACCTATCTTATGCCATTCCTCATCAGGCTGTTAGGTGACGGCATCATGGGGCATCTCGCTTGCGCGACAAGCACATTCTTCATTGTCGGGCCCTTTATCCTTGCCATCATCATGCCATCGGTAAAGCGTTCAGAGTATAACCGCTTGGTTGAGACAACTGGAGCGGTGTCTTATGTGCCACTTGTCGTCATGGCCATCGTCAGCGGAATATTGTCTATCGGTTTTATCGCATTCATCCTGCAAGGTATCTACCCCAGTGCTATCGCCATCATGGCCGCGGTATTGCTGGCAGTGGTGCTCTTGCTAGCCGCCGCATTGCTCCCCACACCTCTGCGCAAACGGCTCAACCACATCGAGAAACGATTCATCAGCAATATTAACGAAAGGGAGAACCGCAGAACGGGACACGAGAACAACCTGGTGAGCGACCTGCACCTGGCTTACATGACTGTCGGACACGACTGCCCATTTGTGGGGGACAGGTTGCGCAATCTGGATCTGCGCACTCGATACGGCGTCAACCTGGTCAACATTCAACGTGGTCACAAACTGCATCCCGTGCCGTCGGGAGACATGCGCATCTTCCCAGGCGATGTGTTGGGGGTCATCGGCACCGAAGAACAGATTCAGCGCATGTTACCCCTTGTCGAGGCACAGAACGACCATGGCGAGATTCCGACGCCCGACGTGAAATTCACCCACTTCGCCGTCAGTGACCACTCGCCGATTATTGGCGTGCAGCTTGAGAACACCAAACTAAGGGAAGAATATGGAGCTCTGCTGGTTGCTGTCCAACGTGGCGAGGACAATTTCATCTCCCCCACTCCTGACCTGACCTTCCGCCCAGGAGACATCCTGTGGATAGTGGGCTCACCCAAGCAACTGCAACGCCTCAAAGGGTGACAAACCACAACAACAAATCATGCGCCATCCCTTTGGGGGTCAGCGCATGATCATTATATGTCCAGAGCAGAATCTCTAAACTCTAAACCCTATACTTCAAGTTTCGGAATCCCGAAACTTGAACAGATTATTCGGGCCATGTCCCTGTCAGCAGGTAGTCAATAAGGGCTGTGACATCCTTAATCGTGATACTATTACCATTGTCGACATCGGCATTAAACTTGTTGAAAGGATTTACCTCATTTCCAAGCAGATAGTCAATCAACACGGTAACATCCTTGATGGTCACTTCACCGTCATTGTTCACGTCACCAAGCATGGTAACAGGCTTGTCGCCGATATAATAATAAACGATATTGGACGAGGTCGTCACGCCATCAACGGTGTAGTGGGTCTGGATACCGATACGCCACTGGAAGAATGGTTCCCAACCTTCGACGTCATCAACATCATTCGTTCTGTTCGGGAAATGAGGTCCCCAAAATTCAAAATCGCCGGATGGGGCTGAGCCATAACCATTCTCAGTCTTAGGTAAGATATTGAAGATAAAAACGTTGGTTGTCGGCTCATCAAACTCCACATACTCCTCAGGTTCGAACACAAAAATCTCATCAAGATCAGTGTAGATGCTATAACTGAATTTCTCCGGGTCAAGGATGGTATAGTTAAGCGTATGAGTCCAACATGAATCTATTTCAAATGAGTAATCATCGGCGACCAGATTGCCCATAACATCCATTCCATAGGAAAGATAGAACCAACCGCTCGCTACTGTATATGAGCCATCAGGCCACTGATAAGGATGATAGTCATACCACTCAAAAAAATCGCCATCAGGATCGGCGGGGACAGGTACAGTGCTTTGAGCCATTGCACTGACTGCGAGAGCCAGCAACATCACGAAAAGTAAAGATATTTTTTTCATAAAAGTAAATATAAAAAATGATTAATAAAAAATAGTCTAATAACTTGAAATTGTTTCCTTAACTGCCCAAACAGTAGAAAAACAAATGCAAAATTACATCTATATATAATAATGTGCAAATTCTTACACTACTTTTTCAAATCAACGTCCCCGATTTCCCATCCAGTCCATCCAGCCCGTCCAATCAATCCAGCCCGTCCAGCAGCGCCCCTCCTGTCTGTGTAATGCAAGCCGGTGGCTTGTAAAAAGGGTGCCCGTCCTTCTCCAGAACGGGCACCCACAATAGGTCTAATCTCTATCGATCAAGTTAATTACTCGGGCCAATTGCCGGTCAACAAGAAGTCGATAAGAGTAGTAACGTCACCGATGGTAACATCCTCATCGAGATTGCAGTCAGCGTTATCCAAGCTGAGACCAGTTGCGTCACCGGTCAACAGATAGTCGATCAGAGCGGTAACGTCACCAATGGTAACTTGCTCATCCAAGTTCACGTCACCACGCAGGCCAGCGGGAGCCTCTACCTTCTCGATGTAGAGCTTCATCTCGTTCATGTCAACGGTCAGGATATACTCACCAGCGGGGATGCGGATTGCATGATATGCATCCCAAGTCAGTGAGATGTAATCCTCTTCGCCAGTGTACCAGTAGTCGGTACCCTCATCGGCAATAGCGCCGAAGCGGAACGGCTCAATGTAAGCCCAACCACCATCATCGTTGTTCTCAGCGAGTTCGGTGGTGAGGCCGAAGTAGTTGTACTCAGCAGGGAAGGTGTAGTCCAACGTGTAAACGTCGTTCTTCTCGCTATAGGTGAACTGAGCACCTTGGGTGGGATCCCAAGCCTGGTCGTTGCCACCAAGCATGTAAACATTGTAAAGCGTGGTGAACTCAACAATATCGCACCAGTCACCGGTGAAGTCATGGTTATAACCTTGTACCTGTACCTCATACTTAGTACCGGGAGTCAGACCCTCAATCTTGAAGAAGTCATCAGTGATACCATTTTCATAGGTCCACTCAGCGGGCTCGATAATGTTATCGAGATCACCAACCATGATGTCATCGATGTAGATAGCATACTGGTTAGTGCAATTGTAGTGACGGAAGACGATGCTACCCTCAACACCATCGAATTCGCTCAAGTCAACCTCGAGAGTCTGCTTAGCAGCAGTGGTCTGGAGATCTTCCTCGAAGAGCTGATACAACGTCGTGTCTACCAAAGCATAAACCTGGTATGTATCGGGCCAGCTGTCTGAGGTACCCCAAACGGTAAACTGAAGCTTACCCTTCAAAGGCACATCGGGAGTACCAATCCAGTTATCGGGAGAGAGAGAACCGGTGGAACTTGACCATGAGTAAGAATAGATGCAAGCATCATCTTGGGCGCTGCTGCTATAGGCTAAGCCCCAACCATAACCGTCTTCATCGGCATCATAACCCCAGAAATCAGGCCAATAGTCCTCAAAATCCTCGAGAGCAAAAGTCCAAACGGCAGGATTGCCAGACAGGTCTGTCCATGGACGCCAGCGCAGGTTGTAGCCCTCAGAATTCTCATCGGCTGCCCAGTCAACATCGGCAGAGGTGGCAGCAGGAGTAACAGTGATCTCGGGAGTGTTCGGGAATACTACGAAAGTGAATACAGTTTCCCACTCGAGGTAACCACCAAACGAGCCGTCATCGGTCCAAACTGAACCCAAACCATTGTACTCGTATTGAGGATAATCTGAACCTGAAGGAGCAGCACCGCCGCAGCCTTCCAAAGTGATAGTGTTACCGTCAATAGCATAAACAACCTCGGTCACGCTCTCATCGGGAGTCCAGACAATGTTGCTACCTACTGAAGATGTACCAAATGACAATACAACATCAGCACTGTAGTAATCGCTGTAATAAATTGACTGGCCCATGGGAACGGTGATCTTTGTACCATCGGCACTCAACGTACCATACACATAACTGTCACCATAGTTCTCTCCAACTTGATAGAAGATGTTTTTGAACCAAACAATGTTATCTTCAGCAAAAATCAAGGTGATAAAACCGTCTTGAGTTCCAGCGGTAACGTACTGGCCATCAATATAAAGGCAATCACCAGCACGTTGGTATGTCCTTACCTCGCCAGCGGGCTGCTCGGTAACGGGAGCTCTGAGAACCTGTTTCTCAACAACACGGTTCATCTTGAAGGGAGTCACAAACTCAGTTTTAGCTTTGACGTTGTACTTGGCAACATCCTTCTGGAGCGGGGCTTTGTTAATCCCTGCACTAGCAGTTAAGACTGCCACACTCATAAGTAAGAATAATAATTTCTTCATAAAAGTTAAAAGTTTAAGTTAATAAAAAAATGAATAAATACAATAATAGTCTTCTTTGGTTTGTTAACTTCCAAATTCTGGGAAATTATTTGCCTGAGTTGACAAAAAACAACAAACTGAATTTGGTTTATTAAAATTTAGTGCAAAAATAATAGTTTTTTTTAATATATTATAGTAATTATCTTTCTTTTTTTCAACTTTATTTTAAAAAAAATAAAAACTACCATTTTCGGTAGTTCTCGCCCATGAGTCATAAAACTAGCAGATTAATTACTCTGTCGTTGGCACTTTCTTAGGGACAAGATAAGCGCTCACTTCATAGAGTAGGTAGATGGGCAGGAAGACTACCATCAGGGTAAATGGATCGCCTGTCGGGGTAATGATAGCGGCAAGAACAAGTAACACGACAACGGCATGACGGCGATAGGCTCTGAAAAAAACACGGTGCAACACGCCCAACACGCCCAACAACCATGCCATTAAAGGCAGCTCAAAGATGACACCCATGACAAAAATGAGCATCAAAAACGTGTCCATGTAACTGTCAAGCGAAATCTGATTGGGAACCAACTGACTCACATGGTAATCGGCCAAGAAACGCAGGGTGACCGGAAAAACGATGAAATAGCCGACGGCCAACCCGAGAAAAAACATCAGGCAGCCAATAAAAAAGGCAGTCTTGACGCCACGTTTCTCGTTGGGATAAAGGGCCGGAGCTATGAACGTCCACAACTCATACAACACGAAGGGGAACATCAGCACCAGCGCCAGCCAGAATGAGGAGGACATGTGAATGAAAAACTGGGACGCCAACTTGATGTTGATCAGCTCGACCTGAAATCCTTGGGTCGTGAACTGAGGCAACCAGGGAACAGCCGATGTCATGCGCTCAAACAACCTATAGAGCGCGAAGTCACCGTGGCAAGGAGCCAGAATGATCTCATCAAAGATGTATGGCATGACAAAAAACAGCCCCAAGGTCACAACAACCAGTGCAATGAAAATGCGAATCAGCACCGAACGCAAGGCGTCGATGTGATCCCAAAACGACATTTCCTGCAGCTTCTCCTCGGCCATCGATCCAACCCTGTCAAACAACTAAGACAACAATGAACAACCGAAACAACTATAGTTGTTTAAGTTGTTATTTTGCTTGCTCTAGTTGACTGATCACTCTTTTGTATCGTCTTTCTTGTCGAGATCCTCAAGAGGTTTCTTGAGCTCATCCTCAACCTCATTCATGCCTTGCTTGAAGCTCTTGACACCCTTGCCCAGGCCACGCATCAGTTCGGGAATTTTCTTGCCGCCGAAGAGCAGCAGAATGATTGCCACAATGAGGATGATCTCTCCTGTTCCCAGGTTTAAAAAAGCCAGTATTCCGTTCAAAGTCATATCAGATCTTATTTAATGTTTGTTTGTTGAATGCAAATGTAGTCAAATTTTTTAAGTTGTTGAAAAAATTTTGGGTCATGTTCTGAAAAAGTAGTAATTTTGGGCATCCAAAAACCATTAACTTCTTTATACTTTATATTGAATGAATACCATTAAGAATTTTGATGAGTTGCTTGCTCATCTCAAAGAAAACAATGTGAAGAAACGTGTGGCTGTCGTTTGGGCCGCCGATGAGAAAACGCCAGCGGCCTGTGCACAGGCACTTGAAGCCGGTTTTATCGAGGCTATCTTTGTGGGCTGTGAGGACAAGCTCAAAGCCAACGAGGCTCTGAAACCCTTTGCCGCCAGCATGAGTTTTGTTGATGCGACCGATGCCGACGACGCTGCCGCCAAGGCTGTCGCTCTGGTAAGGGAAGACAAGGCCGACGTGCTGATGAAGGGACTGATCAACACCGACAATCTGCTGCGTGCCGTCCTCAACAAGGAGACAGGCATCCTGCCTAAAGGAAACGTGTTGACCCATGCTGCTGTCGCTTCGATACCCAGCTATCATAAGTTCCTCATTTTCACCGATGCCGCCGTGATTCCTTACCCCAATCAGGCACAACGCGTCGAGATGGTGAAGTACATGTCTAACGTGGCCCGCAACTTCGGCATCGAGGAACCCAAGGTGGCACTCATCCACTGCACCGAGAAGGTCAACGGCAAGCATTTCCCATTCACCGAGGATTATCCTGTCATCATCGAGATGGCAAAGAACGGCGAGTTGGGAAAATGTATCGTTGACGGACCGCTGGACGCCAAGTGCGCTTGCAGCTTGCACGCTCTGGAAGCCAAGGGGTTGAATTCTCCCCTGAAGGGCGACAGTGACGTGCTCATCATGCCCGACATCGAAGCCGGAAACGTGTTCTACAAAGCCATCACCCTGTTTGCCGGAGCCAGCACTGCCGGTCTGCTCCTGGGCGCCAAGTGCCCCGCTGTGGTTCCCTCACGCGCCGACAGCGCACAGTCCAAGTTCTACAGCCTCGCAGTAGCCACCATGGCTGCCGAGTAAACAGCGAATAGATAATAGATTATCTTGTTAATAACTGATATTTCAGACCTAAGCTATAGCCTATAGGCGTTAGCCCCACTAAAAAATAACAACTAAAAACTAAAAACTGCATATATGAAGATCTTAGTTATCAATCCCGGATCCACTTCGACCAAAATGGCAGTCGTTGAGAATGGGGAGCCCAGTTTGATTAAAGTCATCCGCCACTCCGCCGAGGAACTGGCACCATTTGGCAATATTATTGACCAGTTTGAATTCCGTCGCAAGATGATTTTGAGCGAACTTGAGAATGCCGGCATTCCCGTTGAATTTGATGCCGTTGTCGCCCGTGGCGGTCTGACCAAACCAGTTGCCGGCGGCGTGTATGCTGTTGACGAGAACATGATTCAGGCAACTTATGCCAGCGATCACCATCACGCCTGCGACTTGGGGTGCGTCATTGCCCGAGAAATCGCCAAGGGTTTGGGATGTCCATGCTATATCGCTGACCCCGTCGTTACCGATGAGTTGAACGATTACGCCCGCATATGCGGACTGGCGATGTTCAAGCGCCAGAGCATTTGGCACGCCCTCAACCAGCGCGCCATAGCACGCCGTTTCGCCAAGGAGCACGGCAAGCGCTACGAGGATCTGAACCTCATTGTCGCCCATCTGGGCGGCGGCATCTCGGTTGCGGCCCATGAGCACGGCCGCGCAGTGGACGTGAACAACGCCCTCGACGGCGAGGGTCCGTTCTCACCCGAACGCGCCGGCTCACTGCCCGCCCGCGACCTGGTGGACCTTTGCTTCAGCGGCGAATACACCAAGGAGGAAATCGTCAAGATGTTATCCGGCAAGGGTGGTGTGTTCTCACACCTGGGCACCACCGACATGATTGAAGCCGACAAGCGCATGAAAGCTGGAGACAAGAAAGCAAAGCTCGTTATCGACGCCATGATCTACCATATTGCCAAGGCAATCGCCGAGAAGGGCGCCGTGCTGTGCGGCAACATCGATGCCATCCTCATCACTGGTGGCATCGCCTACTGGGACTATATGATCGATGAACTCAAGAAGCGCATCAGCTGGATGGCTCCAGTTCATATCTATCCCGGCGAGGACGAGATGTCGGCCCTGGCAGCAAATGCCGCCGCAGCACTGGGTGGAGAAGTTGAGGTGAAGAAATATTGATCCGCTAAACTAGTCTCAATTAATCGTAACGGGAGGCCGACACGTCAACGTGAGCCTCCCGTTCATTTATTCGTTTCAAATTCCTTATATGACATTGAGTTCCTGGAGATAGGCATAGGCCCCAGTAATCAGACCGTAGCAGGACAGCAGGATAATGATGATGCCGATAATGCGGTTGATCAGCCACATGGAGCGTATGTTGAAGTGGGTGCGCACCTTATCGACAAAGAATGTGATGACCGACCACCAGATCAAAGCCCCAAGCACAATGAAGAGATAACCCAAAATGATGTGATAGAACTTGTATTCAGGTAAAGGGAAACCGAATCGGGCAAACAACGGAATGATCAGGAACATGATGAGCGGGTTGCTCAAGGTAAACAGGAAACCTGTGGCCATGTCCCGCAGGTAGTCATCACGCTGGTCAATGTTCTCCTTGATCTGGCTCACAGGATTATGGAAAATCATGTACAGGGCATAGACAATAAGTATTACACTGCCCACAATCTGCAGAACATTCACATGATCGGCGATGAAATCAGTCACCAGCGAGATACCCAGTCCCACAAGCAGGCAGTAGAACAGGTCACTTGCGGCAGCTCCCACGCCCGTAAAAAAGCCTGAATGGCGGCCCTTGTTCAAGGTGCGTTGGATGCACAGGATTCCGATTGGTCCCATAGGTGCCGACAGGATGATACCTATTGACACACAACCGATTAATATGGATATAATAGTACCCAATTCTGGAGGTTACTCTTTTTACAACCAACAAAGATAGTAAAAAGAATTAAGTATACGGCTACTGGTCGCCTGTTTTTTTATATAGATTTTTGTCCAATCGGGTATGACCTAGCCGATAGGCAATGTTTTTGATTTGGGGACGAAGAGACAACTCGCCAGGGTTGGAGCCAAGAGCTCCCTCGGGAACGGTCATGCCACGCCCGGCATAAAAATCACGCCAGTACTCAGTCACCTGACCTGTGGCGTCATGAAATGACATGGGAACAGGTTCAAAAATGAGTTCACCTTGTGAATCGACATAGTTCATTTGCACCAATTCGCTGCAATAGATGGCACTGTCGCCCGGTAGAAATAAGTCATCGTAGGGCTTTCCCACCATCATGAGGCATCGCTTGACTGATTGACGGATGTCCACATCGGTATTCACCCTGCAGATCAAAACGCCGCCAGGGTTCTCGTTCCAAAATGTATCAATGGGAGTAAGGCTGACGGCCGGTTTCTTCGCCTCGATGACATACAGCAATCCGTCATCGCCGCCGATGCGATGGACAACTGCCACATGGTCGATCAGCAAGCCGTGATACCCTTGTGTAACATCGGTGATGGCATTTGCCGAATCAGCGCAGCAAAACAGCAGGTCGCCCTCCTGCAACTCTACTGCTGATAGTGTCAAAGCGGAAATAGCCGTTAGTAAGAGCGTAAAGATTCTAGTACCAAGTGACACCATTGCTCATGCTGGAATGCTTGTCATACTTCACGTCCTGCAAAATCGAGGACTTGACAGCGATGTGGAAATTATAACTCTTGTAGGGACCCACAGGGACAAAACTGGCACTCATCTCGAAACAGTGCATCTGCCGTGAGATAGAGCAGTTCATGTAGGCGATCTTATGGGTGTCGAAGTTGTAACTTGCCGAAGCCGATAATGACCAGTTCTTGGTGGGTCTGATGCTGGCGTTCATGCTCAGATTTTGGGTCCAGCGGCCATTGTACTCCAACTTATCGTAGTTGAAAGTGCCGTAGCCGTAAGCGAGTGAGTAATTGACGGTCAGGTTCCACGGGCAATCCCACTTGGCATATCCGTCAATGAGTTCCAGGTCGGTGGTTGGACCCGTTCCTTCATCTTCGTTTTCGTCGGCATTGCGACTATCGCGATCAAGTGAGCCCTCTGGGGCTTTGGTGTTCTCTTTGTTGTTCTGGCTCTTCTTGCGCTTGAACGTGTCGTTGTTGAATGTATAGGAGAAGGATGTTCCCGTGCTGGACAAGCGACCCCATCCGCCACCGTTGAAGAGGCGCAGTTTATCGACTCTGACAGGAGTGCCCGACTCGTTAAGGGCATACTTATAGACATCCCACGTGGCATTCAGGTTAAGGTTAAATCCTCTCGTCAAGCGCAGCATGATACTGGTGTTCAAGTTACTCCACTTTAGAGAATCTGCAGCAAGATTACACGACTGGTTCAATGTGAAATTCTCGATGAGAGAGATTTTCTTAAACCCCGTGCTGTCGTTCTCACTCTTTACTTTGGCCTCCAGGTTATTGGCGATATTGAACGACAGTGTTCCCGACTTGCCGCTTGGCGCATTACCGTAAAGACCATGCTGGAAATAGCTGTAACGCACAGGCGATCGGGTGCCGTCACTCATTACACGCTCATAGTTACCATAGTAACCCCAGAACGGGTCTCCAAAATCAGGTGAAGCCGAGAACGAAACGGACGGTGTCATCACATGACGCACCATCATCAGCTTCTCGCTCAACTTGCCCAAAAACTTGAAGGGCTTGAAAAAGCCATATACCTTAGTGCTTAGCGAGAGGGCAAAGTTAAAGTCAAAGATATTGTAAAAACCGTAAGTCGTGTCCCTCACCACAGCACTGACATTCGGATCCCATTGCTGGCTGATCTTGCTGGTGTACATGCGGTCGTTCATGGTAATCGACGGCGTGATGTTGAAATACTTCATCACGTTGAACGTGGCCTGAACGGGCATTGTGTGGCTCATGCCGTTGCGCCAGTCCTTAACCAGACTCTTGTGCAGGAATTCGTCCTGCTTGGCCGTCAACGAGTTTTGGAAACGTCCCGAATAGCTCACCTTGATTTTCTCGTACCACCGCTCATCGCCCACAGCGTGCTTACGCTTGAATGGAGCGGTCTGGCTCATGTTGATGGTGAAATTGGGAAACGAGACCGTGATGGTCGAGTCGGCGGTTCGTTGCGACACGTTAGCCGTTGAGGAGATTGACCATTTGCTGTTGGGCACCTTATAGGTCAAGTTGACTGAACTGCTCTTGGTGTTCTCGGTGAAAGCGTTGGTATAATAGGTGTTCAGGCTATTACGGGCATATCCCGTCGTGGCAAAGTTCACACTTGCCGAGAACGACAGGTAGGGATTCGCCTTCTGGCTTTGACTATGGCTCCACAGCACTTGAAAATTGTGCATCTTGTTGTAATCCAAGTCGCCTTTCACTCCCGTGACCGTCGTCAGGTAATTGACACTGAATGAACCGGAATGCTTGTAACGCCATGAATAGGATGACTGTGCCGAGAGGCCCCATGAGCCTCGGGTATAGATCTCGCCCGTGATCGCCAAGTCGGCATGTTCGCTCAATGCCAGATAATAGCCACCGTTGCGCAGATAAAAACCACGGTTATAATCTTCGCCAAAAGTGGGCACAAGGATACCGCTCTGGTACTTTTCACTAAACGGAAAATAGCCGAAGGGCACCGCGATGGGCAACGGCAGATCCTCAAGCACCATGTAGGCGGGTCCAGTGACAACGTTCTGCTTGGGTTTCACCTTGGCTTTGGTCAACTGAAAGTAGAAATGCGGGTGTTCATGGTCATCGCAGGTGGTGTAGCGGCCGTCCTTGATGTAATAGTAATCATCCTCGGTCTTCTTGGTGATGCCGCCAGTCAGGTAACCCTCACCCTGCTCGGTAACGATATCGGTGATGTACCCTCTCTTCGTCTTGAAATTATACTTCATCACCCTCGACTGGTACTCGCCGCTATTATCCTTGAAGACGGGACTACCAACGAGTTCGCCCACACTGTCAGGCACACCGATCGCCTGCACCTGGCTGCTGTCCATATCCATGCTGATTTGAGCGGCAGTCATATCGATGTCTCCATACAGAATCTTACCGTTGCCATACATCACCGCATGGTTGCGGCCAAAGAGGATGATGCTGTCGCTGGCATTGAACTCGACGATATGGTCCAGATCCACCCGTTCCCGAACAAACCGACTCGTGTCACGCGACGAGGCAACGGGACGCACAACAGAGTCCCCCTCGGCACGAACGATCGAATCCACTGCCTGGTTCAAGTCCAACGACGAAGCCACCAGCTCCTGGGCATGCGACAAGCATGGCAGCAGCGTCACAGCCGCCACCATAAGCAATATGATATGAAGACTCCTTTTCAAGACGTCTTGTTTTACAATCAAAATATCTTGCAAAGATAGTGCAAATCAAAAGCACGACAAGCAAGTTTCACTATTATTATCGTTTTTTAGCACTAACCCGATGCTCTTGTGCGGCACTTTATCAAGCCAGCGTTCACACACCACTGAACCCTCAAATCAAAAAAATCACATACAAAAAAAAGAAAGACAATTTTACCCGATTTGAATTCAATCGTTCAATTAAAAGTATTATATTTGCAGGTTAAATCAATCAAACAACCTACTAATAACTAATTGGACATATCATGTATAACGTCAAATCGAACCATGCCGATGAGTTTATCGACGATAGTGAAATATTGGAAACGCTCGCCTATGCCGAGAAAAACAAGAGCAACCGTGCCCTGATTGAGCAAATCATTGACAAAGCGGCACTGTGCAAAGGACTGACACACCGCGAGGCTGCCGTGCTGCTCGACTGTGACCAGCCCGACCTGATTCAGCGCTATGAGCAACTGGCACGCGATGTAAAACAACGTTTCTACGGCAACCGCATTGTGTTGTTCGCTCCGTTATATCTCTCGAACTACTGCATCAACGGATGCGTTTATTGCCCCTACCATGCCATCAATAAGACCATTCCCCGCAAGAAACTGTCACAGGACGAGATTCGTGCCGAGGTTGAGGCATTGGTTAAGATGGGACACAAGCGACTGGCACTCGAAGCCGGAGAGCATCCCGTGATGAACCCGCTGGAATACATCCTCGAATCCATCCACACCATCTATGACACCAAGGTAGGCAACGGTGAGATTCGCCGCGTGAACGTGAATATCGCCGCCACCGAGGTCGAAGCCTACGAAAAACTGAAGGCTGCCGGTATCGGCACCTATATCCTGTTCCAGGAGACCTATAACCGCAAGAACTATGAGGCCCTGCATCCCACTGGCCCGAAGAGCAACTATTTATACCACACCGAAGCGATGGACCGCGCCCAGATGGGCGGATGCGATGACGTGGGCATCGGCGTGCTCTACGGCCTGACCACCTATCGCTATGACTTCGTGGGTCTGCTCATGCACGCCGAGCATTTGGAGGCAAGATTCGGTGTTGGTCCGCACACCATCAGCGTGCCGCGTATCTGCCCCGCTGAGGACATTACACTCGATGAGTTCCCCGATGTTCTGCCCGACGAAATCTTCTGCCGCATCATCGCGGTCATCCGTCTTGCAGTGCCTTATACGGGAATGATCATCTCAACCCGCGAAAGCCAGAGTGTGCGCTCCAAGGTGCTTGACTTGGGCGTGTCACAGATCAGTGGCGGCAGCCGCACTAGTGTAGGCGGTTACACCACCGTTGAACGCCATGACGAGACGGCTCAGTTTGACGTGAGCGATACCCGCACGCTTGACGAAGTCATCGACTGGCTGCTGTCTATCGGATACATCCCCAGCTTCTGCACCGCCTGCTACCGTTCGGGCCGCACTGGCGACCGTTTCATGGAACTGGTAAAAGCAGGCAAGATCGGTGACATCTGCACACCCAACGCGCTGATGACACTCAAGGAATACCTGATAGACTTCGCTAGCGAGGAAACCCGCGCCAAAGGCGATGTGCTAATCCAAAAGGAGTTGGCCAAGATTTCTAACCAGCGCGTTCGTGAAATCGCCACCCAGCACGTTGAAGACATCGTCAAGGGCCAGCGAGATTTCCACTTCTAACCAGAGAAATGTTAGCTCAGTAAATCATTTTCACTCATTTTAGCTGATATAATGGTACATAAGAGGCTATATATCATTGCTGGGTGTAATGGAGCGGGTAAAACAACTGCTTCAAAACGCTTCTTGCCCTCAATCCTCGATTGCTGGCAATGGGTGAACGCCGATGAAATTGCTTATGGGCTTTCTCCTTTAGATCCTCAAAGTGTGTCATTTCAAGCAGGTCGGCTGATGCTTGAACGCATCCAAGATCTATTGTCTAAAGATGAGACTTTCGCTATCGAAACTACACTCTCGACACGCGCATACCGCAATCTGGTTCTTCAGGCTCAAGAGAAAGGCTATAAGGTCGTCTTGCTGTTTTTTTACGTGCAGTCGCCTCAAATTGCTATTAAACGTATAGCCCATCGCGTGAAGCACGGTGGTCATCATGTCCCCGATGATGTAGTCGTTCGCCGCTATTATCGTGGTCTTAAGAATCTCACTGAGATTTTCATGCCCATAGTGGATGAGTGGATATTATATCAATTCGATAACAATGAATACCACGTCATTGCTTCGGGTTACAAGGGTGATGTCTATGATTTATCCACTAATTCCATTATGAAAGAGAGTGATTCAACTTATCAAAATAATTGGATTCAGCGAGTCCTGGAATGCAGCAATCAGGCAGTACTCGACATGATTACCGAGGAAGCGCTGCATGATGGTCTAGTGGTGATGAGCGACTTGCAAGGAAACCCTATCTGGGTGAGGGCGCGTGAAGTTCTTGAGAAAAATCCTGGTCTAAAAATAAAACAGGTGGAATATACTCCCGTAGAGGTTGACGCTCCAGATATCATCAATAAACATAATTAAAGATGGCTGAAAGTGGGAATGCTTTTAACAGGACGCCGCAGAGTGAGCGGCTACACATTGCGTTGTTCGGACGCCGCAATGTGGGCAAGTCGTCGCTTATCAATGCGCTCACAGGGCAGCAGGTGGCACTGGTAAGCGACGTACCGGGCACAACGACCGACCCAGTCATCAAATCGATGGAAATATTGCCGTTGGGGCCTTGTGTGCTGATTGACACGGCCGGTTTTGACGATAGCGGCGAAGTGGGCGACCTGCGCACCAGGCGCACCCATGAAATCATTAAACAGACCGACATCGCCTTGCTGGTAACCGATGGACAATCACTTGACGATGAAGCGGCTTGGGCGGCAATGCTCAAACAGGCCGACGTGCCTTATCTGGTGGCACTAAACAAGGTTGACCTGATGGAGGAGGTTGATCCTACCCTTCTCAACAAGATAGCAAAACGCCTCGGCAGTGAGGTCATCGCAGTGAGCGCCCTCCAGGGCACTGGACTGGACCTGCTGCGCCAAACGTTGGCTCGACTTGTTCCTGAAGGCGAGAAACAGTCCCTCACAGGTCATTTAGCCCACGCCGGTGACACCGTGCTGCTGGTCATGCCTCAAGACCCGCAAGCACCAAAGGGACGGCTCATCTTGCCGCAAGTACAAACCTTGCGCGACCTGATGGACAAGCGATGTACTGCCATCTGCAGCACGACCGAGGACATCGACCGTACGCTGGCAGCCATGAGAGAACCGCCGCACTTGATCATCACCGATTCACAGGTGTTTGACATTGTTGAGCAAAAAAAGCCAGAGGGAAGCTTGCTCACTTCTTTCTCGGTGCTCATGGCGGCCCAGAAGGGCGATATCCGGTTTTTTGTTAAAAGTGCGATGGCCATCGACCGCATGACCGAGCAATCACGCGTGTTGATTGCCGAAGCCTGCACTCATGCCCCGCTAGCCGAGGATATCGGGCGGGAAAAGATTCCTCGCATGCTTCGCCAGCGCGTGGGCAACGGCTTGCAGATAGATATTGTGGCTGGAAAGGATTTTCCCGAAGATGTGACATGCTATGACCTCGTCATTCATTGCGGTGGCTGCATGTTCAACAGCCGCTTCATGATGTCTCGTGTCATGCAATGCCGCCGCCAGGGAACACCCATGACCAACTACGGTATCACAATCGCCCACCTCAAGGGCATCCTGGGCAAAGTATCCCTGCCGTAATCCACAATCTCATACACAAGCAAATTTCTCCCGTAAGAGGAGCCTGCCCAAGGGGAAAGAAACAAATTTTTTAAAGCGAGCTGTGTCATTGCAGTCTACCAATGCCTGAAAGTGGTTGTGTGTGCCTGAATAACTGGTAGCTTAAGTCCAAAGAATTGTCAACATATCAGCTAAAGAGAGCAAGGCATTGTTTTGCCCTGCTCTCTTGAAAGTGAAATAATAGTGTTTCGATGTTAATCTTCGGCGGCTACTTCGTCGAGAATCTTTTTCACATCCTTAGGCTCGAGACGGCCGTAGACGTGCTCGCCAATCATGACAACGGGAGCAAGACCGCAGGCGCCCACGCAGCGCAGGCAGTCGAGCGAGAACTTGCCGTCAGGGGTGGTCTCACCTACCTCGATGCCCAAAACGCGCTTGATTTCCTCAAGCAGACGCTCGGAACCGCGCACGTAGCATGCGGTACCCAGGCAGACCGAAATCGGATGCTTGCCCTTGGGGGTCATGGTGAAGAACGAATAGAACGTTACCACGCCATAAACCTTGGAAGCGGGCACGCCCAACTTGCGGGCGATGATGCGCTGCATCTCCTCGGGGAGGTAGCCATGCAAAGCCTGGCACTCGTGGAGCACGTTAATCAGTTCACCGGGCTTGTTGCCGTGCTTGTCGCAGATTTCCTCTACCTGTTTAACAACAGTACACGCCAGTTTGATTTCTTGATTCTTCATATCTTAATTGATGTTATATACATTAATGAATAGATTTGTCGAAATAGTGCGTGTGAAGCAGGTGGTGCGACTTCTCGCCACAAGGCTCTCCCAAGAACTCCTTGTAGAGCTTCTGGATGTCGGGGTTCTCGTGGCTCTTGCGCAGGGCCTTGCCCTCGTCCTCGCGGTAGAGAGCAGCTGCACGCGCCTTGAGAATCTCCACATTGCCGTGGTGGTAGGGCTGGCCGGCTCCGCCGATGCAACCACCGGGACATGCCATCACCTCAACCACATGATAGTTGAGTTCGCCAGCACGGAGTTTGTCCATCACCTTGCGGGCGTTGCCCAGAGTGTGAGCCACGCAGACCTTCAGCTCAAAGCCATTCAGGTCGATAGTAGCCTCCTTGATGCCCTCAAAGCCACGCACCTCGTTGAACTCGAGGTGAGGCAGAGTCTTACCAGTGTGCACCTCATAGACAGTACGCAAGGCAGCCTCCATCACACCGCCGGTAATACCGAAGATGGCGGCAGCACCGGTCGATTCGCCGAGAGGCGAGTCGAAGTCGCTGTCGGGAAGGTTAACGAAGTCAATGTTGGCACGCTTGATCAGGCGGCCCAACTCGCGGGTAGAAATGCTGTAATCCACATCGGGATTGCCGTCCACCCTGAACTCTTCACGCTCAGCCTCAAACTTCTTGGCCAAGCAGGGCATGATGGAAACGACCACGAGTTTCTCTCGGGGGATACCCATCTTCTCAGCCCAGTAGGTCTTGGCAATGGCGCCAAACATCTGGGCGGGCGACTTGGCAGTTGAGGGATAGTCAAGCAGATCGGGATACTCGTGCTCATAGAAGTTAACCCAAGCAGGACAGCACGAAGTCATAATCGGCAACTTCACATCCTTGTCACCAGCCAGGAACTTGTTGAGGCGTTGCAGGATCTCGGTACCCTCCTCCATGATGGTGAGGTCAGCACCGAAGTCGGTATCGAACGCGTAGTCAAAGCCGAGGTCGCGCAATGCGGTAGCCATCTTGCCAGTCACGATGGTGCCGGGCTGCATGCCGAACTCCTCGCCCAGGGCGAAGCGTACAGCGGGAGCAGGCTGGGCAATCACCACCTTGTCGGGATTGTTGAGATCGTCCATGAGACGGTCGGTATAGTCACGCTCGGTAAGGGCACCCGTGGGGCAAACTGCGACACACTGACCGCAGTAGGTACAGTTGGTGTCGGAGAACATCTTGTCGAACGTAGGCGCGATGGTAGTGTTGAAACCACGGCGGATAGCACTGAGGACACCCACCGACTGCACGTTGTTGCAGACGCTCTCGCAACGGCGGCAGTAAACGCACTTCTCCATATTGCGAGAGATGGCCAGAGTCTGTTCCTGCTTGCGCACGCTCTGCTCACCATAGTTGTAAGGCATCGTGCGGATGTTGAAGCGCATCACCAGTCGCTGCAGTTCACAGTCGCTGCACTTGGGACAGGTCAAGCAATCGTTGGGATGGTCGCTGAGCATAAGCTCGGCAACAGTCTTGCGGGCGCGGATAACGCGGGCGCTGTTGGTGTGTACCACCATACCCGGCGTCACGCGAGTTGCGCAGGCGGGAGCCAAGTTGCGGCGTCCTTCAATCTCCACAACACAAATGCGGCATGAAGCAGGCATATTCTGTACACAGGTACCCTCAAGGTTGATGTGACACAGGGTGGGAATGGAAATGCCCACTGTCTTGGCTGCATCAAGCAACATCGTTCCTGCGGGAACGGTAACCTCGTGTTTATCAATCGTCAGAGTGATCATATTCTTATCTTCCATGATGCTGTCGGGTTTTAGGAAATTGAGATGGCATCGAAGCGGCAGGTAGAAATACACATGCCACAGCGGATACACTTATCAGAGTTAATACTGTGAGGATTGCGGGCCTCGCCCGAGATGGCACTGACGGGACACTTGCGGGCACAGGCAGTACAGCCTTTACACTTGGTCGGGTCGATGCTGTAGGTCACGAGATCCTTGCACTGGTGGGCACGGCACTTGTGATCCCTCACGTGCTCAACATACTCGTCCCAGAAATTGTTGATGGTCGACAAAACGGGATTGGGAGAAGTCTGACCCAGACCACACAAGGCGGTATCCTTGATGATCTCGCTCAGGTTCTTGAGGGTATCCAGGTCTTCCATGCGGCCCTGACCCTTAGTGATGCGGGTCAGAATCTCGAGTAGGCGCTTGTTACCGATGCGGCAGGGCGTGCACTTACCGCAACTCTCGTCAACAGTGAACTCAAGATAGAACTTGGCCACGCTGACCATACAGTCGTCCTCGTCCATGACAATCATACCGCCAGAACCCATCATCGAACCTGATGCGGCCAGATGCTCATAGTCGATAGGAGTATCAAGGTGCTTCTGTGTCAAGCAACCGCCCGAGGGGCCACCAGTCTGCACAGCCTTGAATTCCTTACCGTTCTTCACGCCACCACCGATGTCGTAGATAATCTCACGCAGTGTAGTGCCCATGGGAACCTCGATACGGCCCACATTATTGATTTTACCAGCCAGAGCGAATACCTTGGTACCCTTGCTCTTCTCGGTGCCTATCGAGGCGAACCAGTCAGCGCCCTTGGTCAAGATGATGGGCACGTTGGCAAGCGTCTCGACGTTGTTCACGTTGGTGGGTTTCATGTTGTAACCGGCCTCGGCGGGGAACGGCGGCTTCAGGGTGGGCTCACCACGCTTGCCCTCCATCGAGTGGATCAAGGCGGTCTCCTCACCGCAGACAAATGCGCCGGCGCCGGAGCGGATCTCGAGATCGAAGTCAAAGTCGGTGCCCAGGATCTTCTTGCCCAACAAGCCGTATTCGCGAGCCTGCTGGATAGCAATCTTGAGGCGGTTGACAGCCAGAGGATACTCGGCGCGGATATAAATCAGACCCTTGTTGGAGTTGATGCAGTAACCGCAGACAGTCATCGCCTCGATAACCGAATTGGGGTCACCCTCCATGATGGAGCGGTCCATGAATGCGCCGGGGTCACCCTCGTCGGCGTTGCAGACCACATATTTCTCGTCGGCGTCATAGCCACGGGCAAAGCCCCACTTCATGCCAGTGGGGAAGCCGGCGCCACCGCGTCCACGCAGACCCGAAGCCTTGATGATTTCAATCAC
>JAFZKD010000048.1 GCA_017553785.1 Muribaculaceae bacterium | reverse complement strand
GTGGTAGGTGTCAGGTTGTAACGGTTGGTCTGATACTCAGAGAGTCCGCTCACACCATTAAAGGTTGTGGTGCTCTTGAAAAGGTGTGTCTGGTTATTCGACAGCTGCTTGTTCTCATTATCGCTATAGTTACCAGTCAACTGTACAGTGATGTTACGACCTCTACCATTCAACAGACGGTTGATTTGCAAGGTACCGCCCAGTCGCTTGTTGTTGCCGTAGCTCAGCGATTTATTCCTTGATCCGTTGACGATGGCTTCACTCAGGTCACCACCATTTTTAATAATGTTCTCCAGCACAGCAGCCTCCAGCTGATAATCAATGAGCTCATAAGGATCCTGATTAAACGTTGCCGAATAGCTACCGCTAGTGCCGTCGTTACTGCCAAAGCTCCAAGTCGGACGGAAGGCAACGTTCCACAACGTGTCAGGCGTCCACTCCAAACGACCCTGTACACTCCAGTTATCGTTACGCGAGTAGTTCTGGTTGATGGAGTTCTGGAACGACGACACACCACCTGTGAAGTTTTCACTCGAACGACGTGACCAAGAGTCGCCATCGCGGTGGTTGAAGTTCACACTGGCCTGGGCAATAATCAGTTTGGGCTTCTCATAGTTGAAGTTCACCATACCGGTCTTGGCAGCATTCAAACCGCCGCCGCCCATGCCCATACCGCCACCAAAGCGTCGGCCACCGCCGCCACCCATACCCTGGTCGTTGGTATTGTTGGCATTCAACATACTCATAATGCGATAGTCATCACGCATATACATACCAAACAGACGACCAGAGTAGCGGTCCTTAGTACCAACACCCAGATCGACATTGATCATCGTACCACGGTTCATACCTGCACGGATACCGAAGTCGAGCACCGTCTGCTCGTTACCGTCATCAATACCGGTGATACGAGCCAGGTCGCTCTTCTCGTCATACGCGCGAACCTTTTCAATAATAGAAGTAGGCAGGTTTTTCAGTGCCGTCTGAGTGTCACCGAAATCCTTACCATCAACCTTGATCTTCGACACCTGCTTACCATTGATGGTGATGTTACCGTTCTCGTCGATATCAGCACCCGGCATACGCTTCACCAGTTCCTCCACCACGGAGCCCTCTGGAACACGATAAGCATCGGCATTGAAGATCAGGGTATCACCCTTCGACTGCACCTTGGCCAGGTGAGCCGTCACTGTAGCACCTTGCAGCATGATGGCATCAGGCGCCAGACTAATGGTACCTGCCGATACACTTTTACCATCGGCTACGGTAATCTTCTTCGTGTAGGTCTTGAAGCCCACATAGGTAATACGCAGTGTGAAGGTACCATCACTCGGCGCCTTCACACTGAAATTACCATCAGCATTAGTTACGGCATTCGATACTACTTTTTCACCACTCAACAGAGAGGCTGTAGCTTGAATTACAGCATCCTTAGTGTCTTGTTCTACTACTTTACCGGTTACGGTCCGTTGAGCAAATCCAGCGATTGTCGTTGCGCAGACAATCATCAAAATAAGTAATCTTTTCATATAGTTGTTTCAAAATTCTGCTCTTTTGACGCAGCAATTTTTCAAAAGTTTAATCATTCCCAAGAAAAAAAATGTAATTTCTACAATTATTTTCTTTATTTTAAACGAAATTCCAAAAATTTGACTATCTTTGCACTCGCAAAAATGACCATTAAAGGATAATGAACCCCCAACAGGTAGAAATAGCGGAGAATTTGGAAACATCACTCGCCAAGGCCATCGAGGCCTGCGAGCACGATAGGCTTTTCGTTCTCACCGACGATACCACCCGAGAGCTCTGCTGGCCCGTTGTCAGCGGCTATCCCTGCCTTCAGGGTGCTGAGGTCATCAGCATCGGGGCTACCGACACCCACAAGACGCTTGAATCGCTGACCCACGTCTGGGAGGAGCTCGGACGCATGGGCGGTACCCGCCACACCTTATTAATAAATATAGGAGGTGGCATGGTAACCGATCTGGGCGGCTTTGCTGCATCAACCTTCAAGCGTGGCATCAACTACATCAACATCCCCACCACCCTGCTCGCTATGGTCGACGCCAGTGTCGGAGGCAAGACAGGCATCAACTTCAGAGGTCTGAAAAACGAAATCGGGGTGTTTAACAATGCCGCAACGGTCATTCTCAACACACAGTTCCTGCGCACCCTCGACAGCGAGAATATCCTCTCCGGCTATGCCGAGATGCTCAAGCACGGACTCATCTCCAACGAGCAGATGTGGGCAGAACTGATCACATTCAATCTCGGCGCCGAGTCTCTCGACCTCGCCACTCTCCAGCGCATGCTGGCAGATAGCGTGGCCGTCAAGCAGCGCATCGTCACCGAGGATCCCCTGGAGCACGGCATCCGCAAAGCGCTCAACCTCGGTCACACCGTGGGACATGCTTTCGAGTCGTTTGCACTCAGCACAATGGGGACTGACCCCTCTGTGAGCAGCGCAGCGGATTACAGGGGGTCTGTCCCCAGTGTGCGCCCCCCTCAACTTCATGGCTATTTCGTCGCTTATGGCCTCGTCTGCGAGCTCTACCTGAGCACCATCAAGACAGGCTTCCCCACCGACAAGATGCGCCAGACCGTCAGTTTCATCCGTGAGCACTACGGTCGTATGCCCATCACCTGCGATGACTATCCCACCCTCTTCGAACTCATGACGCACGACAAGAAGAATACGGCGGGCAGCATCAACTTCACCCTGCTCGGTGGC
>JAFZKD010000047.1 GCA_017553785.1 Muribaculaceae bacterium | reverse complement strand
TTACAGTTCACACTCAACTCCACGAGAGTGCCACCTATCGGGCAAACCGACAAAAAATCGCCGCCTGAGATATATCGCAATCTCAGGCGGTTGATTTCCAAAGAGGGTGAGCCATAACTTCATTTTGACACACCCTCTTTACATTAACATTCAGGAAGCCAATCTAATTGGAAAATTGCTTGGATTCCAATGAAACTATTTTTCCTTTAACTGATCAAAGACGAGACCGCTCGAAGCCTCGGTCTGGGCCTGACGCTTGTAGATGCCTAACCACTGATAAGTCTTACCCCCTATCCAACGGGCACGCTGATAGTTCTTGGTCAGCCTGATACCTGTAGCCTGGACGGCCTCTTCATGGATTACCATGGGCTCTTCCTTGACTTTGTGATCCCCATTCTTGGTTAATTTCAAAACAGGACGCATGATGGATCCTTGCGGGCGGACAGCCAACAGGTCGAAGTGATCTTTATTGAAGATATAGCAAGGCATCTTGCCACGGCGCAAGATGATTTCCCTGCCACCCAAGAAGAAGGGCAAGTTCTTTGATTCCTCGGTTTGAAGCCGCTGTGGGATGAATGGTATCCAGTTGAACGGCACCGAAGATTGCAGCTGATAGGTGAACTTAGCTTTGGGAGTATCACCGGCTTCAACTTTCTCCACCACGGGTCCGGTATTTTGACCAAAAGTGATGGTATCTGGCTCTCGCACGGGTTCACCCGCCTTGTTATGTTCATTGACGATGGTTCCCAATCTCGTAGCGTAAAGGTTGGCATCAAGTGTGCCTCCGCAACCGTCAGGAACAACGTTCTCCACGCCCCAAACCATGTTGGCTATCTCGTCGCGCAGGATTTTCACCTCCTCAATAGGCTTACCCTCGACCGTGGCTGCCAACTGTGGAGCAAAGTAGAGACCATGGACCAGTGTGCGCTTGCGGTTACCCACGGTAGAGTTGGTGAACGCCTGCCACTGCTCCTCATACTCACCCAATTGTCCCTTGTTTCCTGCACGGTCTTTTTCATCAATGCTAAAGCACTCGCCAAAGGTGTCTACCACCTCAATTTTCTTCACCGTGATGTACTTGCCAATTTCGGTACTCAACGGGAAGAGCATCCAGTCGTTGGAATACATGGTGGCATATCTCATCACTACCGAGTTGGCCTCTGAAGGTTCCTCGACGCTGTTGCCCATAAACACCTTACGGTCTTCCATCTGCCAAAGTCGCTTGTTGGGTGCAGCAGCAAAGGTTGCAGGTGTCGGGAGGCTGAGCACTTGATCAGGGATGGGCTCTAACACAGGCCTAACGCCCGGCTTGAGTTCATTCAAGCCTTTAAGTTTCAATTCATAATCAAAAGTATACCACGAGAGGCGTCCACCTTGATAGTTGTCACTCTTGTAGGTTTTCCCAGCCACTTCAGTCTCAACTGTGTAGCACAAGTCAGCAGCCTGCCAGTGTTGATTGGTAGAAGATGCGGGCTTGTATTTCTTTTCAAACCATGCTATGAACTTACTTTTAACGAGCATCAAAGACCTTTCAAGAGGCGATGCTGCCTTTGGAGAAGCCTCAGCCTTTCCCTGGTCTTGAGACAAATATTGATAAAGCGCCGCTCCATCAAATATTTTTCCCTTGTAGGCCTTTGCATAGTTTTGGAGATGCCTGTTGAGCTTCATCTCTTCGGCCTTAGTGACAGCATTGGGCAGCACCAACGCACCAACCGCTTCCCAATTAATGGGGAATTGCTTGATGAGCCAAAGACGGAGCGTTTTAGCCAAATCCCTGCCCTCTTGTGTGCTCTTCAGCAAGTCGAGGAAATAGACCGCCGACTCGATTCTAGCAAGGAAATCAATGCAAGGGTTAATCTGCTCGGTAACCGGTTCGATGGGATCGCTGGAACAGTCATCATATCTCACTGCACATCTCACAGACATGGCTGTGCCCGTGTTGTTGCCACGGAATTCACCCATCTGCCACTGTCGTGCCAGCATCCACAAGGGGTCGTGCACACGCAATCGCATGGCCTCGGTCGGGTCAATGTCGCGAGTGCGTCCCTCAATGCGGCTTTTGAACGACACCTGAAGTTGATTACCATTAGTGATAACGCCCTCCAAATTACCCTCACCATAGGAATTTGCCACGCCCTGCAGGTAATTCTCAGCAGTTTTTATATATTGTTCATTCATGCTATATTGGATTATTTATTTCAACAAAAAGTCATGAGCATCACACATCCCTTAGAGCAACTAATTCGAGTTGCGAGGATCCTTATACTCGAGCAGGGGGAACAGGCCGCTCGCCCACCCGTCCTTGCTCAGCAAGTCGGGACTCACGGTGCGGCACTTCACCATGTGGATGGCGCTCTTGATGGAGTTGACAAGCATCTTCTCATTCCAGCCCTTGTTGTTGTCCTTGGTGGCAACGGCAAGCAAGAGCGTCTGGGGTGCCTCGGCATCAGGCTGGTCATAACCGAATGCCACGGCAGCAGTCTGGTCCCTATATGGGATGCGTTCAATCCAATGGTCAATCACGATTCCTGCAAGCAGGGGCTCCTGCTCAGATGAAGCTACAACGAAGTACTCTGGGCTCATCACGATATAGGTGAAGGCATCCCTCACTTCATCCTCGCTAGCGACGGTGGTGCCAAGCCACTGATTGACCCCAATATTGTTCTCCACCGAAGCAAGCTGCATGGGAACGATGCCGGGAGCATCGATGTCATCACACTTCTGGAATAACCTTAGCTGATGCAGATTCATCATCGGCTGCTCTACCAGTGCCAGGTCACCCATCATTGCCTCAAGCTCCATCCTATTGATGTTGTCAAACCTATCTTCTGCGGCCTGATCAGCGAGGTCAGCGATAGGCACATTCTCGTCGGGACGGAAAGATGGCACGACAAGGTAGCCTGATACGAGCACGGTCTTGAGCGCTTCAACATAGGTGGTATACTTGCGCTCAGCATCAGCCGCAATCATTTGGGCAGCCTCGGCTAGTTTGGCCTGCATATTGTCATAAAGCATCAGCATGGACTTGAACAATGCATGCTGGGCCTGTACTGTTTCCTTCCACTCCACTACCCCATCGATGAGATTTCTTTGACCAATGAAGACATTTTGGTCAACTGCATCAAGAGCCATGGTATAGCCGATGCGATAGCAGTCAAGCAAAATTCTGACAGCCTCTGCCACCATGTCATCAGGCAAAGCGACCATTTCGTAATCGGCATTCTCAGGATTCTGAATCTCCTGTTGACGCTCGCTGAGTTGCTTAATATCAACAAGCAGACGAGTGATATACCCTTCCACGTGATGGTACTCATCACTCATCTCGCTATAGACTGCCGACGAGGAAAGGCCCGTTTGCTTCACTAGGTCATCGTTGGTGAGCGGGCGGGCTGAAGCCAGCACCTTGCGCAACTCGTCGATAGCCATCGCACACTCTCCGAAGGCATGCTTGTCGTCACCCTTGAGTGCAAAGCCGCTTTCACAATCAGCCATTTTCCTGAATGTTCCAGTCTTCATCCAAGCGAGCACCTCGACAAAATGTGTAAACGATGTCTTGTCGGCCGAGAGATATACCATCTCAGATGCACTGATGCCCAGAGAACCCAAAGAAAACGCGCTCTCCTTAATGATGCGAGGTCGCATGTAGATATTATCGGGACGATGCATCATCTTGCACAACCAGGCATCGACTTTAGGTTCAATGTTGGCAAGCAGGTTGCTCTGCTCAATGCTTTTGACCGAGGCAGGCAGCATTGCCAGCATGTAGTTGTCAATCTGAGCGCTGGATATGGGGATTTCAGTTACCTCGGGCATCGGGATATTCTTCAGTTCCTTCAAGGCACGGCTAATCGCTGCTGAGGCCTCGGTATTGCCCTGCGTGAGCTTATAAACGCTCTCAGAGAGGACGACATCGGTGAGCGCATCCTTCTCATCATCAATAATGTCGATTATGTTAATCAACTTTTCAATTTTTTCATTCTGTTTCGTGATGCCGACAAACAACTTCAGCCATGCTATGACAGCATCTTTCCCGGCATTTTTTCGAGCAGTATAATCTTCCAGGAGACGGGCACCGTTGAGCACGGTGATATTGGCCGGTGAGCCATCAGCCGCATCGACGGCATCATCCTGGTCTTTTTTCATCAACGGATAAGCAATGCGGAGCGGATAGATGCAACTGTCAAGTTCCAACTCGGGCTTGGTCTTCCACGCCTCGTGAATGAGCCGTTCCATATCGGCACCCAGGATGCAGCCCAGCGAGAGTCCGTTCTGAATGCCCTCAATGATGCGGATGGCTGATCTCACACGCTCTGACGACAGGTTAACACTCATGTCATAGTTGTGGGCTTTGCCGTTTTTGAGGCTATTGTTGTAAGAACTGCGCAGTATGGCTCCAGTGATAGCTTGATTAATCGAGGGCGCTACGATATACTCATTGGTGCTGCCCAGCTTATAGTCATCCACTTCCCTAAGGTTGAACAGCCATCCGAAGCAGCCCAGAGCCAGACGATGTCTTCCGCAGTTCATTCTCGTGCGTATTTTGTTGTTCAGAATACCCATTATCCATGCATCGAGGCGATAATTGAAGAGGTCAAAGAACTCGATAACGTAATTACGGATGATGTCAGGTGAAGCACTCAACTGAATACCGTTAGGATATTTTTTATTATCGTATTCTATTGTCTCGCAAAGAGTATTTACAATCTTATCTATCCCTAGCGCATCTTTGATATAGAAATAGGCCTCATCCTGTGCGTTGGGATCCTTGATCTTCATGGGGACAAAGTCATAGTTGGGGATGATTTTCTTGATCTGATCGCGATCCTCTTCCTTGATAAGATTGAGGCTTTTGGCAATCTTCATGAGTTCCTCGATCTGGTGATGATAGGTCTCACCACGGAAGTACTCAGCATCGATAATGCCGCTCTGGACCATCTTTCTCCTGTAAAACGATGTGCTGCGAGGCGTGTTGCCAAGGATGTCGAGGTAATCATTAGTTGTGACTGTCGTATTACTATTGTCAGAGTCCTTGCCATAGCAAGTCACGATATTCGTGCTTAGGATGTTATTCCAATGGATAGTGAGCAAAAGCAGGATTTTCTTGACAATGGCCAACGGATTGCTTGCCCTCACAGCCAAGTTCCTAAAGTCACAAGCAGGGAGGATGCCGTAAGGCTGGTCGCCTATTCGCATCATGGGGAACGGTCCGCGAGACAAGACATCGTTGCACAAGTAATCATGCAGCGTGGGGCTATTCTTGATGGCATTGATTAACGGATTAATAACAGGGCACAATCTACTATCCGTGATATACTCAATCATTAAGCTGTTAACACGCCTCTGGAGCTCAACCTCGGCCTGCCCGGGTTCACCTGGCACATCGATGTTGCCCAAAACACTCTCGTTGAGGCACAGGAGGCGGTCAAGGATGTCAAGGTCATTACCCCTCTCGGGCACGTGCGGGTTCACACAGTTGTAGGCCTGATACTGGAAGCGTTCCCGCTGCTTCTCCTCAGAACTGTCAAAGGCATATTTAGCATCCTCGTTGGTAATGATGTTAGTTGCTGTTTCAAACGAGATGATGTCCATGGCCTTATCAGAGTACAGGCTACCCGTCATCAAGTCCTTGATCATCTTGTTAGACTCATAAGTGCTGGAGTCGTTGACGCCGTACACAATGATCTGATTAAACTCAAAATTGCGGACTTTAGTTTTTTTCAGACCTGTCTTCATGGCATCCAGCGGGATGGTGATGGCCATACCCAGGCGTTCTGCCTCATCGTAGTCGGTCATCCAGCTCAATCCTCCATTGAGATACAACTGCTTTCTGCCATGACTGTCAATGACTAACTCTTTAGTGGCAGTATCGAGATTGTTAAGGTCTAGGCCTACTTGCAGCTGCTTGGGTAGACGATGGCCATATTGAATAATGGTACGGCTGGCATTGACTTTGGTCTTTACTGCAGCATGAACTACAAAGCGGTCTGGCAAGAGGTTGGTGACCGGTACAGTGAACAACTGTTCTCCGTTGTCAACATAGGTCGTAGGGAATGAGTTGACAAAATTTTCATCGATTTCCTTGATGAAGTCGTCAATAGTCATGTTGTTGTCATGGAACTCCCTTGCCTTGCGGCACATGACAGCATAGTTCCCCTTCGGGAACGTGCTTTTCAAGATAAAAGCTGAACGATGAGCGGGGAACAGGTCGCAGATGGCCAACCACAGCGACTGTCGATACTTCTCGTCATCATTAAAGATATACTTGAGCCAGAAGTCCTTGCCGGCAAGATACTCCTCACGACTTATCTGTCTTACGGCCTGAGTGAGCGCTACCACATCGGGGTAGATTCTCAGGCACAAGCACTTACGCTTCTTAGCCTTTTTCAACGGCACTTTACGCCTAATATTAAAACACATTCCAAGATCAGGAAGAGCCGTTTGGGTATAATGCCTACGTGCATTATTATCTATACTGATGATATCATTTAACAGATCTTTTACAAACGAACGCTGTGCCCCATAGGTGAAGTAGATCTTTTCATTTAAAGAGGAAAGCAGCGAAGACTGGCATTTATAAGCAGCTTTCAGGTAGGGACGGCGCATCCGGCGATTCTTAGCATGTGCGGCCTTGGCTAACAAGAGTTCGACCCTCAATAACTTAGATACAATCAATGTATATCTTATGGAACATGGCTTTTTCCGTCCCTTTGGTTTACAGGTTTTCGCATTAAGACTAGTCTTTACCCCTTCAAAGTCATTATTGATGAATGAAGTGAGGTTATCATATAAAAGACCCGCCATTTTTACCATACGATTATAATGGAAATACTTATTACGGCCAGCCACGGGATTATTCGGGTAAAGACTTACGTGGAATTCCTCCAATGCTTTTTCATACCCTTCATCCATTACAAAACGAACCCCATATGCATATAGATTATCTTCAGGATTAATATTATGCTCATAAGGATATCCTTTTGTCAAATTTGAATGAGCCTGTCTAAGACCCCCATGATTATCATCACTTAGTGGAGCAAATGTGATAGCCTTCTTGATGCGCTTAATCAGGTTATCAAACCTGATGCATTGGCTCTTAGTTATCATCCCTGAATGGATGCTGTTAGCCAATGCCGTGATCTTTCGTCCCTTGCCTGTCGGCTGGAACCAGCTGTTGATTTCCTTATAACGCTTGTATGCATATCGGAAACGGGCTGTCTGAGAATAGGTGGCAAATTGGCCATCACGTCTTCTTCCGGTAAAGAGCGGACAATTGACCATGTTTTCCAGCATACGGGTAATGCGGTCCAACTCGTTCAGGTAATTGGTGGCACCCTTATCACTGTGGGACGTGAGACGAGGAATGTCATCAAGAGTGTCGATCAAGGGCGCAAAAGCATCCTGCAGTTCCACTGTGTGGAGTGAATTATGGATGTTGGTTACCAGATCGTTCAGATAGGACTTATCCTCGGCATAAAGCAAGTCGATGGTTTCAAAACAGTGGATGGTTTCACGCATCTGTTGCTTCAGGTTTCTAGTGGCGACCTCAATTTCGCCTTTATCTACCGCTCCCGCTAACCTGTGATAGCTCTGCAGCAGGCTGTGGAGGGACTTGAAAGCATATAACACTTTCTCGGGTTCATCAGTCTTATCCACACGCCTGTACATGATCTTGGTTTCCAGTCGGAGCGGCAACATCAGCAGTGAGGTGTTCACCTTTTTTGCAGCAAGGTTCCTACTGGTCACATCCCTTAAAATATCTTGATATTTTTTCATTTGCTTAGAGTAAATTGAGACTACATGTTATAGTATTCATTGGGCGGCAACCATGAGGTAACATTGCGGATTGACAATACCATATGGATTGCTCTGATTCTCTGACTCTTTAGAGAACTGCAGCGACAGAGGCCTTTGCCTGAAGACGAGATAGTAGCTCTTGAGGTCTTCCTTGCTGATTCGGCTGAAGCCAACAAGATAAGTGTCCGGCGAGAGCCATGAAGCCATCTCCTGCTTTATTATCTCGTCGGCAGGTTTTCCTCCTACACCTATCTTCTGGAGATAGACATCGGTATCCGGGTAAGTCTGCATGAGTTCACCCTTAATGGCGAACACCAGCATTGGAGACTTTCCAGTTCGATGGTTCTTGCCGAGTTTATTTTTCCACTTGTCAATGTCCTCGATATCATAATATTTCTTCTTCAATTCTTCTTTCTTGGGCAACTCGGTCTGATCCCAGAATTTGCGGAAGTAAGAGCCACGCTGGTCGGTAGGATACTCTCGCCACATGAGCTCGCGTCCCATCTCGGTGTTCATGCCCAACAGGAACGCCTCTTCAAAAGCCTGATTGCTATAGAAGCAAGAGATACTGTTCTTGGCAAGGCTACCCGAAGCCGGCAGCACATAGTCAACCGAGAGTTCCCGCAAATAGAAGTAGGTGGGATCGAGGAAATCGGGGTGAACCATGACGGGATACTTGTCGCAGAGTCTATCTTCCAACTGATTGAATTCGGTTACTCCATATTTCGTCTCCAGTTCTTTGATTCTGTCCTTTGCCAACTGATTGGGATCAATGACATCAATGACAGCGGCTTCAACGCTTTGAGTCGGGAATGTTGCCTGTGGAACTAATTTAAACTCCTCTTCAATCTTGCCTTTCTGAATTACGACCTCATCCTTTATTCTCTGCAAATCATTGTTCATTTCACCAATGACATTTTTGTCTTGTCTTGCTTTCTCAATTAAGGCATTAAACAGTTCATTGGGTGAAATAATAATGCAATTATTATCATAAACATCCAAATAAAACTTAACATCGGATGGCTGACGAATCAATGAATAAAAGTTTTCCAGTTTGTCCAACAAATCCAAAATTACTTGACGGTATAACGGTAAATCCAATTCCCATACGGGACCACTGCCCAAATCTGAAAATTTATCTGAGTATACTCCCTTGTCCCATTTCAACCAAACATAGTCATACTTCTTACCCTCTATCGAAATTTTACTATTAATATGTGTCTTAAGTCCCTGGCTCGTCATTTTGAATTCAAAATCAGGTTTATCTTTCGAATGGAAAGTATGTTTATCAGCTTTTTCTGAATTGACCAAAAAGGTGGTATTACGAGTTTGCATCCAATTATAATGAGCATTCAACTGTTTATATAGAAAACAACTTGTTGTTTCATTAAAGGCTTCTTGTAAAGAAGAATACTGTTGGCCTGGACTAATATAAAATTGACCTTGCAAATAATTCAATTCTGTCAACGTTCCAAAAAAGCGCATATAATACGTACGTTCGGGGTTTTCTAATGAATCCAAGTATGACTTGGGAACGATGAAAAAATAGTTAGGAGAATTTGAGATTTGATTGTCAAAATAATAGTATTCAATAGCTAATGGTTTACCTCCTAACGGTTTATCGTTAATAGTGATTTTATTGTAGCTACTGTCCGGGACAATAACAGTAACACCATAAATATTCAAGACATTGATGGGATAAGGATAGATTGGATCCGACAAACTATTACAATCATCACCAAATACCGGGAAACTTGGCCTGTGATTTTCATTGAATGTTTCATAGCGGTCCTTAAGACCATTGAGCCATCCACATAGATCCGACATGTTAACCTCTTTATTCTTTTTATTATGGAGAAGGTCATCAATTTTATCAAATTCTGTTGACATTAAGATTGACTCTGGGGTTATACCCATTTTCTCGAAACTACCAGGTTTGATAACAAATCTCGCCTTGCCATTGTATATCCTTGTCTCGAAGAGATCTTTTAGGAAATCTATATCAGACATACCTGATAGATCCCATGCGTTATTGTCACTAAACTGTTTGGTATAATATTTAATTTGCTCATTAACAGCGTCAATCTTTTTGTCTTGATCGATGAGTTTTTGCCACAAATCAGGAGCATAGAGGCTGGCAAGATAATCCTTAGTTAATCCCGAACTGACAAGTCCACTGTCGGCTGCAGTCATCTTCTTGTAATCATCAAGCAGAGTGTCGGGGTCCACTTTTGCCTTATTATTATAATAGATGCCTGATGTCTGGAGCATTCTAATGGCAGCGTCACTAATCAGGCCTTCGTTCTGCTTGTTGAGGGAGTCTTTGTTAATCGATGACCTGTTGTTCTTGTCCTTGGCACACTCGTTGACTTCTTTCATCTGGTAATACTCGCGCAGCATCTGGTTCAGTGCGTTGACAACCTCGACACTCTGCCAAGCACGATTGACAAAGCTCTCCTGGTTTTTCATGACCACCGAGCCACCCAAGCCTGCAGCAATGCGGTTATGCAACTTGAGATTCACCTCATTGACCACACCAGCATCGGGACCTTTCTCAAAATTCTTGCGCGTTGTCAACAGATGGCGAGCTCCATAGACGGGGGGCACGACCCAAGGGTCTTCGTCCTGGTTGACTTCCTCTAACTCATTCTCGTCAAAGACCGGATTGAGCGAGAGGTGCTTTTGCAGCTCAGTGCGGTACTGCTTGCCTTCGTCCTCAAGGTTGCTGTAGGGGTCACTGCTCATCACGAGGGCAGCCGGGACATCAATCTTTTTCTCGCCATCAAAGCTGACCGTCTTCAACCCCGAGTGGCTGATGTCAACCGTGAGGTTGGCATCCATCTTGTCATAGTCTGCAGCTGATGTGAAATTCAACTTATCGGCCAGATCCTTGAAGGTGCCTTGCCGTGAGGCTGTGGTGCATTTCCACTTGTAGTAAATGGGTAATTCAAAATCGGTGTCTGGCTGAGGTGTGACCAGGTCGTTCATTTTCGCTCCGTCAAGGCTCTTACCCAATGCCGACAAGCGACCATGCTCATAGGTGGGTATGAGGAGTATGACATACTCGGTGCCAGGCTCCAATTTGCTGGTACATAGCACGCGCGAGATGCCGCAATCGGGGTTCTCATCGAGCATCTGGTTGACGGTAGCCTCGTCAAGTGTTCCCTGGAAGTCGTCCTCAACGTCAATCTGTGCATGGGCACTATTGGCAAGTTCTTCGGGAGTGGCGAAAACCTCTTTGATCCTTTCGGCAGTGAGATTGATGCGAGCAATCTTTGCTCCATTCTTGAAGACAATAGCACATTCCTCGGTCTTCACAGCGATGAGCCTCATCCACGGATAGAAACCGCTAGGACTATCTGGAGCGAATGGCGTGTATCGCCACGGGAGGTCTTCCTCATAGAACTCCACATAGGGCCGATAGCTGGCATTGAGACGCACATCACCCGACTCGGCAGGAGAGACACGGCTGATGGCTTTTGAGTTGATGCTTTTGACATCGGCAGGGCCGAGAAGTTCTATCGTTTGTCCGGACAGGACCTTCTCTTCCATTAATTTGGAATCGACATGCTTCATCCAGAACTTGAGATTGACGTCAATCTGCGCACGTTTGGAAGTCTTGAGGTCTTTACTAATCTTTTGCAGATTGTTAACAAGACCCTTGCGCAAATACCTCAATATATATACTTTATTACCCATGTTGTACAAGTATTAATTCCATTATTGTATATTGTCCAAAATGCTCACATAGCGCTCAAATGCTGCCATGTCATTCTTCTGGTAAGCCACCCGCTTGCCTGTCGAGATAGTACCTGCAACACCAGCCGATGACTTCTGGCTGCCGTTGTCACTGCGGATGAAAGTCTCATAACCACCCAAGTCACATTCATTAGTAGTGCCGAACTTCCTTTCGTTGCTGTTCCTCATAGAGAAGCCACTGGGATACTTGACATAGGAAGGCGACCTAAGTTTCTGATCGTTGTCCATCAGGCGGTAAAGTGCTGGAGCAAAGTCGGCATCGACAGTCTGACCGATGGCTCTTTTCACCAATTCCTCATCTTTGGTCTCGTCAAATTTGGCTGAATGATTGATGATTTCATAGGTATGACCATTCATCTCCACTTTATCAAGTACAATCTCATTGATATCGGTAGGTATGGCATTGTTGCAAAGTTCCATTTCCATTTCCATAGGAATGGCACTTTGGCTGAATGAGAGTTCACCCGAAGGAGAAAGGACGAGTACCTTGGCTCCGTTATCATTTTTGTCATTGTCTTCTTTTCTGCTCACAAGTAGCACTTCGTGGTCTCGGCGGCTATTATCACTGATAACCCAGTTGTTGCCGTCATCAATCTGCTCCTGCAGCAACTCGATGACATTGATCTGCTTGTTGGGCAACTGCTGCTGTTTGTCACCCCAACTGATGTCAAAGTCGACTTTAATGGGGATGAAGAGGAATGAGAACTCTGCTTTGCCCTTGGCATGCCACGGACGCGGGCCCGAAAGTGACAGCGCCAAATCGACTGATAAAACCCGAGCTTTGCCAATCATCACTGCCATGCCGGCCTCGATGTCAAACATGAACATAAACGGGTCGAACTGGAAGAGCGCATCAAAGCCTGCGTAACCGACAATTCCAAATTTGCTCCATCCCACCTTGATATCGAGATGAGCACCAATCTGGAACGTGTTGGAAGTAATGGCCAAGTATGTCTCAAGGCCCACCTTGAGCAAACTGTAGTCAAGCTTCATGGACAAGCGACGCATGTCGGACACATGCATTGCCTCCTCTGGTCTATAGGCCGGGTGGAAACCGCCGATACTCATCAGGAAACCCTTGGCGGGACCGCCCCAGAATAGACGGAATGCCATATCACCCTCCAGACGTAGACCAACAATCTGCGAGTCATAGAGCGAAGCATCGAACTGCAGACCCTTCTTGAAGTCAATTTCGCCCGAGAACGCCACGTTGATGCGAATGATATCGGTCCCCTGAATGGCTACCGCCAATGCGCCAACGATGATGATGGAGAACGGCTCAGGCACCTGGAACATAAGTCCGAAACTGCAACGCACCACAGGCTCATAACTGATTTGGCCAAGCAGACCCACAAAGAACTGGTCGCGCTTGGCAGGGAAGATATTGTCGGCAGCCTTGCGCATGTCGCCAATGTGCTTCATCACATCTTGAACAAAGAAGACACTCTCAAGCGAACCATTGTGGACCGAGTCACGGATAGCATCGTAGTCGAGCATCCTGTGAAGGCCCAACATACCGCCAACGGCGGTGAGCGTGAAGCCCAGTCCAAGAGGTACGCCAGGAGTGAAGCGCGTCGACAGCATGGCAAGCATGCTGAATTTATCGCCAAATGTCATCATGAGCATGGCCGAAACGCCAAACCTCTCTAGGACACTCAGCTCCATTGCTCCGAAGAGTTCCTTTTTCTCGTCGTCATATCCAATCAGGGCAGCGCCCTTGACAACAGAGCAGTCGATAGCGATACCAATGCCCTCGGGGAACTTGAATCTGAAGTCCGGATCAAAGTCTCCGATGCTATAGTTACCTAATGAGTTTATCTTGGCCACGTTGAGATCCATTCCCACGCCAAGTTTGTCGAATGACATGGTCACACAGTCACCCAGCTGGATGCTGAATGAAGGAACGGCCTGCAACTGCAATGTGCCAAGGTCACCCTTGACAGAACCCAGGTCAATTCCCAGGCTGTTGAGCTTCAATGAACCGATTTCCTTATTGTCGCAATCGATGTCGAGATGGAACGAATAACCGCCATCCATCTTGAAGCCATTAAGGTAGTCGTAAGCCACGGGCAAATCAAACTTGGCCGAAATGTCATCCTTCAGGAAAGTGGCAAAGAAGTCATTCTGGCGCAGTTTGAGCACCATTTCAAAATCTTTGACTGCGACAAATACACCAGCGGTGAAGCCATCCACAGTATTACCTTGTTCGGCTCCAAGGAATGTGGCCATATCAATCCCGCTTTCCTCTTTTTCATTAAACTGGAATTTGGGATAATCATGGTTGTAAAGCACGTAAGCACCAATGGGATAATTGCCCATTTTCACATCCATGTACTTGGACTCAATCATCGCAAGCGGTGCTGTACCCTCGTTGCGGCTAAACTCTCCCATGAGCAAAACGCCCATGCTTTTGGTCGACCCGAAGCCATGCACCCTGCTCGTCACGCCCTTTTCGTAGTCTTTTTTGGACAGGCAGAATCCAACACTCAGGTCCTTGGTCTGCTCGGTAAGTTTTTCAGCACCTATCTGGCCGTCGCCTTTCAAGGTAATGTGATGGTTATCACCTATTCTGAAGGTGAGAATCACTTTGCCTTGCAGCATCATCGTGAAGAAGATGGCAGGCACGGCATTGTCCTCGACGTCGGTCTCGTCCGAGGGCGTATTTTTAGAATTGTCTTTTTTGTCGTCTCCTATCTTATTGTCCTCTTTATCATCTTTGGAATCGCATTCCTCCTCGTCTTTCTTCTCGACGAAGCCGTCCTTGCTATACAGGCCAGCCATGATGAAGAGCTGCAACTTGAGCGAAGCGTCCCAGTCCAGTGTATCACTATGCTTCGAGTCCTCCATTGGCTTGAGGTCCAGAAGTGTGACGTTACACATCATGTTGTCGAGATCATAACTGCAAGTCACATCATTAAGAAGATCGGTGAAACTGTTGCTCGGCAATGAGGGCAATGAAGGCATCACTTCTGAGACATGCTGTTTCACCTCAGCAGGGATGCCATTATACAAGGCCTGGACAAGCTTCAGGATCTCTTTCAATCCCATATCGCTTTGGACAAAGTTGACGGTCGAGCCCAGAACATTCTGCACCCACGTTATATAATAATAAGGTACATTGATATCAGGCGCACCATCTTCAGTCTGTATATTGAATTTCGCTTTCTCAAAGATGCTCTTTGACAGTTTCTCGTCGTCCTTCACTGCATCGATAAGAGCAGGCAATTGATTCAGATTGGTGAGTTCACCTTCTGGCAGAGCCTTCTTAATCTTGCTGTTGTTGCCACTGCCGTTACCTGATGACTTGAGTGCTGAGTTCACCTGATTGGCAAAGGTCACCTGTTCTTCATGCAGTTTCTTGAAGAAAGATTTGTCTTTAAGCAACGACTTAATACCATTCTGGGACTCACTCTTCAAGTCGGTGAAAGCATCTATCAGCTCTTGGAGCTTTTTCTTGATTACATGCTTGATGAAGTGGATGATCTTGTTCTTGATGGCCTTGAGCATGGGAATGATATACTCATTCTTGAATCTGCGCCAGATCTCGGTTGCCAAATCCTCAAGCCTGTTGAGAAAATTCTTGGCTATCTGCTCAAGGGCTTCATTTGTATTGTTCTTTAGACGATTGAGCGTAGCTTCGGCTTTATTCTCAAAAAAGTCTACCAAGTTGTCAATCGTCTCGGGTATTTTTTCTACGATATGCTTGATCGTCGTTACGGTTGACCTGATGTCGCCCACCAGCTGAAGCGCTTCATTCTTTGCTTTGTCTTGCTTAGCGCTTAGTTCATCGGCGAGTTTTTTCTCCGCTTCCTCCAATTTGCCCAAGAGGGCCTCAACATTAGTCTTGACGGTTGACGGTAACTGCTTCAATTCGTTTACAGCGCTTTTGATGCTCGATTTCATGCGCTGAACCTCCTCCAGGATGCGGGCTGTGAACTTGGTGATGATACCGAAAACGCACTGTTTGAAACTGGTATAATAATACTCCGGGTCAGGTAGTACCACATCGTGCACAGCCGTCTCGACGATAGATATGTAGTCAGTGATGTTCAGGTTGGCAGCCAACCGATCGCCGACCGACGTGGGGTCGCTGATAAGGCAGAGGGCACCATTCTTGGAAATCAGCCCCGTGATGTTGCTCAGGTCATTTTGGAATTCAGCCTTCAACTGCGTCAGCATCGTGTTGAGTCGATACTGCCACACCGTGGGGCTGACCAATGTCTGAACGCTGTTCACCATGCCGTAAGCCCATGCCTGCAGATCAGGCACAACAACTTGTTGGACAAGTTTGGGAATATCGGGCAGCTGCATTGCAGTTTTCCAGCTGGTGTTGAAATTGATATTGTACACCGCAGTGAAGTCTTTCTCACTGATATTCAAGGAGACGGAGTTGAAATTTCCTGCCTTGAACCTGTCATAATCGGCCTTCAGTGCATCGATGCAAGCAACCAGTTCATCGCGTTGTTGGCCGAAATCGATGACACTGGACAAGTCAAAGTCCAATGCCTCGTTGAGGGTCTTTTTCACGCAATCGGCCATTGGCTCGGCTAGCGTGGTTTTGACCACTTTGGGAAGGTTGAGTTTAGGCATCTTCGGCATGTCCTTCTTGATATCCTTCCACAATGCCTGAGCTGCTTCGACCCGTTCCCTAGCGTTTTTCTCAGCATCCTGGGAGATACCATTCATCGCGTCCTCAGCGTCTTTGACGGTATTCCTCACCTGTTCTTCGACACCTTTCTTGAACTCTTCGGCCTTCTTGTTAATCGTTTCAATATTCTTTTTGGCTGCAGTAACCATACTGTCCACCTCAGCCTTGACGGTAGCGCTGGCATTATTCACTGAGTCTTCTACCGCTTCGCCCACATTCTCAAGTTTCCCCTTGATGGTTTCGAATTCATTCTGCAGGTCGTCGGCAATGAGTCTTGCACCCTCTTTCACCTCATCCAGGACAGCTTCCATCTCATCCTTGAGTGCGATAGCCAGTTCCTTCAACATGGTGATGACATTGCGTATGGTGGTGACAACAGGCTGGAACCAGTCCCAAATGTCGTTGATGACCTTCTGGATTTTCTTTTTCACCTCGCTTGCCACATCCTTCATCTGAGCCTTAAGTTCGTTGATCTTCTTAATCACGTGTTTCTGCAACTTGCGAAGGAGGTCCTCAAGGAGTTTCCTGAGCGAGCTGAAGTCAGGGATATCAGAATTGATATTGTGAAGGATGCCCATGATTCTGGTCATTAGGCTCTCTACATCGGACATGCTCTCGATGGGGTACAATGCCTTGAAGTGGTCGACTGGATTAGTGAATAAGTCTTCCACTTTCTCCCAACTGATAACAGTGATGCTGATGGGATAACGCCAGTCCTTAATTCTCTTTACCTCGTCACTGAACTTGTTTACGACAGTGTTAGCATGGTTTTTAAAATTGTTAACATCCTTGATTGTGGATTTTACTCCGGCCTCAATCGAGGCGAGTCCTGTAGCGATGTCGGTCGTGGCATCCATCATGAAGTCATTCACCATGGCAAGTTGCAGGTCGATAGTTCCTGCTGCCGCAACTCCCATTCCAGTGACATCGCGGGTGGTCTTTAAGACATCGTCCATGGTGCTTACCACAGTAAATGTTGTTTCGGCAACCAAAGGCGAGGCTTTATCTATAGCGGCATTGATCTTTCCTGATACGTCATCAACAGCACTCTGGACCTTGTCCACGGCTTCCTTTAGTCCGTAAGGCAACTGCAGCGTCACATCCTTCTGCTCGATAATTCCTAGGAATTCAAGAATGCTATAGGTAATGCTCAGCCCGTCAGCAATTTTGGCATAGGAGGCTTTATACTCCTTGGCAATTGCCTGGACATCTTTCGTGGCTTGGGACTCCAGTTGCTTGCGCACTCTGTTGTAAAGATCGGTAGCGTCAGTCAAAGTTTCCTGCATTGTGTTTTGGATCAGCTCGACCTTTGCATCCACCACATCAAAGACATTCTTTTCAAGAGCATTGCCCAATTCATTGGCGTTATCAATGAGCTGTTGAACACCAGATTCAATAGTGAACTTGGCAAACTCTATTTCGTCCTTGAAGACCACCTTGGCATTCTTGAGCAAGGTCACGAGGATGTGATCGAGTACTTTGCGGGCAAATTCCTTGGTAAGCAGCTCGTTTTTGACAAATAGCGCAATGTCTTGGTTCGACTTGTCCAAATCGGCAGCCACAGCCTCCCACTCCACGTCGCTGACGAGCCTTACCAACTCGATCACCTCCTTGATCAATGGTAACAAGTCAGTACAGAGCTTAGCGATCTCATCGGATGTAAACTCACCGTCATCGGACATCTTGCTGCCAGTTTTTACTACTCCGGCAATCTTGTCGGTCACACCCAGCAGTTTTTCCACAAAGGAGCGCACCTCGCTCAGTTCTTCATAGTGGCTTATGTCATAACCGACTCTAGCAAAGACCGCATCAATCACAGGAATAAAATTCTCGACACTCTGTTCTTTCTCAAATTTTAGAGCAGCACATCTCACACCGATAAATTCCTGACGCAGGTCGGCAATAAGCGCATCCCTTGTCTTTTCGAGCAAAAGAGCTACTTTAGACATTATATTATAGTTTTCCGCCATACAACACAGGTATTCTATAGTTTATTATTCAAAGAAAATGAAAATGAGGCCGAAAAGGGCTATTACAGTTATACGTATCTTTGGAGTACTTCTAAAAAACAAAATGTATACTACGTGAGCACACACTGCAAAGATACAAAAAATTTGTTATAATTTTCTTTTTACTGATTATTATTACGTTTTATGTAAAAAATTTATTAGCATAATCAGAAATATACCACTTAATGACACCTAATAAGACAAGAGATGTATCTATCCATATAGGCCAGTATTATTATTCGACAATTATTTACATAAATTATAGCGTAGTTGTTAGGAGGTCAAACTTGCTGATGAATTTTGGGAGAGCCGTTGGTTCAGCTCGATAGACATCGGTTTTTTTTGGGGGGAATACAATGTACCCCCTTTTGTGGTATATAATAGCAATTTTCAGCAATTATTACAGTATGACAACCGTTCACAAACATCTAAACCACAGGCTCTTAAAGTATTATAACAACTCTTGAAATACCGTTCGTTAGTCCATCCAACTCAACAAATTCATTTATAAGTCACTGATTTTCAGCGACTTATTTTTATTACAAAAAGTTGTTCCCTCTTTTGTGCCCCCGCCTTCGAACGATTGATGACTCAACGGCAGTAACATAAGTCAAAAGTGGGGATTAATAGATGTCTAGATTAAGAGATTTCGGGGAACGATAGTATTTTCAAGAAATAAAAATGCGGGATTGATAGATTTTATATTGAATACAATAATCTTTTCTAGGCTTTAAAAATATGGTAGCGAGGAAATCATGTTGCCCATTTACATACTAGGTCTGATATAAGGAAGCGGTTTATATCAGTTGGATGCAAAGTAGCCATTCATCAGTTCATAGAGATAGGCTGGACTTTGTACGTACAGTTCTGCATCTTCATCCTGCAAGGCTACGAGCAGTGGCGAGTTATACACTCGTTCCATTGCCTGCTCTATAGTGCAGCCAGTGTCCTCCATCACATATTTCACCAATTCGCTCAGGGCGTAATCAGTCAGGTAAGTCGCTATTTGATGATGTGTGGGCTGGCTCATAACGTTTCCACTTTTGTTTTACGAAGGTAACTAAGCGCAATCTCAGTTCCGAAGTAGTATTGTTGGTCAAGAAATCTGTCCTGAAGCAACTTGGCAACTTCTTCTGGTGAGAAGATTCCCTCACGGTAGTTGGTCAGTTGCAAGACAACACCGTCATCAGCTATCGGACCTATCACGATATCATAGTCATGTACCGGATGATGATAATCCCGGTCACGGTTGGCATCCACAAACAACAACCATTCCACACTGGCCTTTTCGGGAAAGACCCTCACTTTCAAGCCAGAGTGCATGGCAGAGTCGTCTAATTCATAGGTGATCAACGTTGCTGTACCACCAAAAAGTCTCGATCTCTTTAGGGCCATGCGACATGCCGTTTCTCTATTGGAAGTCAAATAGAACCCCTTGCCGAAATCCTTGAACCGCAAGCCTTTTGAGAGGTCAATTGACTCAATGTCTGCGTTTGTGCCGTGGTAGAGTATCATGCCAGTGTCCCTCCATTCTTTTGACAAATGATGAGCAGGTCATCTATCGTTTCGTCCATCGACTGCAGATGTTCAACGTCATAGAACTCTATCAGGAAAGCCAATCCTTTATGCTTTTGCAGATAATGGAAAGCAGCTTGACGTGTCATGTCAAACCGACGTCCAAAAGCCCGTATACAGGCTGTCAGGAAAGGGATTTCATACTTGCTCATACCTAAATTCTGTTTAATGGAATACTCTGAAGATGATATCCAACTTCATCGCACTTTAATGTGCAAAGATACTGTTTATTTGCAAATAACGTGCAATAAGGGACTAATTTAATAAGATTCGAACATCATTTTGTTTGATATCACCTTGAATAAAGGATTTTGATGACAAGTTCAAAACGGGAATAGACCCTCATTTGTATTCCCCCGTTTTGTGATATAATAAGCATAGTTGCTGATATGACATTTTAATCAAAATCTCATAACCTTCTGATAATCATTAAAATATAACATCAAGTATTAAAAAGTCATATCATTCTCAAATTCCTCCATCTCAACAAAATTAAGTCGCTGATTTTCAGTGACTTAATTTTATTTCATTAGACATCCATCCCTATGGAGGCATTATGTTTTTTTTCTTTGTGGTTTTGTGTCTAAGAGGCGTGCGCAGGTGGTGTAGATGTAACGGGGATGAATGTTGGTGGTGAAGCGGTATTGGTTGGCGTTGGCGAGCATTCCTGCCGTGTCGCCGCCGTTATCGTCGCCTGTGAGCTTGAAAAGGCTCTCCTTCATGGTCCACAGGCGGGTAAAGGCAACTTCGGGACGTACCGAAGTTTCGATTTGCCGCATTTCGTCGTCGCTCATCACTTGGCGGGCAACCTCGGGGCTGTAATGACCTGTGATCTCGATGTCGATGCCGATGGGGCGGTCACTCACGGCCACCGCCACCGCCTCATGGCAGTGGCTCAAGCTGAAATGGATGTCGGGGTAACCTTGGAGCATAGGCTTGCCATTGACATCGTGGATAAACACAGGCAATTCATCGATACCGTATTCCAGCAGCAGGGTACGCTGCAACAGGCGGTAGGCGGCAATGCACAGGCGTTGGTCGCGCACATGGCGATAGCGCAGGGCATATTCACGCCGCTGCGGGCTGACCGCCGCCAGCTCCTCGTGAAGGTCAAATCCATCGATATTCTCGTCGATATAAATCACCGTTTTAACTCAAAGCTGATGTGCTGCCCCTTGTGCAAGGCAAAGATGATGGCTGCCTCGATCAGGTAGGCGATGAGGTAGCTGTGCCAGATGAATTGCGGCAGCACGCGAGCCATGAGCCACAGCACGGGAATCACCGTCAGCGACAGGGCAAACGAGATGAACAGCGCCATGCGGTGATGGCTATAGAGCTTGTAGACAATCATCAGCACGTAGATGTAGCAGAAGGGGATGAAACTCAACGCAAACACGCGCAGGGCCTGGTTGCTCTGTGTCAGCATGTCGGGCTCGTCACAACCAAACAGCCGTGCGATGCCCTGCGGGAAGATCCACACAAGCAGGCAGGTGATAATCATGGCCGTGGTAATGAAACGGAATGCCCGCCTGATGACCGTGCGCACACCCTCGTTGTCGCCCTTGCCCACCTGGATGGCACCAAGCGACTGCAAGGTCTGGCACGTACCCGACAGGAACAGGTTATAGACCTGCAAGAGGTTCATGCACAGGGCAAACACGAAGATACCCGTGCGACCCGTCGTGGACAACACGATACTGTTGGCGCTGAACAAAAGCATGGTCAGGCAGATCGAGGCCACGGCAAGCGGCGCACCCTGCGAAACAATGCGTTTCCATGAGTCGGCAAGCCCGTCGGTCGAGAAGACAGGCACCAAACGCCTGTTTTCGGGCTTGCGCCAATGGGTAAGCAGGATGGCGATACCCACCAGATGCCCCACCACCGTTGCAGCCGAAGAACCCGTTATGCCCCAGCCAAAGAGTTGGATGAACACGATATCCAGCAACAGGTTCACCGCATTGTCGATGATCACCGCCAACGACACCAGCCGCGGACTGCCGTCGACACCCACCATGGTCGAAAGACCCCACATGAGGATAAAGGCCGGGTTGCCGATGAGTAGCACCTGCATGTAATCCTGTGCCAAGGGCAGGATCTGCTCGTTGCTGCACAGCAGGCGTGCCGTCTGGTGGGGGAACATCAGTCCGCCGACAATCGCCAGCAGTAGTCCCAGTCCAAGGCTTAGCGATAAGGCACGTGTAAAAAAACGCCTCGCATCATCAATTTTTTTCTGCCCCAACGCATAAGCCACCAGCATGCCCGCACCCGCATTGATGAGCAGATGCAGGGTGAAGATGAACTGGTTGATCGGTTTGGACAAGTTGATGGCGCTCACGCCGTCCTCGCTGATGAGATTGCCCACGATGATGCCGTCGACCACGTTGCCCAGGCAGCCTGATAGGGCAACCAGAATATAGGCCCACAGGTAACGGTAGAACTGGGCCGTGATATTGTTTTCTTGCTCTTGCAGTTTCATTGTCGATTACATGTCAAAGAAACCGAGTGAACCGATAGCGGTGAGCATTCGCTCCACATAATCCCACGAGGTGGGTGACCATACAAATCCTAATCGATAAAGCACCTGTGTCGTGTGGTCGTTTTCGCGCTTCACATCGGTCGTCTTCTGTCCGTGAGCCATGTCCTGATAGGCCAGCAGTGAGGACATCTGTTTGGCCATCTGCGGATCCTCCTTGGCCTTCTCCATGGCCTCGGTGAACTCTTCCTGCTCCACAAAGCGCACACCATTGCCCACACTTAGCAATCCCATCAGCACGTCGCCCAGGAACTGGCCGTGGATGTTGTAGGGATGGAAGACGGTGCACTCCTTGGGTGTGGAGCTCAGCAGCACGATGGCGTGAGCCACCTCGTTGATGGGCGAGAATTCCACCTGCTTGTTGCGCACGCTATAGGGGCAACAGCCCAGCATGTTATAGACCTTAATGCGACCCATGAATGAGTTGGTAGCGAAATTGGCTTGAAATTCACCATCGGTCGAGCGTGCAGCCAGATTGCCGACACGCATAATTTTGGCATTAAGCCCCTTATTTGCCACAGCATCGAGAATGAGTCGCTCGGCCATGAATTTGGAGTAGATGTACTTATTACCCAGGAACTGGCCCATGTATAGCCGTTGCTCGGTGAAGATATCGTTCTTGATCTCGCCCGCCCACAGGCCTCGCGTACTTGCAGTGGAAACATGAATAAGTTTAGCGCCCGTCTTGAGACAGTAGTCCACGCATCGCTGTGCTCCACCGATGTTCACATCCTCAATCTCGGTACCCTCACTGAAGTGCTTGACAATGGCCGCGCAGTTAAACACGGTGTCCACCTTGAGCCCTTCACCGAAATCACTCGTCACGTCGCCCAAAACGATGTGCAAACGCTTGCCGAACAAGTCTTTGAAAGCATCCGAGAAATAGTAGAACAGCAAGGTACGCAAGCGACTTTCGGCGGCCTCCGGGTTCTTGCCACGGACGAGGCAATAGATGTTGCCGGCATCAGAGTCGATGAGTTCGCGCAGGATGTGAATGCCCAAGAAACCGGTTGCACCCGTAAGCAGGACATTGCCCAAACGCTGCCGTTCACCTTTACGGAAGTTGTCAAGGGTATTTTGCTCGAGCAGGTTATTAATGGCGGTGTAATCAAATCTGGTAATTTCATCATCGGCAGCATTAGCGCTCTCGCCCGTAATCAAGCGGGCCAGTTTGCGGGGGGTGGGATTAGCAAATACGTCACCATAGGCAACATGCATTCCAGCCTTGTCGGCCTCGATGATGACACGGGTTACGACGAGCGAGGTGCCCCCCAACTCAAAGAAGTTGTCCGTTGCACCCACCTTGTCCATCTGTAGAATGCCAGCAAAGATGTCGCAGAAGGTTCGCTCGGTGTCGTTGGCAGGCTCTACATAAGCCGAACTGATTGCCAACTCGGGTTCGGGCAGTGCCTTGACATCGGTCTTACCGTTAGGCGTCATCGGCATCTCCTTCAGTTGCAGGTAGGCCGTGGGCACCATGTACTGTGACAGGCTCTTGGATATCTCTGCCTTCAAATCCTCAGGCTTGATTTCGCGGTCAGCCGTGTAGTAAGCGCAGAGGTGTTCCTTATCGTTGATCTTGCGGATGAGAATGACCACTTTCTTCAGACCCTCAACCTTGAGCATCACGTTCTCAATCTCACCCAACTCAATGCGCAGTCCGCGCAACTTAATCTGGTGGTCGGTGCGGCCCAAAATGACCACGTCGCCGTCAGGCAGCCATTTTGCGTAGTCACCTGACTTGTAGATGCGTGTGCCGTGGTAGTCCACGAAACGCTCGCGCGTCATCTCGTCCAAGTTATTGTAGCCATGAGCCACGCCTCGTCCACCAATGTAGAGTTCACCCACAACGCCAACGGGCAACTCGTTGCCGTCCTGGTCCACGATATACTCCACGACGTTCAACTGGGGCTTGCCCACAGTCACCACCGCCGCATCGGTCAGTTCCTTATTGTTCGACGCCACTGTAATCTCGGTGGGACCATAACAGTTAAAGATGCGGGCTTTAGTGACCTTGCGAAGCTGTTCAAGCAACTGATCGGAGAATTTCTCACCACCGGCACGCACGATGTTGATTCGGTTGATGGCGTCGCAGAAGTCCTCGCTCGTGAGCCACGTCATCCAGCGTGACGGCGTTCCCGATACCATGTTGACATGTTCCTCATTGATAAGACGAGCCAAATCAAGCGGATTATTGGCCTGCTCTTCGGTAGCGACAACAAGCGTCTTGCCGTTGAAGAAGGCGGTGCCGATGTCTTGCAGGGCAGCATCAAACGAGATGGTGGTCACACTCATGATGCGCTTGGCATCGGTCATCACTCCGTTGGCAAACACATTAGCGGGATGGCCGTACAGGTAATTGCAGATGCCGAGGTGGTGCAGCATCACGCCCTTAGGACGGCCCGTAGAGCCACTAGTATAAATCAGATAGGCAAGGTCCTCGGCAGTGATGTCGGGAATATGGTATTCCTCATTAGCGGCAATCAGGTCCTCAACGTTGATGGCCTTGTCAGCGGGAACGCTGTCCATGCGGTCTGCTGTGGTGATAATATAGCGTGCCTCGCTATCCTCAAGGATAAGTTTCACTCGGTCGGAGGGATACTCGGGATCGCAGGGAATATAAGCAGCGCCACATTTCAAAACACCGAACAAGGCGAGTACAAGGCGACTGGTACGCGGCAAGAGCAGGGCGACACGGTCACGGGCCATCACGCCACGGCTCTGCAGGGCAGCAGCGATGCGGGTGGTCACCTCGTCCATCTCCTTATAGGTAAATCTACCGTCAATGGCAACCAGCGCCTCGTGGTCGGGCTGCGTCTGGGCAAAGTGGCCGATGCAATCGTGGAAGAATGTGAACGGCGCTTCGCCTGTCGCTGTCTGGCGCAGGTGGCTCAGTTCCTCCTCCTGCTTGGCGCTCACGATAGACAACTGGCGTAATTTGGCTCGTGGCGTATCCATCATCCTATTGGCGACGGCGACAATGCTCTCGGCGAGGCCACGTCCCACACGCTCACTATAAACCGCGTCATCATACTGGACGACCACGCCTCGGGATTCAATCTTGATGTTGATTTTGAACTTAGGCACATTCAGTTCCAGGAGTTCCTGGCCAATGGTCTTTCCGTTGACCGTGTATTGCGAGAGTACGCCAACCTGATAGGCATAGGCAATCGCAGGGCGGAAGCCATAATCAGTGGCAATGCGGGCAAAGGGATAGTCCTCATGGCGCAAAGTCTGGTCAAACGTGTCGCTGGTCTGTTTCAGGAAATCTCCCACCGTCACATCGTCGATGCTCATACCCAACGCAAGGGTATTGACAAACATACCCACCGTATCTGCAATTTTGAGATTACTGCGGCCACTGCTCACGGTGCACAGATAGACTTCGCGGTTGTTGGTATAGCGTGAAACAACATAGGCCGTAGCGGCAAGGAACAGGTGGGCGGGCGTTATCTCCTGCTTGCGGCAGAAAGCCGTCGCCTTTTCAAAGTCGGCAGGATATACGGCCTCACCAATATAGCCCTGCTCGTCACTCTTGGGCAGATCGGCGGGTATTTCGCTGGCACCCTCGCATGTCTGCAGTTTCTCGGCAAAGAACTGCTGGGCCTGCTTGAAGGTGTCTGTCTCCTCGGCAGCCTGCTGATCGGCAACGAAGTCCAAATAATTGTAAGATTCCTTCTCTATCTCCTTGCCCTCGAGGACAGCACTGAGTTGACGAATGAGCAAGTCGGCCGAGCCTCCGTCGAACAACAGATGGTGAACATCCATCAGCAGGTTCACACCGCCTGGGGTTTTCACTACCTCAAAGCGGTAAAGCGGTGCTTTCTGCAGGTTGAAGGGACGCACAAACTCGTTCTTGTATTTGGCGAGACGTTCATCGCTCATCTCGGTGATGTTCACCTCAACGGGAACGCTTTCTTCAGTTGTTTGCATAATAGTGTCCCCCTCGGTCGTGAAGTGAACATTCAACTCGGGATGAGACTCGACGACGCGCTTAACGGCATTGGCAAGGTCTTGGGCATCTGTACCCTCAGGATAAGAGAGCAGATAAGGAATGTTGTAAATTGTGGAAGCGGGATTCTTCAGGCATTCAAAATAGACACCCGTCTGGGCATAGGACAACGGTGCGCTGGTCCGTTCATTTTGGGAAACAGACGCGAGATTCTGCTTCTCCACGTTTCCGCCTGCAAGCATCATCTTGAGGATCTCGTTCTCGATGGTCTGAATAGTACCAGTCTTCACCAGACTGCGAGAATCGAGGGTCACGCCATAGCGCTTGTTGACCTGTACAGCCAGCTTGATGGCCGAAATAGAGGTCAAGCCGGCATATCCCAGTACTGTGGTGACACCGAAGTCCTTGTTGTTGACGATATCAGCAACTAACTGGTGCAACTCTTGCTCAAGCACGTTCATGGGCACGTGGGCTTCCTCAACAGCGGTAACCTTCTTCTCAGGCTTGGGCAAGGCGCGCTTGTTCACCTTCTGGTTCTGGTTCAGCGGGATGGCGTCAATCTGCATGGTCACAGCAGGCACCATATAAGGCGGCTTCTGGTCCAAAATGAAGTTGTTCAGGGCCTCGATGTCTATCTGACTGTCGCTCACGATGTAGGCAGCGATGAACTTGCCGCCGCCCTCCTCGTCAAAGGCCTGAACTGTGGCATCCTTGATGCCCGGGAACTCGCGGATGACACCTTCTACCTCCTTCAGCTCGATGCGGAAACCACGAATCTTCACTTGTCCGTCACGGCGTCCCACAAACTGAATATCGCCCGAGGGCAGGTAACGAACGATGTCGCCTGTGCGATAGACGCGGGTATATTTCTCATCGGTAGTGAACGGATTTGAGATGTATACTTCAGTGGTCTTCTCGGGACGGTTCAGATAGCCGCGGCTCACTTGGGGGCCTGATACCCACAACTCACCTGCCGCACCTATAGGTAACCGATGGCCCTGCTGGTCAACGATATACAGGCGAATATTGTCCAACGGCTTGCCGATAGGGATTTCCTTCATATTCTTGTCCACCTGATAGGTTGTGGTGAAGATGGTGCACTCGGTAGGACCATATACGTTATAGAACTTGTAACCCTGCGGTGGGGTGAGTGATGCCAATTTTTCGCCGCCTGTCGAGAGGTACAGCAGCGAGTGGTTCTCGATACTGGTGGCGAACTGGTAACCCACCTGGGTAGTCATGAACGAATGCGTGATGTGGTTTTGCTCGAAGTACTCATTCAGAGCGATAAGGTCCAAACGGAGTTCCTCGGGTACAATAAAGACAGTCGCACCGCAGGTCAGTGCGGGATACATGTCCATCATGCAGGCATCAAAGCCGTAGCTTGCATAAGCAGCCACATTGTGCTCAGGCTTGAGATTGTAGAAGCGCTGGTACCAGTGGCAGAAAGCCACGAGGTTACCATGAGTTAGCTGGCACCCTTTTGGTATGCCTGTTGAGCCTGATGTGTAAAGCAGGATGAACAACTGCTCGGGCTTGATGTCCACTTGGGGCGCCGGTTGGGCAGGTAAGCCCATGATGTCCTTGGTCAAGAGTACCTCACCCTGGTATTCATCAACGATAGGACGCAATTCCTCGTCAGCGATGAGTAGCTTGGCTCTGGCATCCTGCATCATGAAGTTGAGGCGCTCCTTGGGGTAACTCGGGTCGAGTGGTTGGTAAGCACATCCGGCCTTCAACACACCCAGCGAGGCGATGGGCATCCACTCGCTACGAGGAATCAGCACTGATACAACATCCTCGGCACCCAGACCTTTGCCAGCGATATAAGCGGCTATACGGTCGCTGATTTCATCCACCTGGGCATAGGTGAATTGTTTCTCCAAATACACAGCAGCAACGGCATCGGGCGTGGCTTTGACTTGACGGCGGAACAGTGACACGATGGTCTGGGTGTCATCATAGTCCACATCGTTATGATTGAAACTGTCGAGTGTTGCCACTTGATTGGCCGTTGCCATGTCGATGTCGCGCAAGTACTCTTGACTGATAAATCCCTCGAGAATAGCCTCGTAACTTTCAAGAATCTGGCCGATCAACTCACGGGAATACTCGTTGGAGTTGTACTCGGCCTTGGCTTGGTATTTTCCGTCCTTAATGAACACTTTCATGTAGAACGATGCGTCTAGCGTGCTGTTACCTATGCGCACGGTCTTCATGGGTTTGCCGCCCATTGTCTCGTTGTCAAACAGTTGGCCGTGCCATGCGAACATCGAGTTGCTTTGCAGATTCAAGTCGGTCATCACATCGCTGTAGGTATATACCTCATGCTGGCGGCTGCCGCTCATCTGGTCTTGCCCTTTTTGCAGCAGTTCCAGCACACTGGTATCGGCTGTGAACTTGGCAAAGACGGGCAAGGTCTTTACCGTCATGCCCACCGAACGGGCAAACCGCTTATCCGACCTGCCGTTATACACGGTGGTGAACAACGATTCCTGCTCGTTGTTGAATTTGGCAAGCAAGAAAGCATAGGCGGTAGTGAACAGCGTGCTCTTGAACACGCCATTCTGCTTGCAATAATCCTCTACACAGTTCATGTCCAGGGAGAGGGTCCTGAGCATGCTGTCCTCGCTATGCTCCGGTTCCTCCATATCGGGCATGAACTGGGTAAATGTGTCATTGCAGTCAAAGTTCTGGGCATACCACTGTTTGCCCTCGTCAAATGCCGAAGTCTCCCGCCGTGCGGCTTCATCGGTGGCCATCTCCATGAGGGTCAATTCCTCGGGAGCAATAGTCTCGCCATTGTAGGCTTTATCGATGTCTTGCAGCATGATTTGCATCGATGTACCGTCCACGATGATGTGATGGTAGTCAAGGAAGAGGTAAAAGTGTTCTTTATCATGCATCACATGTAGATGGAACAGGCGTCCACCGTCAATGTCAAAGGGCTCCACTAGGCGAGTTTTTTCTTGCTCGATGTCCTGGATTTCCTCAATGGCGAGTGACCAGGGTTCGTTGTCCATGTCAAGCGTCTGGAGGGGCTCACCATCATCGTTCAGTGCGATGCGAGTGAACAGTGTGGGGTGAGCCTTAAAGGCTGTTTCTACAGCATCAAGTAGCCGTTGACTATCCAGTGAGCCATCAAGAACATAAATGTAAGGCAGATTATAGTATGGTTCTCCCCGATGGCTTACACATTCCACATAGATTCCATTTTGGGAGGTTGATAAGGGCGCAGAAAGTTTCATATTACTTGTTATTGTTTTGGTTTTTAGGCGTTAAAAATATAAAAACTAAGGACTATAAACTCATTACCATTTTGTCGAAAATATGCGCGGATTGACGCTCAACGATAGCCATGCCCATTGCAAGGTGTTCTCGTTACCTGAGCGCTTGAGCCGATCCATCGTTTCGCTTCCCCACATGAGTGACGCTCCGGCCGCAAGCCTCACATCACGCGCGAGGGCATAGCTGGCTTGAAACTCCCACTCATGGCCCAGCGTGCGGTCCAACCCTTCAAGTGTGGTGGCAATGGCCAGATAGTGATAGGACGCATTGAGGAGCAGACCTTTCATGGGTTGGTAAAAACCGCCCACATAGGCGTTCTGCAAACCAGGGGTAAAGCCGTCATAATAGGTGCTGACATAGAAAAAGTCCATAGCTCCATAAAACTTGTGGTGCGAGCCATAAACTGTGCTAAATCCTTTGAGGACCTTGTGCTGAACCATGCCTAACTGTCCAGAGGGTGGCACGGCAAAATACTCGTCACCACTCAAGTAGTCATAGCCCGCCATAAAGCCGCAACTGCGGGTGGGCATGAAAGTAGCCTTAGTGCTCATCATCCACGCGTCAATCTTCATGGCCATCTCATTCTTTCCGAACTGGTGATAGTAAGAAGCCTCAAAGTTCCAATGTTTTGGGCGGTACTGAACATAAGTGCCCAATAGATGTTGAAACCAGGTGGTGTTCAGATTATCATAATTCTCGCTTTGCATACCCACGTTCATGAACAGCAACGAAGTCCCCAATGGAATCCGCTGGAAGTCATAGTGATACCACAACGTCTGCATGGTCTTGTATGGTTGGGCTCCGTTCGCATAATATGAACCTCCGCTGATTGCGACATCGGCATTCTGGTTGTAGGCCAGGATGGCGTGAGCCTTGTGGCCATGACCCTCATAGCCCAGCCGTAGCACATCGTGGGACAGGGAAGCCATCGCCCAGTTATCCGAGCCAATGATACGCTCGTCGTCATAGGACAACGCCACCCGACCCACCTGTGCAAACAGTCCGTTACGGGCAGTCAGTTTCGCCCAGGTCTCATAGAGGTTGAATGCGCCTTTGCCCGCCTGTCCCCACACACCGGTGTGCTGGGGAACGACACAGGCTTCAAGCCAATCACGCTTGTAATTAATCGCCAAGCGGGCACGGCCTTGAACAAAGTTAGATTTGGCAACCGGAAGGGACCCGCCGGACTCGCCGACCTCGGCACTCTCATCCGGCAATCCGCCGTAGCGGGACTCGCCACGAGCCAGGAATTGCAGGTCTATGTTCAGTTCGTTATGCTTGACAACGCTGCTGTCATTGTCGGTTTGACCAATGGCAGGCATAGCTGTAAAGACAAGAGTTGCTATCAGGCAAATCTTGAAAATATGCTTGTGCATGATAGGCTGTTGGGATTACTCAAATTCGAAGAGGTTGATGAATCCTGTGATTTTGAACACGTTCTTGATGTCGTCATTCACGTTGCGCAAAGTGACCGTCTTACCTTTGGCCTTGGTCTTCTTGAGCACGTCGAGCAGGATGCGCAGTCCACTAGATGCGATATAATCCAGTTCCTTGCACTCAAACACGATGTCTTTGGCCTCCTCACTGGCCGTAATAGGCTTGAGGGTTTGTTCGGTCTCGATGGCGGCTGCTGTATCGAGCGATCCTGTCATTGTGATGACGATGAGTTCGTCAAGCTCTTCAATTGTCGTTTTCATAATGTCTTATTCGTTTTTATCATTGTTTTGTTTGTAGTTCTTTTTAAGGGTGAGCACGTTCTTGCCGTTGATGCGCTCATAATTGATGCTGTCCATCAGTGCCTGCACCAGCAGGATGCCAAGCCCGCCGATAGGACGGTCCTCGGCGCTGAGCGTGGTGTCGGTCTCACGGGCCTGAGTCGGGTCAAAGGCTTTGCCCTCGTCGGTGATGATGAATTTGATGCTCTCCTCCGTCCCTTGGGCAGTTATGTTGACGTTGCCCTTGGAGCCGATGGAATAGGCATAGTTCATGACGTTGACAACTGCCTCCTCGACAGCCAACATCAGTTGAGATGTCAAAGACGACTCAAGGTTTAATCTCTCGGCCACCGTTTTTACAAAATTATTGAGTTCGGGGACTTGATGCACGTCATTACCCAAGGTGATTTGTTCTTCCAACACGGGAATCTCATCGCGACGGTGGTAATGGATTGCAAGCATGGTCAGATCATCGCTCTGCTGGGCACCATTGGCAAATCGTTTGGCCGCTTCATTCAGCGAATCCATCAGCGCTATGGGCTGTATCTTGCCCTGTTCAATACATTCTTGACACGTGTCGATGATGCGCTGCATGCCGAACAGGCTATGCTTCACATCGGCAGTCTCGGTCAAGCCGTCGGTATAGAAAAGGAGGGTCACTTCTTGAGGCAATTGTGTCTCCTGCAGGCTATACTTGAAATCATCAAACACGCCAAGGGGGAGATTGGCATTCACTGCCAATGGCTTCACTCCGTCGGCAATAATCAGCGGAGCATCGTGGCCGGCATTGCAGTAACGCAGTCGGCCCGTGGGAAGGTCGAGCACTCCGATGAACAGGGTGACAAACATATTGGTCTCATTACCCTCAGCAGCGATTTCGTTGATGACTTGCATGATGTTGGCCGGGTTGCTCTCGCGTTGCGCCTGGCTGCGGAAGAAAGAGTGCACCACCGCCATCACCAGCGACGACGGCACACCCTTGCCGCTCACGTCACCGAGGCAGAAGTACAACTTCTCGTCACGGATGAAATAGTCATACAGGTCACCTCCCACTTCCAGGGCGGTAATCTGCTTGCCGCTCACTTCTATATCGGGTCTGCTGATATCCTGACTGGGCAGCATCTCGGACTGAATGTTTTGGGCGATGCGCAACTCACTGTCGGTGCGTTCCTGGTTGACTCTTGATATGTGCAGCCGTCTCACGTATTTGTTAGATTGGTACAGGATGAATCCCAACAACGAGAAGCCTGCCAACAACATCCATAGCAGGTTGTGGCGCATTTTTTTCAATTTGCCGAAGACCTCATTGTCATAACAAACCATTACCACCTGCCAATGGGGTTCACCTCGCATGAACGCATAATAGGCATAGCCCTTGCCGTTTTCTTTGTCGGTGAATGTAATGATCTTGCTGCGGCCGGTACTGCTGAGTTTGCGCTCGTAGGTGCTGTCATTGATCATTTCCACGACTGCAGTCACATCGCTCTGTTGGGTATGACTCGAGTCGGGTTGGGAAATGAGTTTGCCGTCCTCGGTGAGCAACAGGAAAAAGGTCGAAGGGTAATTATGCTTGGTGTTCAACGTATCGATAATACCCTGAGTGGACAAGTCTATGCCGAATACTCCCACAATCTTTCCGCTGTCATCTTTGAAAGGCATGGAATAGGTGGTGACAACCTTCCCGCTGGCGTCAGCATCCAGATAGGGGTCGCTCCAGGACGATTTGTTATTCAAAACGGCCTGCTCATAAAACTCTCGTTGGGTATAGTCGTGACTTTCGCCTGCTAACTGCACAAGAGCAATACTGTCGCCGCGGCGAATGGCGCATGGCTCAAACAGCCGCTCACGGTCTGGATAATATCCGGGGACAAAGGCCACAAAACTGCTCATCACATCATCATTGGAGGATACCAGGCGGTGCTGGATGTCGTAGATGTGGTCGGGCTGATCGATTTGCCGTTGAATGGGCCACAAATAGTTGCGAACCATGTTTTCGTTGGACTTGAGCATGCTCTTGACCCGCACTGACTTCAGGGTCAATTCACTCTCGGTTCGGTAATCCAACTCTTCCTCCATCAGCCGATGGGTATAATTGTACTGCAGCAGTGACATGGCCTCAATGAGCGCACCGGCAAGTAAGATAAGACTTAATGCCGATATCACCCGCCAAGACTTGTTTTTCTTGAGTCGGTTCAATAACTTGTTAAATGTCATGCTTTTAACACATAAAGATGCACAATAATCACGAGGATTACAATGCCAATGCAAAGATATATTTTTTTTATATATCTTAATGTGTTTTCATCTAAAAAAACAAAAGTTGCTGCAGGAAGGCTTAAACCCACGGGTCAATGTCCTAACGTCCTGACCGGGAAGTTGAAATAGGTGTCGGGGAAAGGTTCGCCAGCGAGGCGGAAATGCCACCATTCATTCTCGAGCGGCAAGAAGCCGTGACGCTCCATCGCAGTGCGCAGCACCATGCGGTTGTAGAACTGCTCGGAGGTGAAATTGCTGTCGGTAGGCTGGAAATCGAGGGTCTCGGGATTGCCGCCGCCATAGTCGGGATGGCTCTCGATGCCGAACCAGTCGAATGTGCCGCCCATGTCCAGTTCCTTGCCGGTCTTCATGTCCACCAGCGTCAAATCTACCGTTGAGCCGCGTGAGTGACCGCTCTTCTCGGCAACATATTCACCATCAAACACTTGTTGCTTGGTCAGGCGGGGATAGAAATAGGCCTTGGTAATCGTGTCCGACTCGTCCAGCGCCCAACGCAAGAAGTGGTCCACGGCGCGTTGGGGACGATAGGCGTCATAGATTTTCAGGCAGTAGCCATGGCGTCTGAGATCGTCGCTCACGGCGCGCAGACTATCGGCCGCCTGCCGTGTCATCAGCGCCACAGGTTCCTCATAGCCATCAATGCGCGTCCCCACAAAGTTGTAGGAACTGAAGTAGCGTATCTCCAGGATCGCGTCGGGTACCACATCGGTCACCGTGACAAAGCCGCTCGAGTCCATCGTCTTGTCCTTGGCTCGTGCCATATCTTGTGCGCTCTTGCACGAGTTCAAATAGCCGCAAATTAACATCATGGCTGCTGCCAATATCCACTGTCTATTCCTTTTCATCATTATTCTCTATTTTAGGGTTCATAATCTCCCACAAAGATAAACAAAACAATTGAAATATCAACGTGAAGTAGGCCTGCTTTCCGTCAAAATGCATTTTCGCACAGTTGAAGCATATTACTGCAACTTGCTGATTGATAATGCTAACCACAAAACCCACACATTCAAAAGGGAGGGGCGGAAATGTTAACGAATTGTTAAACGCAAACCATCACCTCACGCAAAGGTATAACCGACATGCCTAGCGCGACAAGTATAAAAAGATAGAGCCTGCAATACAACTGCACGTCTAAGATAATCAACCCACACATGACATTCACATCCCTATTATGGTCACCATCGCTATCGCAATGTCAATGACAATGGGATAACCATAGCGCAGTCATGGCGGTCTACGGCTTCTCCACAGCCATAGCCAAGCCCGACATTATCGCACTCATCTTCGCCTTGTATAGTGATTTAATCAAACAGTTGAAACATCAATGTCTACTGTAATTCTTTCCAATTATCTGAAAATGTTTTCGGCGAACACACATTAAAACCGTTGTGAGAGGTGAGAACATAACAAAGGCATTAGGCCAGAGCAGATGCCCTTAAAGCCTAATGCCTAAAGTCTTATACTTATTACGTTTTTTACCAGTTGCCTGTCAGCAGATAGTCAATGAGGACGGTCACATCGGCGATGGTCACGTCATCATCCAGGTTGCAATTAGCGTTATCCAAGCTGATGTTGGTAGCGTCACCGCTCAACAGGTAGTCGATCAGGGCGGTTACGTCAGCGATGGTAACATCGCCACTCTTGTTCACGTCACCACGCATACCCTCGGGCTCGGGCTCAACATAATTCTGGAAATCAACAACATTGATCTTCAAGACGCCGTCAACCTTGCAAATAACACCATAGATGTTTTTACTGCCACTAGCGGGCCAACCCATACTCCACAAGGTGCTGGTTACACTAATGCTCGAGTTGTCAGGCAGCGGTAATGCACGCATAGGCAAGCCTGGCATCATGCCGCCACTTATAGTCACATTCTCAACGTAAACATAGGCGTTGAGCATGCTCTCATCGGGGAATTCGGTGAGCTTTTGGGCAGCAGCCAGCTCGGCATTGGTCTCACCGCTAGCACTGAGCTCAGTAGCACCAGTGTACCAAACCCAACCATCATCGCTGGTCTTGGTGGCATTCCAGCCCTGGTTCAGCACCTGACCATTTGCAAACTCACCTGTAGCGCCGGCAATCATGCCGTAGCCGCTCTCGTCGCGCAAGAACAGGTAACCATTCTTGAAGACGGTAACAACAGCGTCGCCGTCGAAGGTGAACTCAGCAGCGTCCTCGAGTGCGTTAGCCTCGGCCAAGGTAGCAATACCCGGCTCGGGCACCTCACCGCCCTCATAGATGAAGGTTGCCTTGGGCAGAACGGTCTGACCCTTCTTGCTACCAGCGTAGCCATAAGTGCTCATGACTAAGTATGAACCCATTTCCTTACCATAGAAGTAGGTGCTCTTATACTCACCAGCAACAGTCTGAACGTCAATCAACAGAGCATTACCAGTGTAGGTAAAGGGAGCATCGAAGGTAATTGTCCAAACGCCATCTTCATCGGCAGCAGGAGTTACTGTAGCAACAGCGGTTACAGCAGCATCCAGCAAGTTGCCAGAAATGCCACCCCATGCGTCAGGAGTCCAAGGAGTCACATCGTCGATGTTAGCCAGCGAAACCGTTACAGTGCTACCCAGAGCGTTCACCAAGTCTGGGGTGCTGGTATAGAATTTCACAGCAGTGATTTCGGAGCCAGCAGCCATACCAGGAAGCTCAGCAGCGGGATACTGCATCTGGTTGTGCTGATCATAGTCATTGTTGTAACCATAGACAGGAGCGTACTCACCGGTATTGGTGCCATCGGCAGCAATACATTCAGCGGCCTGTGCGGCAAATGCCATAGCGGCCACAACGATTAAAGTAAATAATTTCTTCATAATCAATAAGTAATTACATTGAATTGTTACATATGCTAATAAACACGAATTCTCATTTTGGACACGTTATTAAAGTAGGTTTAGTTATCTGCTGCAAATATAATCACAATTAATCGAGTATGCAACTTTTTTCATGAAAATTGATAACACGTCATCTCCATGATGTGATTTGAAAAAGGCTAGTCCTGATGATGGAAACAAGAAGCCTCACGCTAAGTCGCTAAGTCGCTGAAACTTAGCGCCGTTGTAACTTAGCGTGAGGTTTTCCCTATGATAGAAAGTTTACCCTTCGAGTTCTTTCTTGATGCGCTCGGTGAGCATGGGAACGATCTTGTGTAGGTCTCCCACGATGCCCAAGTCAGCAACACTGAAGATTGGGGCGAACTTATCCTTATTGATTGCGATAATGAAATCGCTCTCCTCCATACCGGCAAGGTGCTGGATGGCACCGCTGATACCACAGGCCATGTAGAGGTTAGGACGGACGGTCTTACCCGTCTGGCCTACCTGACACTCATGAGGCATCACGCCATTATCGACCATAGCACGTGACGAAGCCACCTGTCCGCCTATTACATCGGCAAGCGCCTGAAGCTTATCGAAGCCTTCCTTGTCATGCACACCGCGTCCACCGCTGACGAGAATCTTGGCCTCGGCGATGTCGGCCATCTGCTTGTCAGCTTTGATGGTCTTGACGAGTTTTACCTTGAACTTGCTGGCATCGAACTTGGGAGCAAACTCGGTAACCACGCCTTCACGTCCCGGCTGGCGCTGCATCTTCTGCATCACACCAGGACGGACAGTTGACATCTGCGGACGGTTATTCGGGCAGATGATGGTTGCCATGAGGTTGCCGCCAAATGCGGGACGCGTCATGCGGAATTCTAGCTGCTCGTCCTTGTCGGGCTCGATATCTAGCTTGGTGCAGTCGGCAGTCAGACCGGTCTTGAGTCGCGAAGCGATACGTGGAGCCAAGTCGCGTCCGATTGTGGTCGCGCCATAGAGCACGATGTTGGGCTTGCGCTCGGTGATGATCTGGCCAACGGCCTGTGAGTACTGCTCGCTGAGGAAGTCCTTCAACTCGGGAGCGTCAACAACGATGACCTCATCGGCACCATACTCGATAAGCATCTGTGCCTGATCCTTGATGCCTTGGCCAAGGAGCATGGCAACGACCTTCTCGCCCAGAGCGTCGGCCAGGTCACGTGCCTTACCTAAAAGTTCAAGTGCAACGGACTGGATAACCCCTTCGCGTTGCTCAGCAAAAACGAATACGTTCTTATAATCTTTCTTGTCCATAGCTCTTACTTTTAGATGATGTGTTTAGCTTTCAGTTGATTCACAATGAGTTCAACAGCCTCTTCGGGAGTTACCTCATGTACTTCGCCGGGAGCCTTCATGGCCTTGGGGAACGACTTGAACACCTTGGTGGGTGAGCCAGCGAGACCCAACTTGCCCTCCTCGACGTCAATCTTGTCGGCACTCCAAACCTCGACCTCCTTGTCATAGGCCTCCATGATGCCGCTCACGCTCATGTAGCGGGCATCAAATGCCGAAGCGAGTACAGTCAGCAGGCATTTGCCCTCGACCTCGAGAACCTGGATACCATCCTCGTTCTCCTTATCCACCTGCAGGTTTCCGTTTTCCAAAACCTTGGCATCGGCAACGTAAGTAATCTGCGGCAGGCCCAGGTGCTCGGCCAACTCGGGACCCACCTGAGCGGTGTCACCGTCGATGGCCTGGCGACCAGCGATGATGAGGTCATAGTCCAACACGCGGCAAAGGCCCGAGAGGGCATAGGAAGTAGCCAGCGTGTCGGCACCAGCAAACTTGCGGTCACTCAACAGGATGGCACGATCGGCACCCATAGCGAGGGCCTCACGCAGCATGACATCGGCTTGGGGCGGACCCATCGAAATCACGGTGACGTTGGCGCCAAACTGGTCTTTCAGTCTCAACGCGAGTTCCAGGCCACCCTTGTCGTCGGGGTTCATGATGCTGGGCACGCCTTCACGGATCAAGGTACCCTTAACGGGATCGATCTTGACAACCGTGGTATCGGGAACTTGTTTTACACAAACTATAATATTCATATTGCAGTCCTCCTTATTTAAT